>JBMYTN010000033.1:0-44611 GCA_049604415.1 Rhodospirillaceae bacterium | reverse complement strand
ATCGCTCCGCGACCGACTGACCACTGGATCGTACTCCCCAATCGAGAAACAGAATCGTTTCTATTTGATCGGACAGGGCTCTAAGCCCATTTCGGGCGTCCCTTGCTGAACATCACCGCATTCCCGGCCAAGGCCAAAACCACCCCCAGAGCCTTGATCCAGGTCCATTCATAACCTTCGGCAAAGGTGGAGATGGTCAAGGCGACAATGGGAAACAACACCGTCGCATAGGCCGCTTGAGAGGCCCCAATCCGAGCCACCAGCATCAAATAGGTGGTGAAGGCGATGATTGAGCCGAACACCGCCAGGTAAAGCAAGGCCGACAAATAGACAAGATCAGACGAGCCCACCATAGGGGTGCCGGTGACCCCAATGACCGCAAGCAGAAACAGCGCGCCATAGCCCATGCCCCAGGCATTGGCATCCCGGGCCGAAAGCCCAGCAGCGGTGTTGCGGCGTGAGACCATATTGCCCAGCGAGAAGAACAGGGTGCCCAGGGCGGCAAAGCCGATGCCTTTTAAGGTCTCCATCGGATCCTCAACAGCCAGCTCTGAGCCAAATAGCAATGTTAAGCCAGTGATCCCGATGCCGCTGGCCAACAAGGCCCGCGCGGTGATCGGGTCCCGGAAAACCAGCCGGGCATTAAAGGCATTGAACACCGTGGCCAGCGAGAACACGATGGAGAGCAAACCCGAGGGCACATAGGCCGCCGCAGTATAGAAGCAGAGGAAATTCAGGCTAAACAGACACAGGGCCTGGGCCAGGATCCAGGGCTGCTGCGCTCGGGCCGGAACCCGCAATTTGCCCAGCAAGGCGAGCCCTAGCAGAAACAAAACGCCAGCCAGGGCGAAGCGATAGAACACCGAAACCACGACCGGCACCGGGCCAACTTGAAGGGCCAAGGCGATCCAGGTGGTGCCCCAAATCAGGACGGTGGCGAGAAACAGGAAAGCATTCATAGGAAAATGTCCAAGGAGGTCTATCCCTGGTCTTAGCGTCAAACCCGCCATGGGTTTTGCACGATCTTGCGATGAAGTGATGATGAGCCGCCCGAGGGGATTGGTGCTGATTTGAACCGCAGGTATGGTAGGCACGAAGACAGGACAACGACCCAATGGACCAGCCGACCAAACCCGTTTCCGACTTTCTCAATGCCTCGCGCAATGCCCAGGCCCTGGCGCATCTTGACCTGGGCTGTGGTCGCTCCACGACCATTTGGCAAAACCGCGACGACCATGTGATTTATGATGCGCCCCAGGGCCACACTTTCAGCTTTTACCTAACCGGTGGCGAGGGTACATGGCGCACCGATGGCACACCCATTCATGGCTGGCCCGGCGCGGTCTGTGTCATGCCCCAAGGCCATCGCTCGGTCTGGGACATCACCAAATCCATGACCTTTGTGCATCTCTATCTGCCTGACCCTGATCTGCGCCGGATCTACGCCGAGCTGTTTGATCGCGATGCCCGGCTGTTTGATCTGGCCGATAAAACCTATGTGGCTGCAGAACAGCTGGCCGCCCCCTTCACCGCCCTGGTCCGAAGCCTAAGGGAGGGCGATCCGGCCCGGGCGGACGAGGCCTCCATGGAGCTGGTCGGCAGGGTCCTGACCAGCGGTCGCTTTGGCCTCGCCCAAAAGAGACCCCTCAGCGGGGGTTTGTCTCAACACCAGGGCCGATTGCTGCGAGAGTTTGTTGAGGCAAATCTTGACCGGTCGCTGACCTTGCGCGATCTGGCTGCGGTGGTCGAACGCAGCGAGTTCCACCTTCAACGCAGCTTTCGCCAAGCCTTTGGCGTTTCGCCCCAGCTTTGGATAGCAGCCCGGCGGGTGGAGCGTGCCAAAACCTTGATGCGCCAAAGCGAGCCCCTGGCGCAAATCGCCAGCGCCTGCGGCTATAGCTCGCAAAGCCATTTCAGCCGAGCCTTCAAACTCGGCACTGGTGCCACACCCGGGGCATGGCGCAAGGCTATGATTTAGCCCCTGCCTCTACTGTGCCGCTGCTGCTGCCGCGTCGCGCAAGCGCTCGACTTCTTCGGCAAAGGCACCATAGGGGGCTGGGTCCAGGGAGGCCGGACCGGCGAGCCAAACCTGTTCGGAATCCACTACCGCCCCCATGGTCAAATCGTCATATTCGCTGCTCTGAGCGATGGTCGAGCGGGCCTCGGCCAACACCCCATACCAGGCTGCAGCCCGACCGGTTTTCAGCAAAGACAGAATGGTATCGGCACTGCTGACCGGATAGAGGTTCTCAAATCCGGCCTGCTCCAAATAAGCCTGTTGCGAAGACCCTTTCCAAACAATGACCGTGTCCAAAGCTTTGGCAGCCTCCATGCTGTCCACTGCTTCGCCGACGGTGACAAAGCCATTATGGACCTCGTTAAACATCACCACCCAGGTGAAGCGGTCTTCCCGCTCCGGCGTCCGGGAAAACGGGATGATCATTTGGTCTTCGGATTTTTCCACCCGGCGCACCGCGCGCTGCCAGGGCATCAGGGTCAGCTCGACGTCAAAGCCGGTGTTTTCGCCAGCCTGGCGGAACAGATCGATGAACGACCCGCCCTCTTCGGAGACAAAGCCAGGGATATCGGTGCTGACAATCTTGACGATCGGATTTTGGGCCCAGGCGCTTGAAGAGAAGACCATCGCACAGAACAAAACGACCATGATGCGCATGATGCGCCTCCTTTTCGGATAGAGACTAGTTTGTGGTCACGCCAGAAAGGCCCTGCAAGACGGTGTCATAGGACCCGTCCGCCCGCATGGCGGCGACGGTCGCGTCAAACTCCGCCAGAAAGGCCTCGCCCTTGTCGGACTTCTGCGACAACAACAGTTTGAATTCCATTTCGGCAAACGTGCCGGGCAGCGTAACCAGCGTTTCGGCAACCGTGGGATCCATGTCCCGGAGCAGGTTCACGACAACTTCCGGGGGTTGGACGATGACATCGGCCTGATCCGCAGCAATCCGTTCCAAGCATTCCGGCACATCCGAGGCCGTGGAATAAAGAATGTCATTGGCGGCATAGAAGGTCTCCGCCCAGCCATTGCCGGAGATGTCACAAACCGCAAGCCCGCGCAGGGTTTCCACAACCGGTGCCGATCCCAATTGGTCATGGGCTGCAGACCCCCGACGGACGGTGGGCCGCATGGTTAAGGTAAACACGGTTTCTGAACTGGCCCGGGAATAGGCCAGACGCTTTTCCGTCGGCACGGTCACCATGACATCCACAGAACCACGCCGGACAAAGGCCTGGGCCTGAGCCCAGGGCACCCCTTCATTGACCACGCTTAAGCCCATGCGGGTTTCCAGGATCTCGTTCAAAAGCCCTGGTAAGATCCCGCCAACCTCTGCGCCCCGGCCCTCCGAAAAGGGCGGCCAGGCGCTGTTATAAGCCAAGCTGAGATCCTGGGCTTGGGTCTGGAAGGGATGCAGTGCCCCAAGTAAGCAGAGGACCACAAGGGCCGCCTTCAGGGCGGCAAGCCGGACGCGGCGAAGGCTAAATCGAAAAATCGGTTTCATGGGAGGTCGCAGTCTTGGCAATGGGCATGAACCCGAACACGGTAACATCATCGCGCCGGACTTCCCCTTCCATATACTCTTCGAAGGTAGACATCAATTCTTCTGCCTGCCTAGCCATCGGTTTGGATCGGTGCTCCGTGAGAAGGGAGACCAAACGGCGTTTGCCAAAGCTTCGCCGCCTGGAACCGCCGACCTGATCGATCACCCCATCAGACCACAGGTAAAACTGATCTCCGGCGGCGAAAGCGACGCTGTGTTCCGTGAAACTCTGCTCCAGGGGATAGCGGCGATAGCCGATGGCGGCGCGGTCTCCCTTCCATTCCACGGGATCACCGCTGGCTGGAAGACCCCAGAGGGAGAATTTCGCTCCGGCGAAATCCACGCGGCCCTCCTCCAGACGCAAGCGGCACACCCCGATATCCAGACCATCATCGGACTCCCCATCAGTTCCAACCTGACCGAGGGCGGTTTTGATCTGGCGATGTAAGACCGAGAGCATTTTGGACGGGCTGCCATCGCGGACCTCGCCAAGCACCTGATCGAGCGCCCCATAGGCAATCATGGTCATGAACGCGCCGGGCACCCCATGGCCGGTACAATCGACGACAAAGACCAGCGGGTGGCCGCCATCCAAGGAACTGCGGATCCAAACAATGTCGCCACCGACCACATCCCGGGGCTGCCAGATCATAAAGTGATCGGCAAACATCTCCGCCAGCCGCCGTTCAGGGGCCAGAATGGCGCGCTGGATCCGGCTGGCATAGGCAATGCTGTCGGTAATCAGGCGGTGGGCGCTGCCCAAAGCCTCTTCATTGGTTTTGCGGTCGGTGATGTCGGCAAAGGTGGAGACAAAACCACCTTCGGGTAGGCCACCGCCCCGGACTTCGATATAACGACCATTGGGCCGTTGCCGCTCAAAATGGTGCTCTTCGGACCGCCGTGCTTTGGCGATCCATTGCTGCACCACCTGTTCCGGATCGCCTTCGCCAAACTCTTCGCGCTCTGCATCAAACAGCATCAGCTCTTCGAAGCTCTGGCCTTCGAACACCATATTTGACGGATAGCCCCGGATCTCCAGATAGCGCTGATTGGCGATGATCAGACGCAGATCCTTATCAAAGGCCACGACCCCTTGATTGAGGTTGGACAGCGCGCCTTCAAGCAAGTTGGTTTTTTGCTTTAGCTGAACACCGCTTTCCCGAACCTGACGTTCGGCCACGACCACGCGCTCCACGTAGTCCTTCAGGCGGTGCAACGCGCCAACCATATTGCCCAACTCATCTTTGGTTTGCGGCGGCATCGGCACATCGGTTTCCCCGGTGGAGATCCGGCGCATGGCGGTTTCAACCCGCTGGATTGGGAACACAATGCCGACCAGCACAATCCGCCAACCGACAAAGATCGCCAGCAACAGGGCAGCAACAAGCACCCCGATGGTGATTTCCTGGCTTTCTTCCACGCTTTGGGAAATGGTCTGAATGGTGACACCGGTGGCATCGACCACCAGGCCGGTCAGGCGCAGGCTGGCGACCTCCATTTCCGTGGCCGCATCGATGAACAGCTGGCTTTCCTCGGCCAAGGTGCGCTCAATATCGATCAGCTTGGTGCGTTGCTCAAAAATGTTCGAACGGCCAATGCCCCAGAGCTCAAGCCGTTCCAGAATGGCCGCCGTCGCCGGATCGCTGCTGTCCATGGCGGACACCGAGGTGCGCAAGGTTTCAAAATTGATTGAGAAGGAGGCCTGTCGCGCCAGAACCTTATCAGCGGTGTTCAGGAACAGGACACCCGTTAGGTCATTGAGGATCTCCACCAGGGTCACGTCGATTTCGAGGCTGTTCTTAAACTGCTCAAAATCCTGATTGATCAGCGTTCTGATGTCTTGCTTATCGACCGCTTCATCGGCAACCAGGCCCCGAAAAGTTTTCTGCAGATGGGACCCGGCCACCTGCCGGATCTGCAGGGCCTGGGTGCGCATGACCTGCAGTTCTCTTTGCAGCTCGGAAAAGATCCGTTGTTCGGCGGAGCGCAGCTCGAGCAAATTCAGCTTGGTGGCATCCAGTTCCAGGAACCGGTCATCCAAGGCGGCGGCCAATTCCTCGAGCGGGATCTCGCCGGCACTGGCGGCCAGAGAACTCTTGTTGGTTTCGGCAAGATGCTGGGTGACCCGCTTCACACTGGCCTGAACCGTGTCCCAGGCCTCCGCCGCCGCTTCATAGGCCAGGTCATAGTCATCGGTGGTCTGTGCCGCGCTGGATTCAATCACCAGCTTGGAAAACCGCTGGACCGCATCATCCAGGGTCCGGGCTTCCTCGACGATGGGAATGCTCTGGACCAACAGACCATCCAAAGAGGTGGCGCTGTCCTTAAAGCGGGAGGCGGCGAAAAGGGAAGCTGAGGCAGCGATCAAAAAGAACGCGGCACAAAAGACAATCAATCGTCCCCGGATGCTGGTCAAAAAACGTTTCAAAGCCACCCCTGTTGAACAGCACCTTTTTAGAAACCCAAACCAAAGCATAGCTTAGGTCGGCATAGGCTGTGTAGCCATGCGCATGTCCGCAAGACACATAGCCTTTTTCCCGTCTCTCTTCCAGACTAGGCGCACGTATCGTCGTCTGGGGACGGCGTGGCCAGGGAGAAAATCTCCATGACCGTTTGCCGCCCCCGGATCTGGGTTTCGCCAAGGGATTTGATCAAAGCGGGCTCGAGGTTTTTCGCCGTATTGGTATCCATCAACAGCGGCCCGCCCTGGGTCTTGGCCATGTCTTGCAGCCGGGCGGCCAAATTGACCGTATCGCCATGGACCGTATAGGCGCGACGCCCACCGCCGCCAACGCTCCCAGCGGCAATCTCGCCAGTGGCCAGCCCAAGGCGGATGGTGATGGTCTGACCGTCGAAGCGATGGTCGCGGACATGATCCAGTAAGGCCATGGCGGCCTTCAGGGCCTTTTGCTCATGCCCGTCCACCGGCAACGGCGCGTTATAGGTCGCCAGGAAGCCGTCGCCGGAAAAATCCACAATCAACCCCTCCGACTCCCCGATCAGGGCGGCGGCATCGGTGAAAAAGGCATTGAGCATGCCGATGGTCTGGCTTGGGGTCGAACGCTCGGCAAAGGTGGTGAACCCGGCAATATCAACACTCATCACCGTGGCATAGCGTTCATGGGGAGCCAGGGCGGAGGGATCGTCCAACAGCTGCCGACTGAGATATTCCGGAACATATTCCCCAAAGGTGCGGGTGAGGAAACTGCGTTCGGCTTCCGCCTTGATCTGAGCAAAAAACACCGCCCGCGCCCGATAAACAGTCAATGCCAGGATCAGGGCGGCAAACAGCAGCAACGCTGTTTCCTCCATCCGATTGCCGGTGCCAATAAAGCCTGGATCGAGCAGGATCGCGATGTACTGCGCGGCATCAGCGTCCGGGGTCAGGCTGCCCCAAGATACCGTATCGGTCAGGGGCCAGATCAGGGAGACGAACAATCCCCACCAACTGATGACGATGGCCAGACCGGTCCAAATCACCAGACGCCAGGACAGGGCCAGGGTTGAGAGCGCCAGGATCGGAAACAGGTAATAAATCCCATAAGCTCGGAAAACGAGGATCTGTGGCACCGCATCGCCGGACCATAGCGGCAGGATCGCAAACAGCACGCAAATGCCGACCACATCGGCCGCATAAACCGCATATTTGAGCGCCGGAAGGTCCCAGCTGGTGCCGATGACAAAGAAATAGATCAGCCCGGAGAAGAAATAGATCGCCAAAGCGCTGACGGCCCAGGGATTGGCGTCCGTGCCATAAAGCTGGGCAATGCCGATATACCAGCCCGCCCCAATGCCAATGATAAAGGTCCGGCAAAAGATCGCCAGCTTCAGGCCCCGGCGCTCCGCAGCGCGCAATCTCTCTTGAGCATGATCTTCAGGCAGGATCACTGGGCATCCCTCCCTGGGGCTCAACCAAGACCCGTTGTGGGGTATTTTACTGCGGCAAGGCGCTCATCCCGGAGGGTCTTACCGCGCGCGGGATCGTCAGGATGGGACCATTGGCCACCCCGGATACGGCTTGAACCGGCTCAAGATTGGGCAAGCCCAAAGACCCTGCAGGGCTGCTATAGAGCACCGAGGGCGGCGCAAAGGCACTTGGGCGGGTCGGGGAGAACGGCTGTTGGCGCTGGGGCGGCGTGATTGTGTACGGATAGGGCAAGCTGACATTGGTCACCGATTGCGGCACCGTTGAAGGCTCAGGGGCCGGGGTCGGGAGCGGGGTTTGCAACTGCGGCGGTCCCTGGGTATAGGGCTGATTGGTCAGCGGCAATTGCCCGCCCGGCGCCAGAGGCAAGCCTGGAGCCTGCCCAGGGACTTGCCCAGGGACTTGTAGGGGCGGGCTCGACCACGTCGATCCAGGGGCTGCACCGGCAACGGCACCGCCGGGGCCAACCGGGTCGGGGCGGCCAAAGATCCCGGTTGCGGCATTCAGGGTCAGGCCACGAAAGATCTCGCGGATTTGCGGCTCGCCAACCGCCCGATCACAGAAGCGGAACCGCAAATCCACCGAGCGCAGATTGTTCGGCAGCACAGCCCCCTGATCCTCGATCCGCTGCCAAGACACCGCACATTGGGTCTCGCTGCGCGGCGTCGTATGGGCATGACCAAAAACGCCATATTGGTTCTGATGCAGGAAGTCGGAGATCTGATGGGACTGCCCAGCAAAGGCGGTGGTCAACAGCTCAGCTGACGGGCGTCCGCCATATTGGGTCAAATAGCGGTTCGCATCATTAAAGGCGATGCCATTGGCCACCAGCCAAGTCACCGGAGCATCGAACATCACCGCCAGGGTCAGCTTGTTTTCCCCGGAAATATAGGAGTTGTTCTCAAACACCAGTTCCTGCACGAACAGCAGATCATTGATGTTGCGCTCCCGGACCGCGACGACCCGGGGCGAGGCTGCCGAATTGAACAGCACCAAGGAGCGTGAGGGGTCAACCTCGACCCATTCATGGGAGCGGTCAAAATGCGAGGTCCGCCCCGGCCAGGTCGAACGCGGCGCGCAGGCGCTGAGCAGCACAAGTCCCGCCAGCAGCACCACCAAAGACGCGAAGGCACCAAGGCCTTGGGGGCTCGCCTGTCGCTTGATCATAACCCACTCCCAATCCCTGCCCGAACGCCGCCCATACACCGCATTCAGGCCTTAATTCGCGACACCCCGGACCACCGCCAAGGCGTTTTGGGTTTCCGGCGTGCTCAATTGATCATCGAGCATCTCAAACAGCTCCAAGGCTTTGGAGCGGTTGTTGATGTTATAATAGGCCCAGGCTTCCAGCTCCGTCAGACCCCGGGTCCGGGGCAGGAGCTGATTGCGATAATCCAGCAGGCGCAGAGCCTCCCGCCAATCTTCCATCTCATAGGCACTCAGCGCGAGCCGAGTGATCGCTTCCCCATGCAGCAATTGGCGATCCTGCTCGCTCAAATCCGCTGTCTGCAGATAGTCGAGCACTTGGGCCGACATGCCCATGGCCAGCAAGGACCAGAGGATGCCCGAAGTCGTATCCTGCCGCGCGGTCCGGCTTTCATCGGCCAGACTGAATTGCGGCGCAGGCAGGGCCAGGGCGTCTTGGAAGGACTGCTTGGCCTCGGTCGGGCGGTCCAACCCCAGCAGACACCAACCGCGCTGATTGGCCATGCCCATGGTGTAGGTTCCGGCGGCCCGGGCTTCATCCACTAGGCGCAAGCATTCCGCATAATTTTCCTGCCGGGCCTGATCCCCGGCCTCCGCGACCAAACCGCCGCCAGCACCGCCGAGATATTGCTGCAATTTGGGCTGCCATTTTGACCATTTGTCGATCAGAGCTCGGGCTTCCTCACCCCGGCCAAGCTGCATATAGGACAGGATCAGCCCTTCCACATCGGCGGAGCGACCCCAGGCCACGCTGCGCTCAAACCAGCGCGCGGAATCCTCGAACCGGTTGCCGCGATAGGCCCGCCAGCCAAATTGACTGGCCCCTTCGGAATTGCGCTCTTCAACAATGGTGTTGGCCAGCGCCCGTCGGTCTTCCCGGGACAGGGAACCGATATTGGCCAGGGAGCCTTCTCGCCAGACCTCCCGTAGGCCGGGGGTCCGGTCCTCATATTGCTCGACAATGGTCAGGGCCGCATCACGGTCGCCCTGTTGCAAGCGGGTGCGCACCAAGCCCTCAGCCGCAGAATCTGAATAGCCCCATTCCAGAGACCGGCGGAACCAGACATCGGCCCGATTGGGTTCTTCCTGGCGCAGGAAATACCACCCCAGCAGGGACGCCGTCCCGGCGTCACGCGAACTTTCGCCAATCTCTTCAAACGCCCGGACCTCGTCTTCGGTGACCGTCGCGGTTTCATCGGCCAGCTTGTCCGCCAGGCGGCCTCGGCCCAGATCGGCGAAGACTTGATCAAAATTCCCGGACTCCTCTGCGGAGCCACCGGACGCCGTGGCCTCCAGGGTGCGCAGGGTTTGCACATCTTCCCAAGGCAGCAGAGCGGCGGCCTTCTGTAGGGTGGCGACCCGCACATCATAGCTGCGGCATGACCGCATCAGAGAGGCCAGGGTTTCTCGCGCACCGGCGATGTCCTGGCCTGCTTTGACTTGGGCTTCGGCAAAGTACCAGGTGGATTGCGGATCGCTGCAGCCCAACAGGCCCGGATTGGCCCGCCCGGCATCCAAAACCGCCTGCCAATTGCCCGCCTCGCCCGCTTCTGTGACCGTCAGCCGGGATTGGGACAGGCCGCGTTCCCGCATCATTGCTTCCGGCGGAGTCCAGCCCGGATGTTGGGCCGAGAACTGCTGCAAAGCCGCATCAAAACCGGCGAAATCCTGGTTCGACAACAGCGACCAGAGCGGGGTCTCATCGGGACCCGCCTGTTGCCCACCGCCGGGCGCAAACAAATCCGCAGGCGGCGTCCAGTCTGGATAGAGTGTCCTCAGGCGGTTGATTTCCAACTCCAGCCGGTCATAGCGCCCTGTCTGGGCGTAATAGCGCAGCGCGCTTTCATCAACCTGGGGAGCGGCGGGTTCAGCCGGGGTTTCCAAGGCCGTTGCCGGGTCGGTTCCGACGCCAGCCCCACCAGCCGGTGCCGGGGTCGATGCATTGGGTGCCGGGGTGGTTTCAACCGTTACCCCCTCGGTCAGGGGCTGGATGGCAAAATCCTGCGCCAGCACCGGCCCGCTGGCGATGACCGCAAGCAGGGCACCTGAAAACACCGATCCGAGCAAAACAGAGTGCTTTGGTTTGGTCCGCCGAGGCAGCAATGGATCCATGGACGCTGAAGAACTCATAAAGTGATCTCCGCATTGGCGACCAAAGTTAACAAAAGCAATGTTGCCGAATAATAGGGGTCTTCGTCAATATGTGGATGCTTTAAAGGACCATTACCACAGGATATCGAATTAATCGCGCGCACGCCCTGGGAAATCGGATAAGGGGCTAGTTCGCCGGTCGCCACATCGATGGTTGCGGGGGGGCGCTCGCCATGCTGCCGCCAAAAATTGCAAATCCCCTGCCCGCCGCGCACGGAACTGGGCACGATGCCACCCCAATAGAGGTACAACGGGATCCGGACCGCATTGAAGCCAAACAGGCTATCCATGTCCTGGGCCAAGGTGATCGATCCGCCGGGTTTTGGCAGCGCCATCCAATCGGGCGGCAGCGAGAACGGACCGAACACGGCTTGGTTCAACAGGGACAAACCGGACTGGTTTATGGCGGACCAGGGTTCCCCATCCTCGGCTGCGAATGCTTGGAGAGCCGGAAAGATCCAGTAGGACAAATTGACCACCAGATGGTCGTCTTTGTCGAAATACTGCACGGCGGGCAGGATTACCGGCATGCCGTTCCAGCGCACCACCAAATGCCGCAGGATCAAGGCCCGCAGGGTTGCGCTCTCTTGGGCATAATCCGCCCGGCCCCATCGCCTGGCCGCCCGCATCAGCGCCCAGGCCAACAGAATTTCCCCATCGCTGGCATTGTTGGGATCGGTGATGCCTTTACCAGCCTCGTAGCGCCAGGAATAGAGGCCATCCTCTGGGCGGCGCAGGGAGGATTTGGTCCAGGACCACAACGCATCGAAACTTTTTAGGTCGTCAAAGGCCTCGGCCAACAGCATGGCATAGCCTTGGCCTTCCGTATGGCTGATATCGCCATTGGCGGTGTCTTTGATCCGTCCACCACCGGTCATGTATCGCGACAGATATTGCGTCCAGAGCGGCTGATAGGGACCCCCGGCCACTCCGGTCCGAGACGCTTGGGAGGTGGACATGGCCCGGGCTGCACCGATGGGACCCAGCCCCGCCACGCCAATCGGGAGGGCGATGGCAGCAGAGAGCCGGTTCAGCATAGCGCGGCGGGACAGACTGTCCGTCATTGGGGGGCCTCATTACGGCGCAGTTTTTTCGCCTGGTTGGAATAATGAACAATGCCCCAGGTCAGGCTGCCGACCAGGATGGTGACCAGCAACACACTCGCCACCCAGAAGATGGAAAAATCCGAAACCAACACGCCGCTCAGCAGCCAGAGATTTTCCAAATCCATCGGCGGCACAGTGGCGATATAGCTGTCAGCCCGGTTGGGCGCCACCGAGACCATGCCGCTTTCCGCCACCAAGGTGGCTTGGCCGTCCAGTGCACTCCAATGGCTCGGCTGACCAATTAACGCAGCCCCGCGCTGGAGATTGGACACATCCGGGGCGGTGATCACCGTCCAGGTCGCCGTGGTGGCCTGCGGCGATTGGAATTGCACCACCAGCGCCCGGGTCTGGGCGGTGTCCGGCATGGTTTCCACCGTGTCTGTGCGGTGATCGGTGCCCAGCAGAGTGAACATATTGTCGGTCAGAGCGCTGAGGCTGCCCGAGGCATCTTCCACTTCCGCCGTAAAGGACCCGGTATTGCGATCCGACCAAAACGCCCGCGCATCCACCGATTGCGGCTGGGCCGAGGGTGTCGGTCCGCCTAAGGCGCTCGGCACCGGCCCCCGCCCCAAGGAGCCCGGACCGCTTTGCAGGGATCGGGCCTGATCCAAGGCCGATTGAACGCTATCCACCGACGGTGAAGCCCCGGCAATGTGTTGCGGTGATGCGACGGGAGCCCTGGGGATATAGGGCCAGATCTGTCCCGGTGGCCCAAAGGGGGCGGAAACCTGACGGATCACTTCCGAGGGCAGAGAGGCGGCCACACCGACAAAGATCATGTCGCGCTGGCTGAGATTGTCGACACTAAATCGACCGGCAATGGGGAAGGGGGCTCCCCGGGCGGCGGCAACACCGCCAACAAAGGTCCAAGCGGTGGACAGGGCATCCGCACCGCCCTCTTGCGGCACCACCAGATCCGTCACCGCGCCATCCTCGCCATAGGGAAAGCCTTGGGAGGCCAGCAAATGCAAATTGGGCAGCTGTTCCAAGGTGGCGAAGCGGGGAATGTCGATCCGGGAGTCATTGAACACGGTGAAGCGCGGCACGCCGCCGGGTGTCGGGCAGGGATAGCCGACCTGCTTGACCGGCAAAGCGGTGCTGATGGTCAGGGTGTTTTCCCCGGGCCGGAACATATGGGTTGGCAGCAACACCGAGCGCCGGGGCAACATGCCGCCGGAATGGGCCGGATCCAGGGCGAAGCCAGACGCCATCTCGCCATTGACCCAAATGGAGAACTGCGAGCCCTCATCCAAGCTTGCATCATGCGCCACCTCCATCTGCATTTCGATCGGCGACAGATCGATGGGCAGATAGCCCTTGGGCAGGTCGATGGTCAGGGTTTCGGTGGAGCGCAGGCCCGAGGTGCTGATATGGCCCTGGCCCAACTCTGCCAGAGTCAGGCGAGAGCCGGACCCAATGGCGGGCAGGTCTTCCGGCTCGCTCGGCGGTGCGCCTTGGGCGGAAACCACCAAATGCGGCACGTCCGGAAGCATGCCGCCGGAATTGGCAAAATAGGCCGCTGCCGCAGAAACCTCTTTGGGCGTATTGCCCGACAAGATCAGAACCCGCACCGGCGGGGCGGGGTCCTTAGCGCTTGAGGACGTCGCGTCCGCCGTTTCAGCCTGGGCTGGGTCCCGAAACACCGTCCGGGCCGCGAGAAACGGGCCGGTGATGGAGCGCGCCAAATCCGGGGACAGCACCGGGGCCAAGTCGGATGCGGTGCCGACCAGGATCAAACGACCGGATGTCAGGTCGGAAATATCCAGCCCCGGCAAGGGCGAGCTGATATCGGGCTCGGCCCGGGTCTGCAGCACTCCAGCCGCGACCAAGGGCGGATCATGGGGACGTTGCAGGGCGACGGCTTGGGCGGCCATGCTGCCCCATTCCACCACATCGGACAGGGTCAGGTTCGGCCCCCAAATCGCCAGAGGCGCGTCTCCGGCCTGGCTGATAGCAAACAGCTCACCGATATCGGCCAGGGAACTTGGGTTGATCGCCCGATCAAGCACCGGCACCAAAGAGGTGTCCTCAGCCAACACCTTGGTCCAAAGCTCATAGGTGCTGTCCAGGGTGCAGGCAACCCGGTGCTGATGCAGCACATCAAGCTCAATCAAATTCAGCCCAGGCCGCAACAGCTGGGAAGACAAACGCAGCTTGGCTTTGACCGGCTCTTGGGAGGCATTGGACGGCAGCAGCGCCAGCGGCGTCCCATTTAGGGACAGCTGGATTTGCGAAGCTTCGGGCATGACCTCAATGGAGGTCTGATAGGCAAAGGTTAGGACCGCTTCCCGCACCGGCAAGAACCGGGGCACCGCCATGACAAAGCGCAAATGGTCCAACTCGCCTTCGGCCACATAGCCGTCCTTAACCGGCTTATAGGGCACCAGCGGGATCGGGTCGGGATAGAGCACTTCGGCGGCCACCGGATCGGCAGCTGTCGCAACGGGTGCGGCCGGAGACGCGGTTGCGGGAGCAGGTGACGTGGGAGTAGGTGCCGCGGGAGCAGGTGACGGGGGCGCGGGGGATGCCGCAGGGGGCGCGGTAGCGGTGGGAGCAGGCTGGGATGGTGCCGCCGGTTGGGTTTGGGCACCCCCGATCACGGGCCAGCCCAGCAGACCAATGAGCACAGCCCCGATCATAAATTTATGGGGACCAAACCGAAGCCGGCTGTCCGAAGAGTGGCGCGTAAACAAACCCATGCGCCCTATTCCATTTGCATCCGGCTGTCGGAATATTGCTTGCCGCTGCGCGCCCAGATGCGCCAAACGAATTTCAAGGAATAAACCGAGTAATAGCCACTGAGCTTAAAGAACAGGAACATGCCGCGCAACAAGCCCATATGGTGCCGTCGGGAGCCAAGGAAGGCCTTCCACTGCCGAGAGTCGCCATAGAACAGCAAGAAGGCATGCTCGCGTTCCTCTTGGGAGCGCGGGGCAAAGGCCAGACCGATCAGCATATTCGCGCCCAAAGGCCGGGCCGAGCGCACATCCATCTGGAAGGAATTCTCTGAAGCACCGGGGAAGGGCTCGACCAGGACCTCAATCTTTTTGCCGACCAAGGTCATGGAACGCACCAGGGAGGCCGGAACGGTCATCCGCATGCCCGAGCTGGACAGGTCGTCAATGGCGCCTTCGATTTCGACCCCATCCACCACCATGCGGCTTTTGCGCCAAGTCGGCATCCGCGGATTGGTTCGGCGCTGCGCACCCTCGCAAGCCACGCCCAGACCGGCCAAGGCTAGGAACAGGTTAAGGAAGGTCCAACCACACACCACCATGATCACATCGCGCTCAAGGGGGTATTGCATATAGCGATAGGCCCCGAAAGCCAAACCGAGACTAAGGATACCAACGATGAAGATCAGTGGGCGGGCCAAGGGAGACAGCATGTCTTCCTCCAGGGTCACGCCTTTGTCCGTCACGGCAAATTTCGGATGTTTCGGGCTGATCATCGCCCCAAGCACAGCCTTCCAGGTGAAAATCGACTGCACATATTCGTAAAGCTCGGAGACAAAGGGCCATCGCACTGTGCCATAGAGGGAATTGGCCACCATCAAGCAGACCATAATATAGGGCACGGTGAAGACCAGGAATTCCGGCACGCTGGTCTTGAAGAACTGCAGACCGAAAAACAGATAAACCAGCGGTGTCAGGATGAACAACAGCCGGGCGAACGGAAACAGCCAGAACATGGCCGAGCTGGTATAGCAAATCCGCTGCGAGAAGCTCAGCCCGCGCTTAAACAGCGGCGTCTTCAGCACCATGATTTGGGTCATGCCTTGGGCCCACCGGGTGCGCTGGCGGATGAAGGCATCAAAGGTCTCGGGCTGCAAACCGGCGACCAAAGGCTCTTCCACATAGACGCTGTTATAGCCCCGGGAGTGCAGCTCCAGAGCCGTCTCCGCATCCTCGGTGATCGAGTTCCCGGAAATGCCGCCGATCTCTTCTAAGCAGGAGCGGCGCAACACCGCCGCAGAGCCGCAAAAATAGGCCGAGTTCCAGCGGTCCAAGCCGGGCTGGATGATGCCGTAGAACATTTCGTTTTCGCTGGGCATGCGATCGAAGGTCGACAGATTGCGTTCCAGCGGATCGGGATTAATAAAGAAATGCGGGGTTTGGACCAGGAACAGATGGGTGTCGCGCTGGAAATAGCCGACGGTCTTTTCCAGGAACTCCACCGTCGGCACATGGTCGGCGTCGAGAATGACGATCAGCTCACCATCCGTATCGGGCAGAGCGGCGTTGATATTGCCCGCCTTGGCCGAATTGTTGCGTTCCCGGGTGCGGTAGGTCACCCCGAGCTGGGCACAAAGCGCCTTCAGTTCCTCGTGACGTTGCCGGGCTTCCAGGGCTTTGGCCGGATCAGCCTGATTGCGCTTGCCCACCGTGCCGCCATCATCGAGCAGATGGACCTCCATCCGCCCCTTGGGATAGCGCATATGTTTGGCCGCGATCAGGGTCGCTTCCAGGATCTGGGTGTCTTCATTGTAGCTGGGCACAAAGACATCGACGGTCGGATAGTTTTCCGGCGGTCCGATCAGCGGGGCGGCCTTGCGCTTTAACGGGTCGATGATGACAAAAATGCCGATGATCAGCATGGAGATGGCGTAGATCTCGGCCCCAAACAGCAAAATTGCCGGGATGAAATTGGCAAATTCTTCAACAGGCGGAATGGTTTGCATGGTGCGCCAGAAAATGTAGCGCAGAACAATAAACGCCGCCACGGCGGCAAAGATTGGCCGGAACATGCCCTTGGACAAACCGACCATGCGGAAAATGCCCAAGGCCCCCAACAAGGTGATGGCCATCCACATTTGCGCATCAAGCGAAACCGGCTGCGCAGCCAGAAACACCATCACCCCGGCAAGGGTGATCCACGCCACATACATCAAAATGCGTAGAGGACTGATTGCCACGTTTTCGGTTCCTGGCGGCATGACCGGGTCTGGCCTTGGCGGCAGCGTATATCCCGGGGCGAGGGACGCATTGTCCCCGATCACATCAATTGGCTTATTGGATGACAGCTGTGTCATGCACGCCGCTACTCCAGAGAGCGATTTCACCCCCAACGGGGAGCTTAAAACCATACTAAGGGCTATCCTCCTTGCTTAATACTGCACTGCATGAAAAAAAGCTATAGAATCAATAAAATCCCATCAATTTTTAACAAAACCCTAGATGTTGGGGCTCCACCAATTTGATATAGCTACTTTAGTTTCAGATTCTATTTGAAGGACTTAGCCCATCGATAGATGCTTGAAAGACCACATCCGCTATGGATAAAAATTGGAAAAATTTTGTATTTTGACCGCCTCAACCGACAATTTGACCCCCTTATCCGGTGTCGAAACTGTCAAATTTTTTTGGTTTCATGATCTACCAAAAGCAACCAATCTGAACCGGACTCAATGGCACACGACCCTAACAATTCATAGCCAAAGCGCTACACGGAATCGTAGGCGCATGCCTTCCGACTCGCGCGAGCGCGCCATACGCGCCGGTCTTGAGGATCTTGGGCAGACATGGCCCATCGAGCCGACCTAGAACTGTTCTTGGTCAGTCCGGATCAAAGGCTTGGCGCAAGGCCGCGTAATCAGCAAAGCCAAGCCCAGTCGAGATCTCATCAGCCCAGATTTGGTCGAGCCGATCCGCGCTGGATCGGTCTAAGGCCCGGGCCGGGCCCTGTCCTGCGGCCGCTTGGATCTTGCGCGGATGCCGGGTGGCGGGCACCCCCATCGCTAGATTGCGTTTGCTGGCGACCAGATGCTCATCAAACTTCTCGGAATGCGCGGTCATAAAGTCTTTTGCGGCCTGACGGATCGCGACCTCTCGGTCGGCCTGGGACACCGCCAAACCCGCAAAGGCAACAATCCGATCCACGCCGCGCGGCAAATCGGCCTTTAGGCCCTCATAGGACAGCAGCAACACCTGCGGATCATCGGCGCGGGCCAGCCAGGACTTCAAATGGGTCCAATAGGTCCCGCGCAAGGTTCCGGGAATGAAAAAGTCAGCGACAAACTCATCAAGCGAAATGGCATCCGGATCAAGCACCCAACCGGCATAGAAATGGTAATAGGACAGGGCCACCGCTTTGGGCTCGCGAAACACGACAATGGTTTTCACCCCGCCCGGGGATTCATCACCGCGCCAGTGGGTTTTGAACAGGCGCGGGGCGACGGGCTGATCGCCCCTGATATCCAGATCCAACACATGGGCCAATTCGATCCAGGGCACCGCCTCGGTGATGTCGGCAAAGGCCATGTCGCCACCGGTTTTCAAGCCATGGACCAGCTGCTGCATCCATGTGGTGCCGGATTTCGGATAGCTGGCGATCACTATGTCATCGGGACGCGGCGCAAAGGTTTTGGCTGCCGCGATGCCCTCAGGCGAATTCAGCCGGGACAAAAGGTCGCGCAATTGGGCAATGGTTTGCGCCCCTTGCGGATAAAGCTTACTCATGGGGTGTCCTGATCTTGCGCCCGCATCGGGCCGGAACGCAAAAAGGTACCCGAGCGATGTCCCGCCCGTCCATGGCCGCCGCTGGCCCCCTGCTCAATCGCCTGGTCACCAATCACCCGGAAGCGATCAATTTTGCCACCGGGCGACCCCGGGATGGGGATTTGCCTGCGGAGGGAATGACCCGCTGGTTAGAGCTCTGCATTGCCGACCTGGCGAAGCAGGAGGGCAAAGCGGAGGCCGAGATCCGCAGGACCCTGGGCCAATACGCCCATAATGCCGGTTTGCTGCGCGCGCCTTTGGCCGACTATTTCGCCGCCACCGGTTTGGGGCCAGTGGATCCGGCCTCCCTGCTGATCAGCAATGGCAGCCAGGAAGCCATTGTGCTCTGTTTGGCGGCCTTGGTGGGCCGGGACAAGGTCTGCCTGAGCGCCGATCCGGTCTATTTCGGCTTGATCGGGGCGGCAGACAATTTTGGCTTCGCTCTGGAAACGGTGCCCCATGACGATCAGTTCGTTGACCGCCTGGAACAGCGCCTTGCCCAAAGTGACGCGCCGTCGGTTGGGCTGATCTACACCATCCCGGATTATGACAATCCGACCGGTCGGCTGATGTCGACCCGGGACCGGGAGCGTCTGGTCGACTTGGCGGAACGCTATGATCTGCATCTGCTGGAAGATGCGGTCTATCGGCGCTATTGCTTTGATGGCGCGCCGCTCCCGACCCTGAAATCCTTGGATCGAAGCGGACGGGTGATCCATGTGGAGAGCTTTTCCAAAACCGTGCTGCCAGGGCTGCGCCTTGCGGTGATGATCGCTGAGGGCAGCCTAAGCGACGGAACGCCACTGATCGCCAGACTGACCCAGGTCAAAAGCGCGCTGTCGGTCACCACCACCCCGCTGGTCCAAGCGATCCTGGTTGGCTTGCTGCTGGACTGCGACCATGATTTGGACGGCTTTGTCGCCCCCCGGGTCGCCCAAGTCCGGCGCAATCGGGATCGCCTCGTCCAAGCCCTGGCCCGCGCGTTCCCAGGGTCAAACAACGGGGTCTGGCCAATACCGCAGGGCGGGTTCTTTCTCTGCGCCGATCCGAACCAAAGCTTTACCCCGGAGGACACCATAGCCTTGGCGGAGCAGGCCGGGGTAATTATCCCGCCACTGTCCCTGTTCTCGCCGAGCGGGGCTTGGCCCAATCATGTTCGGCTGGCATTTTCCGCCGCAGATGAGGACGCCATTGACGCTGGCATTGCGTGTTGGGCGGCCTATCTTGGGCAGCGCTGAACACCAAAGCCCGACAAAAAGACTCCCCTTTGCAGTCCACGCTGCCGATAATGACCCCAGAGCAGGGTGCGATCCGTCATGGCGCGTCCGGCGAGGGCAGAACAAATACTCCAGCGCCCATTGCGGGCGCGGCCAAGCGGGATACGCCCGCGCCCGGCGAGGGCAGAACAAGTTCCAATAGCACCCGGCATAGAAGGCCCTGCTGATGCGCGCATTGTTGATTTACCCCATTGTCCCGGAATCCTATTGGTCCTTTAGCAAGACCATTGAGATCATGCGCAGCCCGGGCCTGCTGCCTCCCCTGGGGCTGCTGACGGTGGCGGCGATCCTACCCCAGGACTGGGAGTTTCGGCTGATCGACTACAATGTGCGCCCGCCCAAGGAAGAGGATTGAGCCTGGGCCGACATCGTGATGTTCTCCGGCATGATCGTCCAGCGCACCCATATGCTCAGCCTGATCCGGGAGGCCAAGGCCCGGAACAAACGGGTTGCCGTGGGCGGCCCCTATGTCTCCTCGGTGCCCCATGAAGCCGCCGAGGCCGGGGCCGATTTCATGGTCTTGGATGAGGGCGAAATCACCATTCCCCCCTTCGTCGAGGCCCTGGAGCGCGGCGAGACCTCTGGCTGGTTTCGGGCCGGGGAAGAAAAGCCCGATGTGACACAAACCCCGATCCCGCGCTATGACCTGATCGACACCCAGGACTACACCACCCTGTCGCTGCAATATTCGCGCGGCTGCCCCTTCATGTGCGAATTCTGCGACATCATCACGCTCTATGGCCGCCGCCCGCGCACCAAAACACCGGAGCAGATCGTCGCCGAGCTGCAGGCGATTTATGACCTGGGCTGGCGGCGTCATGTTTTGATGGTCGATGACAATTTCATCGGCAATTTGCGCACCGTGCGGACCATGGTCGATCACATCGCCGATTGGCAGCGGGCCAACTATTACCCCTTCACCATCAGCACCGAGGCCTCAATCAACATTGCCGATTACCCGGACCTGATGCGGGCCATGCGCTTGGCCCATTTCAGCTCGATCTTCATCGGCATTGAGACCCCGGATGTGGACAGCCTGTTGCTGACCAAAAAAGCGCAGAATGTCCGCCAGCCGCTTTTGGAAAGCCTGCGAACCATCGCTAATACCGGGCTGCGGATCAATGCGGGCTTTATCATCGGCTTTGATGGCGAGGCCCCCGGGGCCGATGAACGCATCGAAGAATTGGTGGAGCAAGCCGCCATCCCACAAGTTTTCGTCAATATGCTCCATGCGATGCCGCATACGCCCTTGTCCGAGCGTTTGCGCCGGGAGGGCCGTCTGCGCGAAGAAGACGAAGTCAAAGACTGTAATGACAACAGCCTGGCCAATTTCGTCCCCACCCGCCCGATCCAGGATCTGGCCCAGGAACATATCAACGTCACCAGCCGGATTTACGACCCGGAACAGTTCATTCGCCGGGCCTATCGGGCCTGCATTGATCTAAACCTGAAAGTCGAAGGCAAGGGCGAGATCAGGCGGGATGTGCGTTGGAGCGAAATCCGGGGCTTGGCGATCATTCTATGGCGCAATGGCGTGCTGCGCCCCTCCCGCTGGGTGTTTTGGCGCTGCTTGATTGACATGGTTCGAAAGAACAAGCCCGCTGCGCCGATTTTCCTCTATTACATTTTCAACTATGAGCATTTCTATTGGTTCAAAGATGTGATCCGGGATGAGATCCGTGCCCAGCTCGCCGCCCTGCCGCAAGAGGACCGGGAGCGATATTTTGAGCCTAAGGCAAAGGCTGATCCGCTCCCCCTTGCCGCCCCGGCTGCCGAGTAGACTGGTGGCGGTGCCTTAAACCCGAGAAAAAGACTCCCTTTTGCAAACAGCCTTGCCGATAATGGGGGGCTCTTCCCAATCTGCCAGCACCCGATACAAAAGGACCCGCAGATGCGCGCCTTGCTGATGTATCCGCATTTTCCTGAATCTTATTGGTCTTTCAGTCAGTCCATTAAGATCGTCGGGCGTCCGGCGTTTATGCCTCCCTTGGGCCTGCTGACCGTTGCGGCGATCTTGCCGCAGGATTGGGAATTCCGCTTGGTGGATTTCAATGTGCGTCCCCCCAAGGAGTCCGATTGGGATTGGGCCGACATTGTTCTGTTCTCCGGCATGATTGTGCAGCGAACCCATCTGCTGGAATTGATCCGGGAGGCCAAACACCGGGGCAAACGGGTCGCCGTTGGCGGACCTTATGTCACCTCTGTGCCCGATGAAGCCGCCGAGGCCGGGGCCGACTATATGGTTCTGGATGAAGGTGAGATCACCATCCCGCTCTTTGTCGAGGCTTTGAACAGGGGGGAGACCTCCGGCTGGTTCAGGGCCGGAACCGAAAAGCCCGATGTGACTCAAACACCCATCCCCCGCTATGACCTGCTGAACTTCGACGACTACACGACGATGTCAGTGCAGTATTCGCGGGGCTGCCCCTTCATGTGCGAGTTTTGCGATATCATCACGCTCTACGGTCGCCGCCCCAGGACCAAAACCCCTGAGCAGGTGGTTGCGGAGCTGCAAACGCTCTACGATCTGGGCTGGCGTCGACATATCTTCATGGTCGACGATAATTTCATCGGCAATTTGCGCACCGTTCGGACGCTGGTGGACCATATTGCTGATTGGCAAAAGCCCAGATCTTATCCCTTCACCATCAGCACCGAAGCCTCCATCAACATTGCCGATCATCCTGATTTGATGCGGGCCATGCGACTGGCTCATTTCAATGCCATCTTCATCGGCATCGAAACACCAGATGTTGATAGCCTCCTCTTGACCAAGAAAGCGCAAAACACCCGTCAGCCCCTTGTTGAAAGCCTTCAAGCCATCAATCAGGCGGGACTTAGGATTCATGCCGGATTTATTATAGGCTTTGATGGAGAGAAACCTGGAGCCGATGAGCGCATCCTGGCATTGGCCGAAGAGGCAGCCATTCCTCAAGTCATCGTCAATATGCTCCATGCCATGCCGCAAACACCGCTATCGCATCGACTGCGTCGCGAGGGCCGATTGATTGAGCGCGATGAAATCAAGGATTGCAATGACAACAGCCTGACCAATTTTGTTCCCACCCGGCCAATCCAGGAACTGGCCGAGGAACATATCAATGTTACGGAAAAACTTTACGCCATCGATCAGTTTATTCTGCGCTGCTATCGAAACTGCATCGATTTGCGACTTGCCGTGCCTGGCAAAGGAGAGGTCAGGCGCAAGGTTGGCGCGAGAGAGCTCAGAGGCTTGGCCACGGTTATTTGGCGGAACGGGATCGTTCGTGGGTCTCGTGGAGTGTTCTGGCGATGTTTCCTAAAGCTTTTGCGCAAGAACAAACCCGCAGCCGTGCCCTTCCTCATGTATATGCTGAACTTGGAGCATTTGTCCTGGTTCCAAGAAATCAGCCGGGATGAAATCAAGAACCAGTTGGCGGCCTTGCCGGACGAGGAACGGCAGCGGTTTTACACCCCGACGCCACAAACCGATCCAACCCCGCTCGCGGCGCCCGCAGCGGAATAAAGCGCTCAGTCATAGCCAATTTGCTTCGCGACCCGCAGGGTTTCCGGGGCTAGAGGCCGTCCTTTGGGCGATTTGGTCTCCGAGAGCGGAACCAAAGTCACCGGGCTGGGCCGAAAGGTCGGATCGGCGAGGAATTTCGGATCACTGCCCATCGGGGCCAAAGGCGGTCCCTCATGGGCATAGATAGAGTGCTCCGGATGCAGCATTGCCTCCAAGGCCGCGGCGTCCATGGCTAAGCCCAAAAACGCCGTCACGCGGTCCAGCACCGCAGGCGCATCCGCCATCAAATCTTCACCCCGAAGACGAAGCACACGGTCTTCAGGCAAGGTCGCGACAAAGGCGCAGATATTGCGATGCGCCCGGCGCCAGACTTTTTCCGGATCGACAAAAAACCGCAGCGGCGTGTGATAGCGTTTGTCGAGCCAGCGCAGGCTGGCCTGGATCGAGGCACAGCTCGGCCCGGGATGGCGGGTCAAATGGATATAGCGGGCCTCGGGACAGATCCGACGAGCACGCTGCAGGCTGCCGGGAAACATGGCGGTTACTGGAGCAGCTTCCAGCAAAGCCTGAGGTGCGGCAGCTTGGGCCAAATGGGTCCACATCCGCTCCGTCGTCCAGGACCGGCGGGCGTTGAGCCAGGCCTTGGCTTGCCGGACGGTTTCGTCGGTCTGGCCGCCAAATTCGATCTGTCCAATCACCCTATAGAGGCCATGCAGCCGCTGGACATGGGCCCATTGAAAGCGGGTGATCAAGCTGCCAACGGTGTCGGCCAGAAACAGCTTCACCTCCGGCAAGCCATACAGATCCGGATGCTGCCCCAACATGGTCCCGAACAGGGAAGAGTAGGACCGGGGCGCAGAAAGGACTAAAACCGGACGGGACATGCGGGTCAGGGGCTCCCCGGAGGATGATCCGCCCAGAAGGATGCGCGGACAGGCTTGGGATGACGTGGCTGAAACAGCTTTTACCGGACATAACACTGCCGCCCAAGAGTGGAAAACCCCTGTTTGCCCTCAGCTTGGCGGCGTGGCTGATGACTTTTGGCGGTGGCGTGCTGTTTCCCGTCTTCCCGGAGATGGTCGAAGACCTCGCGCTGAGCCCGGAGCAGGCCGGTTTTTTTGCTTCCGCCTTCACCCTGACCGGAGCGCTCTGCACACCGTTTTTGGCCCTGCTGTCCAATCGGATCGGCCATGGCCGGTTGATGGTGGTCTCCCTGGTTGGCTTTGGTCTGCTGGGCGTCGCACCCGCCTTTTTCTCCAGCTTTGAGGCCATTCTGGCCGCGCGGTTGCTGCTCGGCATCGCCAAGGCTGGGGTTACGGCGGCGCTGCTGGCCATTTTGGTCACCCTGCTAAGCGGCATCGCCCGGACCAATGTGCTGGGCTATGCCACCGGTTTCATGACCCTGTCTGGCATTGCGACCTATCTTTTGGCCGGGCTGGCGGGCTCCGGCGATTGGCGCCATGCGTTTTTTGTCTTCTTGCTGGCACTGCCCGTGGCCGGTTTTGCCCATATGGCCCTGAGCGGCACAGCGGCGGCCACCAAACCCGCAGAACGGCCCGCCCACCAGAGATCTTCTTTGTGGAGCACCCTTGGCCATGGTCCTTTGCTGCTGTTTTTGGCCGCTATCCCGGTGGTCTCCGGCGGTGCCCAAATCCTTCGGGTTTATGGTCCCCTGCACCTGAAAGCCCTGTTTGACAGCGGGCCGGAAACCAATGGGGTTTTGTTGGCGATCATGGCCCTTGGGGCGGTGCTGGTCTCTGCCCTGTTGTCCGGACGCGTGGCCAGGCGGATTGGGCGTGGCCCCACCATCGCCCTGGGATTGGCCCTGATGGGCCTTTCTTTGGCGGCGCTGTTGAGCGCATCGGGCTTGAGCTTGAGTGGCTTGTGCTTTTTTGCCGTTGGGGCCGGATTTGGGCTGGCGATGCCGACCCTGTTTGACGCCTTGGCCAATCACGCCGAGGACCACCAAAAAACCACGGTGATGGCCCTGGGCTCTTCGGTCAACGGCCTTGGTTTGTTTTTGGCCCCGGTGGTGATGGGGTCGGTCTGGGCGGCCTTCGGTTTCGAGGCAGTGTTTTTCAGCGCAGCAGCGGTGGCGCTGTGTGCGGCGCTGCTGCTGGTTTGGGTCCGCCCGTCCGCTGCACCGGACCGCTAAAGGTTTGGCATCGAAACAACATGGCTTGGAGAGCCCGGATCAATCCACTATTCTTGCCGCTCGCGCGCATGATTGGGAAAGCCCGCCGCAGTGACAGAACAGGACTATACGGGACCGCTGGTCGAAACCAATGGGCTGAAACATGCCTATCAGGACGCCAACACCTCCAAAACCGTTCTGCATGGGATCGATCTGACCATTGATCCGGGCTCGGCGGTGTTTTTGACCGGCTTTTCCGGATCGGGCAAAACCACTCTGATTTCGCTGATCGGCTGCCTACGTTCCGTCCAGGAAGGCAGCCTGAAATTGCTCGGCGAGGAGCTAAACGGGGCCAGCGCAACCAAGCTGCGCAATATGCGTCGGCGTATCGGCTATGTGTTCCAGCATTTCAATCTGCTCGACTTTATGACCATACGGCAAAATGTTCAGCAGAGCCTGGAATTGCAGGCCGATTTTTCGCCCAAGGAGGCCAAGCGCCGATCGGAAGAAATGCTCGACATGGTTGGTTTGGGGGGTCGGTTTAACGACTACCCATCCGCCCTCTCCGGCGGCCAGAAACAGCGGGTTGCGGTGGCCCGGGCCTTGGTCCATCGCCCGAGCTTGGTGCTCGCCGATGAACCGACAGCGGCGCTGGACACCGGCACCGGGCGGGAAATCATCGACCGCTTCAGTGCGCTGATCAAACATCACAACAGCGCCGCGCTGGTGGTGACCCACAATATGCGCATCCTCGATGCCGCTGATTACATCTATCACATGGAGGACGGGCGGCTGTCCGATGCGGTTGGCGAACAGTTGTCGCTGACCTTGCCGACCCTCAGCGATCTGCAACTGCGCAATGTGGCCGATGAAACCACCAAGCGGGAATTCAAGCCCGGCGACATTGTGGTCAAGCAAGATGATGAGGCCAATGAGTTCTACATCATGCTGGCCGGAGCGGTGGAAGTGGTGCGCGAAAACCCGGATGGCACCGAGCAGTTCCTGGCCAAGCTGGATGAACGGGGCAAATCCTTTGGCGAAATCGGCCTGCTGCAAGCCCATGCCAAGCGCACTGCCACCATTCGGGCTTTGGGTCCGGATGGGGCCGAAGTTCTGGTGATCAGCAAAGAGACCTTTAAGGACATGGTTGCCGAATCCTGGCAAACCAAAGCCATCTTGAAGGACCAAATGGCCCGGCACCTGATGTCCTACAAAGACAAAGCGTCCTAAGCGGCTCTGCATATATCGCTATGGGAGTTATAATTCTAATTATAAAACAGTGGCTTCTTCTGTGGATGCCGCCCGTCGCATACAAATCAAATCCTGTTTCTCTTTTTTTTCCGGGCAGAATTCTGTATGGGAAGGGCTCGTCAAACGGGATCAAGCCTATACTAAAAATAATAACGCATCAGGGTAGCAATAAATAGGTTAGCCATTCTGGCGGAACAACCATTGCGCCCCAAGACTGGACAATACTCTCTCTAAATTCCCATCCTTCAGAGTGCCCCGATGCAACAAAAACAGCTTACATGTCCCTTATGCGCAGCAACGACGCTGCAGGAAATCAGCACCCTGGACCGACGGGGCGCCCCCCTGATCACCGATTGTTGCTTGGCGTGCGGTTTGGTTTTTTCCAACCCTTTGCCTACCGAAGCGGACTTGGTCGCCTTTTACACAACAGATTATAGAAAAAACTATAAGAAAACGATCAACCCGAAACTAAAGCATCACTACCGCTATGCCGGAAGAGTGGTCCGCGAAATCACACCGCACCTCTCTTATTTCCAAAAAGCTGAGACAGTCTTGGATATAGGCTGTGGCAGCGGAGAATTTGTTGCCCTGATGCAGGCATTCGGCAAGAAAGCCTTTGGTGTAGAACCGTCTCTAAATTACGCAAAGTATATCCAGAACACCTTTGACGTCAGCGTTTTTACCGGGTCGCTTGATGACTACCAACCCACTCAGTCATTTGACCTAATCAGGATGAGCCACGTGCTTGAGCATATGAGGGATCCTATCGAAAAGCTGAAAAAGGTTCGAAGCCTCCTCACCGAGAACGGTGCGCTCTTTCTGGAAGTGCCCAATTTTAGGCAATATTGTCAAACGAAGTCGCCGGGTAACATTTTCCATTATGGTCATATTTATAATTTCGATAGGCAGACCCTGGGTGCCGTCTGTTCATTGGCTGGTTTGGAAACAATCGAGGCCTTAGGTGACACCCGTCTGATCCTAAAAAAGGGTGCGATGACAGCGCCTGAATGGCATGCGGACAATGCATCCCAAAATCTTGACGTTTATCGTAAGCACCAAAGCGGTGCCTTTACCGGCGTGCACACAAAAACCAATAAGCTGTTCGGAAAAATCAGCCGCATGACCAGAGAGTATCGCTTTATCGCCCAGCACAACACGCCGCAAAAAATCATTGGCCATTTTGCCAGCCAACTTGCCCCCTCCTGACAGGGGACCCCAAAGGGGTCAATCCAGGGACCGCTCGTACAGCCGATAGGTTTTGGACGGCACGCCACCGCTGGATTCAATGATGCTGCGGGATTTTTGATTGTCCTCCCACACCCAGGACAGTTCTGCGCTGGCAAAGGGACGGGAGCGGGCATTGCCGCCCTGGACACCCAAATAGATCAAGGCCGGAGCCACCGCCCAGCGCTTGCGTTGGTAGTCCGGCAAAACCCCAAGGGCAAAGACGCGGGCCCGATGGATCTGACGCCGGTACCAAAGCATTTTCAGAATGCCGATGGCGTTCAACCGCCCGCCGACATGGCGCAGCGGGATGTTGTAGTCCGGGAGGCACATCCAAAAACCAATCATCCGCCCGTCATGCTCGGCAATGGGAAACAGCTTTGGATCGACAATGGAACGCAAGCCCTTGGCGTCCTCTAGAAACTCCGCTTCCGTGCGCGGCGTCGACATCCAATTGTCGGAAAAGCTTTCCGAATAGACCCGATGCAGGCTGCGGCAATCCACTTCAAAGCCGGCACCTTTTAGCCGGATCGGTCGGAAGGTCACCCCCATGGCACAAGCATGGCGGTGGGCACGCTGAAACGCCGCTTCATGGCTGAGCACCATGGGGTAGTGATAGGCGATGGCGTCCTTGGCCTTGGCCCACCCCGCCGCCTCGATCAGACCGGGATAGTAAGACGGGTTATAGGGCATACGCAGGGTCGGCGGATCGTCAAAACCTTGGACCAGGCAGAGACAGTGAATGTGGGTCGAGAGGTCGACCGGACCCCGGACCAGGGAACAGCCTTGCTCCTTCAACCACCGACAGGCGGCCTCGAACAAGGCCCCGGACACCGCCTTATCGTCAATGCATTCGAAATAGCCAAACAGGCCAAGCTTTTGATCCTGGCCCTGGTTCAGACGGTGATTGATCGAGGCAACAACACGCCCAACCGGCTGGCCGTCTTGATGGGCCAAAAAAGCTTCAAACTGGCCATAGGTCAGAAACGAGGATTGGGGCGAAAGCTGGCGTTCAACCTCGGCCCGCAAAGGCGGCACATAATGCGGATCGTTATGATAGATCTGCTCGGGCACAGCAAAAAAGGCGGCCCAATCGGACTCCGAGGCTACCGGGATCACCTCCACCGCCGATGCCGACTGGGGCGTTGCGGCCATCGGTTCCCCCTCCCCCGTCACGCCCTTTGCTGCAGGCGGCCTGGAACCGGATAGAGCATCTCCCGGCTGTCGATCATGGCATCGACCAAGCTGCGCAATTCCTGCTCCGTATGCAGCGCATTCACCACCACCCGCAGACGGGGCTTGGCGATATACCAAATTGGCGAGACCCAAACCCCGCTCTGCTCCAGCATGTGGCGGGCAAAGCCCTTGGGATGCACATCCGGGTGCAGCACCACCGGCACCACATTGGTTTGTCCCTGGGCTTCAAAACCTTGCTCCCGGAGCAAGTTGCGCAGGAATACGGTCTTGTCTTGAACCGCTTGGCACCATTCCGGATGCTGGCGCATTTGCCGGATCGCCTCCAAGGCCGCCGCTGCGGTTGAGGGCGGCAAGGAGATGGTGCCAATCGCCGTCGGACAGGCATCCAACACCCCAACCAACCCCGAAGACCGCGTGCTGATCGCCGCCCCAGCGGAGGCGGCAAATTTGGAAAAGGTGGTCATAATCACCGGCTCGACACCGCGTGCGGCAATGGCGTCGGGCGACAGACCGAAATGCTCGCAAAGACCGCCTCCGCCCGGGCCAATGGCCCCGCTGGAATGGGCTTCATCGAGCACCAGCACGCTGCCGGGATAGCCCGCCAGCAGGTCAACGAATGCGGGCAGGGGTGCGATGTCCCCTTCCATGGAAAAGACGGAATCGGTCACCACGATGATCCGATCGCCGGGCTTGGCATAGCGGCGCAACCGCTTGGCCAAATCGTCGGGATCGCAATGGCGATAGGATTTGACCCGAACCTCTGGGCTTTGGGTGTGGCGCTTACCGGACCGGTTGCCCGCATTGACCACTGCGGTGGTGATGCAGCCATGGTTGGACAGGTCGGTGAAGATCAGCGTTTCCCGGGTATGGCGGAAGCCAGGGATTGGGATGGCCAAATGACAAAAGGCATCGAACAGAGCCTGCATCGCCATCCAGGCATTTAAAAACAAATAGGTGTGCGGCAGCCCTTTAAAGTCGGAGATTTCCTGCTCCAGCTCCCGGTGGACGGAGATCCGGCCATTCAATGCGGCACAGCCGCTGTTCGACGTGCCAAACTGATCAATTGCCGCAACCGCTGCCGCTTTAACCTGGGGGTTCTGGGCCAGACCCAAAATATCATTGTTGCAGAAGTTCAGCGCCTCAAAGACGCGACCGGTTTCCTCGCACTCGATGGTCACCCGGTTGCCGCTCTTGGCAAGGCATACATAATGCCCCGGGTGCAAATCCGCGCCCCTGACCTGCTGCCAGTAGTCGTCAACAACTTGCATCGTGTTATCATCCGTGCGAAGGACTCAAAAGCTCGGTAAGCCGCTCAGTGGCTCAGCCTCAGGGCTGTTTTCAGCCACCGCCGCTTTCCTCCTGAGGGATCAATAGCACCCTCGAACGCGGCGAGATGTCTATGGATTGTTGCCCAACGGTTAAACCATGACAACCCTCATCACAGGAGCCAATGGCTTTACCGGGTCCCATGTGGTGCGCGCACTATGTCAACGCGACCGTACCGTGCGCGGCCTGGTCCGCACCAACAGTGACCTCGGACGCCTAAACGGGCTGGATGTGGAGCTGGTCACCGGCGATTTGACCGATGCGGCCGCCCTGAAGGCTGCTTTGGCGGGTGTGGAGACGGTGATCCACACCGCCGCCCGGGTCGATCTGGGCATTGTTGACGCCACAGAGATGATCCGAACCAATGTGGAGGGCACCAGAACCCTGTTGGACGGCGCCGTGGCCGCAGGGGTGCGCCGTTTTGTCCATTGCTCGACCATTGGCATTTATGGCCATACCGGTGCGGCCATTGCCGATGAAACCCATCGCCGCGACCCAACCACCAAAGTCGCCTCAGCCTATGACCGCTCCAAACTGGATGCCCAGGCCTTGGTGGACCATTATGGTGCAACCCATGACGGGTTCGAAGTCATCTCCGTAATGCCGTCGGGCATTCTCGGCCAAGGCGATCCGCATTTCGGCCCGGTGGTGACGCGTTTTTTGGCCGGTCGGCTGAAATATTGGGTCGCCAGCCATCGCATTACCGGTATTGTTCATGTCGAAGATGTGGCCGAAGCCCTGGTTCTGGCGGCAGAGCGTGGCAAGGCCGGTGTCCATTACATCGCCTCCGCAGGGGAACTGACCACTGGGGAGATGTTTGCCATTTTGGCAGCCAATGCAGGGCTCCCAGAGCCCAAAGAGCTGCCGGAGCCGCTGGTCCGCCTGTTGGGCCATGTGATGGACCCGGTTGGCCGCCTGTTGAACGTGAACCCGCCGCTCAGTCGGGAGCGGGTGCATTACCTCTATGACCGCTGTGTCCGCGTGGATGCGGCCAAGGCGCGTAAAGAGTTGGGGTGGCAGCCCCAGACCCCGGAAGAAACGGTTCGAAGGTTGATCCCATGATCCGACAGATCGCTCCCGCCCTCCTCGCCTCGCTGTTGCTGGCAACGCCTCCTCTGGGCGCAGCGCTGGCCCAGCAGCCCTCTGCGGTCTCGGCCTTGGGCTTTGTCGAGCCAGAGGGTGGCGTTTATCGGGTCAGCGGCACCATTTCTTCGGACGGCTCCACAGTTGCGGAGCTGTTGGTTTCGGAAGGCGACCGGGTCGAAGCCGGTCAAATCATCGCCACTTTGGACAACAATCCGCGCCTGACGGCGGCCATTGGGGTGGCGGAGGCCCAGGTGGAGATCCGGGAAGCCAAACTGGCTTTGGTCAAAGCCGGGGTCAGTGTCGGGGCAATCAATGTGCAAAAAGCCCGGGTCGACCGGCTGGCCATCGAATTGGAGACCGCAACGGCAGAATGCGCCCGGATCGAGGAGCTTTGGCGGCGCAAAGTCGCCTCGGATTCCCAGCGTGACGAAACCTGCTTGGAACAACGGGTGCTGGAGCGCCAAATTGCTGAAGCCAAGGCGCAGTTGGAAGATCTGATCGAAGTCCGGATCGAAGAGGTCGCCGTGGCCGAGGCCGAATTGCAGGACGCCAAGGCCTCTCTGTTGCGTGCCGAAGCCGACTATTTGCGCTCCGTGGTCCGGGCTCCGATCACCGGGCGGATCTTGGATGTGCACACCAAGCCGGGCGAATTCATTGCCGAACGCGGCGTGGTCGAAATGGGCCAAACCGACCGGATGTGGATCCAGGCCGAGGTCTATGAAACCGATATCAGCCGGGTCCGTCTGGGCCAACGGGCCTCGGTCACCAGCGATGGCTTTGAGGGTACCCTTGGCGGCACGGTTGAGCATATCGGCCTGTTGATTGGCAAAAACGAGATCCTGGCCACCGATCCCACCGCCGATGTGGATGCCCGGGTGGTGGAGATAAAAATCCGTCTGGATGCGGAAAACAGTGCCACGGTGGCTGATTTGACCAATTTGCAGGTCGCAGTGATCATCGATACGGGCGCATCAACTGCACAAAGCGCTGCATCGCAATAGGGGCCCGAGCCGTTGCTTGGCAAGGCGGCCCAAGATCGCTACTGTTTCACCCTCGATATGTTGGCAGTGCCTCTGTGGATGTGGCCAAAGCAGGCACTAACCTAACCCCCTGACTCCGGATCGGCTGCAACAGGCTTTCCCATGTTCCTTCGGAAAACGCCCATACCTTGGTTGCAGCTAAAATATCAGCGTGCGCAAACCATCGCCGCTGTGCTTGGGATTGCCTTCACCACCATCTTGCTGTTCATGCAGATCGGCTTTCGGTCCTCCTTCCTCAACACCCTAACCGACCTGCCGTCCGCCATTCGGGCAGATATTTTCCTGATGAACGCCTCGACGGTGTCGGTGCTTAAGCCATCTTCCTTCTCCCAGCACCGGCTGTTCCAGACCTTGGCCATTGATGGAGTGGAGTCGATAAAACCGCTTTATTGGGCCGGTTTGCTAATGCGCGACCCGGAAGGCAATCCGGACTATTTGCGCAACATCGTCACTTTGGGATTCTCGCCCGCGAACAGCCCCATCGCCGTCCCCGGGGTCGACAACAATATCGAGTTGCTCAAACGCGCTGATGTGTTTTTGATGGATGACAAGTCCCGGCCTGAATTCAATCCGATCATCGAACAAGTGGCCCAAGGGGTGCGCTATGACATCGAAGTCCGCGCCGGGGCCAACCAACAGCGGATCTATATCGAAAATCTGTTCTCCATTGGGGCAAACACCACAGCGAACACCCATTTGTTCACCAGCGATGTAACCTTCTGGGACATTTTCAATCGGGACCGTAATCGGATCGATGTTGGCCTGATCACCCTGAAAGAGGGTGCGGACCCGGAGCAGGTTCGACAAGCCATCGAGGATTATTTGCCCGGCGATGTCCGGGTGCTGACCAAAAGCCAATTGCTTTCCGGCGAGCGATCCCATTACGAGTTCAACACGCCCATTGGCGTGATCTTCCGCTTTGGGCTGTTTGGGGCCATCGCGGTTGGGATCATTATCCTGTATCAGATCCTGTTTCAGATCATTTCGAAATACATCAAGGATTACGCAACCCTGAAAGCTATTGGATTCAGTGACTTAAAGCTGAAATTCATTGTGCTTTCGGCAGCCATATTGCTCGCAGTTTTGGGCTTTGTTCCCGGCGTGATGCTGTCTTGGGGGATGTATCAATACATATCCGCCTCAGCCAGTTTGAAGTTCGAAATGTCCCCCGGGATCGTGCTGTTCGTCTTCACCACCATCTGCTTTATTTGTTTGGTCTCTGCCATATTGGCCGTGCGCAAACTGCGTGATGCGGACCCCGCTGACCTGTTTGGATGATGCGCTTTATTGCCGGGTTGTCAGGCGACCCAAGGTGCCATTGATCCAGCGCAGGGTGCGTTGCGCCGCCGGTGTGTTCATTTTGCGCTCCACATCCAGGAACAAAATGATCCGGGGTTTGTCGGTCTCATTCTGGGCATGGTGCAAATAGGTGTCGTCAAAGGCCTCCACCCTGCCGTCCTGCCAATAGAACGTCTGGTCCCCATTCACAAAACGACAGCTCGGATCATTGGGCGTGCTGATCCCAACATGGACCCGGATGCAGCCACACCAGGAACCACAATGGGGATTGATCACCCCGCCGGGCTGGAGGATGGAGACCATCGCCAGTTGGATTTCCGCATGCTGGTCCAGAATGCGACACAGGGTCGGGAACCGCTCTTTGGAGGCCGCGGGGATTGGCGCATACCACTTGATGTAAATTTTATCCCACTTGCCATCCGACGTGATCTTGCGGGGAAAAAACAGCTCACCCTCAATGGAGGTCGCCTGGGGCAACGCCCCCAACACCTCGGCCTGGATCGCGTCAAACTGTTCCATGATCGCTTGCAACGCCGGGCGGGGGGCGACGGCTTCGGTCAGCATCGGGCTCAGCGGATCGGCTGAATGGCGGCGCGCCCAATCATTGGCGGTCCGGATCACCCAATTGGCAAAGGCTGATTTGTGCATAGCCATCCACCGCTCCCTTTTTCGCCCCGACCTTAACCCTTTGACTGTTCAGTCGACAAAGTCAAAGGCTTCCAGGATGGTGGCCCCGTCTAAGAACTGGCGGTCCTCGCTGACATGGGGCAGTTTGACATCCGCACTGGCCTGCGCAATGGCCACCCGGCGCTGGCGCAGGGCGAAAAAACTGCCCTGAGCCAGAATGCGCAGCTTTGGCGGTGGGATCCGATCTTTGCGTAACATCCCATAAAGCCAGTTGATCTGCTTCAGCGCCTCATCAAAGCGCCGCAAAAACCCTTGCGGATCGGCCAAATGGCTGCCCGGAGCCAGCTCAAGATTGACCAGATAATGCGGCGGGATCTCCTGCTCGGACAAGGTGATGCAATAGTCCTGTAGAGCCAGACCGAATTCCTCCTGCAGCCCGTTGATCACGGTCAGCACATGATGCTCGGTGGTTTTTTCCAAGACCGAACTCAGTTGCCCTCCGGCGCGGCGCTGGAAGCGGATTAGCGGGGTTTTCTCCAGGAACCCAACGACCTCGACAATGTCTTCCAGATCATAGCGCGGCATGCCGTTGTAATTGCTCATCACCACGCGATAGCTGCGCCCGATCTCGGCCTCTGAGGCCAAAACGGTTTTCGGGTGGTCGGTGTCCCATTGATCCTCGGGCACCAATTCAAAGAAGGTGCTTTCAATGGCCAAGGCGCTGTGGTGGACATTGAAGTCGGTATAGAGCCCGATGACACCCTCGCTCGCGCTATAATTGCCGCCAAAAAATAGGGCTTCACCGACATACTCCCGCAAACGCGGCACGTAAAACGCCGATGCCCCGCCCATGGCGGTGATCAGCACCGCGAGAGACGGCCAAGCGGTTTTCGGGGTCAAGCGTCCGTCGCGCTTCAGAACTGCCCGCAGAAACGCCGCTCGCTCCGGGGCTGGTTTTAGGCGCGGCGTCACCGCTGCCCGCAAGGCCGGGTCCAGGTTGATGCTGTCTGAAATGCTGCCCCGCGCCAGATCCTCAACCAAAAGCTCGGAAAAGGCCTCCATGGACTGACAGAGATGGACCATGTTGATCGGAAAGCCAATCAGCAGGAAGCCAACATGGGGCCGGGCCAGCGCGAACAGCAAGGTCAGATAATGGCGGCTCGGGGCATCGGCCACGCCCATGGTCTCCAGCGGGTGGGCCAGCACGGAGTTCACCAAATAGCGCGCCGATTGGATCCGTCCGCTGGTGGCCCGACCATAGGGCACCCCTCCGTCCGTAATGCCAAAATCCGCCGTGGTTTGCCCGACAATCCCCCGCCCCAAACGAGGGCGCTCCCCCGCCGGGAACGACCGCGCATGGGCACGAAAGGCTTCCCACCCAAAGCCATAGGAGGCGAATTGCGCTTTGCCGAGAAAATGCCGAAAGCGCTTGGTCACCGGGATGCGTTTTTGCCGTCCGGTGGTGCCGCTGGTGACATTCAAATACAGCACCGGATCCGGGTTCAGCACATTGGCCTCGCCCGCTGCGATCCGGGCAATATAGGGCTCAAAATCGCCATAGCGCCGGATTGGCACCCGGTCCCGATATTGATCGATGGTCTTGAGTTCACCCAAACCCAGCTCCCGCCCGAGCACCGTGTCCCGCTGATGGGCCAACAGGTCGCGCAGGAACTCCTCTTGAACCGCCATGGGATCGCGCATTTTGCGCAGGACGGCCCGCTTGGTCGCCGCCGCCTTCAAACCAATGGCCGCAGAGATCGGGTTGATCAGCACTGGGTTAGAGCCCTTTGGTCCGCTGGGTCCAGACCCGGTTCAAATGCGCCGCAGAACTGGGATCATAAAGACAGCGCGCCTGCTCCAGACAGAACTGGGCCATATAGGCCCGGAACAACTCTTCCGGCTCCTCGGCCAAGCGGAAGGCCCGGCGATTGGCGATCACCCCGGCAGCCCCGCTGTCTTGATAGCGGTCAATGGCTGCGGAAAGGGCCGCCTCCACCTGCTCGGTGGGCACCGCCACATCAACCAGGCTTTGGCCCAGCGGATCCGTGGGGACGACCCGCAGGCCCAGCTCGACGATCTGATGCGCCTGGCGCGCGCCAACCAAACGCGGCAGCCGCAGATTGGCCAAGCCGGGAATGAAGCCCTCGGTGCGCGCGGGCACGGCCAGAAAAGCGTCTTGCTCGGCGATCACATGGTCCAGGATCAGCAGCATCTGCACACCGCCGCCAATGGCATGGCCATCGACCACGCCGATCCAGGGCTTTTCATAGGCAACACCGCCCAGATCATCGCTCGGCCCCATGGCCATGCCGCGATAGATCTTGTTCAACACCCCAAACTCCCGGGTGATGAAATAGAGATAGGAGATTTGGCCCTTCAGCAGTTTGGTCAGATTGATCCCGGAGCAGAACACCCGCCGGTCGCGGTATTTTGGGTGGGTCATCACCCCGCCGCGCAGGACGCCGGTCCGGATCTCCGGGTGCAGCAGCACCAGATCGACTGCGGTTTCAAAGGCCTCCAGCAGCGCATCATCCTCAGAATTCAAGGAGTCTGGGATGGTGAAAGTGATCAACCCGGTCGGCCCGTTCCGCTCCAACAGCACAGCCCCCAGGTCCAGACGATCAGAGCGTTGAAAGTCCGCCAACAGATCTTCGGAGACCGATTTCGGACGGCGCATGTCGCGCATCAACCGGGCTGCGAGAACGGGATCCTCAAGCAACCCGGAGAGCAAAATCCCTTGGAACAGATCGACGCCGGATTTTTGCCCCAAGGGCAAGGGGGCGTCCATCGCAATTTGGTCCGGATCAAAACCGAGATCGGCAAAGACGGCTTGTGCGGCGTCGATCAGGTCTTCTATGCGCACCGGTCTCGGGTCCGGCGGCGACAGCAGATGGAAAAAATCCTGAGCATAGGCTCTGACGCCGAGCAACAGCCCCTCAGCTTGGATCAGCCGCAGGGACCAGGATTGCTCGGCAGGGGCGTCTTGCCAGGCGGATCGGATCTGTTCGCCCTCGGCAAACCAGGGGGCAAAGGCCGCCCGCCAAGCGGCAAAAGCTGCGGCACCGGGCAGCACCATCCGATCCCGCCAGGCCGCGATCCGGGCTTCTAACTCAGACATCAACCATCCTTAAAACCGGCCCAGGCAGCACTCGATCTGGGACCCGGGCCCCATGGTGATCAGCATGCAGGGATCGCCGGGCTGGGCGACCCCTTCTTCATACAAGCGCTTCAGGGAGAACAGGAACGAGCCCGATGACAAATTGCCATGGTCATAGAGCACCGCGTCGGTGTGGCGCACCTCATGTCGGGTCAGGCCCAAGGTTTTGATCATGGCATCGATGACCTTGCGCCCGCCGGAATGGATGTTCCAATGCCGGATGTCGTTGCGCGTCAGACCATTGCGGGCCAAGAGCGCATCGACCGGTTGGTCCACATGGGCCCCCAGTACTTTCGGGATCGCGCGGTTGATCGAAAAGGCATATTTGCGACCGTCGAAATCAAACCGCATGGCGTCAAAATGATCCGGCAGCATCAGGGACTCATAATCCAGCAGCGCGACCCCGCCCTGCTCTTCGGCTCCGGAGGTCACCACCGCACAGGCCGCCCCATCGCCGAACAGGGAGTTGACCACCGCCGTACCGATGGCTTCATCCACCACATAGGCTGCCGAGCAGACCTCCACACACACCAGCAAACCCACGCTACCGGGATGTCCGGAACAGTAGGCGGAAACCGGCTGCAAGGTATTCAGGCCCGCATTGCAGCCCATGCCGACCACGTCCAGGCGATGCACTTTGGGCGGCAGATCCAGATGCCGCACCAGATGGGCGGTCAGGCTGGGGCAGAGAAAGCCTGTGGAGGTGACACAAGCGATATAGTCGACATCCTGGGTCGTCAGACCTGCGGCCGCCAAGGCCCGGGTGACGGCCAAGCTGCCGGTCTCGACCGCATGATGCTGATGCTTGGCATAGAGCGCGCTGGGGGTTTCCTCAGGGATCGCGCCATCCGGGGCCGGGTCGGGCAGCACCAGATTGCGGGCATGGATAAAGCCATTGGTGAAAAACTGTCTGGCCTTCGGATCGGTGACCCGAAACAGCTCGACAATCTCGCTTTGCAAATAGCGTCGCCCGGGGAAGGCCGTGCCGATGGCAGACAGACGTGGCGGGCGTGGCAGGCGCGTGGGCTCAGCCATCCTTCGCCCCTCCGTCCTGGGCAAAGCGATGTTCATAGAGGGCGGCTTGGGTGGCCCGGATCGCCGCATCGATCCGATCATCCTGGTCCAAAGCATTGAGCAGGCGTTTGGCGGCCCGGGTGGCCAGGGGGGAGCGTTCGGCCACCCGCTCCATTTCGGCCAGGGCCAGATCGTGCACAGTGTCGCCAACGGCGGACACCAGCCCCCAGTCCAGGGCAGTCGGGGCATCTATCTGGCGGCCAAACAAAATCATCTCCCGGGCTCGGGCCGAGCCGATCACCCGATGCAGCCCTTCCATGCCGCCCGCCGCCGGTGTGAGGCCAAACCCGGTTTCCGGCAGCCAGAACCGGGCCTGTGGGGTGCAAATCCGCAGATCACAGGCCAGGGCCAATTCCAATCCGCCACCACAGGCGATCCCGTTTAAGGCCGCCACCGTGGGCATGGGAAGCTGCTGCCAGGCGGTGAACACATCCCGGGCCAACAGGGCAAAGCCGTCGGCGGCCCGTCGGACATCGATTTCGTCACGATCCGCCCCGGAGCAAAAGGCCCGATCCCCGGTGGCGGTCAGTATGACCCCGGTGATCTCCGGGTCCTGCGCAATCTCCGCAATTCGGGCCTGAAGGGCTTCGAGCATCGCCACCGTATAGGCATGGGCGCGCTCTGGCCGGTTCAAGGTCACGCAGGCGACGGACTGGGCGGTGCCAATCCGGCCCATCCGTATGATGTCATCCATGTCAACCACGGAGCGACGATCCAGCAAAATATGAGGAGGCTGTGTTTACCCTAAATCATTTTCCAGCAAAAGGATCATTGAGACGGAAGGCTATTCCGCAGCGGTCTCGACCCGGTTGCGCCCCTTCAGTTTGGCGCGATAGAGGGCCTGATCGGCGCGCTGAACCAGACTTTCTATACTGTCACCGGCGGCCAGGGAAGCGACGCCAAAACTGGCCGTCATTTGCCCGACATGGGGGAAGTCGGTCTCGGCGACGCGTTGACGCAGCTTTTCGGCCACCTTCGCAGCGGTATCACCCGCACATTGCAGACAGGCGATCATGAATTCTTCGCCCCCCCAGCGCCCGGCAATGTCCACCTTGCGCACATTGTTGCGCAAGATGCTGGCGAAGGCGACCAAGATGGCATCGCCGATCTGGTGGCCATGCAGGTCATTGACCTGTTTGAAATGGTCAATATCGACAATGATCAGGGACAGCGGGTGGCCAAAGCGCCGCGAGGTCTCAAACTGCTCATAGAGGACTTCGTCCAGCTTCACCCGATTGAACAGATTGGTCAGCTTGTCGGTGACCGCGATCCGGGCCAACCGGGCATTGGTGGCCTCCAGCTCCGCTTTCGCCTCGCGCAATTGGCCCTCAACGCGTTTGCGCTCTTGGATCTCCAGCGAGAGCTCCCGGGTCCGGGCCGCGACCCGATCCTCCATATCCAAATACAGATAGGCATTTTCGATGGAGATGGCGGCCTGGGAGGCCAGCAGCCGCAGCACGCCGCGCCGATCCGCCGTGAAAGCTCCGGGGGACAGATTGTTCTCCAGATAGAGTATGCCCGAAACCGCGCCATGGCGCAGGATCGGCAAACAGAAAATTGAGCGGGGCTGGACAGCGGCGAAATAGGGATCGTCGCGGAACATCAAATCGGTGCGGGCGTCATCCAGGACCAAGGCATCGCGCTTGCTTTCCGCTAGGCGGAGCACGGAGAGCGGCACCAGCGGCGCTCCCAACCCGTGGTCCTTTGCATCGAATACCGGCTGACCATCCAAGATTTCGATGACGTCAGGCTCGGCGGTGCCCCGGGCCTCGGCCACCAAGTGACCATCACGCTGCAAAAGCAACACGGCCTGCTGCGCCCCGCCGGTTTCCAGCACCAGACGCATCAGGCGCTCCAGAAGCGGTTTGACGGTGATTTCGCCAGAGATCGCTTGGGAGGCTTTGATGATCGAGCGCAGATCAAGCTCGGAGAGTTCCGAGGTCTTGCTGCTGCGGATGGTGCCGTCTTCCAGCACCGTCGCGCCAACCCGGCGGAACAGATCGGAATGGGTTTCCTCCAGCAACCGGACCTTCCGCCCCGCCCCCCACATGCTGTAGAGCGAGCGCGCCTTCATCAAATAGCCCCAGGCCGCAACGGACCGGCCAGTTTTCAGATAAAACTTGGCCGCCAGCTCATTGCCGAGGGCCGCAATCTGAATGAAACCATTGTCCAGGGCGGCTTCGATGGCCGCGTCATAGTGCCCGGCGGCCTCCCCAGTCAGCCCGTCCAGCCGGTTGACCTCCGCGAGGAGCAAACTGTGTTTGTGGCCGTAATTAAACGGGGCATTGACCGACCAGCGCTGCATTTGGGCAACCAACGCGTTCAACTCCTGGCGGGGTGCGCCGGACCGGTCCTCTGGATCGGCTTCACAGATCTCGGCCAGGATCTGTCCCCGGTAAAACGCCTGCTCCATGACCAGCATAAAGCCCGGGGCATTGGCCTTCAGGGCCTCAGCCTCCGCACTGGCGGCCGCCGCCCGTTCCAGATCGCCATAGAGCAGATGCAGGATCGATTGGGACAGCCGGATCCAGAAAACCCCGAAGTCAAAGGGCAGCGCTCTCAGCTCGGCCAGGGCCTTGTCCACATCCCAATCCGGACCTGTCAAGCTTATGGCATCCGGGGTCAAACCGCGTAGGTTCAGCACCACATGCTGGTTTAGCCGCATCATATGCAGCAAAGCAGCGTCGCCGGATTTCTCCACATAGCCCTGATAGCGCAGGCTGGTTTCATGGACTTTGTCCAGGGCATCGCCTTTGATGAATTGATTGCCGACCAGGAAATCGACCGCCCAAACGCCCCACCACAAATCGCCGCAGGCTAGGCTGGCCTGATAGCTTTCCTCATAGATCGGAATATTACTGGCCAGGGGTTTGGCGAAATGATTGATGGTATGGGCGAACATATTGTTCACCTTGGGCACCAGCTCGACGACGCCGAACCTTTCGTTCAGGTTCAGGGCCAACAGGCCGAATTCATAGGCCTTCTGATACTCATTGTGGACCGAGCTTAAGATCGAGCCATAAACGATATAGCCAAAGGCGGAGAAGGGCGCGTTGCCATGGTCCAGGGACAGCCGCACCACCTTCAGCACCGCCAATGTACCAAGCTTGTAATTGACCATGTAGGCGCAGGTCCAGGTGCGGTGCAGCAGCTCCAGCACCTGGATCTTATCGGGATCCTGCATCAGCGGCGCGTCGGCCAGTGCGGCGATGTCCCGGCCCGCAAGCAAGGCATCAATGGCCGCTTGCTCCGCAGCCAGGGCCGCATCCAGCGCGGCCTCCTCCTGGGGCAGATCAAAGCCAAACAGGGTCAGGCATTCCAGGCCAACCGCCAAGCCATCGGCCCAGCGGCCCCGGGTTAGGGACACTTCGAGCATAAAGGCATGCAGGGAGGCCTTTTGCGTCCGACCGATCGCGCGGCTGTTGAGCTCCGCAATGACCGCTTCAGTGGCGTCATGGTGGCCGCATTGGAACTCTGCTTTCGCCAAGGCCCGGTGCAAGTCAAACATCAGGTGGTGATGACTGTCCCATCCCACCGGCCCCAAATAGGCGATGCCCTGGCGGATATAGTCCAGGGCGGTGGCATGGGCCACGGAGGCCATGGCCCGCAGCCCGGCTTCCAGGTTCAGCTCCGCCAGATCGACCGCTGTGGGGCCATCCGCCCCTTCGGACCAGCCCTGGTTCAGATGGTTGACCAAAGGAAACAGGGCCTTCAGCCGCTCCGGTTCGGACAGGCTGCGCAGCAGGGTGACCCCGGCACGCCAATGGATGGCCTGGCGTTGGGCGACCGACAGCTGGGAGTAGGCCGCCTCCTGGATCCGGTCATGGACAAAGAAAAGGGTTACGCCAGACGGGCTGGACGTCGCATCCTCCTCTTCAGCTTTGTCCTGCCCTACCGGCCAAGACCGCAACCGCCCTGAAGCCCCTTCGAGACGGAGCAAATCGGCTTGGACGGCAAAGTCCAGCGAGGCAGCGGTCATGGAGCGGGCCACGTCACAAATATCGGTCAGGGCGTCCAGGGCAAAGGAGGCCCCCAAACAGCTGGCCTGTTGCAGCAGGCTGCGGGTCAGGTCCGGCAGTTGATTGATCTTTGCGACCATCAAATCGACCACATTGTCGCTAAAGGCCAGGCTCTGGATCGCTGGCAGATCCCAGCTCCAGCCCCGCCGTTCCACATCCCAGACCAACAGGCCGTTCTCGTAGATCGATTGCAGCAAGCGGGAGACAAAAAACGGATTGCCCAGGGTCTTGGCATAGACCGCATCGGCCAGGGGTTGGGTGATCTCCGGTGCGGCATCCAGGGAGTCCGCCACCAGGGCATTGGTCCAATCCGCGCTCAATGGCTCCAGCTCCAAGGCGCGATAGGGCCGCTGTTCAGCAATGGCGGCCAGGGTCAGCATCAGAGGGTGCTCCGGGCTGACCTCATTGTCTCGGTAGGCCCCCAGCAAAACCAGATGCCGGTGTTTGGTCTCGGTGGCCAAATGGCGCAATAGCTTTAAGGAGGCCGGGTCGGCCCATTGCAGGTCATCCAGGAACAGGGCCATGGGATGCTCTGCCGTGCACAACGCATCCAACAGGCTGGCGATCACGGTGTGCAGTCGGGCTTCCGCATCAGCGCCATCCAAAGCAACAATCGGGGGCTGGGGACCGAGGATGATTTCAAATTCCGGGATCAGATCGACCAGCACCTGGCCCAACTCCCCCAAAGCCGAAGTCAGGGCTTCACCCCAGAGTAGGACATCGGTTTCCGGCTCGGTCAACAGCTGAGAGACCAGCGCGCGAAAGGCCTGGATGATGGCCGTATGGGGAATATGGCGTTGGAACTGGTCAAACTTGCCGGAAATAAAATAGCCCCGGCGCTGGGCCACCGGCTTGTGCAGCTCCTCCAGCAGCGCGGTTTTGCCAACGCCGGAATAGCCGCCGACCATGATCAGCTCCGCCGGTCCCGAGCCAGCGGTCTCGACGCTGTTGACCAGCAGCTTTACCTCGGCCTCCCGGCCATAAAGGGTCTGGGACACCCGCAAGCCATGGGGCCGATCCTTTGTCCCCAGCGCAAAGGAGGCAATGCTGCCGGTCTGGTCCAACTGGGCCAGGGCTTGTTCCAAATCCCGTTGCACGCCAAGGGCGCTTTGATAACGCTCCTCGGCGGTCTTGGCCATCAGACGCAGGACGATCTCGGAGATCACCTTGGGGATTGTGGCGTCCCGATCGGTCGGGCTGTCCGGGAGCTTGGCCAAATGGCTGTGCACCAGCTCCATGGCATCACGGGTGACGAAGGGCAGCCCGCCGGTGAAGATCTGGTAGAGCGAAACGCCCAAGGCATATAGGTCGCTACGGTAATCGATGGAGCGGTTCATCCGCCCGGTTTGTTCCGGGGCCATATAGGCCAGGGTGCCGTCTAGGCTGGTCGGGCTGATCACCACCTGACGTTCGCTGGCATGTGTGGTGGCGAGTTCAAAATCAATGATCTCGACGGTGCCGGTATCCCGGTTCCACAGGATGTTGGACGGGTTGATGTCCTTGTGGATCAGGGTTTGGCTGTGGATCCGGCTTAGGATGGCGGCGGTTTGTATGCCCACCACCAGGGCATCGCGCAGGCTCAGGCGCTCCGCAGCGAGGATTTTCGACAGCGGCAGCCCTCCGCCATCGGCCAGCATCAACGCCAGACCTTGGCGGTCCCGCTCCAGGCCCAAAACCTGCACCACCCCGGCCACATCCCGGAGCCGGGTCAAAGTGTCATATTCGGCCCGGAGCCGGACCAGCGCTTCAGCAGAGGGAAATTCTTCGCAGGAGACCTTGGCGATGGCGGTGTCGCCGCTCGGCATTTGGACACGGTAAACATCCCACCTGTTCCCCTGATACAGGCGTTCAATCACCTTCTGTCCGGCAATGCTCTCTGGCATTGGTTCTCACAAACCCTAGGCTGCGGTGACACTTTAACGATTGGCGTCATTGCAGCCCAAATTGGCGCTG
>JBMYTN010000032.1:0-48101 GCA_049604415.1 Rhodospirillaceae bacterium | reverse complement strand
TGCTGCTGCTGACTCTTTGCTAGACTCCTTGCCATGACCATGTCCATGCCCAACCCCTGGCCCCAAGGGGGCTCGCCCTTCCACGCCGGTGAACAGGCCTTACAAGCCATCCTGGGTGTTCGGGAGCAGACCGAGGCCCTGGGCCAACGGATGATCCGCGATCATTTGACGGAACAACATCGGACCTTCCTGGCCAATCTGCCGCTGATCCAACTGGCCCATGTGGACGCCCAAGGTCGGCCTTGGGCAACGGTCCTGGTCGGTGGGGCCGGGTTCATCCACACCCCGGATCCGCAAACCCTGATCCTGAGCGCGCCGCTGTTGCCCGGCGATCCCTTGGCGGCCTCCTTGCGCCCAGGTCTGGCGCTGGGCATGGTCGGTGTGTTGCCGGGCACCCGGCGGCGCAACCGGGTCAATGGCCGGGTGCAGAGCGTTAAGCCGGGCCGGATTGTGGTCAGGGTCGAGCAGTCCTTCGGCAATTGCCCGCAATATATCCAGACCCGGATCCCGGTCTGGCAGCGGGATCCGCAAAAGCCCGCCCCCATCGCCGCCGCTCCTATCCGCCAGGACGGGCTGTCCGAGGCCGACCGGGCCATGATCGCTGAGGCCGACAGCTTTTTCATGGCCACCGCCGGACCGGATGCCAATGAAGGCTCGGTGATTGGCGGGGCCGATGCCTCCCATCGTGGTGGGCCGCCGGGATTTGTCCGCATCGACGGCAACCGGCTGATCATCCCCGACTTCCCGGGCAATCAGCATTTCAACAGCCTGGGCAATATCGCCGTGAACCCAAAAGCCGGGTTGCTGTTCAGCGATGATCAGAGCGGCGATGTGCTGATGGTCACCGGGCGCGCCGGGTTGCTGTGGAAGCCGGGCTCAGCACCGGTGCACAATAATGCGCAACGAGCCTGGGAGCTTGAGGTCGAGACCAGCCTGCGCTTGCCTGCCGCCCTGCCCTTCCGGTGGAGCTTTGGCGAATATTCGCCGCAAACCCTGCGCGCTGGCGGCTGGATCGAAGAGACAAAAACCGACGAGGGTTAACTCCGAGAGTGCCTAACGTATTTAAACGAATCTAAAATACGTTAACTATCCATCAAGCGGGCATATTCATACAGCGCCAGGGTGGCGGCGACGGCGGCGTTTAAGCTTTCCAAGCCGTCCCGCCCCCCGGGGATGCGCACCAGGGTCGAGCAATGCTCGCGAGTCTTTTGCCGCAGGCCTTCGCCCTCAGCGCCAATGACAAAGGCCAATTTGCCGCTAAAGCCCATCTGGGCCAGGGTGCGCTCGCCGCGCTCATCCAAACCAAACACCGGGAAGCCCATGCGCTTCAAGTCATCCAGGCTGTTGGCCAGATTGGTCACGCAATAGAGGTCAACCATCTCCGCCCCGCCAACCGCATAGCTGATCACCTCGGCGGTTGGGGTGGCGGCGCGGTGGCGCATATAGATCACCGCATCGGCCTGGAAAAAGGCGGCGCTGCGCAAAATCGCGGCGAAGTTTTGCGGGTTAGAGACCTGATCCAACGCCAAAATGCATTGCGCGTCAGCCAGGCGGTCAAAATCCTCTTCGGTGAAAATCTGCCGCGGAGAGACAAAGGCGCCAACGCCCTGATGCTTCTCGGTCTGGGCCAGCCCGCAGGTGGCCAGAAATTCCGGCCAGGGCATCAATTTGACCTCGATGCCATGGGCCTCGGCCAGCATCAACAGGTCGGAATGATAGTGTTCCTTGCCCGCCAACAGCAGGGTGCGGACCTCCAAAGGCCGGGACAGCAACACCGCCTTGACCGCATGGCGACCATAGAGGATTTCGGTCCCCTCCGGCGACTTCGGCTTCTTTGGCGGGCGCTTCGGCCCCCAATTGGCATTCGGTCTGGGCCGGTTTTTGGGTTTGTTGGACGGGGTCTCTGACACGAAAACAACCTCAAAAGAGAAGGGAGCGGACCGAGCCGCTCCCCCCACATAGTTAAAAGCGGACGAGACCTTAGCCTTAGATCTCTTCAACTTCCATCTTAATGGCACCGCAGGGGCATTCGGCGGCGCAAATGCCGCAGCCCTTGCAGTAATCCAGATTGATGTCGAACCGGTTGCCCGGGCCGAGCTTGATCACCGCATTGTCCGGGCAGACCCCGTAGCAATTGTCGCATTCGAAGCAATTGCCGCAGGACAGGCACCGCCGCGCTTCATACAGCGCATTGGTTTCGTCCAGGCCACCGAGCACTTCCCCGAAGGTGGTTTGACGGCGCACGATGTCGAGCATGTTCTGCACGGTTTCCGGCGCATTGTCATAATACCAGGGGTTCAGCTTGTCGCCGCTGGCGATCTCGGCCTTCGGGGCTTTCTGGTACACATCCCCAGACAGCCAGGCGTCGATGGCCCGGGCGGCATGCTTGCCATGGCCCACGGCGACGGTCACGGTGCGCTCGGACGGCACCATATCGCCGCCAGCAAACACACCCTTTTCGCCGGTCATGAACTGGCTGTTGACCTGGATGGTCTTGTCGACAATTTCCACACCGTCGAGCTTTTCGACGAAAGTGGTGTCCACATTCTGACCCAGAGCCATCACAACGGTGTCCGCTTCCAGCTCATCGATTTCGCCGGTGGGCTGCGGGCGGCCATCATCGTCCAGACGCATGCGCTCGACCATCACCTTAGAGCCGTCGCCGACTTCCTTAATGGTGGTCAGCCAGTTGACCAGCACGCCTTCTTCGATGGCTTCATCCATCTCGAAATCATGGGCCGGCATCTGTTCACGGGTCCGGCGGTAGACGATGATCGCCTCTTCCGCACCCATGCGCTTGGCGGTCCGGGCAACGTCAACAGCGGTGTTGCCACCGCCATAGACCACAACCCGGCGGCCGAGCATCGGCTTTTCTTCGGCGGTTTCCATATCCCGCAGGACACCGACCGCATCCAAGATCTTGCCCGCATCCGCAGACGGGATGTTGACCCGATTGGCCAGGTGAGCCCCGATGGCTAGGAACACAGCGTCAAAGCCACCGGCTTCCTTTTCCGCAGCGATGTCTTCGACCTTGCGGTTCAGCTCGAAGGTCACGCCCATGTCTTCGATGCGCTTGATGTTGGCTTCCACCACATCACGCGGCAAACGATAGGACGGGATGCCAAAGCGCATCATGCCGCCAGCCACCGGACCGGCTTCATAGATGGTGACCGCATGGCCCAGACGCCGCAGGTGATAGGCCGCAGACAGACCGGACGGACCGGCCCCGATCACCAGCACTTTCTTGCCAGTGTCCGCTGCGATGCCATCGGGCTTCCAGCCTTCTTTGACGGCCTGGTCATCCAGGAAGCGCTCGACAGCGTGGATGTTCACCGCCGTGTCGATATCCTTCCGGTTACAGGCGCCTTCGCAGGGGTGGTAGCAGGCCCGACCCATGATCCCCGGCAGGGGATTGTTCTGCATGATTTCCTGCCAAGCCTCTTGGTAGCGGCCTTCTTCCGCCAGAGCCAACCAAGCTTGGATGTTTTCCCCCGCCGGGCAGGCATTGTTGCAAGGCGGCAGCCGGTCAACATAGACCGGACGCTCCGTGCGCCAAGACCCGGTGTGGTTGTTCAGAGACGATCCGACCTCGACGGTGATCGCAAAGGGTGCCGTTGATGGGATGGTCATACCGAGGCCTCCTCGTCAGAGCGCAGCAGGTCAAATTCTTTGATATTGGCATCACACATGGCTTGGAGGTTTTGGATCGCCTCTTGGCCTTTGGGTGATTTGAACAGGTGAGCAAACCGACGTTGCGGCTTCAGATAGGTTTCGATCTGAACCCGACGGCGGATCGAGCGCGAAGACACCACCCGACCGTCCATGGCTTCGTAAAGCGGGAACAAGCCGGTTTCCACCGCCAGACGGGCCAGCTTGATGGTGTCATGGGAGGCCGAGCCCCAGCCCAGCGGGCAAGGCACATAGATGTGCAGATAGCGCGCACCCTTGAAGCTCATGGCCCGTTCGACCTTTTGCTCCAGATCCTGCAGATAGCCCACAGAGGCCGTGGCCACATAGGGAATGCCATGGGCCATGGCGATACGCGGCAAGTTCTTGCCGGTGCCAAACACATTGCCCGGATTGTCGGCATTGACCGGCATGGTGGTCGCGGTCCGCGCCCCGCCCGGGGTCGCCCCGGAACGCTGCACGCCGGTGTTCATATAGGCTTCGTTGTCATAGCAGATATAGAGCACGTCATCATTGCGCTCGAACATGCCAGACAAACAGCCAAAGCCGATATCCACCGTGCCGCCGTCACCGCCTTGGGCGATGATGCGGGTGTCCTTGCCCTTGGCCTTCATGGCTGCCGCCACGCCGCTGGCCACCGCCGGCGCATTGCCGAACAGGGAGTGCAGCCAGGGCAACTGCCAGGAGGTTTCCGGATAAGGCGTGGTGAACACTTCCAGACAGCCGGTGGCGTTGACCGCCATGGCATTGCCGCCGGTCATGCGCATCACCGTATCCAGGGCATAGCGCGCGCCCAGGGCTTCGCCGCAGCCTTGGCAGGCCCGGTGACCGCAGGTGATGGCGTTGGAGCGGTCCATGGAGGCCTGGACCGAGCGGGTATCCGCATCGACCAGACGGTTGCCGACCGTGAAGGTGCCCTTCTGATAGAACTTCACCTTTTGATCAGCGGAAAGCTTGTTGATCTCGTTCATCACAGACCCCCTTATTGCGCCGGTTCGGACTGGGGCAGGCTCGCGCCGCCGTAAGCCGTGTCGGTCTTGATGTTTTTCAAGATGTTCTCGGCGATCGGACCGGCGGCGATTTCCGCGCGCTGCCGGGCCAGTTCCGCCTCGACCACATCATGCTGCAGATCCAGGAACTGGAAGTCCTTCAGATCGCCAGCCATGGCTTCGGTGAACAGCTTGGTCAGGGACGGCACGGTGATCGGACGGCCACCCAGACCGGCAACCACGGTGAACACCGGCACGTCGGTGCCTTGCAGAGCCATCATGATGTTGTTGGCCACCACACCGCCAAAGCCGACGGCGAAGGATTTTTCCAACACCACAACCCGCTTGGCCTTGGACAGGCATTCCCGCAAAGCCGCAGTCGGGAACGGACGGAAGGAGCCGATAGTGACCACACCGATCTTGCCGCCATCCTCGCGCAGCATGTCGATGGTGTCTTTCACGGTGCCCGCCACGGAACCCAGGGTGACGATGATGGTTTCGGCATCCTCGCAGGAATATTCCCGGATCAGACCACCGCTTTCGCGCCCGAACAGGGTCTTGAACTCAGCAGCCACTTCCGGGATCACATCCAGGGCCTGGATCTGCTTTTCATGGGCCAGATAGCGCACTTCGGTGAAGGCTTCCGGTCCGACCATCGCCCCGATGGAATAGGGGTTGGTCGGGTCCATGACCTGACGCGGCTGGAACGGCGGCAGGAAGGCATCGACCGTTTCCTGATCGGGCATTTCCACCCGCTCATAGGCGTGGGTCAGGATAAAGCCGTCCATGCAGACCATGACCGGCAGGGACAGCCGCTCGGCGATCTTGAAGGCCTGGATGTGAAGATCCAGGGCTTCCTGGTTGGTTTCGGCAAAGATCTGGATCCACCCGGCATCGCGCATGGACATGCTGTCGGTGTGGTCGTTCCAGATGTTGATCGGCGCGCCGATGGCCCGGTTGGCCACGGTCATGACAATCGGCAAGCCCAGACCAGAGGCGTTGTAAACCGCTTCGGCCATATAGAGCAGACCTTGGGACGCGGTCGCCGTATAGGTCCGCGCCCCGGCAGCGGAAGAACCGATACAGGCCGACAGAGCGGCAAATTCGGATTCCACATTCATGAATTCACAATTGCCGACCTTGCCCTCGCGCACCAGCTCGCCGCAATGTTCGACGATGTGGGTTTGCGGGCTGATCGGGTAGGCACAAATCACTTCCGGTCGGCAGAGCGCGACGGCATCAGCCACCGCGTGGCTGCCTTCAAGCTGCATCAGCGTCATTGCTTTTCCCCTCCAGAGCGGCGGCATAGGCGGCTCGGGCCGCTGCGATATTGCCTTCGGCGATCTTGCCGCCGAATTTGGTGCCGATGGCCTTTTCAACGGCCTCGAGGCTGATTTGGCCGCTGATGGCGGCGAACCCGCCCAGCAGCGCGGCATTCGGAACCGGACGACCGACATGCTTTTTGGCCAGCATGGTGGCGTTGACACCAACCACATTGCCTTCGGGCAGACCGGCGACACGATCGGCGATGCCCAGCTCTTCCCAGGATTTGGTCGAGTTGATCAGGACGAAGCCGGTCGGCTTCAGGCCCATGAACACGTCCAGAGCTTGGAACAGGGTCGGATCCTGGATGATCAGACAATCGGGCTCCAGGATCGGTTCCCGACGCCGGATTTCCTTGTCATCGAGACGGCAGAAGGACACCACCGGTGCCCCGGTGCGCTCCGAACCGAAGGACGGGAACGCCTGGGCATGTTTGCCCTCGTTAAAGCCAGCGATGGACAGCATTTCGGCGGCCGTAACCACCCCTTGCCCACCCCGACCATGCAAACGCACTTGGAACATGTTGCACCTCTCTCCCCTTGATTGGGTTATACTTTTCATATACTTAGGGGTATTCGGCGGTCGTTAACCGACCGTCTCCGTGGCCTTGTGTGAGTCGCAACCGCAACCCATTTCCTTGCCGTAATACTTTTTCCGCGAGGTCTTACCGATCCCGGGGTTAAAGCTGTTGGTTGGATCCAAGGTCTCGTAATGCTCTCGCAAGGCCTCTTTGGCCTCGTAGAGATGCCCGACATTATGTTCTGCCGGGTATTCGGCGCCGCGCTGATCCAGGATTTTCAGCATTTCCGCCTTCAGGGCCTTCGCATCCACGCCCTTTTTGACGATGTAATCCTGGTGGAACACGTGGCAGAGGAAGTGGCCGTAATACATTTTGGCCACCAGCTTGTCCTCGATCTCCGGGGGCAGCTTTTCAATCCATTCGGTGTCATTGCGCCGCAGGGCAATGTCCAGCGCCAGAATGTCTTCGACCTCATTGGCATGGACCGCCTGATAGCGCACCGCCGCGCCCGCTGCGGCAAAGCGATGCAGCATGGCCTTTTTGGTTTCCATGGCATCACAGAGGAACCAACCCTGGGTGCCGACGGTCTCGGTCAGGATGGTTTCGGTCTGGGCCGCCGTTTCGCCGGAGACCTTCAGGATCAGGTGATGCTCAAAGTCTCGGCGATAATCCCGCATGCGCTTGGGCAGCGCCTCGGGCACCATTTTGCTGAACAGCTGCATCGCCTTGTCAGACAGATTTTTCGGCAGGAAGCCGATCTTGTTCAGCCGAGCATCGGTTTTGCCCTTCATGGCGAAGAACATCGGCAGCTTGTCCGTGCCCAGCCAATGGATCATCAGGAGCGTGTCCTTGCCATAGCGATGGGCGATGTCAAAACAATCCCGGTGCAGATATTCCCCGCTGACCGGCAGTTCGGGCAGTTCCAGTAACAGCCGACGGCGTAAAGTAGTCAGATGGTCCGCATCATTGGTGCCGATGTAATAAACCTTCTCGCCTGCTTCGATCGGGAAGGTGTCGAGCCGCACGGCAAACACTGCAAGCTTGCCCGCACAGCCTGCGGCCTCATGCAGACGCCGGGGGTCGGCATTGTAGCGGGCTGGGCTGGCAGCATTGACGTCACGGACCCGCTCCTCATAGCCCTCATCGGAGGCGAGGCCCGCATTCGGATTGACGTCGCTTTCGACAAAGTCGCCCCGGTCCAGGCGGCCCAGGATCTCGTCGGGGTCATTTCCCAGATTGATGCCCAGATGGTTGACCAGCTCTAGGGAGCCATCTTCGCGGATCTGAGCATAGAGCGACAGCTCCGTATAGGACGGACCGCGCCGGACCAAAGAGCCGCCAGAATTGTTGCAGACCCCGCCAATGACGGAAGCGCCAATGCAAGACGATCCAATCACGGAATGGGGTTGGCGGCCAAAGGGCTTCAGGATCTTTTCCAGGCTGAACAATGTTCCGCCCGGATGGCTGACCACCTGGCGGCCACTGTCGAGCACATGGATCTTGTCCAGGCGCAGGGTGGAGACGATGACCACATCGCGGTCATATTCGCCCTTCGGCGTCGAGCCCTCGGTCAGGCCGGTATTGGCCGCCTGCATGATCAGGATCTTATCGGCGGCGGTACAGGCCTTCAGGACCTTCCACAATTCCACCAGCGAGCCTGGGACGGCGACCGCGATGGCTTCGCCTTCTCCGGAGCGGAACCCTTTGCGGTACCGCTCAGTGCGGGCCGGATCGGTCAGCAAATGCTTGGCACCGACAATCGCACGCAACTCGGACAGCAATGTCTCGTTGGACATTCTCAATCCCCCTATCACTTTTTTTTTGTGTCCGCCTCAGGACGTCGTTTGGTGCGTCCTGAGGCGTTTCGGTGGTGGTCAGTCGGTCCGTCGTCAGCGGACGGTTAGTAGGCGACTGAGGGCAGCCAGGTTGCCAAGGCCGGGATCATGAACACCAGGGCCAGACCGGTCAGCTGCAGGAGGACGAAGGGAATGATGCCCTTGTAGATGTCCATCAGCTTGATCTCTGGTGGACAGACCCCCTTCAAGTAGAAGAGTGCGAAGCCCACTGGTGGTGTTAGGAACGATGTCTGGAGCGCGACCGCCACAAGGATCACGAACCACACCAGGCTCGGCTCGTCGATTTCACCGAAGCCGGGGATGTCCAGACCCAGGCCATTGATGATCGGACGCATCAGCGGCAGCACGATCAGGGTGATCTCGATCCAGTCGAGCACGAAGCCCAGCATGAACACCAGGAACAGGATGAAGATCACGGTGCCTTCAGGGCCGAGGCCGGTCGAGGCGATCATTTCTTCGATCAGCGCGTCCCCGCCCAGTTCCCGCAGGACGAAGGAGAAGCAGGTCGCGCCCAAGAAGATGGCGAAGATATAGGCCGTGGTGTTGAAGGTGGATTTCAACACATTGACCAGCTTGTGCAGGGTCAACTTGCGATAGCCCAGCGCCAGCAAGGTGGCCCCCAGAGCGCCGATGCCAGAGGCTTCGGTCGGGGTGGTCAGACCGGCGAAGATGGAACCCAACACCGCCAGGATCAGCCCCAAGGTCGGCAGCACGGCGATCAGCACATCCTTCACCGCGTCCCAGTCCGGACGCTTGGCGTCATCGGGCACCGGAGCGGCATCGGCCTTCACCTGCGCAATGATGAAGATGTAGAGCAGATACAGCGCGCCAATGATGACGCCGGGGAAGACGGCGGCCATGAACAGGTCACCGACGGACAGGGCCATCTGGTCGGCCATGATCACCAGCATGATCGAGGGCGGGATCAGAATGCCCAGAGTCCCGGAGGCAGACACCACCCCGGCTGCCAGGCGCGGCGAATATTTTTGCTGCATCATCGAGGGCAACGACAGCACACCGAGCAGCACCACAGAGGCCCCAATGATGCCGGTGGAAGCCGCCAGGATGATCCCGATCAGGGTCACGGTGATGGCCAGACCGCCGCGCACGGTGCCGAACAGCTTTTGCATGGAGGACATCAGGCGCTCGGCCACGCCACTTTCATCAAGCATCAGCCCCATGAAAATGAACATCGGCAAGGCCACCAGCACCGCATTGGACATGGTCGCATAGACCCGGTTCACCACGGAGCCCAGGGTCAGATAATCCAGACCGGTAAAGGTGTCTTCCAGCGGCATCCAGGCCCAATCAGCGAAATAATTGTCGCCCAAATAGGCAATGCCACAAAACAGCACCCCGACCCCGGCCAGGGTCCAGGCCACCGGGATGCCGGTGAACAGCAAGGCGATGAAAGTCACGAACATCGCGATGACCAGCTTTTCCTCGGTGGTATGCACCAGGAAGGACAACGCCATGATCACCATGAAGAAGCAGAACAGATTGACGAAAACCAGCTTGAAGCCCTTGCCGTTGCGCTCTTCCTGGTAATCGGACCACACGGCGTGAGCGTCGTGGATCAAACGGGCTAGGGCTGCGATGGACAGCAAGATAAAGCTTAAGGGGATGATCGCCTTGAACACCCAGCGCAGCGGCAGGCCGGTCGGGCTGTCGGAGCGCTCATTGACCCGGAAGCTTTCATAGAAATAGTCGTAGCCCTGATCGATCATCAGGAACAGGAACGGCACCAGCAGGGCCAAGATGCCGACGATCTCGATCAGGCGCTGGGTCCGCCGGGACAGCTGCATATGCAGCACGTCAACCCGCACATGACTGTCGGTGACCAGGGCGTAGGACATGCCGGTCATGGTGACCAAGCCGTAGAAATGCCACTGGATTTCGTCCAGTTTCGGGAAGTTCAGGCCGAACAGATAGCGCAACGCAACCTGGGTGAAGATCGCCGCGATCAGGGCGATGTTGGCCCACATGACCACATGGCCAACGCTCTTAACGAACTTATCCAGAGCCACCGCGACAGACTGCGTGTCGCGATCCGGATGCTCTAGGATTTCCTCATAAGTCTCAACGGGATCAAATTCATGATCCGGTTTCTGCACCTGGTCAGAAGCCATAGTCCCCTCCATAGCACTTGCATGCCGGCGTCTTGCTGCGCGCGGTCAGAGCTTGTTGGTTGTTTGTGTTCGAGCTTTAAAAAATTAAAAAACAAATCAAATGGTCAGAAGGCCGGGACCGTTTTGGTCCCGGCCTTCCGCCGGAGTGGTGGGCCTACTTGCGCGGCAAGAAGGCGTTTTCTTTCCAGAGTTGGTAGCCTTCCCGGAAGGCGGTCATGTCAGCCATCACTTCAGCGAAGAACGGATCGGCAGCTTCTTCAGCGGCGACTTCGTCCCAAGTGGAGCGGAAGGTGGCCAGCATTTCCGGGGACCACTGCTTGATGGTCACGCCGTTGTTGTCGACATTGTCCTTCAGAGCAGCGTACTGAGAGGCTTCACCTTCGGCAAAGCTGTCAGCCATGGAGGCCTTACAGGCGTTCTCGATGATCGCCTTATGCTGGTCGGAAGCTTCTTTCCAGGTGTCGCCATTGATCAGCAGTTCAAAGACGGTGGCTTGTTGGTGCCAACCCGGGAAGTAGTTGAACTTCACCAGCTTGTGGAAGCCCAAACGGGCGTCGATGGCCGGCATGGAGAACTCGGTGGCGTCGATGGCGCCCTTTTCCAGAGCCGGGAAGATTTCACCGCCAGGCAGCAGCGAGGTGGCAACACCCAGCTTTTGCATGACCTTACCGCCCAGACCAAAGAAGCGCATCTTCAGGCCGTTCAGATCGTCGGCGCTGTTGATTTCCTTGGCGAACCAGCCGGAGGTTTCCGGGGCGATGATGGCGCAAGGCAGGACCTTCACATTGAAGCCCGCTTCGTCATACATGCGCTGATACAGGGCCATGCCGTTGCCGTAGTACAGCCACGCCATATATTCACCGGCTTCCGGACCGAACGGAACAGCCGAGAACAGCGGCGCAGCCGGGATCTTACCAGCCCAGTAGCCCGCAGTGGTGTAACCGGAGTTGGTTTTACCGGTGGAGACGGCGTCCAGGATTTCGAACGGCGGAACCAGCTTGCCCGGCTCGTAGACGCGCATCTTCAAGGTGCCGCCAGACATCAGGTCAACTTGCTCAGCCACCCGCGGAATGGGGGTGCCCAGGCCGGGCAGCTCGGTGGAGAACGCAATCGGGGTTTTCAGCAGCAGCTTGTCGGCGGCGGTGGCCGGCTGAATGGCGAGGCCAAGGCCAGCGGCAAGCGCCAGACCGGTCAGAGTTGCTTTCATGGATATCCTCCCAGGTTTTCAACATTGGTTGCAATGCGCTTAGCAAAGACGGGGCACGCGCTCAGCGCATAGATCCCGGGGTGGTTCATATTATTTACCACCCCATGAGTCAAACGGTTTTATGCGTCTTCGCGGTTGCGAAAAACCAAGGAATTTCGTGCGATATTGGTTATTTTGCGCTGCAAAACCGTACAAATCCCCTGATTATCCGCCAATTCCGGCAAAATTCTTACGGTGATTCTGCTCTATTCCCACACTGGTAAAAAATGATAACCTCTGTCCAACAGCGATAATAATCGGTGCAGGGAGCCCGAAATGACACCCACAGACCATCTGTTCGAGCGGATAAGGCACGAATCCCTCGCAGAAATGGTTGTCGACAAAATCGAGGACATGATCGTGCGTGGCGTCTTGCGGGAGGGCAATCGCTTGCCGTCCGAGCGTGAACTGGCGGAGCGGCTGGATGTGTCGCGGCCAAAACTGCGCGAGGCGTTGAAGACCTTAGAGGAGCGGGGTTTGGTTGAAACCCGACATGGCGAAGGCAGCTTCATTGCCCCCTTATCGGGCCAGGCAATGACCCCGGCGCTGATCGATTTGTTCGCCCGTCATGGGCTGGCGTTTTATGACTATCTGGAATACCGCCGGGAACAGGAAGCCATCGCAGCGCGCCTAGCCTCGGAGCGGGCAACCCAGACCGACAAGGTGGTCATCGAGACGCAGCTGGCGGCCCTGGAACGGGCCCATGCCCAGGGTGATGAGGACATGTCCCGGGAGGCAGATCTGCAGCTGCATATCGCCATCGTGAATGCCAGTCACAATGCCATGCTGATCCACATGATGACCTCGATCTACGATCTGACCCGGCGCGGCGTGTTCTACAATCGGGACTTTTTGCGCTGCGTTGACGAGACCGGAAACCGCCTGCTGGAACAGCATCGCAAGATCGCCAACACCGTGCTGGCCGGGGATGCGGAGGCCGCTGAAGCCGCCGCGAGAGCCCATTTGGACTTCGTCGAAGTGTCGTTCCGAATCGGCGAAGAGCAGGCCCGGCGGGAAAAATACGCCGCCATGCGCCAATTGGTGGCGGAGTAGAAAACCCCATTGTGGTCACACCCGATTTTTCCTACCTATCAGTTGATAGATGTAGGGAAATGGGGTGATGAGCGAACGGATCGATCAGATCTTGGATGTGGCCGAGGCCATGGCCCGGACCGGTGGCTATCGCGGCTTTAGCTTTCGCGAGATCGCCAAACAGGTCGGGATCAAATCCGCCAGCATCCATTACCACTTTCCCGACAAGGAAGCGTTGGGGGTCGCCCTGGCCAATCGCTATACGGAGCGGTTCTTAATCGGACTCGGCGATCCGGAGAGTTTGGCCGATGATCCGGGGGCCGCCATCGACCGACTCGTTCAGGCCTATCGGCGCTCCCTGACCGAGGACCAGCTGATGTGCCTCTGTGGCCTGTTTGGGGCGGAAATCGGGGACCTGCCGCCCCGAGTCCAGGACGAAACCAAACTGTTTTTTCAGCGCACTCTGGCTTGGCTGCAAAACGCTTTGGGTCCCACGGCACCCGCCGTGGGACCCAATCGAGAGGCACAGGCTTATCACATCCTGGCGACCTTAGAAGGGGCGCTGATCCTGGCCCGCAGCCTGAACGACCTGGCCGCCTTTGATGCGGCCATCGCCGGGCTGAATCGCTATTCTTGACCCTGGGTCAGTTCGCGATAAGCATGCCAGGAGGCATGCGCGATCAGCGGCAAAGCGACCGCAAGGCCGATGAACAAGGTCATGATGCCAGCAAAGGTCATGACCACGATCAAGGCCGCCCAGAGCAGCATCGGGCCGGGATTGCGCAACACGGCGCGGAAGCTGGTCACCATCCCATCAATGGTCGTGCTTTGCGGGCGGTCGAGCATCATTGGGAAGGCAATGGCCGCCCCGGCAAAGATCGAGAACGCCCAGACCCCACCCAGCACCAGCCAGGTCGCCAGGAAGCTCCAGCCGGTGGTGGTGAAGAAGATGCTGGTGACCACTTGGTCCAGCGCGGGCGGCTGGGCGGCGAAGAACAGCATGAACAGCAGGATCGACAGGCGGACAAAGCCGAACAACATCAGGCAGACGGTCCCGGCGCCAAACAGGATTTGGGTCAGGTTGCGCAGGAAGGACGGCACCGTTTCGCCGAAGGTCGGGAACTCTTCCAGCTCCAAACGGCGGCTGAGCTCATAAACCCCCGTGGCCAAAGCCGGAGCGATGATGAAAAAGCCGAAGGTGAAAGGCAGGATCAGATAGGGCTGTTTCAGGGCGCTGAGGCCCCAAAGCAGGATCATGCCGATCATGGCGAAGATCACCCCATAGGTCATCGACGAAAACGGGGTCGCCATCAGGTCTTTCCAGCCCAGCTGCAACCAGCGCCAGGGGGCGTCGGTGCCAATCTTATTGACCTCAATACCCGGCATGGCGGCGGGCACCGGCTTGGCCGGGGCGTCCACGGCGGCGGCATCCATGCTGCCCTCTGGGGTGGCCAGTTTGTCTTCACTCATTGCCTACGTCCTCCCTTCCTGCTGACCAACACTGTTGGCCGGTCCCGCTGGAAATTAGGTCGTGGCCGGAGCGGCCTTACAAGCTGTCGCGGGCATAGTTCCAATATAGAGTGCGGGCCTTGCGGAACAATGGTCCGGGCTGAAGAACACGCTCCTCTAGACGGGTACATGGACCGACCTTGAAATAATTGCCGGTTGCAAAGACCTCGTCCGCATCCAGGACCTCTTCATAGGTCACCGCACGCTCGACCACATCGACGCCGCTGTCGCGCAACAGGCTGATCACCCGCTGCCGGGTCAGGCCATTGAGGAAGGTGCCATTGGCCTCCGGGGTGTGGACTTGGCCGTCCTTGGCGAAGAACAGATTGGTATAGGCGAATTCAGCCACATTGCCCGACGGGTCGAGCACCAAGGCGGTCTCAAAGCCCCGGTCCTGCACATCGCGCAGGCAGCGCGCCACATTGGGATAGAGACAGGACGCCTTGGCCTCCGTCGGGGCCATATCCCGGGCCGGACGGCGGAATTTGGTCAGACCGGCGGAAAACCCATCCGGGGCGGGCATGGAGGCCTCGAAGATGAACAGGCAAAAATTGGTGCTGCCCGGATCCGGGGTGATGAACCCGGCATCGGCCCAAAACATTGGCGAGATATAGAGCGGCGTGCCCGGCTCGAAGCGGCCAATGCCCTCCCAGGCCAGATCGGTGATCTCCTCGCCGGTCAGCATCGGATCCAAGCCCATCACCCGGGCCGAGTTGACCGCCCGGGCGCAATGGCGGTCCAGATCTGGGGCCATGCCGTCAAAATAGCGCGCGCCGTCAAACACCGTGGAGGCCATCCACATGCCATGGGACCCGGGACCGAGCAGGGCCGGATTGCCCCACGTCCAGCGGCCTTGAGCATAGACCAGACCTTCCCGCGCGGCTCCACCCATGTGATCCCTCCTTCAGGCTTGAGGCCAGGGGATGCGCCCCGCTGGACCCACCCCGTTTGTTCGTTTCTTTTCAGCAGCCAAAAGACTACCCCGGCCCATCCGTCCCGTCCACAGCACCCGGAGCGAAATCGTGCTCTGATCCACTAGAAAACAACGATAAGAGCGAACACGCGAGAGCCCGTTAACCAGTTCCTTTGCGCGGCGCAGCAAATGGTGGTAGGCAGTCGGCCATGGAACAGACACGCACCGCCCGGACCCTTTATCACATCGCCCATTTGGACGCCTGGATGCAGGCGGTGCCCAAGGGCGTCTATGGCCTGGAGGACGCAGGCGGGCCGGACCCGTTTATCCATCTGTCTACGGCGACCCAGGCCGAGGAAAGTGCCGAGCGCCATTTCGCCGGACAGGAAGGCCTCGTGTTGCTGGTGATCGATGCTGCCCGGATCAAAGGCGATCTGAAATGGGAAACGGTCCCGGCCCGGGACAATGACGCCTTCCCGCATCTGTTCGGCAGCATCCCTTTGGAAGCGGTGCGCAGTGTCGAACCCCTGCCCCTGCTGCCCGATGGTAAACTGGATTTCCCATTCCTGAAGGACGACAGCTAGGCAATGGTAAACCCTTATGCCCTCGCCTGGCCGGTCCTGCGCCGGATGGAGGCGGAAGACGCCCACAATCTGGCGATCAAAGCGCTGAAAACCGGCTTGGTTGCGCCCTTGTTTGGCGGCTCCAAACCCGATCCCGCCAGCCTAAAGACCACGCTTTGGGGCCGCTGCTTCCCCAACCCGATCGGTGTTGGCGCGGGCTTTGATAAGAATGCCGAAGTCGCCCCGGCTTTGGCCCGGCTCGGCTTTGGCTTTGTCGAGGTCGGCACCGTCACCCCGCGCCCCCAGCCGGGCAATCCGAAGCCGCGCCTGTTCCGCCTGACCGCCGATCAGGCCGTCATCAACCGCATGGGCTTTAACAATGCGGGCATGGAGGCGATGGCGGCGCATTTACAAACCGCCGCACCCCGGGTCGCTCCCGCGATCCTGGGGGTCAATGTCGGGCGCAATAAGGACACGACGGACGACGCCAGCGATTATGCCAAGACCATCCATCGGCTGGCGCGCTATGCGGATTATCTGACCATCAATGTTTCCTCGCCCAACACGCCGGGCCTGCGTGCCTTACAAGGCCGGGAGCCCCTGACCGAGTTGATCCGCCGCGCCCGGGAGGCCCTGGCCGAGGCCCCCCTGCCCGCCGAGCGCACCATGCCGCCGCTGCTGCTGAAAATCGCTCCGGATCTGGTCGAGGCCGATCTGGCGGACATCGCCGCCGTGGCCCTGGACGAAGGCCTTGACGGTCTGATCTGCACCAACACCACCATCAGCCGCCCGGACAGCCTCAGCGATCCGCAAAAGGGCGAAACCGGCGGACTGTCCGGTGCGCCCCTGACGGACATGGCGCTTCAGGTCCTGCGCCGGGTTTACCAGCTGACCGAGGGCCGCTTGCCCCTGATCGGCGTCGGCGGCATTGGTAGCGGGGCGGAGGCCTATGCCCGGATCCGGGCCGGAGCCTCTCTGGTACAGATCTACTCCGCCCTGGTTTATGGCGGGCCGGGCTTGGTGGGCCAGGTCAAAACGGATCTGGCTGCCCTGCTGGCCCGAGACGGCTTTGCCACGGTCTCCGAGGCCGTCGGTGTTGATGCAAATTAAGAAAGTGAGAAACAAGATATGCCAGCCGGATCGTCCAAAGCTCCTGAGGCCTTAAGTGGCGTCGCCCCGCTGTCTGCGCGCTATGACGGCTTCATCCTCGACCTCTGGGGCGTGATCCATGATGGGGTGACCGCCTATCCCGGCGCGGCGTCCTGCCTCGCCGCCCTGAAAGCCGCGCAAAAGCCCGTCGTGCTGTTGACCAATGCACCGCGTCCAGCCCAGGTGGTCAGCACGTTGATGGATGGCATGGGCATCCCCGAAGACCTCTATAAGGGCATCATCACCAGCGGCGATGCGGTCAATCTGGAACTGGCCCAGCGCAAAAACCCCGAGTTTGCTGCGCTGGGCAGCAAGGTCTGTCTGGTTGGCCCGGAGCGGGATTACGGCACCCTGGATGGCCTGCCGATGACCAAGGTCGACAGCCCAGAAGAGGCCGATTGGGTGCTGATGACCGGCCCGGTGGACTTAAGCGACACGGTGGAAAAATATGTGCCGTTGATGGCGCGGATGCGGGCCAAGGACCTGCCGATGGTCTGCGCCAATCCGGACCAATATGTCATCCGCGAGGGCAAAAAGGTAATGTGCGCCGGATTGCTGGCCCAGTCCTATAGCGCCATGGGCGGCACGGTGATCAATCGCGGCAAGCCCGATCCGGCGGTCTATTATCTGGCACTGGAAATGCTCGATCTCGGCCCGGAGGCCAAGGTGGCGGTGATCGGCGATGGCCTGCACACCGACATGCCTGGGGCCGAGGCCTCCGGCCTCGATGGGATCCTGGTCACCGGTGGGCTGAACGCCCAGCCCTTGGGCATCCGCCATGGCGAGAAGGCCGACCCGGCCAAGGTCGCAACCCTAATGGCCAAACATGGTTTGTCGCCCGTCGCCATGATCCCCGCCTTCGTCTGGTAGCCCGGCATCCATTCTGGCCAGAAAGCGTTCGGCATCCGCCAAATAGGCGGCCTTTTGGTCCTCTGACCAGCCGCGCAGGGTGCGGTAGGGCATGGCGAGCCGGGGATTGTCCGCCAGCCGGTTTTGATTGCGGATCAGGAAGGCCCAATAGAGTGCGTTGAACGGACAGGCTCCGGGGCCGGTTTTCTGTTTGACCGCATAGACGCATTGGCCGCAAAAATCGGACATGCGGTCGATATAGGCCCCGGAGGCCGCATAGGGCTTGGAGGCCATGCGCCCACCATCGGCAAACAGCGCCATGCCCAAGGTGTTGGGCATCTCCACCCATTCCAACGCATCGGCATAAACTGCCAGATACCAGCGTTCAACCTCCTGGGGATCAATCCCGGCCAGCAGGGCAAAATTGCCGGTGACCATCAAACGCTGGATATGGTGCGAATAGGCATGGCGTTCGGTCGCGCCAATCACCGAGCGCATGCAGCGCATATCGGTCTCGCCGGTCCAATAGAACGCGGGCAAGGGCCGGGTCGCCTCCAGCGCATTGCCCTGGCCATAATCCGGCATCAGGGTCCAATAGATCCCTCGCACATATTCCCGCCAGCCCAGGATCTGGCGGATAAAGCCTTCCACGGCATTGAGCGGGGCCGCGCCATCGCGAAACGCCTGCTCGGCCCGGGCGCAGACCTCGCGCGGGGACAGCAAACCGATATTCAACGCCGGGGCCAACAGGGCGTGAAACAAGAACGGCTCATCCCGGGCCATGGCGTCCTGATAGGTGCCAAAATCCGGCAGGGCATCGGTGATGAAATGGTCCAAGGCCTCCAGGGCCTGGGCCCGGGTGACCGGCCAGCCGAAGTCTTCCAGGCTGCCGAAATTCTCGCCATGGCGGGCAGCGACCAGGGCTTTGACTTCCTCGGTGATCGGGTCCGGGGCAAAGCGCAAACGCTGGGGCGGCACCAGCCCCTTGGGCAGGCGCTTGCGGTTGTCCGCATCATAATTCCATTTACCGCCCACCGGCTGGCCGTCGGCCTCCATCAACAGGCCGCTCTCCCGGCGCATCGGGCGGTAGAAATGCTCCATGCGCCAGGTCTTGCGGCCCTCGGCCCAGCGGGCAAACCAATCGAGGCTGCAAAAGAACCGGTCATCATCGCGGATCTCCACCGGCAGACCGAATTGCGCCGTCCAGCCTTGGACCGCTTGCAGCACCCGCCATTCGCCGGGATGGGTCACGACCACCCGCTCGGGCCGGTAGCGGGCAATGGCGCGCTCCAGCTCGGCGGTGAAGGAGCCCGCATTGTCCGGATCATCCAGCGCGATATAGTCGACGCCAATGCCCTCGGCCTGCAGCGCGGCGGCGAAATGGCGCATGGCGGCCAGGAACAGCACGATCTTTTGTTTGTGGTGACCCACAGCGGTGGTTTCTTCCGGGACCTCCATCATCAGCACCCGATCCCGGGCCGGATCAAGGTCGCGCAAGGCGGAGAGATCGCGGCTGAGCTGATCGCCCAGCACCACCCGCAGGCTGGTCCCCGCTGTTGCTGGCACTGTCATGGCTGCCCCTCAGAGCGTGTGGGGGCGGAACCGGGACGGCCCTGGGACCGGCAGCGTTGCGAGCAATAGACCACGCTGTCCCAATCCCGCGCCCATTTGCGCCGCCAAGAAAATGGGCGGAGGCAGGCCGGGCAGGTCTTTTGTGGCAGTTCGGCTTTTTTGCGCATCCGCGCCATGGGCCAGACGCCTCGTCAGATCTTGGGAAAGGGAGGGGCGGGTCGCCCTACCAGGGCAGGCGCGCGCCGCTGCGGTCAAAGAAGCCACCGGTGTCCTCAGCATCCAGGCCGTCCAGGGTCTGGAGCAGGGCTTGAGCAGCCTGCGCCGGGGGCTGCACCGACAGGCCGGTTTTGGCGAAGGGCGCGGACAGGCGGCTGGCCACGGTCCCCGGATGCAGGGCGACACAGAGCGCTTGCGGGGCGCGGCGATGCAACTCGATGGCCGCAGAGCGCACCATTTGGTTCAGCGCCGCCTTGGAGGCTCGATAGCCATACCAGCCACCCAGCCGGTTGTCTTCAATGCTGCCGACCTTGGCCGACAGAGTGGCGAACACGGCCTTGCCTTTCCGAGGCAGCAGGGGGAGCAGATGTTTCATCAGCAGGGCCGGGCCGATGCAATTCAGGGCAAAGTTTTTCGCTAAGGCGTCGGGGTCCAGGGCGTTCCAGGTTTTTTCCGGCCCGTGGGTTTCGTCATGGAGATAGCCGGTGGCGTCAAAGATCAGGCGCGGCGGTCCGGCCTTGGCGATCAGATGGGCGGCCTGGGCGATGCTGTCCTCGTCGGTCAGATCCAGCGCCGTATCATCGCTGCGGCTGAACCCCAGCACTTGGGTGAAGCGGTCATTGGGCCGCAGCTGATCGAGCAGCGCCCCGCCAATGGCACCGGACGCGCCAATGACAATGGCGCTGCCGCCGGTGGGGAAGGAACTGAGCTCCAGGGGCTCAAGGCTGTCGGAAGGGGTGGCATCCAGCGGCGACATGGGTTGGCTCCGAAGCGGGTGGCAGAACGAGGCAGTCATTCAACCTACGCAACGAGACGCCGGGTGGATTTCAAATCGGCAACTTTACGCCCTGGATAGTGTTTCGTTAGTCTAAAAGCCATTGGCTGCATGCGATGAGGTAACGATGGAAGACCTGACCGGCCTGGGTAAGATGGCAGAAGTGATTGTTGGAGCTTTCAGCAAAGCAATTGGCAGCACTTTGGAACCTTGGCAAATCCGCAGGGTTGGCAAAGCCGAAGCCGATGTCGCGGCCTACAAAACCCTTCGCTTGGCCCAAGCCGAAGCCAAGGCGGACCTGCTGAGGAGTGGAGAGGCGCTTCCAACCACTCGGGATCGGGCCGCGCAAAGACTGGTGACCCAAGAAATGCGATATCAGACCAATCTTGAGGCTATCGCGGCACGCGCCAGTGACAATGCGGAAGAGGCCGAAGCCAATGGTGCCCAAGCCCGGCCCATTGACGAGGATTGGATGAATGCCTTCCTGACTTACGCTCAGCACGTCGGCAATGAAGAGATCCAAAAGCTCTGGGCGAAGATCCTGACCGAGCAAGCAACCGAGGGCAAACCGGTCATCTCCAAGGCTGCCCTGGACTGCATAAGGCTGATCGAACCAAACCAGGCCCGTCATTTCGAGAAGGCGCTGCAGCTTTATCTGGCCAGCCAGCAAATTATGGATGTGCGGCTGGAGGACCATGCCGAAGCCTCGTTTCAAATCAACAGCCTGGAGACCCTGGCCTTGGAAGACCTCGGACTCCTGAAACGGGTCCGGGATTTGGAGGAACATATCAACGTCCCGGGCGGCATGCTGACCTTCTGGAAAAGCCAAGCCTTTGTTCAAGGGACGCTCTTTGAGCTTGATCAGTTTAAAATTGGCGAGCCTGGTGTTGAGATTACGACGAGCTTGGAAAACTTATGGCTGGCCGAGTCTTCGCCAATCAATCAGCGCTATCTGCGGACTCTGTATCGCATTGCTCTTGGCGAGGAGAAAGATCACAACAATCTCAGACTAGGCCTGCCCCTGGATCGGAACATTCTCACCTCCCGGGGATGGGAAATTGGATCGATTGTTGTGCCCACTCTGTATGACCTGACCGCGAAATCGACGCTCGAAGAAACCGATTTGGAAACTCTGGGCCCCTATGCCGATCACGCCATAAGAGAGTCCATCATTGAGCACTGGGCCAAGGAACTCTCCGAACGCGGGGCCGCCGTGTTTTTTTCGGTTCCGCAGCCCTTTTCAGACCACAGAAAGGGCTCTGAGGTCACCGGTACCCGCTATGTCCCAACGCATCTCTATAACCCCAGCGAAGAGGATTGGATGGATATAGCGCCCTATCTTGAGCCAGCGGAATTTACCCAAACTCCAACGACGTGACGCCGTAAAGCTGGCCGAGCGCGATGTCCGGCGCGGGGCCGTGATATTGCCGGACGCAGCCAAAGACCTCTTCAAAGCCAATTTTGTGCGCCAGGGCCACGGCGGCGGGGTTGGCCTCCGGGAGATCCCACTGCATTTGCAGCCCCCCGGTCTCCGCCATCAGCGCCCTCAGGATCGCTTCGGCCTGATCCGGGGTTTCGGCATAAAGCGGGCCGACCTTGACGCCATTGCGACAGGGACGGGTCATGCCAAAGGCCGCCAATGCATCGCCCGTCGCGCCTTCAGACGCATCGGCTCGGATGCCGCGCAGCACTGCACCGGGCTGGCCAAGCCAACGGGCCAGAAAGTCTGTTCGCGGGCAGGGAAAACAGCGGCGGTCCAAAGCCTCGATGGCGGCCAAGTCACCGGGGCCGAGGGCGACCACCGGATCCTCCAGCGGTCCAGAGCTAGAGACGGAGGTCGGAACGAGGCCTTGGAACCGAAGGTCGCGATAGACCGGAGCGAACCCGCCGCGCTCGTAAAACGCAGCCATCTCGAACACTCCATCCATACCGATGGTCGCCCCAGATTCCAGGCGGGCCAGCAGACGGTCCCGCCGCCAGTGCCACAGCCGCTGGCCAAGGCCTTGGCGGCGCAGATCGCTGCGCAGGATGAACAGCCCCATAAACCCATAGCCTGGGCCATGGCGGAAAATGGTCCCGCCCCCGGCCAGCGCGTCGGTGGCGGTTTCGCGCAGGGCAATGAACGCGTCCGGGTCCGTCGCCCAGGCGATGTCTAGATCCGCCAAACCGGGATTCCAACCCTCCGCAGCGGCCCAGTCGAACAGCTGCTGCGCCTCTGCCCGGGTCATGGCGTCAATGGCAAAGCCATCGGGCATGTCATTGCGCTCTGGTGCCTCGGTCATGGCTCGCTCCCTTTCCGTCGATGAAATTCACTCGCTTCAGACAAAGATGGGCTTTCGTTTAGGGATTTGCCCTCTGACTGCTGTGATGGCGGTCACAAAGTGTTCTCAAGCCTGTGACGGCGATCACAAAGTGTTCTCAAGCCTGTGACGGCGATCACAAAAGCACCTCACAAGTGTGATAGAGATCACTCAAGAGATTACCAAAACATAAATAGATCGAAATTCGATGTATTTAATTCTTTTTAAAATGAACTTGCTTGTGTCTTCCATCACAGGACCCCTCCGACATTGGGCGCATAGTTTGGTCATCAGAGAGAAACACCCGGTCGAGCCGGGATGACCCAAGTCTAGGAGACAAGAAATGTCCAAGTTTATCGCCCCCCTGAACAAAGACGATCAAGACCAACCCAAGAACGCCACCTTTGGCGATGACACCATCGACGGCACCAAATATGACGACTTCATCGATGGCCTGACCGGCAATGACTGGATCGGCGGCTTTGGCGGCAATGACACCCTGTTTGGCGGCGCGGGCAATGATGTGCTGGACGGCGGCAAGGGCAATGATGTGCTCTATGGCAATGACGGCGATGACTTCCTGGTCGGTGGCGAGGGCCGCAACAGCCTCTATGGCAATGATGGCGATGACTGGCTGATCGGCGGCTCCGGCTATGACCGCATGTTTGGCGGCGATGACGATGACGTCCTGGAGGCCCATGGCGGCAACGACTATCTGAATGGCGGCACCGGCAATGATGTGCTGGATGGCGGCGATGGCGACGACATCCTGCGCGGCGAACAAGGCGATGACGAGGCCTGGGGCGGAGCGGGCAATGACGATGTCTTTGGCGGCAGCGGCAATGACACGCTCTATGGCAATGACGGCCATGACACCGTCAATGGCGGCGACGGCAATGACCAAGTCTTTGGCGGGGCGGGCAATGACACCCTGTGGGGCGCGGCCGGAGACGACTTCATCGACGGTGGCGACGGGGCTGACACCATCAATGGCGGCGAGGGCCGGGATTTCATCAATGGCGGCGCGGGCAGCGACGAGATCCGGGGCTTCAATGGCGATGACGATATCCATGGCGGCGACGGCATCGACTTCATCTATGGCGAGGTCGGCAATGACTGGCTGTTCGGCGGCAACGATATGGACATGATCGAAGGCGGCTACGGCAATGACTTCATCTCCGGCGATGCGGGCGACGACCTGCTCTATGGCGGCGAAGGCAATGACTTTGTCAGCGGCGGCACCGGCAATGACCAGCTCGATGGTGGCAATGGCCGCGACCAGCTCTGGGGCTATACCGGCAATGACGTGATCCGGGGCGGCGGTGACATGGACGAGGCCTGGGGCGGCAGCGGCGCCGACCGGATTTATGGCGATGACGGCAATGACATCCTGCATGGCGAAGCCGACAATGACATCCTGCTGGGTGGGCGGGGCCATGACGCGCTCTATGGCGGCTCCGGCGATGACGTGGCCTATGGCGGCTCCGACAGCGATTATATCGAAGGCGGCGACGGCCATGACCGGCTCTATGGTGAGTTCGGCAATGACGTCCTGGTCGGTGGCCAAGGCAATGACAGCCTGTGGGGCAGCTTTGGCGATGATGTCCTGATCGCCGATGCCGGGCATGACCGGCTGTCCGGCGGTGATGGGGTCGATACCTTCATCATCGGCGCGGATGCCGGGCATGTGACCATCACCGACTTCAATGAAGGCCAGGACCGTATCGACCTGAGCGGCCAGAACATCAACCCGGACGCCTTCGAAGCCGGTGGCCGCGGCCTGAACGCCAATGGCGATGTCTATTACAGCCTGGCCAGCGGCGGTCGCCTGACCCTGCAAGGGGTTGGCATGAATGAACTGGATGCGGGCGACTTCATCTTCTAGAGCTGCCCCACCCGATTGGATTGACGCGACTTCGAAACGGCTCACCTCCATATGTGGTTGAGCCGTTTCTGCTTCGGGCTAACGAAATAAAATAATACTTAGATCTACCTTTCCCTTGCTCTTCCAAACTCTTAACAAAATATAAATAAAGATAAAATCAACACAATAATTAAATATAGAATCATTTATATTTGTGCTTTACATCACATTCTCAGACGAATCACTTTTTTATAGTCTTCTTATCCCCAGAGAACACCCAGGAAACCTTGGGTGACGGCAGGATAAGGAGACAAGAAATGTCAAAATGGCACCTCACCCTGACACCGCAAATGCCCTTAAACAAGGACGGCTTCGACTATGACCGGGTCGGCAGCTTTGGCGATGACATCATCGATGGCACGGCGGAAGATGAAACCATCAATGGCCTGGCTGGCGATGACTGGATCGGCGGCTTTGGCGGCAATGACGCCCTTTATGGCGGGCCAGGCAATGACGTCATCGACGGCGGCAAGGGCGATGATGTGCTCTACGGCAATGACGGCGACGATTACCTTGCCGGTGGCGATGGTCGCAACAGCCTCTATGGCAATGATGGCAATGACTGGTTGGTGGGCGGCAAGGACAGCGACCGCATGTTCGGCGGCGATGGCAATGATGTGCTGGAGGGCCATGGCGGGACCGACTATCTGAACGGCTCCTGGGGCGATGACGTCCTGGATGGGGGGGCTGGCGACGATGTCCTTTATGGCAGCAATGGCGATGATGAAGCCTGGGGCGGTGCTGGCGATGACGAGATCTCCGGCGGCCAAGGCAAAGACGTCCTCCATGGCAATGACGGCGATGACGAGATGGACGGCGGGACCGAGGATGACACCCTTTATGGCGGAAACGGCAACGACACCCTAAGGGGCGGCGATGGGGATGATTTCCTGGAGGGTGGTGCCGGCCGAGACAGCATCCAGGGCGGCTCCGGGAATGACTTCATCAATGGCGGCGATGGCGATGACGACATCCGGGGCCATAGCGGGGATGATGACATTGATGGCGGCGATGGCATCGACTTCATTTATGGCGATGAGGGCAATGACTGGCTGTTCGGCGGCAATGATGCGGACCGTATCGAGGGCGGGCGTGGCAATGATCTGGTCTCCGGCGACGGTGGCGATGACGCCCTGCATGGCGGCGACGGCAATGACTTTGTCAGCGGCGGTGCTGGCAATGACCAGATCGAGGGTGGCAATGGCCGCGACCAGCTCTGGGGCTATACCGGCAATGATGTGATGCGCGGCGGGCGCGACATCGACGAGGCCTATGGCGGCACCGGTGCAGACCGGATCTATGGCGATGAGGGCAACGACATCCTGCATGGCGAAGCCGGTCATGACATCCTGTATGGCGGCGAAGACCATGATGCGCTGTATGGCGGAACCGGGGATGACATGGCCGCTGGCGGCTTCGGCAGCGACTATATCGAAGGCGGAGACGGCAATGACCGGCTCTATGGCGAGACCGGCAATGACGTGCTTTTCGGCGGACGGGGCAATGACCAGCTGTGGGGCGGCTCAGGCAATGATGTTCTGGTCGCCGATGCCGGATCCGACCAACTGATCGGCGGCAGTGGCGCCGACAGTTACTGGATCGGGGCCGACGCCGGGCAGGTGGTCATCACCGACTTTGAGGTGGATCAAGACCGCATCGACCTGAGCGGCCAAGCCATCGACCCAAATGGCTTCCAGTTCGGCGGGCGTGGATTGGATGCCAATGGGCATGTCTATTATGACCTAGCCAATGGCGGCCGCCTAACCTTGCAAGGGGTAGGCATGAACGAACTGGATGCAGACGACTTCATGTTCTAAGGCCACCCTACCGGACCGAACCGACTTCGAAACGGCTTAACTACATAGGTAGTTAAGCCGTTTTGCCGTTGTCCCGAAAAGCGTTCCCTTTGCCAAAGACCTGCCCTGTGATCGGCATCACAAAGCATAGAATGCCTGTAACAACCATCACAGAAGACTATCTCAAGTGTGACTTCCGTCACTCCAGAGTACGCAGAAGCAAAAATAGATCGAAATTCGATGTATTTAATTGTTTTAAAAAACTCTGCTCTTGTGTCGTCGATCACAGGGGAGCCAAAATTTTTGCGACATAGTGTCTTCATCAGAGACAAACACCCCGCAAGAGCGCGGTTGACGCAAGTCAAGGAGACAAGAAATGTCCAAGTTCATCGCCCCCTTAAGCAAAGACAACAAAGACGACTTTGACCAAAACACTGTCGGCACCTTTGGTGATGACGCCATCAACGGCTCCAAATATGACGACAACATGGATGGCCTGGCGGGCAATGACTGGCTTGGCGGCTTCGGTGGCAATGACACCCTTTATGGCGGCGCGGGCAATGACGTGCTCGACGGTGGCAAGGGCGATGATGTGCTCTATGGCAATGACGGCGACGACTTCCTGATCGGCGGTGATGGCCGCAACAGCCTCTATGGCAATGATGGCGATGACTGGCTGATTGGCGGGTCTGGCTATGACCGCATGTTTGGCGGCGATGACAATGACGTCCTGGAGGCCCATGGCGGCAACGACTATCTGAATGGCGGCAATGGCGATGATGTCCTGGATGGCGGTGACGGCAATGACACCCTGCGCGGCGGGTCTGGCAATGACGAAGCCTGGGGCGGCAATGGCAATGACTATGTCAATGGCGAGGGCGGCAATGACACCCTGCATGGCAATGGCGGCGACGATGAGTTGAATGGCGGCGAAGGCGACGACATCATTTTCGGCGGGTCCGGCAATGACGTCCTGTGGGGCTCCGGCGGCAATGACTTCATCGAGGGCGGCGACGGTCATGACGACATCAATGGCGGCACTGGCAATGACTTCATCAATGGCGGAGCCGGAGATGACGAGATCCACGGCTATAACGGCGATGACGACATCAATGGCGGCGACGGCATCGACTTCATTTATGGCGAAGCGGGCAATGACTGGCTGTTCGGCGGCAACGACATGGACATGATCGAAGGCGGCTTCGGCAATGACTTTATCTCCGGCGATGCGGGCGACGATCTGCTCTATGGCGGTGACGGCAATGACTTTGTCAGCGGCGGCACCGGCAATGACCAGCTCGATGGCGGCGCTGGCCGGGACCAACTCTGGGGCTATACCGGCGATGATGTGATGCGCGGTGGCGATGACGCCGATGAAGCCTGGGGCGGCAGCGGCTCCGACCGGATCCATGGCAATGACGGCAATGACATCCTGCATGGTGAAGCCGATAACGACTATCTCTATGGCGGCAATGGCCATGACGCGCTCTATGGCGGCACCGGCAATGACATGGTCTCCGGTGGCTTCGGCAGCGACTATATCGAAGGCGGGGATGGCAATGACCGGCTTTATGGTGAGTTCGGCAATGACGTCCTGGTCGGTGGCCAAGGCAATGACCAGCTTTGGGGCAGCTTCGGCATGGACACCCTCTATGCCGATGCCGGGCATGACCGGCTGTCCGGCGGCCATGATGCCGACAGCTTTGTCATCAGCTTCGCCGCCGAAAGCGTCACCATCACCGACTTCACCGTGGGCGAGGACGTGATCGACTTCCGCGGTCAGGATGTGAACCAAGATCACTTCGAGGCCGGTGGCCGGGGCTTGGACGCCAATGGCGACGTCTACTACCATTTGGCCAGCGGTGGCCGCCTGACCCTGCAAGGGGTTGGCATGAATGAACTGGATGCCAACGACTTCATTTTCTAAGGCCCACCCGCGAGACCCATACGCCCTCGAAACGACTCAACTGCGCTGGTAGTTGAGTCGTTTCCTGGTTAAAACGAAATCCATCTGTCCCGCACAACCCTTTTCAGGCCGATTTCCATGACCGCATCGACATCGCCTGCCCCCAACCCGACCACCGCCAAGACCACTCCCTTGGCCACCCCCTTGGCCACCAACCCGTCCAAAGATCTAAGCGACACCCTGGGCGCGGTGCGCCGCTGTTCCCTGGCGCTGATGGTGTTGGGCTTTTTTCTCAATCTGCTGCACCTGACCATCCCGCTTTACATGATGCAGGTGTTTGACCGGGTGCTGTCCACCGGCAGCGTCGAAACCCTGATCCTGCTGTCCGCCGTCGCCCTGCTGGCCCTCGCCGTCCATGGCATTTTGGACGGCCTGCGCTTGGCGATCCTGAACCGCATCGCCCAATGGGTCGAAGGCCGCCTCGGCGCACCGGTGATGGTGGCCTCCGTCGGCCATGCCCTGGGCGGGCGCGGCCCCGGCGAGGGCTTCCGCGACTTGGCCCAGATCCGGGGCTTCCTGACCGGGGCCGGGATCACCGCCATGCTCGATGCGCCCTGGGTGCCGCTGTTCATCGGCGTGCTGTTCATCGTCCATCCCTGGATCGGGGCCGCTGCCCTGGCCGCCGCCATTGCCCTCTTTGCGCTGGCCCTGATCACCAATCGCCTGACCCGGACCCCGCTGGGGGCGGCCGGAGATCTGCATGCCACCCGGACCCGCATGGCCGAGGCTGCGGGGCGCAACGCCCAAGCGGTCCAGGCCATGGGCATGATGCCCGCTTTGGTCCAGCGCTGGCGCACCGTCAGCGATGCCCATGACGCCCAGGTCGACCAAGCCTCGACCCGGGCCGCTGCCATCTCCGGCGTCACCCGGTTTTTGCGCATGGCGGTCCAGGCCGGGATCCTCGGTCTGGGGGCTTGGCTGGTGCTCGATCGATCGCTCTCGCCCGGCGGCATGATCGCGGCCTCGGTGCTGCTCAGCCGGGCTTTGGCCCCGGTGGAGCAAACCATCAATGGCTGGCGCGCCTTCTTGGCCGCCCGCACTGCCCTGGGCCGCCTGCATCGGCTGTTGGGCAATCGAGGCCTGCCCGCCCAGGTCGGCCACACCACCATGCCCCGCCCGGACGGCGCTTGGGTGTTGGAGGACGTCACCCTGCAGCCGGACAGCGCCCCGGCCCCGATCTTGGAGGCGCTCTCCTTGCGCCTCAGCCCCGGCAAGGTCACCGCGATCCTTGGCCCCTCGGCGGCAGGCAAAAGCAGCCTGTGCCGCTTGCTGGTCGGGGTGATGCGCCCCACCACCGGGAGCATCCAGCTGGACGGGATCGAGATGAACCGCTGGCGTCCGGAGGATCTGGGGCCGCATCTGGGCTATCTGCCCCAGGAGGTCGAGCTGTTCCCCGCCACCGTGCGCGAAAACATCAGCCGTCTGGCCGATGCCCCGGACGAGGCGGTGATCAAGGCGGCCAAACTGGCCGGGGTCCATGCCCTGGTTGCCTCCCTGCCCCAAGGCTATGACACCCCGCTGGGGGAAGGCGGCTTTGTGCTCTCCGGCGGGCAACGCCAGCGCATTGGTCTGGCCCGCGCCCTGTTCGGCGATCCGGCCCTGGTGGTGCTGGACGAACCCAACGCCAATCTGGATGCGGAGGGCGAGCGGGCATTGGTGGAAACCATCCTTGGTCTGCGGCAGAAAAACGTCACCGTCGTCCTGGTGGCCCATCGCCGCGCCGTGCTGCGCGGCGTTGACGAGGTGCTGTATCTGGAGGCCGGACGGCTGCGGCTGCATGGACCACGGGACAAGGCTTTGGCGGAGATCGAACGCCGCATGGCACCTGCACCCAACCCTGGCCCCAAACCCACTGCGGCAATCGGTACAGTGAAACCGGAGGGCACCCCATGACACCAGACCCCACGCCCCAGCCGCCTTCCTCGCCAAGCCTGAGCGGGTTTTTGCGTACGCCGTTCTGGATCGCGACGGTGATCATTGCGCTGTTCTTTGGTGGGCTCGGCGGTTGGGCGGCCTTTGCACCGCTGGCCGGAGCCGCCATCGCACCGGGCATTGTCAGCCCGGATATTGGACGGCGCACGGTGCAGCATTTGGAGGGCGGCATCATCCGCGATCTCCATGTGACCAATGGCTCCGAGGTGGCTGCCGGGGATGTGCTGGTGGTGCTGGACGACGCCCAGGCCCGGGCGACCTATGGCTTCCACCATGGCCGCATGGTCGCCCTGTCCGCCCGGCTGGTCCGGCTGCGGGCGCAGCAGGCCGGTCAGGACCGCTTGGTGTTCCCGGACTGGCTGGTCGAGGAAGCCGAAACCTCGGACCAATCCGCCCTGGTGCTGGAGGGGCAGGTCAATCAGTTCCGCAGCCAGGCGGAAACCCATGACAAGCGCAAACGGATCCTGGCCCAGCGCGGCGCGCAATTGCAGGCGGAGATCACCGGCCTGGAGGCGATGATCGCCAGCCTCGATGAACAGCTGGCTCTGATCGACGAGGAGGTCGAAGGGGTCGAGGACATGGTCAATCGCGGCCTGGAGCGCAAACCCCGGTTGTTGTCCCTGCAGCGCCACCGGGCCAGCCTGCGCGGCCAACGGGCGGAGCATCAGGCCTCTATCGCCCGGGCCGAGCAATCCATTGGCGAGACCCAGGCCCGGGATGTGGCCGATGATGCCACCCGGCTGGAGGACATTGCCGCAGAGCTGGAGGCGGTGCGCTCCGAACTCTCCGGTGTGTTGGAACGGGTTGCGGCGGCCGATGATGTGCTGAAGCGCCTGGAGATCCGCGCCCCGGTTTCCGGCGTGGTGGTCAACCAGGCCTTCACCACCCAGGGCGCGGTGCTGTCCCCGGGGGCAGCCTTGCTTGACATCGTCCCGGCGGAAGAGGATCTGCTGATCGATGCCCGGCTGTCACCCAATGATGTGGATGTAGTCCGGGTCGGCCTAAAGGCAGTGATCCATCTGTCGGCCTATGCCCAGCGCAATCTGCCCCGGATTGAGGGCGAGTTGGTTTATCTCTCCGCAGACAGCCTGACAGATCCGGTCACCGGCGGGCGTTATTTTGCGGCGAGGCTGCAGGTCGATCCGGCGGATGCGGAAACCCTGGCGGCGATGGATGTGCGGCTGCTGCCGGGCATGCCTGCCGAGGCGATGATCTTGACCGGTGAGCGCACGGCGTTGGATTACCTGCTGCGCCCGCTGACGGATATTCTGCGCCGGGGCATGCGAGAGAGTTGAGGACGATAATGGGCAGTCGGCGGTGGGCAGTGATCAGTTGATCGCGTTCAACCGGTCACCTTGCTGCCGCCCTTCTTCCAGGCGGTCATCTTTCAGACGCTGGCGATAGACCGACAGGTAGGAGCGGAAGGCCTCGGCCTGGGCGACCTGCTGATTGATCTTGCGGTAATCCACCAGATCCCGCGCACCGGGTGTGGTGTAGAGGTCAAAGGCATCGAAATAATCGGTGCCGCGCATGGCCTCCAGATAACGCCGCCGCAGCAAGGTCACTTGCGGTTCATCCCCGGCCAGGCTCAAGGCCATGGCCCAGTCGGTGGCCCGCATGGCGTCCTCGGCTTCCAAGGTAACACCGCGACTGGGGGTCGGGACCAGGACGCTCAAGGCCCGGGCGACCATCGGCCAATTCGCCGCCTGCCAGTATATATCGGCGCGCAGAATATTGGCATCGCGGCTGTTGTCCCCCTCCAGCCGGGCAATGGCATCATTGGGCCGCCCCAGGCTGGCCAGGGCTCGGGCCTCCAACTGATTGCGGTGGACGCCAAGCTCTTCGGGCAAGCCACCGCTTTCCGTCGCCTGGAGGGTGTTCAGCGCGTCCTGGGGCCGGTCATCAAACAAATAGATCAGGCCCAACCGCGCGCCGACATTGGCCCGCTCCTCGCCCGGCTCGGTCAAACGGGTCGACAGCTGGCGATCCAACAACACCCCGGCCTGTTCCAGCAAATCCACCTTGGCCAGACGGTCGGCCAGACGCCGGATCATCTCATCGCCCTTTTCGCCGGGCGGGGTCAGCTCGCGGAACTCATCATAAAGCGCAATGGCCCGAACGTCCGACATCCGGTCCGCCGCGCCGCGCAGGAACAGATCCTCGAACACTTCGCTCATCTGATCGGTGACCTCGCCGATCTCCGGGCGATGGCGGAAGTAGGTTGCGGCCAGTTTCAACAGCCGCAAAGAAGCGCCAAAATCACCGCTGTCCAAATGCAGGTTCGACAGCCGACGCAGAAGGTCATATTCGAAGTCATCGCCGCGCCATTGGAAGCGCAACCGCTCCAGCCCGGCGATCAGCTCAGCCTCGGTGATCCGATCCAGGGACAGGTTCATCTCCAGGATCTTCAGCTGCGAAAACGCGCTCCATTTCTGGCTGTTCATGGAAACGGATTCTTCCCAGCTGGACAACGCATCTTCGAAGGCCCCGGTGCTCTCATTGAGCAGCCCTTCCAAATACAGCAGCTGAGCCTGGTGGCCTGCGGTGGTCACTGCAGAGGCTGCAGCCTCCAGGAAATTATGGGCGGCCAGATCATCGGCGGCGGCAATGGCCCCCTCGGCAGCAATGAAGGCCATTTTGCGCCGGACATCCCGGGGATAGTCGGTGATCACCCCGCCAGTGCTGTCCAGGATCGAGGCCTGGATCGCCGGATTGCCGATCCGCACCTGGCCAGCGGCGCGCCAGAAGGCGGCCTCGTCCACATCGGCCAGACCAGGATGACTGAGATCATCCACCGCGTCCCGATAGCGCCCCATCAACAGGTTCGAGCCCCCACGCACCGCCCGGAAGCTGGGCCGGTTCAAAAAGCCCTCGCCGCCATCGGCCAGGATGGTGCGCAACACACCCAGCGCTTCCGGGGCATAGCCATTGGCGAAATAGAACCGCGCCAGCTCCAGTCGGGCATCATTGCGGCGAGAGCGCGGGGCGATGGACACCGCCTCCAAAGCCTGAGCCCGGCGGGTGCTGAAATGCTGCTGCGGATTGCCGCGCCAGGCCGGAATATTGAAAATGCTCGACAGGCCGTCATCGGCCCCGAGGCCGGACATGGCCAGCAGACGGTCGGCATCGGTGGTAAAGCGCAACCCGGCGGCGGAGGAAATCTCCACCCCCTGGCGGCTGGGGATCACCTGCAGATCATCGGTTTTCGGTTCAATCAAAATACCCTGGGCGGTGACCGGCAGAGTCAAATCCGGCAAGCGGCGTTCCGGGAAAATGCCCTGGCCCAGCGGCACCACCGGGACCACGATCAGAGGATCACCCACCTCCGGATCATTGAAGGTGATGGCATCGCCGCCCTCGGCCACCGACAGATAGAGCCTGGGGCCCGCCGGGGATTGCGGCTGCGGCGTCACGGCAATCGGCACATCCGGACGCATAGGGCCGCGCTGCAGATCCATGATCCACAACAGGCCTTCCCGGCGAAAGCTGGGGCTGAAAATCGGATCCACCACCATGCGCACGGCGGTGGCATCACGCCCGATATCGACCTGTTCGGCAAACAGCAGCGCCTCGCCTGCGGTCACCCGCAACACCCGCATGTCGACTTCTTGCCAGGCGCTGAACACCACCCACAAATAGCCTGCCCGGCGGAAAGCTGCAGCGGCCACCGGCCGGTCCCAAGAGAAGGACATGGAATAGATTTCGCGATCATATTGCCGCTCGGGCACGTCCTGACGGCTGGCGGCAAGACGCTCCAGCCCTTCCACGGGCGAGTTTTCCGCCGGGTTGTCGGTCGCCCCCAGCACCGATGGCACCGGCTCCGCATCTGCTGGGTCGGTCTCCACCGGGGTGGCTTCTTGAGCAACGCGCTGCGGCCCGACACCGGACGGGCCTTCCGGCGCGGCGGTTTCGGTCTGCTCCGGCGGCGGTTGGACCCGGCCATCCGGGCGTGGCGGCGGCACCGAGCCATCGGCGGCAACGGCTGGCGCAGGCGGAGACGACGGCGTCTGATCTGAGGCCGGAGCGGGGGCGGCAGCGGCATCTGGGGCGGGGGCCGGTGTGGTGCTCGGTGGACTGGTCGGGGCGGCATTGCGGCTTTCCCGAGGCGGCGGCACATCGGTCGGGTCCGCCGGAGCCGCCGGAGCGGGCGCGGCAGTGGCTTGGGCAAGCTGGCTGCCCGCTGCGCCACCCGAGCCTGCCGGAGAGGTTTCCGTGGATGCTTGGGGGCTCGCCGCTGTCACCGCAGCGGAGCCATAGCGCAAATCGATGGCGATGGAATTGCCGGATCGGAAATGCCGCACACCCCCGCCACCGCCAGGCAACACCATCTGCAGGGCCGACCCGCCGCCGGAGGAAGACAGCTGGCCCGCCGCAAAGCGGTCCGGGAAGCGCTGGCGCAGGCGCTCCAGATCAACCTGGGCGGCCGCATCAAAGCGCACCACCGCATTGCCGCCTTGCTCGGTGACCGTATAGGGCACTTGGCGCGGCCAATCGAACACCACCCGGAAATAATCCGCATGTTCGCCGGTGCGCACCGTTAAGGGCGCAGCACTGCTTGGGCTCGGTGCTGCGGCTTGGGGTGAGGGTTGCGCCGGGCGCGCAGCCGGGGCTGGGGGTGGAGCCGGTTGGGCCGGGGCGGCGGCGACCGCAGGCGGGCCGACCAGCTCCAGCACCACGGCGACGCCGCTGGACAGATTGCGCAGGGTGTAATTGCCCCGCAGCGGGAAGGTGACCGTGCGCTGGTCCGAAGTGCTGGCGACCCCGGCGACCCAGGGATTGGCCGCGCCGGGCACCCCGCCCAGGCTGCCGGTCCAGGGCCGGTCGAACTGCACAATCAACACGCCGCTGACAATATTGGCGGAAAAGGCCACCGGTCCATCCCACAGGAAGGTGATCCGCGCCCGATCCCCGGCGGCCTCAGCAAACAGGCTGTTTGACTGCGCCTGGGCCGTTTGGGACATCGGGGCCAGCAGACCAACCGCAAACACCAACAGCACAACGGCGCTCAGCAGCGCAGAGCGGCGGTGGCGGGAGAGCAAGCAGGGGATGCGATGGATGGCAGACGTCATGGGGCGCCTCCCGCATCGGAGCGCAACCCTTCCTCAAGGATCTGAATTTCAATCGCCGCATCCCGGCGCAGGGTATCGCCATGGCCGCGCACTTCCGCATCCCGGCCATAGCCCGCCCGGCGCAGCACTTCCGCCGCCGCCATCGCCCGGGACAGGCTTTCCTCATAGCCCTCCTGCGGGGCGGCATGGCCGACCACGGCTATTCGATTGTCGAGCCGGTTCAGCACCATGGCCAAGGCAACCAAGGGACGCCCTGGCCCGATCTCCGCATCGGTGGGGGCCGAGCCATCGCGCGCATCCTGGCCGGTGGCTTCACTCAGCAACACCTCGGGCGGGATGGTCAGGATCAGGCGTCCTGGGCGGGCATCGACGTCAATGGCATGGCCGCTGAGCAAGGGGTCTTCGGCCAAGGCACGGCGCACCACCCCGGCAACCCAGAACAAGGAACCAGCTTCCTGGCGCGGCACCGAGGCAAGATTGGAGGTCACCCGCACCGGGTTGTTCTCCCCATCCAGCGGCGCATCCCGGCGCATGGACGGCGTTTCGATCACACCGGCAAAATCGGCCTGATCAAAACCGGTCATGGAGAACAGCATGACAAAAAAGGCCAGCAGCAACAGCACCAGATCGGCAAAGGTGACCATCCACATGGTCGCCGCCTGGCCATCGCTATAGCGCCCGGGGCGGATCATCGCAGCACCCCCCCTTCGGCCAAGGCGCGCCCAGTGAACACCACCTGGCCCAGCGGACCGGGACCAACCGCAGCCACCACACTGCCATTGGGAGCCCCGGCATGGTGCAAGACCTCGGCCAGAGCCGCAGCCCGGCGCAACTCCAGGGCATCGACCGGCGGATAGGGATCGCCCGGCGCACCGCCGGTATAGGCGGTGATGACCATCTCATGCAAAACGCCCCGGGGCGGATTAGCCAGCGCGGCGGCAATGGCGGTGAACAGCGGATCCAGGCCCGGGCGCGGTTGGTCCTCGCCGGGCCGGAACATGGCGTCCAGCGGCAAGGTGGCCTCCAGGATCGGGCCGGGCAGCACATCTTGGACCGCGCTGCCGGGCAGCTCGGTTTCAAACAAATCGCCGACATGCTGGACAAAACTGCGCGCCGGGTTCAGCACCATGCCGCCATCGCTGGGAAAGGGCAGTGGGCCGACCGCATCACCGGAAAACCGGGTCTGCACCGCGTTCAAAACCGCTTGGGAGCGCTCGGGCCGCAGATCCGCCAGGCTGACCAAGGCGATGAAAAACGCCATCAAAACCAAATAGAGCGACAAAAACGGCGAAAGCACCGAAACCGTGCCGCCACCGAACACACCGCCCAAACCACCGCCCAAGGTGCCCTTAAGCCGGGTGTCTTCGCCGGTCTGGTCCCCGGATCGGGCTTGATCGGCACCGGGACCTTGGCGAAAGCCCGAGGCGACAATGCCAGCAATGCCAATGGGACCGGGCAGCAGCGGCACCGGCGTTTTAAAGGCGGCGGGCAGGCCCAGATCTCTATCGGCCAAAGAACCCCGCAAAGGATCCCCCACAGGATCGCTCAAAGGGTCCCCCAAGGGCGAGCCGGACGTCTTGGACGACAGGTTTAGCGCGCTGTCAGAGGATGATTGGTCGGCGGACGCATCTCGGCTGTCTCCGGAAGAGGGTTCTCCCGGAGTCTTTTCCGCCCCAAACCGAGGGCCGGCCAGGGGGTCACGCGGTTCATGATCGGTCATCGAGGCCCAGCCAAGGAGAAACGTCCCGTCATGCCGGAATACACGGAAATTCTATAGTTTAGGTTAATATGACCGAAAGTGAGTCACCGCCTCAAGTCTTTGGCGGGTCGAAATCCGACAATAGGGCATCAATATCGTCTTGACCCATGGCGGCGTCCACCGCTTGGGGGCCATTGAGCAGGTCGGCATCTTCGGCTTTATCGCCCACCGCAGCGGCGGTTTCGCGGTAGCGCATCGGGTCGTCATCAGGGACAGCCCCAGCGGGGCCGCCTTCACCAAAGGTTTGCACCAAGCCATGGACCCGCTCTTCGATGCTTTTTAAGGTCCGTACCACCTTGGTGATCCGCTGGCCGGTGATGTCCTGGAAGGAGCAGGCCTGATAGATCCGAGTGGTAATGTCCATCAGGCTATCTTGGACCTCTTGGGGCAGATCCGCTGACAGCCCCTCCAGAGCCTCGGTGGCATCCATGATTTCTTCCGTCGCCGTTTCCGTGGCTTGAACAATGGCGTCAAGCTCATCGGCGGCGGTGGGCAGGAAACGGTCTTGAATATCCCGGGGGCTGAGGGCGGCCAGTTCCTGGCGGGCCATATGAATATACTGCGACAGCTCGCGCAACTCGCCGCGCAGGGTTTCCGCGTCTCCCTCCCCGGCTTGCTGCGGGGCATCCCAATCGGTGGCCACCGAGGAGAGGGCTTGTTCCAAATCTTCCAGAGAGACCGCAGCGGTGGGATCGGCACCTGCGCCTGCAACGCTGCCATCGCCCGTCTTGTCGCCCATCAGCTTGCCAAGCGCGGCTTTGAGCAACGCGCTGGCACCCTGGAACCCACCATTTTGGGCCGGGCCTGCCTGATCCGCCTGATCTGTCATGATAATCCTGTTCCCCGCTCGACTGTGCTCGGCGCGGGACGCTTCGCGGGGACCGCTGTGGTCCGGTCCCCAGGATCGAGAGCGGCTTAGAACTCGCCGAGCACGCTTTGCATTTTTGTTTTCAGCGTTTCCGCATTGAACGGCTTCACGATGTAATTGGACACGCCAGCTTCTTTGGCCGCGATCACGTTTTCCGACTTCGATTCAGCGGTCACCATAATGAACGGCATGGCCTTCAGTTTGGCGTCCGCCCGAACCTCGCGCAGCAACTGCAGGCCGGTCATTGGTTCCATGTTCCAGTCGGAGATCACCAACTCGTATCCGCCGGTGGTCCGTAACATTTGCAGGGCTTCGGAACCATCCATGGCTTCGTCAATATTTGTGAAGCCCAGTTGCCGCAGCAAATTGCGGATGATGCGCAGCATCGTCTTGTAATCGTCGACGATCAGGATCTTCATATTTTTGTCGACGGCCATTCCCAAATACCTCTGAATTTTGTTGATTGATCACAGTACCTGTTGGCGGTTGAGCCGAAGATTAAAAAAATCTACCGGCCTCTCCGACCATTTTACTAGGACAGGGTTGCCCCTGGTGCAAGCCTTTTCACCGACGGGCCAAGCCTTTAGGCGTTTTTCACGGACCATGCCCCTAAGGCATCGGACATCGCCCCATCAAGCTTAGCCATCGGCCCCGTCGGGGAGGGGCACGGTTTTCTGGGTGGCCAGTTCGGTGGTCACCGCCTGGGCCTTCAAGGGATCCATTTCCGCCAGGATTGCCGCAGAGTTCCGCTCGGTCATGGCGACAAACAGTTCCAGCAGGATGCTCATCTCCATTTGATCAAGGATCCGGGCCGCATCCTTCGGCTTCATGGCCTTGTAGATATTGACCAGCTTGGCGACCTTGGCCTTTTCCTCTTCGGTCTGTTCGGCCAACAGGTTCTTGATGGTTTCTTCCAGCTTGGCCAAATCGCCGATCTTGCGGTCAATGCGATCCTCAGCAGCCTGCAAAATCGCCTCGCGCTGCTCCAATTCGCGCTCGCGCAGTTCGATTTGCTCCCGGCGCTCCGAAAGCCTTTGCAGCAGGTCAATCTCGGACTGGGTAAAGGCCGCTGACCCATCCCGGGGCCGTTGCGGCAGCGCCCCATCGGTGGCGGCGGGGTCGGCACCATCGGCCATTTGAGCGCCATCCCCAGCGCCATCCGCCGGAGGAGCTTCCCCATCGGCGGGCGGCGGGGCCGCAGCATCTTGGGCAGGCTGGCCCGCTGCCGGATCCGCCGGGGCTTCCTGAGCCACAGCAACGGATTGGCCGACACTGACCGAGGTCACGCGGGTGGACATGCCATCCCAGACGGCACCGATTCGAACGGACAGCATCAGGCCCGCAAGAACGATCAAAGTTGGTAAGAGCCGGAATTTCGGCATTATCCCTCATCTCCCCAGTGGGGCGTTTTTGCTCTTCCGCTCCGGCGCATCGACGGGGTGCGCGCTGGCGGCCTGAAGAGGACAGTGCCCGAAAAGATTTAAGGAGACCTTATTGTACGTTCCTAAGCGCACGAAGCAATTCCCGTTCTGCTTCGGACCGCTCGTCATCGAGACTTTCAATGAAGGCCTCTTCGTCTTCCGGCGGTGGCATGCGCCGTTTGGGTGCCGGGGTGCCTTGACCGGAAACCGGTTGCGAAACAGCACGATAGTCGCCCTCAAGCCCCTGGCCCTGGGACGGCGCGAGGGGCGCATCGACCCGCTCCGGGGGAACAGCACGCGGCCCACCCAAAGCGGCGGCCTGTCGCATCGCGCGTAAGTCCTGCTCCGCCGTGCCGCCATAGGGTTGTTCCCCCGCCGCATTGGACGCGCCACCGGATCGGGAGTCGCTGGGCCCATAGCCGCGCTGGTCCTGCTGCCAGCCCTGGTCGGGCATCTGGCGTGACGGCATGTCCCGCCCGCGCGATGCCCCGACCGCCGTGTTCGGGGCCAAGGCCGGGGGCGGTGTTGCCCGCACCGGGGTGCGCGGCAGAGACTGACCCGCAGCGCTCCCGCCCCCCGCCATGCCGGACGGGGCGGTCGGTTGCGGTTGCGCCAAGGGCGCATGCTTGCGGTCTAGGCCAGAACGCTCTTGGATAGGGCGCTCTTGAACGGGGCGCTCTTGGGGCGCGCGTTCCGCATAGCTGCGGTCCTGTGGCGGACGCTCAACATATCCGCGCTCTTGGACAGGTCGCTCCGATCCATAAGGGCGCTCCGGGGCCATGCGCTCATCGCCATAGGGGGCATCGCTTTGCCGGGCTGCGGGTTCGCGCGGTTCCGGCGTGCCGAAATCAAAATCACCCGGAGGGATGGGGCGTCTCTCACGCCCCTTTGGTGCCGCTCCCGCACCAGCCGTCGCACCGACCCCCGAACCGGCCCCAATATCAGTCTTGCGCGGCTCGGCGGCCCGGCTGTCTGCCCGTCCGGAGCTGACCGCAGATTCCAGGCGCGAGGCCATGGCATCAGCCCGGTCGACCATATAGGCCAGATCGTCCCTTAACGTCCGGGCCTTGGCGACATTTTCATCCAGAGATTTATTGGCGTCCTCGGCGGTTTTGCGCAGGCGCGGTACCCCGGCCTCGGCCCGGGCGGTGGCCTCGTTAAAGGTCGCGATGACCTTGATCATCTCCTCGCGGTTTTTGCGCAGATCCTTGAGCTGGCGATAGAGCATCAAGGCATGGACGATGAACGCCACAAGAAGGACGATGATGGTGAGGTCAAGGACGACTTGCCAGGACATGCTTTAGAGCCCATTCGAGTGAATATGCACCCAGACCGGGGTGGTCCGGGGAAGGCCGATTGCCAGAACCCTCATGAGGTTTTCGCCTTTTGGGTCCTTTCATCGACGCGGATGGCGATGTTTTGGCCCTGGCGGCCCATGCGACCCCGGAACATCGGCACGTCGCCGCAGCGCAGCTCCACGGTGCTATCGGGGGAGGCATTGAACATAATCTGAGAGCCGACCTCCAGATTGAGGATCCGGTTCAAAGGCAATTGCACCTCGTCCAGGATGGCTTCCATTTCCACTTCAGTAAACCACATCTCCTCGGCCAAGTGGGTTTCCCAAATGGAATCCCGACCGAATTTTTCCCCCATGAACATCTGCAGCAGCAGCTCCCGCACCGGCTCCAGGGTTGCATAGGGGATCAACATGTCCAGCCGACCACCGCGGTCTTCCATGTCGATGCGCAGCTTGGCGACAATGGCGGCGTTGGAGGGCCGGGAAATGGTGGCAAAGCGCGGGTTGGTTTCCAGCCGGTCAAAGCGGAAGGTCACTGGCGAGAGCGGGTCAAAGGCCGCCGACAGATCCGCCAGCACCACATGGACCAGCCGTTCGACCAGATTGCGTTCGATGGTGGTGTAAGGCCGCCCCTCAATCCGCATCGCCGCCGTGCCGCGCCGACCGCCCAGCAACACATCGACGATGGAATAGATCATCGAGGAATCAATGGTCAGCAGGCCGTAATTGTCCCATTCCTCGGCCTTGAACACCGAAAGCATGGCAGGCAGGGGGATCGAATTCAGATAATCGCCGAAGCGGTAGGATTGGATATTGTCGAGCGAGACTTCCACATTGTCCGAGGTGAAATTCCGCAAAGAGGTCGACATCATCCGCACCAGGCGGTCAAAGACCACCTCGAGCATCGGCAGACGCTCATAGGATACCAGGGCCGTGGACAGAATGGCCTGGATGCCGGACTTGTCCGCACTTTCTTCCTCGGACTCATTAAAGCCGAGCAGGCTGTCGATTTCTTCCTGGTTCAGAACCCGGGTCGAGCCGCCTTCGCCGCCTTCGCCGCCCTCTTCACCCATGCCCATATCGACATCGTCGCCGCCGCCATCCCCATCGGCGAGCATGGCTTCCCATTCCGATGCCGCTGCAGCGTCGTCGACCCCGTCACCCCCGCCGCCATCCTCGCCGTCGCCGTCACCGTCGCCGTCATCCCCCATCATGGCTTCCCATTCGGCCATCATGGCTTCTTCGTCTTCTTGGCTGACCTCGCGTTCCGGTTCTTCTCCGGGGGCTACCATCGCTTTCTCTCTGTTCCAGTGCTGAGGCTCGATCGGCTTGGGCAGACCCAAACCGCCGAGAGCCTATTGAATCAGCATTTCCTTAAAGAGGATATCCTGAACGCGTGTTGGGGCCGCTGCATTGTTGACCCGGATCAACAGTTCTTCCTGGATCCGGTACATGCCCGCCGTGCCCTGCAGGTCCTCCAGGCGCAGCTCGCGCAAGAAGGTGATGAAACTGTCCATAATTTGCGGCATCACGGTCTCGATCTGCTGGATGTCGAGCTGATCGGCCAATTGCAGCGAAACCCGCATCTGCAAATAGGTCCGCCTCGACCCGCTGGTGTTCAGATCGACCGTGACCTGATCCAGGTCATAGAAGATCGCGCCAGCAGCCGGCAAAGGCGCTTCTTCCGGCGCGGCTTCGCCGCCTTCACCGCCTTCTGCGGTCTGTTCAACGGCCTCTTCCCCGGTGATCATGGCCAGCACCGGATCCATCAACCCAGCGAAATAGGCCCCGGCGACACCGCCAATGATCAGCAACAGAGGCAGGACGACGAGCAAAAGCAGCTTTTTTTTGCCGCCTTTTTTACCGCCCTCCTCCTCATCCCCTCCGTCGGGATCGTCTTCGAACTCTTCGTCGAGATCGTCTTCGTCGGCCATCGCGCTAGTCTCGCCTTAGATCCTATGAAACCACTACCAGGGGTACAGACTGCAAGGTCTCTAGCCCCCTCCAGTGTCGCAGCCTAACACTGCGACCGTTAAGAAGAGATTTCCGTCTGTCTTCCCGCTGACGGACGCAGACCGAAAAACCCTGTGCTCTGCTCAGGCGCTCCCGAGGCACTGCCGAACCCATGGCGACAAAACAGTAGCGCCGCTCCAGCCGATCACACTATGATCGGAGAGGGGAAGTTTACGAGACCATGGCGCTTCTGCAATGCAAAATCTGCGGAGAGGGGCGCAGGGACTCCAGGTTCTAAAGGATCACGCGACCGCGCAACGCCCGACCTCAATGCAAGGTCTCTAAAGGCAAGGTCTCTAAAGGCAGAGCACATAGGTCGTCATCCTGCTTGCGCTTCTGATGCTGGCACCCTGACCGCGTTTTAACAGGGGGTGCTGACGGATCAGACGGCTCGGGGGTTTTGGCAAACCGCATGACCGGCTTTCCGAATTCCGCCTACACAGATCCCGCTGCACAAACCGGTTCGCGCCCTTACTGGGTTCGGCTGGCCAATCGCATTGGTCCGTTTTTAATCGGTGCCCTGGCCGCAGGCCTGGTCATGGTGCCCATCACCCTGTGGATCAATGCGGAGGTGGTGCAAAAGGAAGGCGATCGCGCCCGTCTGGAGGTGGAATCCCAAACCGCAGGCATGCGCGCCCGGCTGGAAGGCAGCCTGACCCAATCCCTGTCCCTCAGCCAAGGGCTTGCCGCTCAGTTTGCGGTCGAAGGCGATCTGAGCGAACAGCAATTCAGCGCCGTTGCCAGACGCCTGGTGGGTGAGGCCCCCGGCATCCTGAATATGGGCCTGATCAAAGGCACGGTGCTGGAAGTCGTTGAACCCGCCGAAGGCAATGAGACCGCTATGGGCCTGGATTTCCGCAATCTGCCCAGACAATGGGAGCGCTTTGCGGAAACCATTGACCAAAGATCGCCGAAGCTGGTCGGCCCGATGGATCTGGTCCAAGGCGGCAGCGGCCTGATCTTTCGCCGTCCGGTCTTCTCCACCGATGACCGAGCCTATCTGGGCATGATCTCCACTGTGATTGATATGGAGGAGATCATCTATTTGGTCTCCCGCCTGGAAGCGCGGTTTGATCTGGCCTTGCGGGGCCGGGATGGGCGCGGAGCCGAGGGCGAGGTGTTCTACGGCCCGGCCAAGCTGTTCGACCCCGCCAGCAACAGTGTGACCCTGCCGCTGACCTTGCCCGGCGGAGTCTGGATGGTTGCCGCCCGACCCAAGGGCGGCTGGGAGATGCTGATTGAAGAGGGCGTCCAACAAACCCAGGCCTTGCTGATCCTGCTCACGCTGTTGGTGATTTTCAGCGCTGGGACCTTCCTGTCCTATGCCTTGGACCGGCGGCAGACCATTTCGCTGCTCCGCCGCCGAGAGGCCGAGGTCGATGGCCTGATCAACAATGCGCCCGATGCCATCGTCGTGGTCACCCGGGAGGGCCAAATCGTCCGGGCCAACAAACAGGCCGAGACGCTGTTTGGCTATGAGGATGGCGAGCTGTTGGGGTTGAGCGTCGAGGCCCTGTTGCCCACCGAGCTGCGCGCCGAACACCCTGCGCAACGGGATGCCTTTCACGCTGCCGGGATGTCTCGCCCCTTGCGCGGCATTCGACCGCTCGAAGCCCTGACCAAAAAAGGCACCACCCTGCCCGTCGAGATTAATCTCAGCCTGTCCGGGACCGAGGGGGATCATCTGGTCATGGCGGCGGTCCGAGATGTATCGCGCCGCATCGCCGCAGAAACCGCGCGCCGCGAGGCTGAGGAGATTCTGACCGAGGCCTTGGAGAGCATCAGCGATGGCTTTGTGATCTATGACGCCGAAGACCGGCTGATCCTGTGCAACAACGCCTATCGCGAATTTTATAAATCCTCCGCCGAGGCGATCCGGATCGGGGCCAAATTTCAAGACATTCTGCAATATGGTCTCGATCGCGGCCAATATTCCGACGCCGGAGACACGACAGAAAGCCGGGCAGCTTGGATGCAGAAACGCTTGGCCGATCATCGCAATCCCAAAGGCGCATTGTTGCAGCATTTGGATGACGGGCGCTGGCTGCGTATTGCCGAGCGCCGCACCTCCAGCGGTCGCATTGTCGGCGTTCGGGCCGATGTGACCGAAGTTAAGCGTGCCGAAGAAGCCCTGGCCCGCAGCGAGGCCCGCTCGCGCATGCTGTTGTCCTCCAGCCCCATCGGCGTGGCCCTGATCAACCGCCATAGCGAAGTGGTCTATGCCAATTCCCGTCTGCAAATGCTGTTCGGGGCGTCGCTGGCGACCGACGGCGACAGACGCGGGGATCGGCTCTATGCCTTCCCCCAAGATCGGCTCGCGATCCTGGAAGCCTTGAGCGACGGCCAGCCCTTTGTCGAACGCGAAACCATGATGCGCCATGAAGATGGCAGCGTGTTTTGGGCCTTGGTCGCGGTGGCCAAAGCGGATTTTGTCGAAGACGGCACCATCGTCGCCTGGATCTATGACATTGATGCCCGCAAACAGGCGGAAGCGGATCTGGCGGAAAGCCGCGCTTTGCTGGAGGACCGGGCCAAAGATCTGCAGCGCACAGTCGAAATTGCCAATCGGGAACGCCAACGGGCCGAAAGCGCAACCCAGGCCAAGGGCGAGTTCCTAGCCCGGGTCAGTCATGAAATCCGCACCCCTTTGACTGCGATCTTGGGCATGGCGGAATTGCTGCTGCGGGCAAAACTGGATCCCCGCAGCCAGACCTATTGCGAGACCTTGCAGCAATCTGCCGAAACCTTGCTGGTGCTGATCAACGACATCCTGGATTTCTCCAAGATCGAGAGCGAAACCTTCAGCTTGTCCCAAGAGCCCTTCGCACCCCGGGCGGTATTCCAAAGCGTGGTGAACATGTTGGAGGTCAATGCGCGGACCAAGGGCCTGGTTTTGGCTTTGGACTATGTGGAGGGCACCGAAGCCAGGTTGGCGGAATATCTGGTCGGCGACCAGCATCGGCTGCAGCAGATCCTGGTCAATCTGGTCGGCAATGCGATCAAGTTCACCGATGCGGGCCAGGTCACCTTAAGGCTGACCAAAATCGAAGAGCCCTCCGAGGGTGTTCAGACCCTGTATCTGGAGATCGAGGATACCGGCATTGGCATCGACCTGTCGGAAGACGACGTCTACCGGCCGTTTCTGCAAGGCTCCGGCGGCATGACCCGCAAATATGGCGGCACGGGACTGGGTCTGGCGATCACCCGCCATCTGGTCTCGGCCATGAGCGGCCATTTGTCCTACACCACCCCAGCGGAGGGCGGCACGGTGTTTCGGGTCGTCTTGCCCCTGCCGGTCAGCACCATCGCCACGGAAAAACCCGGTGGCTTGCACTTGCTGAACCGACCCGACCCAATGCCGGCCCATTTGCCGCGTCCGGGCACCATTTTGTTGGCCGAGGATACCGAGAGCGTTCGCTTCCTGCTCCGCACGATCCTGGAGGATCTGGGTCAAACCGTGATCGAGGCGGAAAATGGCCGTCTGGCCTGTGAACGCGCCGCCGAACGCCGGTTTGATCTGATCCTCATGGATCTGCATATGCCGGAAATGGATGGCCTCAAGGCTGCCAAACAGATCCTAACGGACACATCCGGCTCCAATCAGCAGACACCCATTGTCACCCTGAGCGCTGACCCCCGGGCCAATGAACTCAGTTGGGAGCAGAATATCAATATCAGCGAGCATATGCTCAAGCCGGTGTCCTTTGCCGCCCTGGCCGCCCTGCTGACCCGGCATTTGGGCGCGGCACAGGCTGCGGAACCAGCCTTGGGGTCCGAAGAGGGGACTGAGAACGCGGCTACGGTGGGACCTGTGGGCCAGCGATCCAGCGCGAGCCCAGGACCAAAGGCCCTTGGGCCTGCTGCTGAACTGGAATCAAGGCCGGAACAGGAGCCGGAACAGGAGCGGTCTCCGGCTGACAGCCTGCCCTTGTTCGACGAGGCGATCATTTCAGGGTTTTCGGCACAGATTGGCGCGGATCGAACTCTGGTGTTGTTGAGCAAGGCCATAGAGCGGGTGCCGGAGTCCGTCACCAAAGTCGCCACCGCCGTTGCCGAAAACAACCCACAGGACGCGCGGGATGCGTCACACGCCCTGAAAGGCATGGCGGCCCAATTTGGCATGGCCCGGGTGGCCTATTGGGCCAAGGCGCTTCAAGACAGCTTGGATCTCTTGGTGAACCGCGCCGAAAGCGCCGATACAGAAGCGCAAGACGATGGTCTGACCCTGACCAAAAGGCTGGGGCCGCAAGTAAGCCAGCTAAAGGAAGCTGTTGAGAAAACCTTACAGCACGGATACAAGCCTCGTTAACGTCCCAATCAAAGACCAAAAAGCACCCGCGCTCCATGCTCGATACCCACCGCAAAATCCTGATTGTCGATGACATGCTGCCCAATGCGTTGATCGCTGCTGCAACGCTGGAACAGCTTGGGCATGTGACCTGCAAAACCGTGGAATCCGGCACGGATGCCTTGGACTTGGCGCGGGAGTGGGAACCGGATCTGTTGGTGACCGATTATCTGATGCCCAATATGAACGGGCTGGAGTTGATCGGTAAAATCCGCGCCCAACGCCCGAAAGAGCTGCTGCCCGTGATTTTGATCACGGCGGTGAATGACCGGACTTTGCTCTATATGGCCCTAGAGGGCCGGGCGATTGATGTGGTCCGCAAGCCGTTTGATGAGTTGGAACTGCTCGCCCGGGCCGGGAACCTGCTGCAGATGCGGGCCGATCGATTGGCCTTGATCGAAGCCAATCGGCGCTTGGAACAGCTGGCCACAACGGACGCTTTGACCGGCGTGCGCAACCGGCGCTCCTTTATGGATATGGGCACCCGGGAAATCAGCCGCTGTCGGCGCAATGGCAGCCCGTTTTGCCTGCTGATGTTCGACATTGACCATTTCAAGGTCGTCAATGACACCCATGGTCATGCCACGGGAGATATCGCTCTGGTGACCTTCACCAGGCTGGTCCAGGAAACCCTGCGTGAAGCCGACCAATTGGCCAGGCTGGGCGGGGAAGAGTTCATCGCCATCCTGCCCGACACCGCTTTGCCCGGAGCTCTTGAGGTGGCTGAGCGGCTGCGCCAAACGCTCTCGGAAACCGAGATCACCGCTGAAGACGGCACCCTGTTTCGGGTCACCGTCAGCATTGGCGCGGTTTGCTATGAGGGCAAGACCGGGATCGCCCTGGACCAGTTGATGGGGAAAGCGGACAAGGCGCTGTATTCCGCCAAAACCTCGGGCCGGAACCGGGTTATTTCGGGTTAGGATTAGGGCGGGGTTTGGGAGGTTGTTTGGTTCGGGCGGTTTTTTATCGCTCGCCTTCGTCTCGCTAAGCCCTGTTTTGTTCCGTTCGGGCTTCGCCCTCACTGGGCCCTCAAGCGCCGGGCGCCTCCGGCTTGGCTTTCGCTCCGCTGCGCTTCGCGGG
>JBMYTN010000031.1:0-51254 GCA_049604415.1 Rhodospirillaceae bacterium | reverse complement strand
CGGAATTGGCCCTAACTTTTTGGTTTGTCGCATTTTCGAACCGCCGAACCGGCCCCACTTCGGCTGAAAATGCTCTAGTTGGTTATGATCTCCGGCCCCATGAAGGTGGTGGGCAGGAAAGTCGAGAGCGGCGGGATATAGGTGATCATGATCAGGAACACCACCAGGATGCTCAGCCAGGGCATCGCCGCCCGGACCACATGCATCATCGACATTTTCGCCACGCCGGAGGTTACGAACAGGTTCAGCCCGACCGGCGGGGTGATCATCCCGATCTCCATATTCACCACCATGATGATCCCCAGATGGATCGGGTCGATGCCCAGCTCCACGGCGATGGGGAAGACCAAGGGGGCGACAATGACGATCAGGCCCGAGGGTTCCATGAACTGACCACCGATCAACAAGATCAGATTGACCGCCACCAGGAACAGGATCGGCCCAAAGCCTGCTTCGAGCAAACCGGCGGTGATCGCTTGCGGGATCTGTTCGTCGGTCAGCACATGCTTCAGGATCAGGGCATTGGCGATGATGAACATTAGCATCACCGTGACCTTACCGGCCTCATAAAGCGACTTTTTGGTATCCGGGTGGAAAAAGACGGTGAGCAGCGCCAGCGGGTTCTTCTCTAGCGGCTTGTTTTCGCCATCGGGATTGTGCAACGGACCCATATCCCGATAGATGAAATTGGAGATGAAGAACGCATAGACGGCGGCCACGGCGGCGGCCTCAGTCGGGGTGAAAATCCCGCCATAAATCCCGCCGAGAATGATGACGATCAGGAACAGGCCCCAACCGGCCTCCAGGCCCGATTGAAAGATTTCCTTCCATCCGGCCCAGGGTTCGGCGGGCAGATTGCGCTTTTTGGCCGCAACATAAATCCCAACCATCAGCATCAGACCGGCGAGCAGGCCCGGGATCACCCCGGCCAAGAACATCCGACCGACGGAGACGTCGACCGAGGCCGCGTAGACCACCATGACGATGGAGGGCGGGATCAAAATGCCCAAGGTGCCCGCATTACAGATCACCCCGGCGGCAAAGTCCTTGGTGTAACCCACCTGCAGCATGCCTGCGATACAGATTGAGCCAATGGCCACCACCGTGGCCGGGGACGAGCCGGACAGGGCGGCGAACAGCATGCAGGCAAATACGGCGGCGATGGCCAGACCGCCTTGGATATGGCCGACACAGGCGACCGCGAAGCGGATGATCCGGCGCGCCACCCCGCCGGTGGACATGAAGGTGGAGGCCAGGATGAAGAACGGAATGGCCAGCAAGGTGTAGTGCTCGGTAAAGGCCCCCAACAGGGACTGGGCGACCGAGGCCAAAGAGGTGTCTGAGAACAGCAACATGAAGATGACCGATGCCAAGCCTAAGCTCACGGCAATCGGGGTCCCCACCAGCATCAAGCCGATGACCAGCAGGAAAAGAAGGACGACATCCATGGGTTATTTCTCCTGCTTGTCTGGGGTGGATGGGCTGTCTTGGCCGGGGTCTTGTTTGGCGTCTTCGATGGCGTCTTCAACCTCATGGCTGGCGACCATCAATTCGACCTCGCCCTTCCAGATCTTCCACATCACTTCCAGGAAGCGGAACAACAGCAAGGTCATGGACAGCGGCAAAATGACGTAAGGAATGAAGCGCGGCAGTTTTTCGTAAGCCTCGTTTTCATTCATCAAAGGCTCGATGAACCGCAGGAGATCGATCATCGGGATGTCTTGGGTTTCGTACCAAACCTGCTTGCCGACGAAGGGCAGCCAATATTGCCAAGCCCCGATCAGCAACAGGATGCCATAGGCCAGACAGGCACAGCCCGCAATCAGCGCCATGGCCTTGCGCGAGGCCGGTGGCAGGGCGTGGACCAGCGCATCGACCCCCAAATGGGAGCTGGTTTTGACCAAATGGGAACAGCCAATCAGCACCAGCCAGGCGAACAGAAACACGGTGGCTTCATTGGCCCAGAGAATGTTGCTGGAAAACAGATAGCGGGCGATCACATTGGCAAAGGTCAGGGCGGTCATCGCCCCAAGCAGAAGGGCGATCAGCCCCTCTTCAATACCGTTGACCATCTGGCCAAACCGGTTTGGGGGGGCTCCAGCGGGAGTGCTGGGTGAGCCCGGTGCAGCAGACATAGCGCGCTCTCCTTCGATGGGACCTGCTTTGGGCACAGATCCGCGTTGCGCTCTCTGGGGCGGTTGTCCCAGTGGGCGGGCGTTGGGTTGGTTTTTTCAAAACGAAGGGTCGAGGCGGTCCTGAGCTCAGGACCGGATCCGCGCGGAACCGAGGTCCCAAGGGAACGGTTCCGCGCGGTCGGCAGCAACTGGTCGAAAGGCTTGCTCCCCAAACCGGCCCTTCTGCGGGGCTTTTCTATAGGGAGCGTAATTCCATTAGTTGCTGTTATAGGTGACGGCGGCGGCCAGCAGATCGGCGCCAATATCGCCTTCAAACTGGCTCCAGACCGGCTTCATGGCGGTCACCCAGGCCTGACGTTGTTCCGGGGTCAGCTGACGGATTTCGCCACCGGCGGCCGCAGTGTTTTCTTTGCATTGTTCGGCGACTTTGCCGACCGCAGCATTCCGCTCAGCGGTGACCTCATCCATGATTTTGGCCAGATCGGTGCGGATATCCTCGGGCAGGGTATCCCACCATTCGGTGGACACGACGACCATATAGTCGAGCACACCATGGTTGGACTCGGTGATGCCGTCCTGCACTTCGAAGAACTTTTTGCCGTAAATGTTGCACCAGGTGTTCTCCTGACCGTCGACCACGCCGGTTTGCAGCGCGCCATAGACTTCGGAGAAGGCCAGCTTTTGCGGATTGCCGCCCACGGCTTCAAATTGCGCCTGCAGCACATCAGAGGGCTGGATCCGGAATTTCAGGCCATCGGCATCAGAGGGCAGGATCAGCGGTTTGTTGGCAGACAGCTGCTTCATGCCGGAATGCCAGAAAGCCAAGCCTTGCAGGCCCTTGCGGCGCATGGCGCTTTTCAGCTTTTGACCGTCTTCGGAATTCTGGAAGCGATCCACAGCGGCCATGTCTTCAAACAGGAACGGCAGATCGAACAGGCGCAGTTTTTTGGTGAAGGTTTCGAATTTGGACAGCGACGGAGCCGCCATCTGCACATCCCCGGCCAACATGGCTTCCAGCACTTTGTCATCATTGTAGAGCTGGGAATTCGGGAACACTTCGACGCAGGCCCGACCATTCATTTCTTCATTGACGCGCTGTTCAAACAGCCCGGCGGCCAGGCCCTTGGGGTGTTTGTCCGAATTGGTCACATGGCTGAATTTGATGACCACTTCGCCATCATCGCAGGCTGCAGAGGCGGCGGAGGCCGTGTTGGCGGCGCTCAGCATCAACCCGGCGGTGGCGGCAGCGGCGAGAACATGTGTAAGGCGCATAAGTTTCCTCCCTTTTTTATCCGACGGTCTGGGTCGGCCCAGGCTGTCGATCCGACAAGCAGGAGGAGGGTGCGCGGACCGACCCGGGTCCAACAACGCACACAAACCCAAATGCGACAGAAATTTGGCAAGGTTTTGGGCCGGTGTTCCCCGATCCACCCAAGCACCCCCAAGGGGCGTGTGGATTTGGGGACATCGGGGTCTAGACCTCGTCTTCGCTCCGAAAATCTTCCCGACGCAGGCCGTATTTTTGCATCTTTTCGTAAAGGGTTTTGCGCGACAAACCGAGCGATTCGTAGGTGGCCTTCAGGTTCCCATCGCTGGCGGCCAAACTTGCGGCGATGACTTTTTTCTCAAACAGCCCGACCTGATCAACCAGGGGCAGGTTGGTCAAAGCCTCTGGATCTCCGGTTTCCGTGGTCAACCCGAGCACTAAGCGTTCAGCGGCATTGCGGACCTCCCGTGCATTGCCCGGCCAGTCCTGGGTGGCGATCTCCAGCATCAAAGCTTCGGGGATCGGCGGCGGGTCCCGGCGCAATCGCTTTGCGGCCTGGTCGACGAAATGGAAGAACAGCCGGGGCGCATCTTCGGGATGATCGCGCAAAGACGGGATGTGCAGGGTCACTGGGTTTAAGCGGTAGAGCAGGTCATCGCGGAACCGGTTGTCCTGCACCAGTGCTGGCAGGTTTTCTTTGGTCGCGGCGACAAAGCGGACATCCAGCGGGATGACTTCCTCCGAGCCCAAAGGCGTGATGGCGCGATCTTCCAGGACCCGCAGCAGTTTGATCTGCAGAGCAAGGGGTGCGGCCCCGATTTCATCCAGGAACAGGGTCCCACCTCGGGCATGTTCAAACCGGCCCCGGCGATCCCGCAAGGCCTGGGGCAGTCCATGGGCGACATGACCAAACAACTCGCTTTCCGCCAGCTCTGGGGAGAGGGCACCGATATTGATGGTCACAAAGGGTCCTGCGGCGCGGTCAGACAGATCATGCAGAGCGCGCGCGACCAGCTCTTTTCCGGTTCCGGTTTCCCCTTCGATCAGCACATCAATGGGGGCTGCAGCGACGGCTGTGATCTGATCGCGCAGCCGAACCATGGCCGCAGACCGGCCGATCAGCACGGTCTCCAGGCGCTCTGCGCTGGGACCGGTTTCCCGCAAGGCCCGATTTTCCAGCACCAGTTTGCGCTTTTCCGCTGCCCGGGCCACTGACCCCGCCAGGAGGTCCGGGGAGAAGGGCTTTTCGATAAAGTCATAGGCACCGTTTTGGAGGGCGTCCACTGCCAGTGGGATATCGCCATGACCAGTGATCAAAATGACCGGTAGGTCCGGATCAATTGCCGCGATGGCTTGCAGCAAGGCCATGCCATCCATCCCCGGCATGCGTATGTCGGACACCACCACGCCGCCAAAGCTGCGACTGATGCGGGCCAAGACCCGGTCGGCCCGGGCAAAGGTCTCGACGGTGAACTCCCGGATCTCCAGGGTCTGTTCGATGGCGCAGCGAATGTCTTCTTCGTCATCGACCACCAGGATCGGGGCCATGGAGGTGGGGCTGGTGGACATCAGCGCGATCCTCCAAGGGCGTTTAAGGGAACCACTGCGGGTTTGGTCACTTCAGGGGGAATGGCGGAGGCAGCCCCCCGGGATCCGTCTTCTGCAGCGGCAAGCAAGGTGATGATAAAGCGGGTGCCGCCGTCGGGGCGATCTTCGGCGCGCAGGCTGCCGCCACAATCGCGGACGATGTTAAAGCAGATCGACAAGCCCAACCCCAATCCGGCCCCTACATCCTTGGTGGTGACGAAGGGATCAAAGATCCGCGGCATCAGCTCCGGCGGGATGCCATGGCCATTGTCTTCTACGCAAAGTGCGATCCGATCCTGCTGGCGCTCGGCATAGATCCAGATACAACCGTTTTCAGTGTCCGGCGCAGCATCCACCGCATTGGTGATCAGGTTGAGCACCACATGGAGCAAGCGGACCGGCCCGCCCATCACCCAGCTCTCCAATCCCGATCCGATCTGCAAGGTGACTCCGGACCGGGTCATGCGGGCACGGGCGAGTTCGGCGGCTTCGGACACCAACTCGGCCAAATAGGCCGTGCCGATGGTTTCATTGGGTTTGCGGGCAAAGCGGGTCAGGGTTTTGGCCAAGCTGGCCATGCGCTCGGTCAGCTTGGTGATCCGTTGTAGGTTATCCGCCACTTTGTCTTGCGCACCGCGCTGCAAAAAGGCTGAGGCGTTTTCCGAATAGGTCCGCATCGCCGTCAGCGGCTGATTGAATTCATGGCTAAGCGCAGCGGACATTTGGCCCAAGGCGGCCAGTTTGCTCGACTGGGCCAATTCGGCTTCCGCCTGGGTCAGGGATTTTTGTGCCGCCACCTTCTCGCTCATTTCCGTACGCAGACGGTCGACGGCGGCGCTTAATTCGGCGGTGCGGTCGCGCACCGTCTCCTCCAGCATGCGGCTTGTTTCCGCCTGATGGGCCATACGCTCCATCAGGGTTCGGCGCCGCTGCCAAAAGATCCAAAGCAGGGAGAGCACAAACAGGATGGCGGTCAGGGCCAAAGTCATGCTGGTCAGCAGGCCGGTGCGGGCTGCCTGGGTCGGGGCCAAAATATGGACGCGCCAGCCTTCAACGGGCATGGCTTGCGAGAGATGCAGCCATTCGGTCCATTCCGAGACCCGTCCCGGGGTCCGCTGCGGTTCGGCAAATTCAGCGGCGCTGAGAACCTGGCTGGATTGGGCATAGCGCACCGGGGTCGGGGCCTGGACCAAGCGACCGCCTGCGCTTAAGGAACCGCCCGCAATGGCGCGGATCGGTGTGGCGTTGAGGCTGTCCGGATCAAATTGCCGGGTTAGGCGTAGGGTGGCCGCCTCGGCCTCCGGGATCGGTCGGGACTTGGTCAGGCGGAAGTCTTTTGGTCCGGCCAGGATGACCACGCCATTTTCATCCTCGATATAGAGAATGTTGATCGAGTTGCGCAAATCGCGCTCCAAGCCATCGACGCCGACTTTGACCACGACGGCTCCGATGATTTCCCGGTTTTGGCGCACCGGAAAGGAAAAGTAATAGCCCCTTACCCCCGATCGGGTCCCCAGGGCAAAGAACCGCCCCAGACGCCCATCCATGGCCGCTTTGAAATAGGGCCGATAGGCATAGTTCTGGCCGACAAAGCTGTGGGGTTCGGTCCAGTTGGAAGCCGCAATGGTCAGACCATTCCGGTCGAGCACATAGGTGTCCAATGCCCCGGTCATATTGGTCCAGCGCAGCAAATCCCAATTCAGGTTCTCGCTTAAGACCGCGCGGGCTGCGGTGCCTTGGGCCTGCAAGGTGCTGATGACTTGGGGATGACGGGACAGGATCGGGGCCAAGGCGCGGTATTGGTTTACCCAACTGCGGGTCGCCTCCACATGGACGTCCAATGTTGAGGCCGCAACACTGCGCACATTTGCCAGGGCCCTACGCTCCAAATGCATATAGAGCACCACCAAGCCGATGGCGGCCAACAGGCCAAGGGCAATCTTGCCGCTGGTGATCAGCAGCTTTGCTTTGGCCGAAATGGGCTGTGTTGCTGTCGCCATGGCGACGGGGTCCCCCTGTCTCCTCGAGCCCCCTATCCCCTGTTGCGCAGGGGTCTTGGTTTTGTGGTGCTGTGGCCCAAGGGTTGAAAATCATCCGCCACCAGGGTGTGGCAGGTCAAGGGGGCTGTCGGAATGGATGGCCGCAGTGGCCAAGGGATTGCGGGCGTTCCCTCTCAGGCGTAGGTATGCCGTTCCATGATCGTGCCCCAAGCGCGGCATAACGGGACCACACCCATGCTCGACGCCATCGAACCCATCGCCATTGTCTTCGGGACCATTTGTCTCGGTTTTCTGTGCATGAAGTCCGGCAAAATGACCGAGGACCAGCTGGGCGGCCTGGTGTTTTTCGCCATGACCATTGCGCTGCCCTGTCTGATCATCCGCTCTTTCCTCAGCATCGATCTGGGGGCGGTGTTCGATCCCGACATTTATCTGGCCTATTACAGCGCGGCGGGGCTGATCTTTTTCACCGGCTGGCTGGTGGCCTTAAAGGTCATGAAAACCTCAGGCATTGAAGCCGGGCTCTATGGCATGTCTGCCAGCTTCTGCAATCACGGTTTTATTGGTCTGCCGGTGGTCGGTGCGACCTGGGGTGAGCCGGGGGTGGCGATCCTGGCCCTGATCATCTCCATCCATCCGGCGACCATGTTCACCCTGACCATCACCACCATCGAGTTGAACCGGGGCGAGGGTCGGGTGACTGCTAAGCGCCTGTTCACCCCGCTGCGTGGTTTGGTCAAGAACCCGATTATTTTGGCGGTGGTGACCGGGGCACTTTTATCGGCCATTAAGGTGCCGGTGCCCGAGCTCGGCATGACCTTTTTGCAGACCATGGCGCTGGCCGCCGGACCTTGCGCCCTGTTTTGCGTCGGGGCCTTCCTGGCCGATGCCAAGCTATCCGCCATGGGGCGCAGCGTGCCCCATGCGGTGCTCAAGACCGTGATCATGCCGCTGGTGACCTTTGTCATCGGCCATCAGCTGTTCGGGTTGGAGCTCTGGACGGCTTTGGTGGTCGCCTTTGTCTCCGGCCTGCCCGCCGGGGCCAATGTGGTCATGCTATCCCACTACTATCATACCGCCGAAAAGGACGTGTCTAGTGTGGTCAGCCTGACCACCTTGATCGGCATGGGCACCCTGCCGCTGATGCTCTGGATCTTTGCCCTGGTGCTCTAAGACCAATGGTATAAAGCCCTTTTTGATTTATCCCAGCCGCCGTTTGCTATCCGGTGCTGTGCGGGGCCTGATCGATTTTATGACGCAGGGCGCGGCGGACTAGGCCGTAAACTCATAAACGGAACGGATTTTGGGAGGTGTTAAAACACTGGAAGAACAGGAGGAAAAACGCAGGAAATGTGGTGCATTTTCAAGGTTTTCCGACGCATTCGTCCGGTGTTTTTACCCTCTCCAAAGGACTGCAAATTGGCGTCATCCTATGGCGTTAAGGGACCTTGACCGGGCCACCAGCCCGCTCTTCGGCCCTTGCCTGATAGGATTTAGCCAATTTAGCAGCCAAAAACGTCCCGTTTATGAGTCTACGGCCTAGGATCGTCCAGGGGCTCATTGTCCAAGCCTTCGGCGGCGAGGGCTTTGTCTTCCTCGCCAACCTTGGCCGACAGGCCGAAGTCGTCCAGGACCAGATAGAAGCAAGGCACGAAGAACAGCGACAGCACGGTGGCCGAGAGCAGGCCAAAGGCCAAGCTGGTGGCCAGCGGGATCATCACCTGAGCTTGCAGGCTGGTTTCTAACAACAACGGCGTCAGCCCGGCGATGGTGGTCACCGAGGTCAAAAGAATGGCCCGGAAGCGACCACGACCGGCCTTGCGGGCGGCATCTTCGGCGCTGTCGCCCAAGGCGCGGCGCATCTTGATGAACTGCACCAGCAAGATGGTGTCATTGACCACCACCCCGGCCAGGGAGGCAAAACCGACAATGGAGGGCATGGACAGCTCCAGCCCTTGGGCGACATGGCCAAAAAAGGCCCCGATCAATCCCATGGGGATGGCGGTCAGCACCAGAACCGGTTCGACATAATTGCGGAATTGGAAGGTCAGCAGCAGAAAGACCCCAATCAGCCCCAGGGAGAAATTACGCATCAGGGAGCTGGAGGTTTTGCTGGTCTCCTCGGCCTGACCTTTCAAATTGAGCGCAACGTCGGGATGGCGTTCCAAAAAGCCGGGCAGGAAATGGGTTTGGGTATGGGCGATGATTTGCGCCGCATTGGCCCGGCTGCTGTCCACACTGCCTTCAATGGTCACCACCCGCTGGCCATTGACCCGGGCGATCCGGGCATAGCCCCGACCATAATCCAGCTCGGCAATGGCGCTGAGCGGCACCAACGCACCGGAGGGGGCAACAATGGTGAAATCATCCAAATCGCCCAAGCTGTCCCGGTCTTGTTCCGACAGCCGCACATCGATCTCAAAGGCATTGGGGCCGGATTGGACTTCGGAGACGGTCATGCCCTGAAAGGCGGCGCGCAATTGGTCGGAGATGGTCTGGGCGGTGATGCCGATGGCTCCGGCCCCGTCCTTCAGATGCACCCGCAATTCCGGTTTGCCCGGGCGCAAGTCATCGAAAAGATCATGGGCCCCTTCATACCGCCCCAGCCAGCCAATCAATTCATTGGACGCCTGTTTGAGGGCATCGAGGTCCTGACCGACCAAGCGCAACTCAATGTCCTTGCCGCCCGGGCCCAATTGGCGCTCGGTGAACTTTAGGAACACCACATCGGGCAGGGGACCGACCAGGTCGCGCCAGCGGGCAATGACATCATCGGTGGAGCCATTGCGGATTTCGGAGCTCAACAGGTCCAAGGTCACTGTGGCCACATGCGGCCCGCTTTCCGACGCATCGCTGTTGACCGCATAGCGCTCGCTGATGGCGATGATCAAGTCTTGGCCATCGGGTTGTTGGTCGATTTGTTCGGCATTGACCTGTTTGGCAGCCTCCACCAAACGTCCCACAAGTTCCTCGGTGCGGGTCAGCGGCGTGCCTTGGGGCAGCAACAGCCGGGCCTCGACCACATTGCCGTCCAGATCGGGGAAGGCACGGAATTTCAGCACCCCTCCGGCGGCCAAGGAAATCGACAGCAGCACCAGACTCAGCAAGATCCCTAGGGTCAGGTAGCGCCAGCGGATCGCCCGGTCGAGCAGACGGCCAAACAAATGCAGGCGGAGGACATCAAACCCGCGCTCAAACCGGGCGCGGAAGCTCTCCGGTCTGGTGTGGATGTCCTTGTCGGTCAGGGAGTGAGCCAAATGGTTCGGCAGCACCAGGAAGGCTTCGATCAGCGAGACCGCCAGGACCAAGATCAGCACCACCGGCAAGACCTTGAGCACCGCGCCCATATCGCCGCCCATAAAGGCCAGGGAGCCGAAAATCAGAATGGTGGTCAGGAAGGAGGAAATCACGCCCGGCGCAACCTGGCGGGTGCCGTGGATCGCGGCCTCGATCGGGGACAGGCCGCGCTTCAACTGGCTGTGGACGTTTTCCGATATGACGATGGCGTCATCCATCAGCAGGCCGATGGCGATGATCAAAGCCACCATGGTGATCATGTTCAGGGAGTAGCCCAGATGAGCCATCAGGAACAGCGCACCCAGAAAGGAGATCGGCAGGCCCAAGGTGATCCAGAGCGAGTAACGCAGGTTAAAAAACAGCCACATCACCAAAAAGACCAGTACCAGTCCCTGCAGGCCATTTTCCACCAACATGTTTAAGCGGTCGCTGGTGATTGAGGTCAGATCAGCGGTGATGGCGACGGTGACGCCGGGCGGGGCTTGCTGGGCCTCGGTCTCCAGGAACGCACGCAGGGAGGCCATGACCTCCAGGCTGTCCTGATCCTGGGTTTTGATGATGTCGAGCTGGGCGGCGCGCTGGCCGTTATAGAGCACCTTTTCTTCTGCGGCCTCGGCCTGCTCGCTCAAAATCGCGATGTCACCGAGCAGGATTTCCCCCCCGGCGGATCCGGAGATCACGACCACATCGGCAAAATCCCGGGCGCGCTTGCGTTCTGCATCGAAGCGCAAAATCACATCGCCATCGGCGGTTTCCAAGGTGCCCGCCGGGCGACCAATGCTTTGCCGACCGATTTGTTGGGCGACCGCTTCGACGCTGAGGCCATATTGCCGCAAGGTGCTGGCGGGCAATTCGATGCGAACTTGCAGATCGGAAAAGCCGCGCAGTTCGACCAGAGAGATATCGGGGACTTGTTTCAGGCGGTCGCGCAGATCCTCGGCATAGGTTTTCAGGTCGAGCAGCGGCATCGGCCCGGTCACCGCCAGGGAGGCGACAAAATCGGTCCGGCCCAAATCGGTGACCGTCGGGGTCTCCACATCCTCGGGGAAGCTGTCGATGGCATCGACCTCGGTTTTGATGTCGTCCAGGAATCGGATCAGGTCATTGCCTTCGGTCATTTCGGCGGTGGCCATGGCCACGCTGTCCCGGGCCTCGCAGCGCAGCTCGAGCATGTTTTCGATGCCGTCCAGCGCGTCTTCCAGGCGCAGGCACAGGGTCTCTTCGACCTCTTCCGCCGTCGCCCCGGGATAGGGCACGGTGACTTCGACCTCTTTGGCCGGGATCCGGGGAAAGGTTTCCCGCAACAGGTCCGGCAAGGCGCTCAGGCCCAAGATCACCAGCGCCGCCATCAGAATATTGGCGGCGACTGGGTGGCGGGCGAAATAACCCATCATGGTGCGGCAGCCCCTTCAGACAAAGCCTGCAGCGCGGTTTGCGCCGCCGGGTCGGGACGGGGGTCAAGCAACATGCCCTCCACGGCGGGCAGCAGGTCGGACAGGATCACTTGGCTGCCGGGCGTGATGCCGCCGGAAAGCACGGTGTAGTCTTGTTGGTGGAAGGCAATTTCCACCGGCTGGCGCTGCAGGCGGTTGTCGCCATCGACCAACAACAGCGCGCCGTCCCGCAATGCACTGCGTGGCACCACGAGGCTGTCGGCGCGAGGGGCACCATAGAGCACGACCTCGAGGAACATATTCCGTGTCAGGGGCGGGCGCTGGCCGGGGAGGGCTTGGCGATAGGGGTCTTCGACTTGGACCACAATGCCCATGGTGCGGGTTTCCGGATCGACCTGTTGCGCGGTCCGGGACAGCTTGGCCTGCCATTCGATTTGCACGTCGCCTTGGGTCAACCTCACCACCGGGGTGATGTTGATCGCTTCGCGGAGCCGTTCCATCACCGAACTCCCGGAGCCGTTTCCGCCTGCAGCAAAATCATCCGCCGAGACCGGGCTGATGGCACTGTGGGCGATCAGCGGCATCAGGCGATCCAACGGAATTTGGGCCTCAATCTCTGCCACATCGATGGAATCGGCACTGAACAGAACCTGCCCGGTGGCGGCATATTGCGCCTGTTCGACCTCAACAGCGCCAATGCGCAGGGTAAAGGGGGCGCGGATCTCCACCCGTTCCAGGTCCAGTTGGGCTTGATCCCGGCGGGCTTCGACCACCGCCCGTTCGCTGGGCAGCAGGGCCAATGTGTTTTGCAGATCCTGGGCGGTTTTGCGCGAGGCCAGCACCGCGCGCTCCGCACTGTCCACCGTGGTTTGCGCTGAGGCACCGCGCTGGCGCAAAGCCTGTTGGCGTTCCAGATCTGCTTCCAGCAGCGCCAGGGTGCGTTGTTCAATCTCCAAAGTCGCTTTGGTGTTGGCCTCGCGGATTTCCAGCTCTTTTAGCTCGGCTTCGGCCTGGCGTAAGGACAGCTGGTAGTCGATGTCTTCGATCCGCACCAAGGCGGTATCCTTGGGCAGTATCGATCCGTTCTTCAGCTCCGGATGGACCCAGGTCACCCGACCGGCGACTTCGGCCACCGCATCCCAGACCCGTCCGGGCTTAACTGCGCCATAGCCCCGGGCGCGGGGCACAACATCGATGGGATCCAAGGTGATTACCCGCACCGGTGTGATCCGCTCTTGCGCCTCGGCCTGAACCGGCGGGGCTTTTGATTGCACCGCCAGCATCAAGACACCCACCCCCAGCAGGATCGGGATTAGAAACAGGACCCTGCGTTTCCAGGACCGGGGTGCAGAGGCTGTTGCAGAGGGGCTGGGCTCAGGGGACAGAACGGGATCGGGATCGGTCATAGTTAGAGCCCTTTGTGATCAAATAGGGTCAATTCTGTTTCTCGATTGGGGTGTGCGATCCAGTGGTCAGTCGGTCGCGGAGCGATGCCAAAGCATCGGTCAAGACCAGGAGCATTTTCAGCCGAAGTGGGTCCGGTTCGGCGGTTCGAAAATGAGACGACACACAGGTCAGGGCCAGTTCCGCGATTCATTTGTCGCGGAACTGGCCTTGATTGCGACTGGGCGTCCCCCAATCGGAAACCCTGCGGGACGGGTGCATTTGCGCCAATTCCTGCGCAAAAGTCCTTGTCCGTATCTACGGATATGGCCTGCGGGCTTCTGCTAGACCTTGTCACAAATGCTCTCCGTCAGAATGACTCTATTTGATCATAAAGGGCTCTAGACTCCGGGCAGACCGTCAGTGCTGCTGGCTTGTTTGCACATGCAGCATATCGACCCTTTGCCTCGGCGTCTTGGGAAAAGCCCTCATGTGGCGAACGTCTGATTCGAGACACTAGTTCTTTTTTACAATGCCAAAATGCCCGGTGAACCCCCCGCCAGACCATTTTCCGGTGATGAAATCATCGGCAATGGCGCTGCCGGAAAATGTGAACATCTCTTTGCCGGCCTCATTGCGATTGGCGTTCAAGCTGCTCCAGCCCAAGGAGCCTTGCCCGGTGATGATATTGGGATCTTCGAAATGGCCAGAGACCGAGGCCTGGACCGCATCTTGAGCGCCGCTGGCTTTGGCGACGCCGGAGATGTTTCCAGAGACGGTGCCATTGGCATGAATGGTGATCGACAGTTCCGCATTGTCCACGGTCGCATAGGTCACCCCATCGGCTCCGACAAATTTGCCATGGGCATGGCCGAAATAATATCCGGCATAAAAGGAAGCCTGATTGGCGGTGACACCGGGCGGAACGGCCGGGGTGGGCGGCGCGGCCGCCGTTTGCGGTGGCGCGGATGGGGTTGGGTTGTGTTGGGGCTGCTGGGTTTGCTCCCGCTGCGCAATCTGTTGTTGGAGGCGCTTAACTCGAGCCAGGCGCTCCGCTTCTAAGCGCTGCCGTTCCGGATCCAATCGAGCCTGCAGGATGGCATCCGGGTTGGGCTGCTCGCCCTCAAGAGCGTCGCCTTTGGTGAGGCGTTGTTGCAGCTTTTCGCGGAGCTCCTGTTCCATTGCAGCATAGTCGTCCGGGTCCGGCTCCGGCTCGGTCTCTGCTTCTTGGTCTTGGCATTCAGGATCATCGGCATTTTCCCCTTCACAGGGCGGATCGCCTTTTTCCGCTGCGATTTCCCAGCCTGAGAGGTCTTCCTCTCCGTCTGTCTCATCGCCGTCAGGGGGATAATCCTCCTGGTCCGGATCAGCACCATTGGCGATTTTCGATGCTTGGTCGGCCAAATAGTCTAGATCCTCGTCGCTCAGATCCGTATGGCCCGGGTCATTCTGATCCTGCTCCGTCTCGGCACGGCGCTCCACATCCTGCTTGGCATCATAAATCGCCAGCACCAAGCGTTGCTCAAGGGCGCCGAAATCCCGGTGCAGGCCCCGGGTCTTCGCCCGGGCCAGACTAAAGGTCGCTTTAAAGCCCATGACAGTCCGTTGGCCGGTGGCTTCTGCGGCGCGATGCTCTGCAACAATCCGGGTCAGATTGTCCAAGATCGGCTTGAGGCTGCGCAGATCCGCCAAAAGTTTTTCGTAATAGGCTGGGGCGAGACGACCGCCATCGGTTGCCCGTTTGGTCGAGAGGCTCCGGATCCGGGCGACCTTGGCTTCCAGACTTCGGGCTAGGTCTTTGGCTCCCTCAGCTTTGTTGGCATGGCTGCCCGCAGCGCCGTCGAAGGTCGAGGTTAGATCTTCGTAATCCTGGACCCCCTGGGTCGCGTCCTTAAAGGCCTGGGTGACTTCGCCATCCTTTAGATTGGCAAAGACCCGGGCCATCCAATCGCCATAGGACTCGCCATCGCCTCTGGCCAAGGTTTTGTCATAAGTCGATTTGCCAGAGCCAACCAAGGTCCAGAAGTCCAAACGATTGGTTTTTTCCTCGGCATCCGGGTTCTCGTCGTTCAGGTCCTGAAGAAAACTCTGGAACTCCCTTTGACGTTCCTCAGGCGTCATATCGCCCCGGTTTTCATTCCGGATGTCCGCTTCCCGGGCCAAGAGATGCTGATGCCAGAGCATGCGCAGGGCCGGATCCCCATCCATGCGCAACTTGCCCTCGGTGATCATCGCGGCCAAGGCATGTTTGGCATCGCTGTTGACCAGGTCGATATAGTTTCCTTGTGCATCGACCCTATTGCCCAGATCTGGAAGAGCCTCGGACAGATCGCCGGACTGTTCCATCAGCAGGTGTATCAAACCGGCTGGGGAGCGGTCATGCATCCACTTCCCAAATGCAATAAAGCTCGGCATGACTTCAACGAGGCCTGCCATATTGCCCTCGTCGAGGGTTTCCCCAGTCATCCAGCTGTAGAACGCCCCGATGTCCCGTTCCAAAGCGCCTTCTTTGCCTTTAAGAGTGGCGACATCGGCCTCCCAGGTTGAATAACCGGTGATATCCTTGCCGACCAGAAGGCCCAAATGGCCGATAAACTCTCCGCTGCCTTCGATGCCGGACCCTTGGGTCCGCAAATCGGCCTCTTCGCCTCGGGTGTAGATCGACCCTCCTGCATCGAGCAGTCCCATAAACAGACCTGATGCGGTGAAATGGCCGAAGCGTTTGGATCCGGGACCGGCTTTGCCCCTTTCGGGCACATCCAAATCGCTGTTAGTCATGCCCCGCAATGGCTTTCCGTCCGGGTCGACATCGACACCACCCTGGGTACGCATATCCCGGTTGGCCTTCAGACCGTCTCGCGTGAAGCTATCGCCATCATGGAGCACCTGTTCAAGCTTGCGGCGTTTGGCCGGATCGGTTTCGGCGTTTAATTGGGCCTCCAAATCCCGGCGTGCCGCGCGCAATTCGGTCATGCGCTTGACCTTGGTTTCCTCGACCACCGCTTTGGTGATTTTTTGGAACCGGACCAGCTTGTCCGGGTCGTTGGTCAGGACGCCAATGCCGAACACACCGGTTTTGCGGCCTTTCACGGCATCGATGAAATCCTGGCTGGTGCCCTCCCAACCATTCTTGGCCAAAATATTTTGCAGTTCGCGTTTTGACAGGGTCACGGTTTCTGCATTGATGCCGCTGCCCGGCGGTTTACCCAAGGTCTTGTGGAGGGTTTTTGAGAGGTTCTGAATGTCCTCATCATCAAGTTGAGTGACCGGCTTATTGATCAGATGAGCTGATTTATTGCCATGGTCCATGCCCTCCAGGGCCAGTTGGACCCGTTCCGTATAGGCGCGGGCATTTTTTGGCGCCGATTTTTGGAAGTCGCCCATTTGCTGAGAGTTGTAAACTTCCAGATCCTTGCCCACCAAATCCTGACGGCTCGCCGTAAAGGCGGTGTATTTCTCGCCCTGTTGAAAACCCTTCATGCGGCGGGCTTGTACTTTGGCTAAGCGAACTTTTTCGTTGATCCGCTCCTGGATGCGCTGGCGGGCTGCATCATTCGGTGCATGGGGGAGCAGATCTTTTTTTAGCCGTTTGATTTCATCAACGGTTTCCTGCAGGTCTTCGGCGGCCTGTTGGGACAATCGCTTCTCATTCAGGGTGAAGTTCAGATCCTCATTGGTCATTTGCACGGTGCCGGTCGTACCCATGCCCATGCGATTGCTGGCGTCTCTGGCGCGATAAAGTCCGGAAGAGGTTGCTGCGCCGTCAAAATCGCCCTTTTTGCCCCGATAATTGGGGTTGTCCATCAGCTCGCCATTGGGGCCGATGACATAGCGTTGGGTTCCCGCAGTAGCATCCGCATTGGCGAGGTTTTTTAAGGACTCCTGGGCAGGCTCCTGATACTGCTTGTCCAGGCGCCGAGACGCGGTCTTGTAGTCGTTTTCCATCTGCGAGAGCTGGGCGTCATAATCCGCTTGCGCGATCTTTCCATCGGCAAGGTCTTTTTTCAGCTGCATTCGGTCGCGCATATAGATGCCGTCCATGACCTCCTCAGCGGAGTTGCCCGCTTTGGCTCGTACGGCGCGTAAGGTGAAAAGGTCATTTTCCATCCGCAGATAAGCCGCCCGCTCTTTGAGCCTGAACTGCTCAAGCGACATGGTTGGATCGCCCGCCTTCTGCCGGATCAAGGCGCGCACTTCCTCCTGATACCGGGTGGTAATCCTAGCTTCGAGATCAGCAAAATTTGCCGCATAGGCATGGGTAAAGGTTAGGCAGAACCCGATCCCCAGCATCGTGGCCGCGACCGCCGTCCCGGCAAGCAGTCTGGAGCGTCTCATTGAGCGTCTCCCAAGCGAGCAGGCGTGGAAGACCGGTCTAATGCTGCCGGGTCAGGCGCTTGATGCGTGGGCGCAGCCATGCGATCCAGACCAGCCTGCGCCGCTGCTGCCGTTGTGCTGTCCGACATGTCACGCAGATGCTCCAGCAAGGCGCGGGCTCTCTCAATCTCTCCGCTTTGCAACAGGATGCCCGCTCCGATCAGACGTTCCGGGTCCGCTGCCGAGATGTTTGGCAAGTGACTGCCCAACAGCTCCAAGGCTTGGTCCTGGGCTCCGGCCTTGGCCAGCCATTGGGCGACGACGCCAACAAAGCGCGCCCGGACGATCGGGTCTTCCAGCGGTGCATCGACCATCGGTTTGACGGTCCAAAGGGCGCTGACATAGTTGCCCAGATTGGCGCGCACCGTGGCCAACAGCAGGCGCAGGTCCGTTTGGCTTGGGTCGTTGTCCAACAGCTCGGCCAGCAGGCGTTTCGCCTCCCATTGGGCCGATCGGTTTTTGTCCTGAACCGCCAGGACATGGGCGCGGACGATTTTGGCCGGGGCCAAATCCGGTGCCAGGATCAGGGCTGCTTCTGTGAACAGATCAGCAGGTAACAGCAGGGCCAAATCACCGCTGTCGCGATAGAGGGCAACATAGGTGAAGGCTTCTGCGGTTAAGACCTTGGCGAGTTGGCGCACTGTGTCTGGCGTGGCCGCACGCCGCGCCGCTGATTCAGCCTTTCTTACGGGAGGCGGAAAAGCGAGCGGCGGCAGGATCTCTCGCAGCTCTGCCATCACCTCGACCACGGTTTCGCGCGCCGCCGGGTCGACTTGGTAATTGATCACTGTGCTGGCAACGATCGTTTCCGGATAGGCAACCAGTTCCAGGGTGATTACCGAAACATTGTTTGGAATGGCGGTTTCGGACAGGGTCACGCGGACGGAACGGCTGTCTGGGCGCGCCAATGGCAGGGTCTGCTGGGCCAACAACACCCGGTTGGGGTCCATGGCGCGAACGCGAAAGGCTCTTGGAGGCCCATAAGCGGATGGGGGCGGGTTCAAGACCAAAACCGCAACGGGCTGTCCGGGTTCCGGAAAGGGCAATTCCGGCTCCAAACTCGGCGGTGCGGCCCCAGGTGCAAGCACGAGGGATGGAGGAGCCAAGGGTGGCGGTGGGGGATTGTGCGGATCAAAAAACGCCATGGGCTTTTTACCCAAGCGTGTCCGAAGCGCTTCGATACGGGCTTTCGCTTCCGGTATGCCTTTATGGTGGGCCAGCATGTACCAGCTCAGGGCCTCTTCCAGCTTTGCGCTATCCGGTGGGCCGTTTTCGAGGAAGTCAGCATAGAGATACTGAGGTCGGGCCTCTCCGGTCGCGGCGGCTTTGGCAAACCAGAAATCGGCCTTGGCAGGATCTTCAGCCTTGCAACTGCCATGGGCATAACAGGTCGCGAGATCGGTCCAGGCCAGAATATGCGGGTGGCCCATTTGGGCCGCTTTGGTCAGCCATGCAGCGCCCAGTTCAGGGTCCGGATCGATACCATCGCCATCCAAGAGCATCCGCCCGATTTGCCATGCTGCGGCGCTGGACCCTCCCTCCGCAGCGGCGCGGAGAAAATTAAGGGCCACCACCGCATTTTTGTTTAAGCCATGGCTGCCCTGTCGCTGGCGTTCGCCAATCACCGCGAGAGAGGCCGGATAGCCGAGATTGGCCGCTGCCATGACGTGCGCTTGGGACATCTCCCATCGACCGAGAGCCTCTGCGGCCCGTCCGGCTTGATGCACAAACCGCGGCTCAGCGATGGAGGCGTCGACATCTTCGGCAATGGCGGCCTCGCAGGCCTGCAGGGCTTGTTCGGCATTGGCCGTCAGGTGAGCCGATCCAACCGGCGGTCCGATCCGCTGCGGGTCGTCGGGGTCGGCGGCATATTGGTCGCAAGGCGTTAAGGGCCAGCGTTCAGCTGCCGGGAAATGCGGATGAAGATCGATGAAGACCCCGTTCAAGGCTTGCTGGACCGGGGTCAAGCTCGGTGTTGCGGCACCATAAAGACGGAAGCATTCGTGGATGTAATCGAGGGCCTTGGAGGATCCATCCAAGGAAATGGTCATGGATTTCCCGGCGGTGGTAAAGACTGCCTTGGAACCAGCGCGGAGTCGTTGCTCCACCTCCGGCTCATCTCCGGTGCCGAACCATGCCCGGTCCGGGGTCATGAACCCGCTGTCTCCTTCCCAAATACGCTCGCCATCAACATCAATGCTGGCGTTGTGGATGCTCCCCTTTTCCTGCCCCCATTGGTTTATTCCAATCACGGGGATTGGCTTGCCTTTGTGGGTCAGAAAGCCAAATTGGCCCTTCTTGCCGACCAAAAACCCGGTGCTGCAATTCCGAAAACCACCATCATCGTCAAGATTGATTAAGGTTTGCCAGCGCCCGATGTCATTCAAACGGGTGTTTTTTGCCCAAATTGGCGCGGCATGGGACCCGAACAGGACCGCGAGCATTGTCCCGATCAGCAGGGACCTAATGCCCCGTAAGTGCCATGACCGTCGTCGCTGCTTGGGTGAACAGGCGGCAGAACAATAGGTCATCTTAACTCCCCCCATTCCCACGAGACGGCCGCAAAAGACGCAGAGGCCGCTTTCGCGACCATCCGGCAGTTTTCGCCGGATGGTCGGTCGCTGTGGTCCATGGGGGTGCCCGGGTCGTCTGCTCAGCGCCCCGTTAGCGCCCCATCAGCACCCCGGCGCCTGATCACCGCTGGCTTTGCCGAAGACCACAATATGCTGCAAATAGGTGTCTTCACCTCCGGGGGCGTCGGTTTGGTGGACCGATTCCAGGGTGATCTGGGTCGCGACAATGCCGCTCCCGGTATAGACCAGTCGGCTGCCCGCCTTTTGTACCCGGTAGCGTCCGATTTGCCGCCCATCGGCGCGCACAATCAAGGCTGCCTCGCCGAGCAAACCAATCTGATCATGGGCATCCACTTCGACCCGGTCGACCGCAACTTGTTGTCCCAGATCAATCACATAGGGATTGCGCCGATCCGCATCGGCGGTCCCGATGCTTAGGCGGGGAGAGCGGCACCAAACCCGGCGAACCGGACCCGACGGTGCGGCGGGGCTGGCGGTACGGACCGGTGCGGCCTCGGGTCCTTTGGGCGTGGTGGCCAAAGGCGATTTGCCTTGCGCGGCCAAGGCCGGATTGGCCTGGGTCATCAGCGCCCCAAATTGAGCTCTTGAAATATATCCCGAGGCCGGTTGGCCGACCGAGCTTTGCCACGCTCCAATGGCAGCCCGCGTGCCGCCGCCAAAGACGCCGTCCGCCGGACCAGGATTGTAGCCCAAAGCGGCCAAAGCGGTTTGGACTGAACGTCGGTCTCCTCGCCCCAGACCGGCTTGGCGTTCAGCAGCTTGGGCCGCAGCACTGTCCACCGCCGGGACCGTGGGTGCCGCTGTTTGTGCAGGTGCTTCCGTCGGTGCCGCAGCGGGCGGCGCTGTCGCAGGGGCAGGAGTGGTTGCCTGGGGTGCGGAGGCTGCTGCTATTTCAGCCTCGGCGGCTTGGATATTGGCGGAGACGACCGGTGCCAACGGGCTATTGGGGAAGCTTGCCAAAAAGCCTTCCAAGGCGGATTTGCGCAGGGCCGGATCTTCGATGCCCATGGCCGCTTCGAAAGTGAATTTTTCCGCTTCAAAGTTAGAGGCTGCGCTGGGGGCAGGGGCCGGCGGTTGGGCAGCGGGCTCAATGGTTGCTGGGGCGGGGGCTGCCGGGGCGGGGGCTGCCGGGGCAGGGGCTGGCGTCGCCACCGGGGCTGGTGCCGGCGCAGGCTCTGGTGCTGGAGCGGCGGCGGGTGCCGAAGTTGGGGCCGGGGCCGGGGCCGGGGTTGGAGCCGGAACTGGGGCAGGAGTTGGCGCAGCAACCGGGGCCGGGGCGGGTGTTGGGGCGGGTGCAGGGGTCGGAACCGGTGCAGGCACAGGTGTTGGTGTCTGCGCTTGGGTGCTGGGCTTGGTCAGGAAGCCATCAAGATTGTTGCTCTGGGCCAATGCCATATGCGGCGCGCTGAGCAGCAGAGCGGCGCAGAATAAGCCGTTGGTGAGGTGTTTCATATTATCACTCGCCCCTGAATATTCATGATGACCTGTGTTTACCGGATGGGGGAGGCAATCTCCATTCCCTAGATCAACTCCTGAGAAATTATGTTGATTGTGATGTAATCTAAAGTACATTTCAATTGGATTTTGACGATGTGACCATAGCCTAATTGCTGAACAATAGGCTGAAATGAACAAATGAATAGCTATTGAGGGGGGAGGATATGAGCGTTTCGGTTCAAACCCAGGGGCTTTCCCTGGACCTGCTCACGGCGACGGGCGACTTCGATCCGATTGATCGCGGTGATTTGGATCTCGGCATGGTAGCTCAGCTCTTGAGTTCAGCCTCAGTATTGCAGACCCCTCAAGGGGACGATGTTTGCCCTCCGATGGTTTTGATCGCGGGACCATTTGGCTCGTTCAGTTTCCAAGGTGATGCAGGGACCCTCTATTGTGAGCAGGCCGAGCAGGCGGTCGATGCCATGACCGGGGCAAAATTGGCCCTGGGCCAGATCAGTATCGCCTCCCTTCGACAGCGGGGGGACCATGCGCCGTCATCGGGACGCTCTGCCGCGAAACCAAAACCGAAGGCGAAGACGAAGCAAGCAGCGGCCAAGGTCAAACCTGCGGCCTCGATGTCCCAGGGTGGACCGGTTCACCCTTCTGTTCACCCTCCTGGCAAACCAAGGCGCATCATGACCTGGCGGCAATATGGAGCCTGGGTTTTTGGTGGCTTGGCGATTGTTCTAATGGGGGGGATTGGTGCGTCCGCCATGGCTTCGGGATTGGAAACCGGGAACCAAGACGATGTTTACGCAGGGCTGTTGATGTTGGCTTTGGGTTTGGTGATTGGCGGGTTGATCATTTATGCCTCCATGCGCAGGCGTCCTTATGTGGATGACAATGGGGCGATTATCTGGGGTGTTGGTATGGGCATGGCCCTTGGATCCGATAGCATGGATGGCGGGGATAGCGGCGGTGGCGGCGGGGATTGAGCGTTCATATACGCGCATGGTTTGGCTCTGGTCCAAATGCCTGTTGCAGTAAGAACTGCCTGACGGACCGGAGCTGGGCTTGACCAGGGTGAAAGAGCCGGTTAGAGCACGATCCATCCCATCGATTCTGCCCTAAGGCCCCGTCTCCAATGGCTTTGCCGCTGTCCAAAAAAACCGTCGCCCTTGGCCTTCTCATCGTTCCGGTGCTGCTCAATGAATGGACCCTTGGCCCGCTTGTCGCCGCCGATGGGGTTATTGATGGGCCAAAGCTCTGGGTCGTGCGCGGCTTTGATGTTGGCTGCCTGATCGCTGCGGCTTTGGTGTTCCTGGTCAAGCTCAATATTGCAAAGCTGTATCAGACCACGGCGATCATGGTCTTCAACACCCTGCTGCTGTTTGTCGGGCTAAATCTGGTGGCCTGGGCGTTCACCAGCCACTATTCCCTACGCTATGCCTATTCTGCCCTGGAGTTCATTCGCGAACAACCGGACCAGGCCCGGGCGATCTATGGCCTTGAAGATTTGGCGGCCATTGAAGCGCGGGTTTACTCCCCCGGCGCGGTGGCCCACCCCTCCTTGCCGCTGCAAATGCGCCCGGCCACCGGGCCCTATTATACCTCTGGCACTTTTGGGGAGCGGCTGTCCTGCCGAGACGGCAAGCCGTTCCAGGTCGCTGATATCAATGATGCGATCTGGATGTTTGGCGGCTCGACGACCTATGGCTCCGGCGTGGCGGATTGCGAAACCATTGCCACAGCCTTGAACGGGCTGACCGGGGATGTGCCGGTGATCAATTTCGGCGTGGAATCCTTTGGCCGCCCCTCTGAAACCCAGCGCTTGATCCTGCTGTTGCGCCAGGGCTACCGGCCTCGCGCGGTGGTGTTTTTTGATGGGCTGAATGACATCGACATCAACATCATGCGCGCGCCATTGTTGCCGGTCCAAACCGTGCCGCCCACCGTGGCGACGGCCTACTACCATCAACTGCTGAATGACAGCGGATCCTATTATGCCAATCTGTTTGGCCGATTGCCGCTGGCTGAGGTGATGGGGTCCTTTGCTGCCCCGGATGCGGCCCACATCATTCCGTGCACCATTGACCCCTTGGAAGCCGGATTGAACCAACCCGGCAATGCCTATCACGACGCGCCGCTCACGCATTTCGGTCGCCAAATGGCGTCGACCCGGGCTCTGCGCGCCCTGAAAGCCGAGGATATTCCGCCGGAGCATTTAGAGCGTTGTGGAGAACGCCTAGTGCGGTTTTACCAAGGTGAAATGGCCTTCACCAACGCCCTGGCTGAGGCCTTTAACTTCCAAACCATCACCGTGTTTCAACCGATCGGGGGCGTGAACCTCCAGAACCCGTTTTACCGCGATCCGGAAACGTTTTTTGCCGGATCCTATCACGCCTTTCTCAAATATATGGTCGAACTGGTCCGCCAGGAGATTGCCCAAGGGCGGTTGCCGGGCATGGTGGATGTGTCGGAGATGGCGATGGACTGTGCGATCTGTTTTGTCGATCCGAACCATTACTCCCCGGCGGTGAACCAAGACATTGCCGTGGCGATCCACGGCCATATGGTTGAGCAAGGTCTGATCCGTTAATCGGCAACCAGGGCGTCTAGGGTCTCCAAGTGATCGGCCTCTGCGGCGGGTTTGTCCCAGCGCAGACGGTGGATCCGAGGGAAGCGCATGGCCAGCCCCGATTTGTGGCGTTTGGAGCGGTGAATGCTGTCAAAGGCGATTTCCAGCACCAAGCCCGGCTCGACAGCGCGCACCGGGCCATAGCGATCCACCGTATGGTCCCGGACCCAGCGATCCAATTGTGCCAGCTCCGCATCGGTGAAGCCGAAATAGGCTTTGCCCACAGTGACCAGCCGATCATCCTGCCAAACGCCGAAGGTGAAATCTGAATAGAGCGAGGAGCGCTTGCCATGGCCGCGCTGGGCATAGAGCAGGACCGCATCCACCAGCAGGGGATCACGCTTGAGCTTAAACCAGGGACCCTTGATCCGCCCGGCCAGATAGGGGCTGTCCAAACGCTTCACCATCAGCCCTTCCCGGCCCAAGGCGCGGGAGCGCTGTTTGAGGTCTTCAATGGCAGCCCAATCGGGCAGGGAAACAGGCTCGGAGAGGTCGAGCCAAGGCGCGCGGTCTTGGTTTTGGGCGACAAAAACCTCCAAGCGTTTGCGCCGTTCAGACAAGGGGAGGGGGCGCAGGTCCTCGCCCGCTTCGATCAGCAGATCATAAACCCGCAATAGGGCCGGGGAGTCCCGCAGCATTTTCGCCGGAACCGTCTTCCGGTTCAGCCTTTGCTGCAAGGCGTTGAAGGAGGCGGGCATCGCGCCATCGTCGGTCTCGTCCAGGGGGTGCGCTCTGCGCACCAACAGCTCCCCATCCACCGTCGCGTCAATTCCGCGCAAAGCCTCGACCAAATCCGGGAAGGCAGCGCAGAGGTCATCCCCGGTGCGGGAAAACAGTTTGATGCCGCCTGAGGCATCGGCCAATTGCGCCCGGATCCCGTCCCATTTCCACTCGATCAGGCAATCTTTGGGATCCAAAGCCTCCTGGTCTCCAGGTTCCATGGGATGGGCGAGCATGAAGGGGCGAAAGGCCGGGCTGCCGGTGCTGTCCGGGGCCGGGCCCGTGCCCATCGCCCAGGCGAACAGGGCGTCATAAGGGGGGGCATGGCCATGCCAAGCCTCCTCGACCTGCTCGATGGGTTTTCCAGCCCAATCGGCAAAGGCCAGTCTGGCCAAGCGGGCTGAGACCCCGACCCGCAGCCCGCCGGTCAGCAGTTTCAGCAAAGCCCAACGGCCATCCTCGTCCAAACTGTCGAGCCAAGCAGAGACCAAGCCCGGGACCTCGGTGCGGCCAGCGGTTTGGAGGCGCTCCACCACATTGGAAAGGGAGGGCGCGGTGTTTGCTGTTTGTGGGGTGGGTGGGGACGGCCAGAGCAAGGCGACGGTTTCGGCCAAATCTCCAACATAGTCATAGGACAGGGCAAACAAGGTCGGATCGCTGCGCTCTGTGATCAGGCTGCGCAGCACCCCGGCTTTGGCATGGCGAAAGGACAGATCTCCGGTCAAAGCGGCCAATCCATAACCGCGATCCGGATCGGGCGTGGTGGCCAGCCAGTTTTGGATCAAGGCGAGCTTGTCCTTGCGACCGGCTGTGGTCGACAGGCGGTCGAGTAGAGCGGCGAAGGCGTTCATGGCCCGTCCTCGCCTTCATCATCATAGCCAATCAAGGAGAGCGACTTGGCGGCAATGCCATCCAATCCGGCTTGATGCACCAGCGCATCCTCTCGGCCATGGGTGACCCAAACCTCGGTCGGGCGCAATTCGCGCAGGGTATCGGTCAACTCGTCCCAATCGGCATGGTCGGAAATGATCAACGGCAGTTCCGCGCCGCGCTGGCGAGCCCGGGCGCGGACCCGCATCCAGCCCGAGGCCATCACGGTGACCGGGTCCGGTAGTTTCGCCGCCCAGCGGTCATTCAGCGCCGATGGTGGGGCGAGGATGATCTCGCCAGGCAGAGCTGTTTGCAGCGCGCGTTTGTCCATCCCGGCGATGGGTTTGACCGGGCCGAGCGCGACACCGAGGGACTCATACAAAGCACACAGGGCCATATGAGCCCCATGAAGGTAAATCGGTCGGTCCCAGCCCGCTGCGCGCAGCAAGGCGAGCACCCGTTGCGCCTTGCCCAGGGAATAGGCCCCGACCAAATGACAGCGGTCTGGATAGAGCGCGACGGAGCGCAACAGCTTTGCGATTTCCTGGTCCGCCGGAGGGTGTCTGAAGACCGGAAGGGCAAAAGTGGCCTCGGTGATGAACACATCACAGGGAACGGGTTCAAAGCCAACACAGGTCGGGTCGGATCGGCGCTTATAGTCCCCGGACACCACGGCGGTTTGACCATGGGCAGTCAGAACGGCCTGGGCGCTGCCCAACACATGGCCCGCCGGGGCAAAGCCGAGGCTAAGATCGTCTATGGTCAGGGCGGTGCCATAGCTTAGCGTCTGGGCGCTGTCCTTGGCCCCGCCTTTGGGGCCATAGCGCGCTTCCATGATCGCCAAAGTCTCCGGTGTCGCTAAGACTTTGCCATGGCCTGGGCGGGCATGATCCGCATGACCATGGGTGATCACGGCCCGGGGCACCGGTCGGATCGGATCGATATAGAGATCGCCAGGCACGCAATAGAGGCCCTCCGGACGCGGATAGAGCCAAGGCAGAAGCGGGTTTGGGGATTGAACATGCGCCGTCAAGGCTTGGACCTCTGGGTCAGAACGCCGATATGACCTTTCTATATTGGCGCATCTAAGTTTTAGATCATCAGGTGGGATTGAGATTGGGTTTGCAGGGATTGCGCAGCGAGGAGCAGACGCGGGACATCGCGGAGCCGTGGCCCGACGCGGTGACCGGCTGGTTTGCTGCCAAGGGCTGGCAGCCCCACGCCCATCAGCGCGACCTTGTCGCCCTGGCCGCACAGGACCGCTCGGTCTTGCTGATTGCCCCGACCGGTGGTGGCAAAACCTTGGCCGGGTTTTTGCCCAGCCTGATCGATCTCACCCGCACTCCAGGGGAGGGGCTGCATACCCTTTATATTTCGCCCCTAAAGGCGTTGGCGGTGGATGTGGATCGCAATCTCGGCCAACCCATCGCCGAGGCGGATTTGCCGATCACCCATGAGACCCGGACCGGCGATACCCCGCCGCACAAACGCCAGCGGCAAAAAAAGCGTCCGCCCAATCTGCTGCTGACAACGCCGGAATCCTTGGCCTTGCTGCTGTCCTATGCGGATGCCCGGGCGTTTTTTCGCAAGCTCCGCGCCGTGATTGTTGACGAGCTGCATGCGCTGGCCGGAACCAAACGGGGCGAGCTGTTGTCTCTGGGACTGGCACGTTTGGCCGGTTTGGCTCCGCATTGCCGCTTTGTCGGACTGTCGGCCACAGTGGCCGATCCAGCGGCCTTGGGCGCGTGGTTGCCGCCGGGACCCAGCGGCCAAGACACCGTCATCCTCAAGGCAGCCACGCGAGGCGCAGCGCCACAGATCGATGTTCTGGACAGTGCCCAGAACGCGCCCTGGGGTGGCCATATGGCGCTGCATGCTCTGCCCGATGTCTATGAGCAGATCAAACGCCACCGCACCACCTTGGTGTTCGTCAATACCCGGGCCCAGGCCGAGATGGTGTTCCAGGGCCTATGGCGGATGAATGAGGAAACCCTGGCCATTGCCTTGCATCATGGCTCCTTGTCTAAGGAACAACGGCGCAAGGTCGAGGCGGCCATGTCCGAGGGCAAACTCAAGGCCGTGGTAGCCACATCCTCGCTGGATTTGGGGATCGATTGGGCCTCGGTGGATCTGGTGATCCAAATGGGGGCCCCAAAGGGAGCGGCCCGCTTGGTGCAACGGATCGGACGGGCCAATCACCGCTTGGAGGAGGCCAGCCGGGCCAAGCTGGTGCCGGGCAATCGTTTTGAATTGCTCGAATGCATGGCGGCCATTGAAGCGGTGGCCGCCGGGGCGCTCGATGGCGATCCGCCCCGCCCCGGCGGTTTGGATGTGCTGGCCCAACATATCCTCGGGGCGGCCTGCTCCGAGCCCCAGGATCCAGAGCAGCTTTACACTGAGATCCGCACAGCCCCGCCCTATGCCGCCTTGGATCGGGAGACTTTTCGGAAGGTTTTTGGTTTTGTCGCCGATGGCGGTTATGCCTTGGGGCGCTATGAGGATTACCGCCGCTTGGAGCAGGATCCGGAGACCGGGCGCTGGGGTCCGGCGCGCCCCACGGTGGTCCGGCGCTATCGGCAGAATGTCGGCACCATTGTCGAAGCGCCGTTGCTCAAAGTGCGGCTCAGCCGCTCCGGGCGGGGGGGCAAGGTGCTGGGCGAGGTGGAAGAATATTTCGCCCTTGCGCTCAGCCCCGGAGATACCTTCCTGTTTGCCGGTCGGCTCCTGGCCTATCAGGGCCTGCAGGAAGGGGCGATCCTGTGCACCCCCGCCAGCGGAAAGGAACCGAAGATCCCGGCCTATGCCGGGGGGCGTTTGCCGCTGTCGACTTTGTTGGCGGATCGGGTGTTGGGGATCCTGTCCGATGCCAATCGCCGGGCGTTGTTGCCTGCTCCGGTGCGGCAATGGCTCGACATCCAGGCCCGACGGTCCGAGTTGCCCCGGGCCGGACATTTGCTGGTGGAGACTTTCCCCCGCGCCGGACGGCATTTCCTGGTCGCTTATTGTTTTGCCGGGCGCAATGCCCACCAAACCCTGGGCATGCTACTGACCCGGCGCTATCAGCGCGCCCGCTGCCGACCCTTGGGCTTTGTCGCTAGCGATTATGCCGTGGCGTTGTGGAGCGGCCTGCCACCGCCGGATCCGGAAACTCTGTTCAATGTTGATCTGCTGGGGGACGATCTGGAGGAGTGGCTGGCGGAGACCCCGATGATCAAACGGGTGTTTCGCCGGGTGGCGGTGATTGCCGGGCTGATCCATCGCAAAACCGACGGCCAGGAGAAAAGCGGACGCCAAGTGACCTTCAATGCGGATCTAATCTATGACGTCCTCAGGCGCTATGAGCCCGATCATGTGTTGCTCAGGGCCGCCCGGGACGACGCCATGGGCGGGATGATCGATATTTCCCGGCTGTCGCATTTGCTGCATGGCATTCAAGGACGCATTGAGCATCGCGCCCTGGCCCGAGTCTCACCCTTGGCGGTGCCGGTGATGTTGGATATCGGCAAGGAAAGCACGGCCATGCTTGGCATGGATGATCTGCTCGGCGATGCCGAGGCCGAAGCTCTGATCGCCGATGCGGAGCGGGTTGATCTGATGGATATGATGGATGTGATGGACGGGGCCCCATGAAACTGGCCGGTGCTGACCTGTTGCCTGACCCGTCCGGTGCGCTCTATTGGCCCGAGCAGCGAACCCTGATGGTCGCCGATTTGCATTTGGAAAAGGGCTCCTGGTTTGCCAAGACCGGCCAGCCGCTGCCGCCCTATGACAGCCTGGAAACCCTGTCTCGGTTGGAGCCGCTGATGGAGCGGTGGCAGCCCGACCGGGTGGTGTGTCTTGGCGATAGTTTCCATGATCGAGACGCCGCCGCTCGGTTGGACCCGGCGGCGCGAGCCGTCTTGGCCCGCTTGCAACAGGGCCGGGAGTGGATCTGGGTCACCGGCAATCATGATCCGGAACCGCCCATTGGCCTGGGCGGTCGGGCGATGCTGGAGATGTCCTTGGGGCCGCTGCATTTGCGCCATGAAGCCTTGACCGAGCCACCACTGTCGGGTCAGGCGGAACTCTCTGGTCATTACCACCCCAAGGCTTGTGTCCGGGTCGCCGGAAGTCGGCTCAGCCGTCCCTGTTTTTTATTGGCGGGACGCCGCCTGATCCTGCCAGCTTTTGGCAGCTATACCGGCGGATTGGATGTCACCGATCCGGCACTGCAGGCGGTGGTCGGATCAAAATTTCAGGTGTTCCTGACCGGTGGTGAGCGGCTCTACGGCTTTTCAGACCAGTCCGTTTTGGCCCGGCCAGTCTTGGCGCGCAACCCGGCCCGGTAGGTCAACAAGGAGATCCGTGAGGGCGTCCACGGCGCTGCGGTCCTGGAACAGGGCGGTTTTGCGCGACCGAATGGTTTGGCGCAGAGCGACGCGCCGGTCTGGATCTTGTGCAAGCAGCACGGCCAAATCGACCAGGGCCTCTGGCGTTTCTACGCTCAGCTCTCGCTCCAAACCCAGCATGCGCAGCATGGCCAGGGTGTGCAGGCCTCGCATCAATGTCCCAGGGCAGGTCAGCGGGATCAAATCCTGGAACAAGGCATCCAGCGTGGTCATGCCGCCAGACCATTCCAGACTGTCGAGATACAGATCGCAGCAGCGATTGATGCGCTGATAGTCCATGGGGTCCAGTTGCGGCAGTCGGATCACATATTGGTTTGGGTCAAGGTTTTCCTGCTGGAACGCCGCATCCAGCCGGGCATCGAACAGCGGGGACCGACCGGGGGTTAGCAGCACGAACCGGGCTTCGGGCAGCCGCTTGGCGATGGCCGGAAACAGTCCATCATGGGCCGGAAGATATTTGCAGGCGTTTTGGGCACAGAGGAACAGCACCAGGCCGCTCTCGGGGGTGGGTAACCCGAAATGGGCGCGATCCTCTGCCAGGCTGCTCGGTTCCGGATGAGGTGGAGCGGGGGCCGTTGGGGTGATTTCGATACCCGGCAGGCGGATCAAGTCCTCGCAATAATGCTCCTGACCATTGACCGGTTCCATGGCCTGGGCAGACAGAAACAGATCCATCGCCGCCAAACCGGTGGTGTGGGGTTGCCCAAAGGCGGAGGTCATTTGCCAAGGGGCCATGCGCCGGGCTGCCAGCAGGCGGACCAGCGGGTCAATGCCGACCTCTGGGTAGAGCACCGCATCGAGTTGGGCGGCCCGGATGGTTTGGGCGGCAACCAGGGGGTCCCGGGGCAGGGGGTGGTATGTCGGCACCGCTTGGCGCCAGGCCAAGGCCAGCGGATCATCGGCTTCCACCCCTTCGGATAGATCAAACAAGGTGACCTCTATCCGGTTCTGATCCAGACCTTGCAGCCACCCCAGATGCAGCTTGGCGCAGGTATGTCGCCTAACCAATGCCGATACAATCCCCAGGCGGAAGGATTGTTGCGCAGTAACCGGAGCTCTGGGGCGCGGTGCCAAAGCGGCCAATTCGGCTTCCGGCAAAGCCTTGGCGGCAATTTGGCTCAAAATCCGGCCATGCTGTTCCAGCAAAGCGCGGTCATTCTGCCCTTGAAAGGCCAGCAAAAGCGGAGCCCCTTCCCGCAGCACGAGGCTCCGCCAGTGTAACGCCGATAACCCGCCGGGCGCGGGTTCGGCCAGAGCCTGGGCGACGGTTGCTTCCAGGCTGCGAGAGCGAGAGGTGAAGGCCTGCCGGGCGCGCTCCAAGGCTTGTTGGTCTGGATAGTGCGGTCGCAGGGCCGAGAGACACCACCGCCAGACCAAAGCCGGACGATCGGGACAAAGCCGAACGGCGATGGTCAAGGCGGCGTCGGCATCATCATAGAACCGGGCCAAAGTCGCGGCCTTGATTGCCAATAAGATCGGTTCCGATTCCGTCGGCAGCGACCAGGCCAAGGCATCCGCAGCCCGGTAATAGGGTTCCGGAAGCGTGCCCGTGGGTGTTGTCAGGGCCTCCAGCGCGATTTCTGCCTGTTCCCGAAACAAACCGATTTGGGGATGTTTCCTGAGGTGATCCATCGCATGCTGGAAAGCGGCTTCAAACTGCGCGCTCTTTAGCATCGCTTGACCCTGCTTTAGGGCCTCTTCCAGGGACCGGAGGTCTTGTGGGTCAGGGGGGACGGGGGAGGTGGTCATGGGCGCGACCGGACTATCGGCAATGGGCCGTCGCTTAAGAATCAAGCCGACGCAAAGTCATGCCTTGAGGGCAGGTCGCCAAACCTTGGGCATCCCATTGCACGGGTTTGCGCTCGCTATCGAGGACAAAGAGTTGCCCTTGGGGCCCACAATCACAGTCGACAATGGTGCAGGCTTCCGCCAGTCCAACCGTATCAAAGTCTGCCGGGTCTACATCCCCCGGTGTCGGTTGGGCACAGGCGGAGAGACCGAGACCAAGGACGGCCAGGATGGTCGGAACAGCAAGGCGCGCGAGCATGAATTGGCTCCTGTCAGGCGTGGAGGATCACCGCTCCGGTTTGGCTGGGTCCGGTGTCCGGTCCAAGGGCTGCGCCTGTGCTGGTTTGGAGGCGAACCCGCCTCCGTTGCGAAAGCCGAGCCCGCAAAGGTTCCGGGCCTGTCGGCGCATGATCAACCGGCAGAATAATGCCCCCACTGCTCAAGGACCAGCCCTCGGGCGTTAAAGGACGGACCAGAACCCGATGGGGCTGCTCGCCGGGCATGGTCAGACCAAATTGTTCTGCAGGCAAAAAGCCAAAGCGCTCATAATAGTCGGGATCCCCGACCAACAAGATCATATGGCGCCCCATGGCCCGTGCATGGGCAATCGCGGTGCCCATTAAGCCCGCGCCAACCCCCATGTCCCGCACGGTCGGGTCAACGGCGATCGGGCCTAGCAGCACCGCAGGCAGATCACAGCCGGTCAAGGTCAAGGGCCAGTGACGGACCGTCCCGACCAGGGTGTCTTCCTTCAAAGCGGTAAAGCACAGCTCGGGCAGAGGGGCGACGCCATCCCGATAGCGATAGGAAACCTTCTGTTGGCGTTTGGCACCAAACGAGGTGTCCAACAGGCTTTCAATCGCCCGGGTCTGGGTCGGGGTTTCATAGGAGACCGTTAGAGGGCCGTTTTCAATCAGTCTTTTCATGGTGTGATGCCTGGGTCAGAGTCCTTTGAGACCGGTACGCGGCGGCTGTCTAACAGGCCGACGGGGGCGGTTCGATCAAAGGCTGCTGTTTGGTTCCTTAAGGGCGCGTCTGTTTTTCGCGCTTGTTTGGTTCGTGTCCAACTGGTCCGGAGCCATCCGGATGTGGACCAGCTAGGCTCCTCGCCATGGGTCCACAGGTCACCGTCATCGTCGTCGGTTGACGATGCGGACCTGCCAAGGGGCCTTCAGACGGTAAACCGTCTTGGCCTTGCTGGTGCATGTTGGGACCGTGGACATTGTTCTGACCCTTATTTTGATCGTTGGCGCGCAACACAGTGCGGCATCCTCCGATCGAAGGGTCTCCAGCTACGCGGAATCGATCAACCGGTCAAGGCCTTAGCGTGATGGTTCTGGCAAGACAGGATCTTTTTGCTGCGACCTGTTTTGTTTCGGTGTCAGGGGACCACCCTCTCGACTCCAGGTAGGCACGCTGAAAAAAGGAAGATATCAAATCAGCGTTCAACCATTAGACGGTTTATGGGGCTGGGATACACCAAAGTAGAAAATTTCGAGAAAATGATTGAGATCAGGCCTTTATTTAATTCGACAAAGAAACATCCCTTTGGTCACAGGATTGTGGTGAGGTGCGGAAAATTTAATCTTGCATCTCATTCTTAGAATGCGTCACCCTGCTGTCATCGGAAAGCATCACCAGGGGGGTGATCGTGACTCCGACGGGGTGTTCCTGCCAAAAACTATAAGTCACAGCGGGCACCATAATGACGGTAGAGATGGTCAAACCGAGCAGCAGCGCCACAGCTGAGAGCCCTGCCACATCCGGGAAACGGGTGGAGGACGGGGATCCTATGGCGAAAGCGGCGGTCCAAGCTGACCCGACTGTGCCCGAGACAACGCCGCATGATCCTTTGTCTACAGCCGATCCTGACCCTGTGAAGGCCCAGCCGAGCGGGCAAGTCGGGCAAGAGGGTATTCTGCAGCTGATGTCGGATTTTGTACCGGCCCAGGACATCAGCACCGATCAGCATGATGTGCGGGAATTCTTCACCGAACCCGGGCAATTGGCCTCTCTGGAGCAACGGGAACAGCGTTACGCTTTGGCCATGCTCGGCGGCAATGATGGGCTGTGGGATTGGGATATCGATCGGGACCGGGTTTATATCTCTCCCCGAGCGGAAGAGATTTTGCATATTGAAGCCGATGATATTTCCGGCAGTTCGTGGTCCCTGCTGCAGTTTATTCACCCCGATGATCTGGCCCAGTTCCGAACCGGGCTGGTGGATCACATCAAGGGTGTGACCAAGCATTTCGAGTCCGAATATCGCGTCCAAGACCGCAAAGGGCGGACCCATTGGGTGCTGCATAAGGGCCTGGCCCTGCGCGATGAAAAGGGCTGGGCGCATCGGATGGCCGGATCCCTGTCGGACATCACCCGGCGCAAAAGCACCGAGTTGTCCCTGATCGAGGCCAAGAAAGCCGCTGAAGAGGCTGCCAAAGCCAAGTCAGACTTTTTGGCCCATATGAGCCACGAACTGCGTACGCCCCTGAACGCCATCATTGGCTTTGCCGATATGATGGAACGGGAAATCATGGGGCCGCTCAAGACTCCAGCCTATCGGGAATATGTCGAACATATCTCTCGCTCCGGTCGGCATTTGCTTTCTTTGATCAATGACGTGCTCGATACCGCCAAGGTCGATGCGGGCGTGCTGTCTTTGAACGAGGAAGATGTGGATCTGGTTGCGGTGGTCCGCGACACCATCGACCTGATCCGACCGCGCGCGGATCGAGAAGGGGTGCGTCTGACCTTGCGCATCCGTCAACCACTGCCCCGGGTGCTCGCTGATCCGGTGCGGTTGCGCCAGATCATGCTGAATATCCTGTCCAATGCCGTGAAATTCACCCCCCGGGATGGCCGCGTGGACGTGTTGCTGCGGCTCTCCCCGCGCCGAGGTCTGGTGATCATTGTCGCCGATACCGGTCAAGGCATGGCACCGGAAGATTTGCCTGTCGTTATGGAGATTTTTGGTCAAGTGAACAGTTTCACGACCAAACATCTTGAAGGCACGGGTTTGGGCCTGCCACTCAGCCGCAAGCTGATTGAACTGCATGGCGGCGAGCTTTTGATCGAGTCCGCCTTGGGCAAGGGCACACAGGTCACGATCCTCATGCCCTTGGACCGCGTGATCATCGCTTAGCGTTTTTCGACTGGCTCATCGTGACTGCGGCCTTCGCCTAACCACATCAGCGCTTTCTTGGTTTGGCCCGGTTGGTGGCATCCGCACTGGTCGGATCTTCTGGCCAGGGATGCTTTGGGTAGCGTCCCCGTAAATCCTTGCGCAAATCGCCATAGCCCGACGCCCAAAACCCGGCCAGATCCCGCGTGACCTGAACCGGTCTCCCGGCTGGGGAGAGCATATGGATCAGGACCGGGAACCGCCCATGTGCAATGGTCGGGGTGCTGCGCAGGCCAAACAGCTGCTGTACCCGGGCGGCCAAAACAGGCCCATCTGCGGCGCTATAGTCCAGTGGCACGGAAGCCCCAGAGGGCACGGTCACATGGGTTGGGGCCAGACTGTCGATTTCAGCCATCAATTCCCATCCGACCAGAGCGCGCAACACCGCGACCAAATCGATTTGGGAGATGTCATTGGCATTTCGGATTGGTTTCGGAGCAGCCTCAATCAGGTGCTCCGGATCTTGCAGCCATCGGTCGGCACCAAGGTCCGGCCATGGCGCCCCCAACAAGCGCTGCAAGGTGATGACACGGTCGCGCAAGCCCGTGGCTGCCTTGCTCCAATTCAGCAACTGCGCGCCGCGACGGGTCAGCACCGTGCCGACCACGGCGCGGCATCGGTCCGGATTGGAACGCCAGGGATCGGCGAGGGGATGTTGCGACAGGACCAGCGCCCCGAGGCGGCGATCTTCACTGGCGCTCAGACGCTCACCATCATTGTCCCATGTGATCTGCGGCTGCCGGATGATCTTGGCCCCTTGAAGGGCCTCAAGCTCTGCCAGACTGAGCGGAGCCGCCAGTCGGATCCGGGGCAGTTTGCGTCCAGGGGCGGTTCCGCCCAGGGCCGCGATGGCGAGATAGGGCTCGGAGGCCAAGGGGTCGAGCGGGTCCAGCCAAAGCTCGCCGCTGCCCGCACTCATCCAGCGCCCATCGGAGGCGGGGCCCCTGGGACAAGCAATGCGATCTGGCCAAGCGAGAGCGATCAAGGCACCGGCCAGGTCCGGTTGGATCCGCCCCTTGGCGGTCTCGGGTCCAGCCCACAGGGAGGAGCGGGTGAGGCGTTCGATCCGCCCCGCCTCCTGAAGAACCCGTTTTGGTGCACCTGAGGCGGTTTTGGCATTTGGAGAATGGGCTGGCGCCAGCAGACGAAGCCGTGTCGCCACATCCACCCCCCGATCCCGGGGCAGAATGTCGCGCTCCTCCAACAAGGCGGCCAGTGCGGCAGCGGTGGTCACAGCATCCGATGCCGCAGCGTCTTCCAAGATCCCCTCCGCCGCCGCAAGCACCATATGACCAAGACGCGGGTGAACCGGCAACAGGGCCAGACGTCGGCCATGGGCGGTGATCCGCCCTAACTCATCCAAAGCCGAAAGATCGGTCAGCAAGCTCCGGGCCGCAGCCCAAGGACCGGCGGGCGGTGGGGTCGGCCATGTCAGGGCGCTGGGGTCGGTTGTTCCCCAGAGCGCGGTCTCCAACACCAAGGGGGTGAGATCACAGTCTGAGATCTCCGGCGGATCAAAAGCCCGCAGCGCCCGGTCTTCCGGCGCGGGCCAAAGACGCAAGCAAACCCCCGGCCCCTGACGTCCCGCGCGACCGGCGCGCTGATCTGCCGAGGCGCGGGAGATGCGAACCGTTTCCAGGCGAGTCAAACCGCTGCCCGGATCAAAGCGCGGGGTGCGCCGCCGTCCGCCATCGACCACAAGCCGGACGCCTTCAATGGTCAAGCTGGTTTCGGCAATGTCGGTGGCCAACACCACCTTGCGCCGCCCCGGCGCGGCTGGGGCTATGGCACGATCTTGGGCTGCGGGGGGGAGAGCACCATAAAGCGGGCATAGCTCCCAGAGGTCCGGTGCGGTATCGGCGAGGATCTGTTCGGTGGCCCTGATCTCCGCCTCTCCTGGCAAAAAAGCCAACAGGCTGCCGTCTTCTTCGGCCATCAGGCTGCGAATGGCGCGCGCCATATCTTGCGCGAAGGCCGACACCCCTCGATGTTTCTGGGTTCCGATCTGGGATTGTGTTGAGGAGGCCGAGCGGTGCCGCAAATCGACCGGATGCAAAACAGCCGGGCAAGTTACAATCGGCGCCTCGCCCAACAGGTCTGCGGCACGCTCGGCCTCCAGGGTCGCGCTCATGATCAGCACCTCGACCTCGGGGCACAGCACGGCCCGGGTGTCCATCAGTAGAGTTAGGGCCAAATCACCTTGGGCGGAGCGCTCGTGAAACTCATCAAAGATCACGGTGCGGATGCCCGCCAGCTCCGGATCAGCCTGCAGGCGGCGCAGGAAGATCCCTTCGGTCATGATCGTGACCTGGGTTTCCGGCGAGGTCTTGTCTTCCCCGCGCACGGTGAAGCCCACGACTTTACCAACCGGACGCTGCTCCTCCATAGCGATCCGTCGTGCCGCTGCCCGGGCCGCGATCCGCCGGGGCTCGAGCATCAAAATGCCGTTGCGTGCCGTTTCTCCCTCAGCCGTTTTCGGGCCGGGTCTGCGGGCCAGTCCGGGGGGGACCCGGGTGGTTTTTCCCGTTCCCGGCGGTGCGGTCAGAACGCAAGATCCATGTCTGGCCAAGGCGGTTATAAGATCCGGGAGGAAGGCATCGACCGGCAGGGAAAGCCGGGGTTCGGGCGGTGTTGATGCAAATCCGCTCTTGCCATCGGCGGAAGAGGGCCTCAAATTCTGGATCCTTCACAAAAAAGAGTCACCGATGGAACCCCTGGAGCCGGACGCGATGGGCATCCGAGAAGCGAAATTCAACATTGGCCAAGTGGTCCGCCACCGGGTCTACCCCTTCCGGGGTGTGATTTTCGACGTCGATCCCGTCTTCGATAACACCGATGAATGGTATGAGGCGATTCCCGAAGAGATCCGCCCATCCAAGGATCAGCCCTTCTACCATCTTCTGGCTGAAAACGAAGAGACCACCTACACCGCCTATGTCAGCGAACAGAACTTGGTCGCCGAAGAGGATCCGGAACCCCTGACCCATCCGGAGATCCCCGACTTTTTCGATGGCATGGAAGAGGGCAGCTATGTGCTGCGCCGAGGGCCAGCGCATTAATGTCTCCTGCCTTTCTTGGCGAGATCACATTTCCTTTAAGGCTCTTCCAACCCCCGCTTTCCTGCCCTATCTCTTCGACCGGATAACCATTGACCGGGAGACCTTGCATGGCTGAAGCGACTTTTGCAGCAGGCTGTTTCTGGGGCATCGAAGAGGCGTTTCGCCAAGTCCCTGGGGTTGAAGACACCGCTGTTGGCTATATTGGCGGCGTGACCAAGAATCCGACCTATAAGCAGGTTTGTATGGGAGACACCATGCATGCGGAGGCCGTGCGGGTGGTTTATGACCCGGACGCGGTGTCCTATGAAGCGCTGCTGGAGCTGTTTTGGAAGATCCATGATCCGACGCAGCTAAACCGCCAGGGGCCGGATGTGGGCACCCAATATCGCTCGGCGATTTTCACCCATGATGAAGATCAGGCCGAAGCTGCTGCCGCATCGAAAAAGGCCCAGCAGGAGTCCAATCGGTTTCCCGGGCGCATCGTGACTGAGATTGAGGACGCGCCGGAATTCTGGCGCGCCGAGGAATATCACCAGCAATATGTGCAAAAGGAAAAGCAGCGCGGACCTCGCTGGTGGTAAGCAGCGGGTCAACCCGTCGACGCGCTAATAATCCCACTCCCACAGCACTCCCACGGCGGCACCATCGGTGCCGCCAGCTTGGGTTTCCAGGGTAATGCTGTCGGTCAGGTCGACCTCGACCGTGACCTCGCTTTGCCCTGCGGTCGCACCCTGGTTTAAGCCAACATAAACCCCGTCATCGACATAGGTCCCCGCTTCCAGACGCGGGGCTCCATCCTCGCCATCGCCTGAGATCCGCAAGGTGTCCAGCCCGAGCCCTTGGCGCAAGGAATCCATCAGGGACAGCCCGCTGAGCACGCCCCCTCCCTCGCCGCTCAGTTGACCGGCGACCTGGGCCAGCTTGAGGGCCTCAAAGGGGCTGAGACGACCAGTCCCCCGACCGAACAGCACTTGGGAAATGATTTCATCCTCGGGCAGGCTGGGGGTTGAGGAGAGGGTGATTTCCGGATGGTTGGCGGTGCCGCCAACGGCGATCTGGGCTTCCATATCGCCTGCATCATGGGTAACCGAAATGTCCAGACGCGGATCGATTTCCGCCCCCCCGTCCAGACGGACAAAACTCGGTTCCAAGGTAAAGGTGCGATCAAGCAAATCCGCCCGGCCCTTGACCGATTGGATGTCACCGGTGATGCGCGGATCATCGGCAAAGCCGCCGACATGCAAATCCCCACGCCATTCGCTTTCCAGACCCGGACCACGCACATAGACCTGTCCGGGAAGGGAGATACCAACATCTAAGGCAATGGCCAGTGGGCCGCCGTCATCTCCATCGGCCTCGGCGGCCTGTGCGGCGAGCAGTGCGGCCTCTTCTTCTTGGCGCTGCAAGGTGATGGCTTGATTGACGCTGATTGGTTGCCCCGGGCCGCCGACCTCCAAGACCTCAAGCTCCGGCGGCAATCCCCCGGTCAGGCTGTCGGCAAAGTTGACCTCAATGCCTTCGGATGTCACTGCGCCGGTGACCGACAACCCGCCCGAGGGATCGGAGCGAACGGCGATATCTGCGGACAGGGCGGCGTGGATATCATCCCGGCGCACCACAACGGCATTTTTGGCAGCAAAATCTGCGGACAATGCCAAGGCTCCGGAGGCATCGGCGGGGTCAAACACGCCTTGGCCGGACAAGGTCCCCTTGTCGCTGTCATTGCCGGAAAAGGCGATCAGCAAGGTGCCATCTTCGGGCGCGGTCAGGGACAGGGTCAGGTCCTTCAATTCCGTGCCCCATTCCAGATTGGTATAGGCGACAGGACCGACCGTGGCCTGACCGGTGATCTGCGGATCGGCCAGCGCGCCGCTTATGGCCAGGTCGATCATGGCTGGTCCGCTCAGGCGATGGTCGGGTAGGGGCAGCGCTTCCCAAAGGGCGGCTAATTCCCCTTGCCATTGCAGCCGGGCGGACATCGACTGACTTGGATCGGGGGCGGGGATCCCAGCGGCGTCAAACTGCCAGGGCAGGCGGGCTTCGGCCCGGACCGGATTGCCACCGATGTTGGATACTTCTGCCCGGGCCGTCAGAGCGGTGCCGGAAATATCCCCACTCACGGTCAAATCCACTGGTCGGTTTTGCGCTTTTTTGCCGACAATATCGCGCAGGGCCAGGGAAAGACTGCCCGAGGGGGCTTGCACCGGCCCGGAGACGGCCAGACGCCCCTCCAGCCAGCCTAATACTGGGATGTCGCCCGAGAGCGGCGCGGCGAGAGACAGGGGCAGCCGCTCCAAAGCGATATCCATGGCCCTGCTGGTATCGGTCATCTGTGCCGACAGAAGGATCTGGCCCGATTGTCCATCCCAGGCCGAGACGCCCAGGGTGGAGGGGGTCAAGCGGATACCCTCCGCTCTGCCGAGGGTCACTGTGGTCGGTGCAGCCAAGCTGAGGCGCGTGGCCTGCTCGGGCTGCCCGGCCTCGATGGCCAGGGAGCGTAGGTTAAGCGCAGGCGTTTCCGCCAAGGCAGCGATCCCGGACTGGGCGGAGAGACTGAGCGGGAGGGGAGGTTCCGGGGCGTCGCGGTCCAGGCGGGCCTGGAGTTGCAGATTGGTCTCCAGGTTCTCAAGCAAACCCTCGACGGTGAGGCTCAAGGACTGCAAGGCCAGCGGTGCGAGATCCGGACCGCTGCCCCCCACATCCAACCGGGCGGACAAGGCCGGAGTGCCAAGCAAATCTGTTGCATTGCCCTGTAAAGTGACCCGGCGCAACGGGCCGAGTTGTGGGGCGCTCAGGGCCACACCTGCGTCCTGACGTCCTTGATCATCGGGGGTCAGGGTTAACTCCAGCGCGATCCCGTCCGGATCAAACAGGGCTGTGCTGTCGATGCCCAAGGCCCCCAGGTCGGTGATACGAGCTTGTAACTGACCTGAGGCCAACGGGGCCTCTGGTGTGATGTCCAAGGCCCCCGTTAGGGTCGCCCCGGGTGCAGTTAAGGCCAATCCGGGCAAGGATATATGCAAGGGTTCCGGTTGCACCAAAACCGGCGTTTCCAAGCTTAAGGGATGGCCGTCCACGGCCCCGGATAGGGATAGCAAGCCTTGCGGTGCGCTGGGATCGACTTGGGTGGTCAGGCGGAGCTGAAAGTCCGTCACCTCAGGCAGATCGGCTCCCAACCGCAAGGTGCTGGAGACCAGATCAGCGGTGGCATCCGGGCGGGTGAGCGGACCGTCCAAGGCCAAGGTCAGGCCGAGCCCGCCACTGGCATCTGGGAGCAGCGGGGCGATGTCGGGCAGATCCAAACCCAAGCGCATGGCCAGTGTCGGTTCAGTCTCTTCGCTGTCTGCCGGAAGGAGTTGACCGTCGGAGGTCAGCAACAGGCCGTCCGTGAGCAGGGCAAGATCCTGCCAGCCGATGGTCCCGGTTTCATCCAGGCTCAGCGCTGCGGTCAGCAACGGCGACGGTCCGACCAAGGCGTCGACCATGGGCTCCCCCAATCCAAGACCGGTGCCATAGAGACTGAGGTCGGCACGCCCCGCTGGCGGCGACAGGGCAAAGCTTGGGCTGGTCAAGGACAGGTCAAACACACCTTCGGGATCAGTGGACCCCAGAGCGACGCCCAGCTTGGCCAACAGCGCCGGATCTGTTGTCGAAAGGGCGAGGCTGCTGTCTATCAGGGTGAGGGTGGACAGATCGAAATCGCCGCTAAGCGAGACTTGGGCCGCAGAGCCTTCAAGCAGAATCGAAGGCAACTGTAGTTGATTGGCATCCAGGTCCAGACTGGCGGCTGCGCTCAGGGACGGTTCAGAGCCCAGGACCGTGAAGGCTTGGGCGGGCACCAGCCCGCCCTCTCGCAGTCCGCTGATCTGGACATCCGTTTCCACGGCAACGGTTTTGGCTGTGCCTCGGGCGCTTAAAGTCACGGCAAGCGCGTCGAGCTCCACACCGGCTTCCCGGGCCTGTGCCACGGCTTTCGCCCCGGCCTTGGCGCCAAGGTCTGTTGAGAAGCTTGGGCTCTCCTGCAGCAAATCCTGCAACGTTACCGGCCCGTCCACGCGCAACCAGTCCTGTACCGACAGGGCCACAGTCCCGGACCAGCGCTCCGGGGAGCCTTGCCCATCCAAGGTCAGGGACAAAGCCGGGGCGTCGGGCAATCCGATCAGGGTGGACACCGCGCCTCCCTGCGGCTCGGTAAACTGCACCGTGAGGATCAGCCCGGCCTGATCCGGGGTGACGCCAGCTTGGAGATCCAGCGACAGCGGCGGTCCATCCAGGCGGGACAGACCCAGGGCGACATTCGGTAAACCGGCATCGCCTTGGCCCAAGCTGCCCTCTGCCGTCAGGGTGAGCGGATCGGGGAGGGAAGTCAGGCCCGGTGCCAGGGTCAACGCTTCGACGGAAAGACTGTCCACCGTCAAACGGGTCAGCGGGGCCAAAACGCTTTGCAGATCAAATGCCGTCTCCCCGGCGGCAGGATCCTCCGGCAAGGCGGGCGGGCGGGTGACAGTGGCCGGGGCGAGGCGGATTTCACGGACCTCAAGGCGTCCATTCAGAAGGGCCCAGGGATCCCAGCGCAGCGTTGCGGCGTCAGCTTGCAACCAGTCGCCGTCGGGATCGGACAGAACAAGATCTGATATCACGATCTCTCCGGACAAGGCCCCGGAGAGGGATCCGATCTCAATTTGCAGGCCAGTGGGATCGCTGACCTGGGCAATGATCTGAGCGCTTAAGAAAGCTTGGCCGCTCTCACTGCGCAGCAACCAAACCAAACCCAGGCCGGTCAGAAGCAGCACAAGGCCGAGGGCACCGGTGGTCCAAAGCAAGACTATGCGGAGGCGCCGCGCCATGATCAGAACGCCTGCCCGATGCTGACATAAAACTGGAACCAGTCATCCACCCCGGCGCGGCGGTTCAGCGGGATCGCCAAATCGGCGCGGATCGGACCAAAATCTGTGTGATAGCGCACGCCGAGACCGGCCCCGAAAAACAGGCCGTCCTCGCCGCCGGTCGGGTCGGGATAGGAACTGGTGGTGACGCTGGCGGCCTCCAGGAACGGGACGACGGCAATGGTCTCCGTGACTTTGGCGCGGGCTTCCACACCGGTGGCAAACAGGGACAATCCCCCCACCGGATCATCTGTGTCGTCTAGGGGACTGATCTTTTGGAACCCGAAGCCCCGCACCGATCCCCCCCCGCCCGCATAGAGACGGTGGTTTGGCGTCACATAGGCATAGGGCGCGCCAAGCACGCCAGCCGCTTCGGTCCAAGCGGCCAAGATCAGGCGCTTGTCCTCCAAAGCTTCTAGATAGCCGCTCAATCGGGTTGAGGCCTCCACGAAACCTGTATCCCGGTCGCCAACGATCCCGCCCCAGGGTGTCACCGTGACACTGAAGCGGGTGCCCTCCGAGGGGTCCAGCACATCATCGGTGTCGTCCCGGCTGACGCTGAGGGGCACCCCGGACAAGGCGACTTTGACATTGCCAAATTCGTCATGGTCCCAAAGTTGGGTCAATTCCCAAGCCAACCCGGCGGAGGCGGTCCAGTTTTCCCAGAATTTACGTTCGACCGCTAAGGCGGATTCTGCGGTTAGGGCGCTGTAGGTTTCGTAGGTTTCTCGGGAGGCTTCTGCACCAATTGTCAGCGCTTGATCGATGCCAAAAAACAGCGGTTTGCGGAAATCACCCGACAGGCTTTGTCGCAATAGACCGGCATGGACTTCTCCGGTCAGCACTTCGCCACGGCCGAACAGATTGCGATGCTGCCAGCGGGCCAATCCCTCCGGACCCAATTGGGTCCCATAGCGCGCGCCTAAGCCGATGGTGCGGGGCGGGCCTTCATCGACCTCAACTGCCACCGGCAAGCTGCCATCCGGTTTGACCTCTGTGGGGCGTTCGGTGCGGATTGACTCAAACAATCGGGTTTCCGAGAGCGTCTTGCGATATTCGGACACCTTCGAGGCATCATAGGGGTCACCGGGCTGCCAAGGCACCATGGCCAGGACATGGTCGGCCTCTACATCCTCTAGCCCCTCTACGCGCAAGGCCCCAAAGCGGGCAAAGGGTCCGGGGTCGACCGTTAAGACCACCGTCATGCTGCGGTCCCGATGGTCAACCGCGATGCGCTGATCGGTGATCTGCGCCAAGGGCCGTCCGGTGTTTTTCAGCTCCGAAACCAAGCTATCAATGGCGGCGAGGATGGTTTTCGCCTGGGCCGGATCGCCTTGTTGCAACCCGAGGGCGGCAGCCCCATTGGGCAAAGACTGGACGCCATTGCGGGAAACATAGCGGATATCCACTTGACCTAAGCGATATTGCGGTCCGGGCTCGACGCTGAGGTCCACCGTGGCGGGCTCATCCGGATTGGCCGCCAATTGCACCGAGTGGGAAACAGCGCTGGCATAATAGCCTTCGGAGCGCATGACCCGCGACAGTCGGTCCTCATCCTCTTGCGCCCGTCTTGTTAGTCCAAGGCGGCTGAAGGGCGGTTGGTCCTCCAAGGCGATCAGGCGGGAGGCACTTTCCAGGGCCTCGGCCATGTCGTCGGGGGTATCTTCCGGCAGCTTCAGGTCGGTTTTATAGACCAGCGCGCGCTCTTGGGCAGCGGGGTCCTCGTCTCGGTTTGGGGTGGTTTGCGCCTGGGCGATGGCGTTGAAGCCGAAGAACAGGCCGATCACACCACCCCACGCGCACAGACGATAGAACCGCTTCGGTATGTCTAGCGGTCCTGTGTGCGATGCTGCGCAGATGAGGGAGCGGATCCGATGCATTTAAAATTCCTGGGATGGTGCCCTGGTACTAGACCACGACCATAGGCGTCATTCCCGCACACTGAAAGATCTAAGGGGCAAGGCCCCAAAGGGGTCGATCCCGCCACCGGACAATTCGACCCGATAGGCTTGGGCGCCGCGTTGGTGCATCAGGGGGATGATCGGTTTCGCAGTCGCGATGGCCTGAAGCGCTTCCGTCAGCAAGGCGTCCCGATCTTCCGGTGTCTCTGCCTTGCGCGCTGCCGCGAACACGGAATCGACATCCGGATCACACCAATGGCTGCGATTGCCCGCCCCAATCTGGTCGCAGGTCACCAGGGGGGCGAGAAAGGCGATCGGATCGGGATTGGTGCTGGCCCATCCCCAGAGCAGGACGTCGAAGGACTCTTCCGCCTCCACATCCCGGCTGCGGGCCAAGAAGGGGCCGAGATCCAGCACTGTGACCTCGCTTAGGATCCCCTGTTCAGCCCACTGGGCAGCCAAGCGCCGGGCCACGCCTGAGGGGTCTGCATTATAAGGGCGTGCGCCGCTGGGGGCCCAGATCCGGATTGGCCGGTCGAGTTGTTGTTGCAGCATGAGCGCATCGGCAGAGGGCTCATTGGGTGCGGCAGGGGGCGCGGCAGCGTCTTCGACGGGCTCGGCAGTTGCGGTTTCGCTGCTGGCCGCGGACGGAGCGTCGGGGTCCGGTTTGGTTTCCGGGGGTGTTGGGGGAACGGCGGGTGAAGCGTCATCCTCGGCCTCTTCCAAACCGGAGAGGCCTGGTGTGAGACCAAACACCGGCGGCAAAGGCGATTGGGCGGCGAGGGCATCAATGCCAAACAGTGTGTCGATCAGTGGCTCTGGAGTGGTGATGGCCATCAGGGCCGCCCGCAGCTCCGGATCATCAAAGGGCGGACGGGCGGTGTTCAGCGCCAAGACGGTGACATCGGCCATGGCATTGGTTTCGACAGTGATTTCGGGATCGCCCTCTAAAGCTGGGGCCTCCGTCATCGCCTGCGGTCCGCCAAGGCCAGTGGAGGTGTGGCAATCACCGGACAGGAGATCCCCGCGTCGCCGCTCGGGATCCGGCTTTTCTATTAGGGTGATGGCCGGGATCGGCGTCCAACCACTCCAATGGTCTTCATCGCGGGCTTGAAAGCGGATGACCCGGTTTTCCGCATCGCCTTCTTCGCCTTGCCAGCGATAGGGCCCGGTGCCAACGGGCTCGCGGTCCAATCGTTCCGGGGCGGCGGCTTTGCGCAAGGCCTCGGCATATTCCAGGGAATGGATCACGGCGAAGGGCCTGGACAACAAAGCTGGCAGGCCACTGTCTGGCGTCGCCAAGGTGATGGTCAGGGTTTCCGGGTCCACGGCCTCGACTGCCGTGATCCTGGCCGCCAGGTCCAGCACTTCGGCGGCGGGATAGAGCCCGCCGGAAACCCGGTGATAGGGATGTTCCGCATCGATCAGGCGCAGCAGGCTGAAGACCACATCCTCGGCCTGGAGAGGGCGGGTTGGGGTGAAGCGGTCAGTCTCGACAAAGGAGACATCACTGCGCAGGGTGAAGCGCCATGTCAGCCGGTCCTCAGACAGGCTCCATTGGGTCGCCAGTCCCGGTTCGATTTCGGCACTGCCGGGTTTGCGCCGGGTCAAGGTGTCGAACAACGCATCGGCCAGCAGGGCAGGCCCCTCCTGGCTGGTTTCCTGCAGGGGAGCCAAGGCCGGGTTGGGGCGATCCGGCAGGCTGGGCAGGCAAAGGGTGAGGACCTCCGCCTTGGCCGCAGACGCCATGGCCAGCGGGCCGCCAAGCAAGAGGCCGATGAAAAGAACGAACAGGGTTGGGCAGCGCCGCATGCGGAGCAATCCTTGTGGTCTGAGACGATTTTGGAGATGGTGATGGCTGGGCCTTGGCACTATAAGCCCGGACCAAACTGTTTGACAAAGCACTGGCACAAAGCCCTCGAGTGGCGCATATCTGCACCCCTCTAAAGGAGTGGGTTTTTGATGACCGTTAAACAGATTGCCATGACCGGCGGCAAAATCGCCCTGTCCATTGGCGTGCTATACATTGTGATGAAAGATATGGATCTGGCCGCCGTTTGGGCGCGGCTGGATGGCTCGGCCATGGTGGGCCTGATCATTGGCGTGGTGTTGTTTCTGATCCAGGCCTTGGGTGTGGCTGAGCGCTGGCGTTTGGTGCTTTCGGTGCATGGGGAAGGCATCCCGCTTCGGGCCGCGTGGTATAATGTCATGCTCGGACTGTTCTTCAATCAGGCCCTGCCCTCGACCATTGGCGGTGATGCAGCCCGGGTTTGGGATGCCCGCCGGGAAAATCTGACCCTAACCATGGCGGCGCGCACGGTTCTGGTGGACCGCATTGTCGGCTTTGTCGGGCTGATGGCCTTTTGTGCCGTCGGTTTGCCCTATCTGTATCTGAAGGCTGAAGATCCGCGCGTTGCCTTGGGCATTTTCATTCTCATTGGTGGCGGCTTGGTCGTGCTGGCCATTTTGCTCGCCTTCCGCCATATGCCGCATAAATTCCGCCGGGGTCCGATCAAAGTGGCTGTGGCCCTGTCGGACACCTCCTGGCGCTGCATGGCCACGCCGGGTCTGACGCGGAAGATGTTGTTCTATTCCGTGCTGCCACAGATCAAAGATGTTCTGGTGTTGTGGGTGCTGATCATTGCCATAGGGGCCGATGCCACCCTGTGGCAAGTGGCCCTGATCTTCCCCGCCGTGACCTTTGCTGCGACCATCCCGATTTCCGTCGGTGGGTGGGGACTGCGTGAAGGCGCGATGGTGCTGGCTTTTGGACTGATCGCCATGCCGGGCGAGGATGCCTTGGCGGCCTCGCTTTTGTTCGGGTTGACCACCTTGGTCACCGGATTGATCGGCGGAGCGGTCTGGGTCTTAAGCAACCCGCGCCGCGCCCGGGCCTTGCGCGATGAAGGCTTGGGGTCCGAAAACGTGGGCAACGGGTTTGAGGCGACGGAAAGCGCCGGGCAGCAGCAACCGTCTCAGGAGAAGCCCTGACATGGCGGCTGAGATCGTCAATCTGAACAAGATCCGCAAGGCCAAAGCCCGGTTAGACAAAAAGGCTCAGGCGGCTGAAAACCGGACCCGTTTTGGCCGCAGCAAGGCCGAGAAACAGCGGGAGAAGGCCGAACAGGAAACAGTGACCCGTTTGCTGGATGGGGCCAAACGGGACAGCGGCGACGACGGGAACGACCCTAAGTCTTAGGCCTCGCTTGCGGTCTGTGACCTCATATGCACACTGAGGAAGTCGGCAAACAGGCGCGCCTTGGCCGACACATAGCGCCGCGAGGGGAACAGCATCCAAAGCCTGCTCTCGTCCTCCTCGCCTTGAGGCCCAAATTGCCAATCGGGCAGCACCGGGACCAAGCGTCCAACTTGCAGATCTTCGCGCACCGTCCAATCGGCCAGTAGGGCGATCCCGAGGCCGTCCACGGCGGCGGCGCGCAAGATATCTGCATTGCCCGCTCGGATCACCGGGGTGATGGGGACTGCCATGCTGTCCTTTCCCTGCTGCGCTTGCCAATGGCTGGCAAAGCCCGGATAGGAGAAGCTGAGCAGGGGGAGCGCTGCCAGTTGGGACGGATGATCCGGCAAGCCCGTTGTGGCGGCAAAGCTGGGGCTGCAGACCGGCAGATAGCGCACCCTGGCCAGCGCGCGGGCGGCAAACCCGCTATCCTCCAATTTTCCATGGCGTATGGCGATGTCGATGCGCTCCGCCACCAGATCGACCCGATTGTCGGTCAACTGCAGATCGAGTGTTATCTCTGGATAGGCTTGGCGGAAGGCCGGGAGCAATGGCGAGAGCACCCGTAGCCCGAAGGTCACGGAGGCAGACAGGCGCAGCAGTCCGGAAGGGCGGCGGCTGCGGTCCAGGACCTCCTCCCGGGCGGCTTCCAACTCCTCCACCAAAATCGCCGTGCGCAGATAGAGGGTCTCGCCCGCCTCTGTCGGGGTCAGTCGCCGCGTGGTGCGGTGAAACAGCCGCGCGCCCAAGCTGTCTTCCAGGGTAGCAATGCCTCGAGAGATTGAGGAGGGCGCGACCGTGCGGGCCTTGGCCACCGGGGCAAAGCTGCCCGCTTGGTAGACCGCGTGAAACATTTGCAGCAGTGCCAAATCCATTGGTGCAGGTTCCGCATGAAAGAAGTGCTGATCAGTACATTTAATGCTCAATTCGCGTTTGTCATAGTTCTTTGCATCGGATCACAACGCTGCAGGAGACAATCATGACAAAGATCGCGTTTTTCGGTTTGGGGGCCATGGGCAGTCGCATGGTCACCCGGTTGCTGGCGGCAGGCCACAGCGTCACCGTCTGGAACCGAACCGCCGAGGCCGCTTTGCCTTTGGTACAACAGGGCGCAACCCAGGCCGCGACCCCGGCTGAGGCCGCGCGCGGGGCCACCATGGTGCTGGCCATGCTGCGCGATGACCAAGCCTCTCGCGCGGTGTGGCTGGATCCGGATAACGGTGCCTTGTCCGGCATGGTCCCCGGGACCCTGGCGGTCGAGATGAGCACTTTGAGCCTGGATTGGGTGGCGGCGCTGGCCAAGGCCGTTCAGGAGAAGGGCGGCGTGTTTGCTGATGCGCCCTTGGCCGGATCGCGGCCCCAGGCCGAGGCCGGAGCGCTGATCTTTTTCACCGGTGCCACGCCGGAAGTGCAAACCCTGTTGGAGCCGGTGTTGCGCGCCATGGGCCAGGCCGTTCATGCCATGGGACCGGTGGGCAGCGGCATGGCGGCCAAGCTGGCGGTCAACGGGTTGTTTGGCGCACAGCTGGCCATTCTGGGCGAGGTTCTAGCCCTAGGCCAACGCAATGGTCTGGTCCCAGAGCAGCTGTTGGCGGCTCTGGCCCAAACGCCGGTGCTCAGCCCGGCCTCTCAAGGGGCTGGACAGGCGATGTGCGCCGGACAGTTCGCCCCCCAATTCCCCATCGCCCTGGTGGCCAAGGATTTTGGCTATGTTCTGGACGCGGCAGGACCGGACCCGGCGGCGCTGCCCCTGCTCGCGGCCACCGCAGAGCGCTACCGAGCGGCGGACAGCCAGGGGTTGGGCGGGCAGAACATCACCGCTTTGGCGTCTTTGGTTCTGGATCTGGCGCCAACCAAGGCGGCCTGAGGGATTTGAACGCCCTCCAGTCAGCTTCCGATTGCCGCAACAGGCTGGTTTTGGGGATCTCCAACAGCCCGGCGGCATGACCGGCGGTAAAGGCGAGGCGGTGGTTTTCCGGACCCGCCGCCTCTGCCGCTTGGCGCAAAGTGTCTCCGGCCACGGCAATGTCATTCAGCCCGCCCAAGCTTTCTTGCAGGGCTGAAAGCGCCTTGCGCAGCGGTTTGGTGGTCTTTTCGCCATAAAGCGGCCCGAGCACATCCAAGGCATAGCGCACTTTTTTCACCCTGATGCGCAGGGCGTGGCGGGGCTCGTCGGGCAAATGTTTGAAACCCCGTCCATCCTTCAGCAGTCTTTTGTGCCGCTTGGCCAGGACCCCATTGCCATGGTCCAGCACCGGTTGGGCGCGCAGGGATTCCCGACGCGGATCTGCCGCCCAGATCCCGTCTTCGATCCAGGCGGTGGCCCGGAGCAAAAAGCGCGGAAAGGCGGCGGAAGCAACATAGTCTTGGGCGGCCTTGTTCCGCTCCGCCCGCAAGGTGGTGAAATGATCCACCAGGGCCGACCACCCTTGCTCCTCGGCTAGGCGCGCGCCCAAGGGCTCCAGAATTTCCTCGCAAAATACATCGGCATCCCGGGCGGGTCCCAAGGCGTCCATCAAACCGCTTAACGCAGCCTTGAGCATGTCCGTCTCCGGTCCCTCCACCAGCGGGGCAAACACCGCCAAGGTGGCTTTAAACCGGCGGACCCCGACGCGCATCTGGTGAACGCCCTCCGGGTCGATCCCGGCTCGGACGGCTCCTTCATTGGCCGCGATTTGGGCTAGGGCCGCACGACAAGCGTGACGGCAGACCGCTGCGGCGCTCGGTGGTAGGGCAGCGGTGGTCGAGCCCGAGGGCGCGCTGGGCAAGGCGCTGGCCTTGTCAAACAGAACTGGTTCTGCGGGCTGTGGCTCGGGGCAACCCATGGAAATATGGTCAAGCAGGGCAAATCCCCGGTCCGCCTTGCTTTGGCCATGGGGGCGCAGCGGGGCCGTCTCCAGCAAATCCAGTCCCAAAGCAAACAGATCGGACAGGCGGCCGGTTTTCAGCTCCAGCTCCACCTCGGCCAAAACATCGGTTTGCTGCTTCCCCTTGGGACCGGCGGTGATTTCGCCCTTATCAACGGCGATTTCCACCTCGGACATGCCGATGCGGATCTGCTTTTTGATCCGGTGGACCGTAATGTCCAATAAGGGCTGAAGCTCGGGCAGGCTGGGG
>JBMYTN010000030.1:0-51754 GCA_049604415.1 Rhodospirillaceae bacterium | reverse complement strand
CAATGCTTAAAAAAATAGCTATAAATAAAAAAATTATTATTGATAAATATTCAGATAAAAAATTATAAATCATTGTTAAATCAATACCTACCTCAATACTTTAAGCTTGAGGATTCTTATATTAATTAAAATATTTATAGCACTATTAACTGATCTGTACAGGTATCAAACGTAGCAGTTTTGTTGATAATAAATCTCAATTAATACTCAGTATTGTGGCGGGAGTGACGGGACTCGAACCCGCGACCTCTGGCGTGACAGGCCAGCGCTCTAACCAACTGAGCTACACCCGCAACCGAGGGCGCGATAATTACTAAGCCCGGCGGGGCTTGGCAAGCATGTTTTTCGCCAATCGGTAAAAGTTTTTTGACGGTACGATGTCAGCGGAAATCAAGATCGGGAAACAAGTTTTCTGTTGCCAATATGGCGCTGGCAGATATCGACCAATGGCCCGGTTTCATCCACGCACAAAAACCCCGCCCGCTTTATGCGGGCCGGGCTTTTGTCCGGAGGAAAGCAAGCCTGGAAAGGCTTAAGCGTCCAGATTGACCGTCGCGGTCCGGGGTCTGGCGTCAACCGCGCGCTGTTGGGCCGTGGTTTGACCGCCCTGTTGGGCAGCGCCACTGGCTTGAACCGCGCTGGCAGCCACAGCAGCACCCGCCGTGCCGGTAAGCTCAGCCGCATTGCCGGTATCACCACCGCCGACGCTGGCTTCCACTTCACCACCGGTGCCGGTTTCCGTCCCAGGGGTACCCTCAGCCCGCTCGACATTGGTCGTTTGGACTTCGGTTTCCTGAGCTCTGGCGGCAGCGGCAGCGCGTTGCTCAGCGGCTTGCTGCTCCGCTTCAGCTTCCTGGCTGCGGCGATAGGCGACTAGCTGGGCCCGCGAAGGCACCTGGAACTCCACGTCCCCCAAGGTGAATTGGGACACGTTAGACAGGGTCTCCTGGTCCAGAACGGTGCGCGGATTGGCGCTGGGTTCCGGCGGAGAGCCGACGATTGAGGTGTTGGGTTGCGGCGTTTGCTGCTGCTGACCGGACAGATTGGATCCGGACGTGCTGGCCCCACCAACGGGGCTGGCTTGCGGCGGCTGTGCCGATGGAGCGTTGTTGGCTCCGGTTTTTTGAGACGCGACCTGCTGTTGCAGTTCCTGAGCGACCGCTCCTGCGGTTCCCCCAAGGTTGATGTCTTGTCTTCCATCCATGGCTTTCTGCCTCCAGAATAGAACGAGGGAAATCAGTATGGGGGGAATGGATGAAAAAGGCAAACGGCCCGCAGGCTGGTCTACAACCGTTTGAATTAACATAAGAAAACTAGGGTTGTCCGAGTGAACCCAGTTTTTCGCGCCAAGAAGATCGGTCGACTCGATGCAAAACGAGCCCTGTCAGGCGACAGGACTCGCTTAAAAGTACAAGACTTAGAGGGACTGCTTCAAGTCAAGGACCGCACCAATCAGGCCGCGTTGTCCAACACCATCACCCCGGCGGCGGTGTTGGAAATCGGGATGTGGTAATTGGCGTGCACTTTGCGCACCGTGCCCAGCAAGGCCCCGCGCATCATCAGCCAGAGAATGAACTCAGCCCCTTGGGCCCCAGCTTCCCGGACCATGTCATGGATCGTGTAATCCAAGAAATGCTCGGGATCATCGACGATCTTTTTCATGCACAGCTGGTCGAACTCTTTGTTGATGAAGCCCGCGCGCTGGCCGTCCAATTGGTGTGACAGCCCACCTGTGCCCAGGACAACGACCTTGATGTCTTCCGGATAGGACGCCACTGCCCGGCCAATGGCTTGGCCCAATTGGAAGCAGCGCTTGGGCGAGGGCAGGGGGTGCTGCACTGTGTTGACGCAGACCGGCACAGTTTGGATCCCGGCATAGCTAAAATCGGGCCAGAACAGCTGCATCGGCACCGTGAAGCCGTGATCCACCGCCATCTCCTGACAGGTGGTCAGATCAAATTCGTCGGCCATGACCTGTTCAATCAGGTGCCAGGAGAATTTGGCATTGCCCTGAAACGGCGGGATCACCGGAATGCCCCAGCCTTCATCCTCGGTGCGGTATTCCGGAGCCGCGCCAATGGCAAAGGTCGGCTGCTTGTCGAGGAAAAAATTCAGGCCATGGTCATTATAGATCACGATGGCCAGGTCGGGTTTGACCTCCGCAAGCCAATCCCGAGCCGCCGGATAGCCGTCAAAAAAGGGCTTCCAATAGGGATCCTCGAACTGCTTTTTGGCAATTGCGGCCCCAATGGCGGGAATATGCGAGGTCGTCAGCCCGCCAACAATCTGCGCCATAATCCTAGTCCCCCGCCCGGTTGAGTTTTTCTTGGAAGGCTTCGACGGTCATGCCCGTCTGTTGTGCGCCGACCTGCTGCATGTTCAGGCCGAAAATCCCGGCGAATTTGGCCAGGTAATAAATGTTGCCGCCCTCGGCCAGCATGTCCAAAACCACCTTGTCGCGGATGGCTTGCTTCTGCGGCTCGGTTAGGGCGAAGCGGTCCATATAGGCCTCCTGGTCGGCCAGGAAGGCATCGCGGTTTTTCTTTTGGTTGAACGAGTAGCACATCTTGTTCAGGCCATAGCCCTTCTGGGCCATCTCGCCATCAAACATCACCGTCCCGAAGATCGGTGCGGTTTGGTCGCCTGGATCTGTCATCTCTTTGCTCCCTCCCTTTTTTTGCCCCTGCGGACAGATGCTGTTTTGCTATTTGGCCCAATAGAGCCGGTTCGGATTGTCCACCAACAGGGCCGTCTGGAGGGCCTCGGTCGGGGCGATTTGCGGAATGATGTCGACCAGATGCCCGTCATTGGGCATGTGGGATTTCATATTCGGATGCGGCCAGTCGGTGCCCCAGAGCACCCGGTCCGGAAAGCGGGTCATCAGCAAATTGGTAAACGGCACCACATCGCCGTAGTGGCTGTCCGGTCCGGCGACGGACAGCCGCTCCGGACAGCTGAGCTTTGACCACAGGCTGGGCAGCTCTTCCATCAAGGCGACAAAGGCCTGGAACCCCGGGGCGTCGACCCCGGCGGCAATGTCCGGGCGGCCCATATGGTCCACCACGATGGTCGCCGGGATCTGCTTCAGGAACGAGGTCAGCTCCGCCAGATCCGGGGCTTCGAAATAGACCACCACATGCCAGCCAAGGCGCTCGACGCGCTCGGCAATGCGCAGAAACAGCTCTCGCGGCGTGGCATCCACCAGGCGTTTGACGAAGTTAAACCGCACGCCGCGCACACCCGCCTCATCCATCCTCTTCAGGTCATCATCGCTGATGTCGGCACCAACAGAGGCCACGCCCCGGGCCAGGTCCTTTGAGGCCATTAAGGCATCGACCAACGCCGTGTTGTCTTTGCCATGGCAGGTGGCCTGGACGATCACATTGCGCGAAAAGCCCAAATAATCCCGCAGGGCAAACAGTTGCTGCTTGGACGCATCGCAGGGGGTGTATTTGCGTTCCGGGGCGAAGGGAAACTCTGCGGCTGGGCCAAACACATGACAATGGGCATCCACTGCTCCTGGGGGCGGGACATAGCGCGGCTTGGCCGGTGAGGGGTGGAACGGCAACCAATCGGGATCCATGGGCCTCTCTCTTCCTTATCGGGCGGGGTGCGGCGGGCCTCAGGCCGGAAACACCACGCCATCAAACAATTTGCGCGCCGTGCGCAGGATGGCGGCTTCCCGAACGGAGCCATCATCAGCGGTTTCGACCACGACGCCCAAGGCCCCGATGGGATGCTCAACCGCTAAGGTCTTGCGATGCCCGTCGGGGAGCACCGCCAAGGCTGCGGCTGGTGTGCCGGGCAGCAGGCAGGCGGTGGCCACACTGACCGCGCCAAGCACCCCGATCGAGGCATGGCAGCGATGGGGAATGAAGGTCCGGGTGTGGATGGCCCCGCCCTGTTGTGGGGCGGAAACCAAGGTCATTTTCGGCACCGATTTTTCCGCCACATCACCCAAATTCATCATCGGACCAACCTGCAAGCGAATGTGTTCCAGGCGGGCTTTCAGCTCGAGATTGGCTTCCAGGCTCTCCCGATCTTCCGTGCCGGTGACCCCCAGGTCAGCGGCCCGCAGCACCACCACCGGCATGCCATTGTCGATGCAGGTCACGGCAATGCCGTCGATGATGTCCACCGCTTGGCCGGTGGGCAGCAGGGCACCACAGGTCGATCCGGCGGTGTCCTGGAAGGTGAGGGGAACCGCCGCCGCGCTGCCCGGCACGCCGTCGATTTGGGCCTCGCCCGCATAGGACACCACCCCGCCAGGGGTGGCGATCCGGGCCACCGCCGTTTGACCGGTGTTAAGCATATGGATGGTGACCGGGGTTTCTCCGTCCTGGGCGGCCACAAGGCCACGCTCGAGGGCGAAGGGGCCAACCCCGGCAAGGATGTTGCCGCAATTCTGAGCGTCGGTGACCACCGCCTGATCGACAAAAACCTGGAGAAACAGATAGTCCACGTCGACCCCGGGGCGCTCTGAGCGGCTGACCACCGCGACCTTGGAGGTCAATGGGTCGGCCCCGCCCATGCCATCGATCTGGCGCGGATCCGGGGAGCCCATGATCCTGAGCAGCAGCTGATCCCGGGCGGCGGGATCGTCGGGCAAATCCTCGGCCAGGAAATACCCCCCCTTGGAGGTTCCGCCGCGCATCCATAGGCAGCGGACCCCTGGCTCCGATGGGCTAGACATAGGTCAGGCCCTTTTCGGCCAGGCGCGCCCGCATGTCGTAAATATCCAGACCAAGCTCTCCGGCGGCCAGACGCGCCCGCTTGCTCTCTTCCCGGGCTTCACGCTCCCGGGCTTTGGCCAAGACGGTCTCTGCCTCTTCCCGGCGGACCACGCAGACCCCGTCATCATCGGCGACGATGATGTCTCCGGGATGGATCATGGCATTGGCGCAGACCACGGGCACATTGACCGAACCCACGGTCTCTTTGACGGTGCCTTGGGCGAACACGGCTTTGGACCAAACCGGAAATCCCATGGCGGTTAAGTCGCGGATATCTCTTACGCCGGCATCGATGATCAGGCCAACGCCGCCACGCGCCTGCATGGAGGTCGCCAGCAAATCGCCGAAATAGCCATCTTCGCAGGGCGAGGTCGGGGCCAGCACCAGGATATCGCCCGCCTTAACCTGTTCGATGGCCACATGGACCATCCAATTGTCGCCGGGCGGGGAAGAGATGGTGACCGCTGAGGCCCCGATCCGGGCCCCGCCATAGATTGGCCGCATATAGGACGCCAGCAGGCCTTTGCGGCCTTGGGCCTCATGGACGGTGGCCACGCCGCAGTCGCCGAGGGCTTTGACCACTTCCGGCGCGGCGCGCTCGACGGACTGAACCACAACGCCGCCCATCACAGTTCATCCACGGTGCGAGGATAGATCGATTGGAAGCCCTCGGCATATTTGGCTGAGCGGCCCCCGGCTTGCCCCCCGGAGTTGCGCCGGAAGTGATTGGCGCGGTTTTCTGCCTGGTGGGTGTAGTAGGTCCAGAGATGCTCCTGGCCCTGCATGCACTCAATGGCGGCGCGCTTTTTGTCCCAGACGTCGGAAATGTCCAGGAACACATCGGGCTTCCAGCCCATCTGCTCGGTTTGGTGCGGCTCAAACAGATAAAGCTGCGGCGCGCCCAGGACCTTTTCGCCGGGATTGTGGCCCCAGGCCTGGGCGATCATCCGACATTCCATGGCGACCTTGGTCGCATACATATGGTCGGTGTTATAGGGATCCCACATGGAATGGGACATCATGAAGGCGGGCTGGACCGCGCGGATCACGTCGACCAGACGGAACTTCATCTCCTTATCCAGCTCCAGCGGATAGTCCCCGGCATCAAAGAACTGGATGTCATGGGCTCCCAGAGCTCTGGCCGCAGCCTCGGCTTCGCTGCGCCGATTGGCTTTGACCGCCTCCAGGGTCACGCCCTCCTGTTTCCAAAGCTTGGCGGACTCGCCGCGCTCGCCATAGGACAGGCAGACAATGGTGACCTCATAGCCCTTATCCTGGTGCAGGGCGATGGCCCCGCCACAGCGCCAGACGAAATCGGCGGCATGGGCGCTGATCACCAAGGCGGTTTTTTTCTCTGTCATGGGCGTGCCTCCCCTTTTGTTTTCCGACCACACCCCTGGGCATAACGCCCTGGGGCGGATCCCGGCGGGCCGTGTTGCCGCGCCGTCTGTGTTCTGATCTGCTGGTGCCCACTATCTCCAAGCGGATTGGGAAAACCCATTTCATTTTCGCTCCAGTGATATAATTTTATTCTATAGGCTATGTTCGCGACTGCGATATGAGGGGATCCGCCATGAGCGATATTTTGCAAACCAAATTTCCGAATTTTCGTCACCTCCGGGCGTTTTGTGATGTTGCCGAGCATGGATCGATCAGTGCGGCTGCAGACCAGATCCACCTGTCGCAACCGGCCATCACCCAGGGCTTGGCCAAGCTGGAAGAGCAATTGGGCACGGCGCTGTTTGACCGGCGCAGTGATGGGGTCGATCCCACCGCCCTTGGCAGGCTCTATCTGGCCCGGGTGCAGCGGGCCTTGGAGCTGGTGGCTCAAGGGGGCAGGGAGGCGGTGCGGCTGGCCAGCAAGAAAGGCAATCGGGGTTTTGCCAATTTTGACAAGCTGTTGACCACCACCCAGCTGCGCGCCTTGATCGCGGTGGCCCGGGCGGGAAATTTCAGTTTGGCCGCCAGGAGTGTCGGGGTCTCCCAACCCACCTTGCACCGCTCGGCCCGGGATCTGGAGCGGCTCTGCGGCATCACCCTGTTCACCCGCACGCCCCAGGGGATCGCCTTGACCCCGGCGGCGGATGCCTTGGCCCAAGCCACCCGCTTGGCCTTTGCCGAGTTGGAGCAGGGCTCAGCGGAGGTGGCCGAGGCGCTTGGGGGGGATCCGGGCCGGATTGTGGTTGGCACCATGCCGCTACCCCGGACCTTTTTATTACCCTGTGCAATCAATGGCTTATTACAAGATCGCCCGGAGGTTCGGGTCAGCGTGGTCGATGGTCCCTATGACGATCTGCTCCATGGCTTGCGCCAGGGGGAGCTTGATCTGTTGGTCGGTGCGCTGCGCACACCGGTGCCCATTGCCGATGTGGTCCAGGAGACCTTGTTTGAGGATCCCTTGGCCGTGGTCGGACGAGTCGGGCATCCCCTAGCGCAAAACCCGGCGCAGCCCTTGGCCCCGGAGGATCTGGCGGCCTATCCCTGGGCCATCCCCCGGCCAGGCACGCCGACCCGGCGGCATTTTGACAACTTGTTTCCGGAGGCCTGTCGGCCCCAGAACATTGTTGAATCCAGCTCCTTGGTTTTGATCCGGGAATTGTTGCTTGGCAGTGACCGCCTGACCCTGATCTCAGCTCATCAAATCCGCCATGAGCGTGCCCATGGCCTGCTCGCGCCCTTGCCGGTGGATACCAGCGGCAGCCTGCGGCCCATCGGCCTGACCTTTCGCCGGGACTGGCGTCCCACCGCGACCCAGGAGCGGTTTCTCGATCATTTGCGCGCCGCAGGCCAAACGATCACAGACAGCCCCCAGGCCGGAGGGTGGTCCGCTGAAACTTAAGCGGTCGAGGGATAAAGAACCTGCGTCAGAAGCTATCCAAAACTTACGGACTATCGAAAAAATGAATAGCGTGGTGAGGCTATCAATTATCCCCCACGGTCCCAAGGGGTGTAGGGATGATCCCAACGGGAGACGGCTGGGCCTTGGTGGATTTGTTCACCCTGTATGGCTCCGTCGGACAAGAAGATCCAAACGGATCGAAAGACGCGGCATCGGCAGCGATGCTTTGGGAGGACGATGGTCATGAACACAACGCCACAACCAGCATGGCATAGCGGAGGGGGGTTAACCAAGATCGCCCTAATCGGCTGTGGCGAGGCCGCCGGTGCTTTTGTGGCGGGCTGGGGACCGGACTGGGCTGCCCGGATCTCGGCCTATGATCTGAAGACCGATCACCAAGACCCGGCAGTGCGAGAGGCCAAGCAGGCCGATTATGCGGCGCTGGGGGTGACCGGCTCTGCGTCCCCTGCTGACGCGCTGGAAGGGGCCCAAATCGCTTTGTCCCTGGTCACCGCAGATCAAGCACTAGCAGCGGCTGAGACCGCAGCGCAGGCGATCCCCGAGGGCTGCTTTTACTTCGATGGCAATTCCTGTGCACCGGGCACCAAGCGCCAGGCCGCCGCCCTGATTGAGGCTGCGGGTGGGCGCTATGTGGACATGGCGGTGATGGCCCCGGTTTATCCCAAGCGCCACAAAACACCGCTGCTGCTGAGCGGCCCCCATGCCCAGGTCGGCCAAGCGGTGCTGACGGCCTTGGAGATGGTTCCGGACTGCGCCGAAGGCCCGGTTGGGGTGTCCTCAGCGATCAAAATGATCCGCTCGGTGATGGTCAAGGGCATGGAAGCCCTGTTCCTGGAATGCGTCCTGGCCGGGCGGCGCGCCGGGGTCGATGGGATCGTCCTGGACTCCCTGGAGGCCAGTTTCCCCGGCTTCGGTTTCAAAGACCGGGCGGCCTATAATATGGAGCGGGTCACCACCCATGGCCTGCGTCGGGCCGCCGAAATGCGCGAAGTTGCCAAGACGGTGCAAGAGCTTGGTCTGTCCGGCGGCATGGCCGAGGCCACAGTGGCCTGGCAGCAGGCGGTCGGGGCGCTGGGCATTGAGGCTGCCACGGTGACCGGCGGCGTAGACCAGCCCGATTACAGCCTGTTGGCCGAGGCGATCCTGGCGGGTTTGGCAAAGCAGGATGACGCGGCATGAGCGCTCCCGCAGACAGCAGCAAAGACTACAAGGATATCCCGGGGACCTATGTGTTCGACGCCGAACAGTCCCGGCTGGGTTACCATTTGAACATGTTCTGCATGACCTTGCGCCATGCCCAGAACCGGGAGGCCTTCAAAGCCGATGAAGCCGGTTATCTGGACCGGTTCCCCATGAGCCCGGCGCAAAAACAGGCGGTGCTCGACCGGGATTGGAACGGCATGCTCAGCCTGGGCGGCAATATTTATTACACCTCCAAGCTGGCGGCGACCGACGGGATTTCCTTTCAGGATCTCGCCGCGCTGATGACCGGCATGGACCGGGAAGCCTATCGCGCCATGATGGTCGCCGGTGGCCGATCCATCGAGGGCAACCGCAGCCGCAAGGAGTGGGAGCATGGCTGAGATCATTGGCGGCTATGCCACCTCTCACGTGCCCGCCATTGGCGTGGCCATCGATACGGGGCTGACCGAGGACCCCTATTGGCAGCCGGTGTTTCAGGGCTATGAGGCGTCCAAGCGCTGGATGGCCGAGGAGGCCAAACCGGATGTGGCGATCGTGGTCTATAACGACCATGCCACCGCCTTCTCCCTTGAGGTCATTCCAACCTTCGCCCTGGGCTGTGCGGCCTCTTTTGCGCCCGCCGATGAGGGCTGGGGTGCGCGCCCGGTTCCGGTGGTCCAGGGCCATCCGGAGCTAGCCTGGCATATGGCCCAGGCTCTGATCCTGGATGAATTCGACATGACCATTGTCAATCAGATGGATGTGGATCACGGCCTGACCGTGCCGCTCTCCCTGGCTTTTGGTCAGCCCGAGGCCTGGCCCTGCCCGGTGATCCCGCTGGCGGTCAATGTGGTGCAATACCCGCCGCCGACCGGCAATCGCTGTCTTGCTTTGGGCCGGGCGATCCGCCGGGCGGTGGAAAGCTTCCCGAAGGATTTGCGGGTGGTGGTGTTTGGCACCGGCGGCATGTCGCATCAGCTGCAAGCCGAGCGGGCCGGGCTGATCAATCCGGCCTTCGACCAGCGCTTTCTCGATCTGTTGGTCCAGGATCCGGAGGCCGCTGCCGCGATCCCGCATCTGGACTATCTGCGCGAGGCGGGCTCGGAAGGCATTGAACTGGTGATGTGGCTGATCATGCGCGGTGCTCTGGGTCCGCGCGTGGTGCAACGCCACCGGCATTACCACGTCCCGGCCTCGAACACGGCGGTGGGGCATCTGGTTTTGGAACAGCAGCAGGACTGAGGGTCCTGTGGTGAGGGTTTAGGGGAGAACGGGTCGATGAGATTATGTGTAGCCGGTGCCGCTGGTGCCTTTGGACGCAAGCATCTGGACGCCTTGGCCAAGATTGACGGGGTCACCGTGACCTCGGTGGTCGGGGGCGGTCCGGACGATATTGACGGCTTTGCCGCAGGGCGCGGCATTCCCCATGCGACCAAGGATCTGGCGGAAAGCCTGGCCCGGGAGGATGTGGATGCGGTCATCCTGGCCACCCCGACACCGGTGCATGCGGCCCAGGCGATCCAATGCCTTAAGGCGGGCAAGCATGTGCTGGTCGAAATCCCGATGGCCGACAATTTGGCGGACTCTGAGGCTCTGGTGAAAACCCGCCAGGAAACCGGTCTGGTGGCCATGGCCGGGCATGTGCGGCGCTTCAATCCGTCCCACCAATGGGTGCACAACAAGATCAAAGCCGGTGAGCTGAAAATCCAGCAGATGGATATTCAGACTTATTTCTTCCGCCGCTCCAATCTCAATGCGCTGGGCGAGCCCCGGACCTGGACCGATCATCTGCTCTGGCACCATGCCTGCCACAGTGTCGATCTGTTCCAATATCAAACTGGCGAAACCGCAGACCGGGTGTTTGGTGTGCAAGGCCCGATCCATCCAGAGCTGGGCATTGCCATGGATATGGCCATTGGCATGGCCACCCCATCCGGGGCCGTTTGCACGCTCTCGCTGTCCTTTAACAATGACGGGCCGCTGGGGACCTATTTCCGCTACATCTGCGACAACGGCACCTACATCGCCCGCTATGACGACCTGTTCAACGGCAAGGAAGAGCCCATCGACCTGTCCGGGGTCGCGGTGTCGAACAATGGCATTGAACTGATTGACCGGGAATTCATTGCCGCCATCCGCGAAGGCCGGGAGCCCAATGGCTCGGTCGATCAATGTCTGGCGGCGATGCAGACCCTGGACCGCATCGAACAGAGCTTCGGCTGAGCGCGGCGCGGGACGACGGGGGAGCGGATCGATGCAGAAACGGGCCATAGGACCTTTCACGGTAAACCCCATTGGGTTGGGCTGTATGAACCTGTCCCATGCCTATGGGGTGCCGCCGGAGCGCAGTGCGGCGATCACGCTGCTCAATGAAGCACTGGATCTGGGCTATGACCATTTCGACACCGCCGCCCTTTATGGCTTTGGCGCCAATGAGACCCTGATTGGCGAGGCCGTCGGCCACCGCCGGGCGGACTACCTCTTGGCCAGCAAATGCGTCCTGGGTCGGGGGCCGGATGGCAAGCGGGTGATTGATGGCCGTCCGGAAACCATCAAGGCGACCTGCGAGGCCGCGCTGCAAAGACTGCGCACCGAGGTCATCGATCTTTATTACCTGCACCGCCTCGACCGGACCGTGCCCATTGAGGAGAGCGTTGGCGCTCTGGTGGATCTGATCGCAGCGGGCAAAATCCGCGCCATCGGCCTGTCGGAGATGGGGGCAGAGACCCTGCGCAAGGCCCATGCGGTCCATCCCATTGCCGCCCTGCAGACGGAATATTCCCTCTGGAGCCGGGAAGCGGAGATCGCGGTTCTGCAGGCCTGCCAGGATCTTGGCATTGCCTTTGTTGCCTTCAGCCCGGTGGCGAGGGGGTTTTTGACCGGAACTCTGCGCGACCTGTCCGGTCTGCCGGACAATGACATTCGCCGGGGCATGCCGCGCTTCCAGCCCGAGGCCTATGGCCAAAACCTGGCGCTGCTCGATGTGATGGAACAGGCCGCCGCCGAAACCGGCGTCACCATGGCCCAAATCGCCTTGGCCTGGGTTCTCGGGAAGGGCAACCACATCCATGCCATCCCCGGCACCACGGATTTGGGACATTTGCGCGACAACATCGCCGCCGGACCTCTGTCCTTGCCCGGCGATCTGATCGCCCGTTTGGAAGCCCGCATCAACAACAGCACTGTCACCGGCCCGCGCTATCCGGCGGGGGCCCAGGCGGATGTGGATACGGAGATGTTTGCGTAACCCCTGTTCCGGAACCGCCACCAATGCGGTGGTTCCCGATCTGAGATCTGTACGTCCCTGCGGCCTGGTGGCCAGAGGGGCGCAACCAAGAAACAACTGAGTTCAAAGGGAGGACACCATGCTGAACACCTTGACCCGTACGGCCCTTGCCGGAGCCGTTGCCCTCGGCGCTTTGGGCGCTGCCATTCCCAGCGCCTCGGCGGCGGATGTGACTCTGCGCTTTGCCCATTTCTGGCCCGCCGTGGCCTCGACCCATAAAAACCTGTTCCAGGCCTGGGCCGATGATGTTCAGGAAAAATCCGGGGGCCGGATCGCCGTTGAGGTCTATCCCTCCGCGACCCTGGCCAAGCCACCGGCCCAATATGATGCGGTGAAGAACCGGATCGCCGATATGACCGCCACCGTGCTGGGCTATACCGCAAACCGCTTCCCCCTGGCTCAGCTGGTTGAGGTTCCGGGCTTGGTGGAAAATGGCGTCCATGGCTCCTGCATCATCCAGAGCCTGATGGATGAGGGCCATTTTGACCAGGAATTCGCCGACACCAAGCCGCTGTTCCTGTTCACCCATGGTCCGGGTCTGATCCACACCAAGGACAAGCTGGTCAAAGTGCCGGAAGACTTTGCGGGCATGCGGGTGCGCCGCCCGACCACTCTGGTCGGTGGCATGCTAGAGCGTCTGGGGGCCCAGCCGGTGGGCATGCCGGCACCGGAATCCTATCCGGCCATGCAGCGCGGCGTGATCGATGGCGTGGCGCTGCCTTGGGAAGGGGCTTTGGTGTTTCGCTTGAACGAGCTGGCCAATTACCACACCGAGGTCGGCGGCCTCTACACCCTGGCCTTCATCGTCACCATGAACAAAGATGTTTACGACGCCATGCCCGATGATCTGAAGGCAATCATTGATGAGGCCTCCGGTCAGGCCTGGGCCAAAACCGCTGGAACGGTGTTTGACGCCCTGGATGTCAAAGGCCGTGCGGCCGCCGAAGAGGCCGGTCACGAGATCTATACCGTCGAAGGCGGCATCGAAAACGAAGCCTGGAAGCCGGTGATCGAAGAAACCATCACGGCTTATGTCGATGCCTTGGAAGACCGTGGCCTGCCTGGCAAGGCGGTCTATGCCCGGGCCCAAGAGCTGGCCGGGACCTGCGCCAAATAGCAGCCGCCCGCAGCGTATCCGGGAGAAAGCCCCGGAGGGAGAGGAGCGCTGTACAAGGATCGTTTTCCCCTGACGGGTCCTTGGCTCCTCTCCCTTTTTCTTGGTCCTGGTCTCAGGGCCGCGCAATGGGGACAATCGCTGACAGTCTTCCAAGGGTGATCCCGTCCTCGGGACCCCCGACCAATGGGAAAGGTGCCATGCGCAGGTTAATGGATTGGGCCCATCGGCTGGCCCACGCCATGCACATCATTGCCGGAGCGATGTTGGTTGGCATGGTGGTGGTGGTCATTGTCGACGTCATGACCGGATTGCTGTTCCGGGCCACGGGCGGCGCAGTGGACATCACCTTCTATGGCGGTGTCGAGCTGGTCAAATACAGCCTGCTGATCATGGTGCTGTTCTCGCTGCCCTATTCGGTGGCCCGGGGTCAGGTGATCGTGGATCTGTTCACGGAAAACCTGCCCGAGCGGATCAAGGGCATCCTCTCAGCGGTCTACATTTTTGGCTTTGGCCTGTTGGGTTTGGGCATGGCGATCGGCTTTACCGAAAACGCCCTTGACCCCTCCAACCACTATCAAACCACCCAAGACCTGCAGATCCCGCTCTATCTGTTCCAGTGGGTTGCGGCTTTCGGTGCTGCCGTTTTGGCCCTGCGGGGTTTCCTGGTGGCTTATGAATATTTCTTGGAAAGCGGAAAACGCCCATGAGCGCCCCCCTGATTGGCACTTTGTGCATTGTTGGCATGCTGGCGATGATCGCCTTTCGCATGCCCATCGCCCTGGCCATGGCCGTGACTGGCTTTGTCGGCTTCGGCCTCATCGTCTCCTTTGATGCGGCCTTCACCATCCTGGATAGCGGCCCGTTCGAGACCCTGTCGAACTATGCCTTCAGCCCGGTCCCGATGTTCATTCTGATGGGCGTGTTTGCCTCCAAGGCCAATATGTCCTCAGAGCTGTTTTCCGGGGCAAAGACCTTGTTCGGGGCCTGGCGCGGTGGCATGGCCCTGGCGGCGGTGTCCTCCTGCGGGGTGTTTTCCGCCATCTCCGGATCTTCTCTGGCCACGGCGGCCTCCATGTCCCGGGTGGCCTTGCCGGAAATGCGCAAGAATGGCTATGCGCCCTCCTTGGCCACTGGCACTTTGGCCGCCGGGGGCACCTTGGGGATTATGATCCCGCCCTCCATCGCCTTGCTGCTTTATGCCCTGATCACCGAACAATCGGTGGGCGATATGTTCATCGCTGGGGTGATCCCCGGGATCCTTGGCCTGCTGCTCTATTGCGCCGCCATCGCCGTGACCGTGCGCCTGCGCCCCGGTCTGGCCCAACCGGGCGAGCCGACCACCCTGTGGCAAAAGATCGTCGGCCTGAAAGGCCTGGCGGGCTTTGCCGCCATCTTCGCCCTGATCATTGGCGGCATTTATGGCAGCCTGTTCACACCGAGCCAAGCGGCGGCCTTTGGGGCCTTGGGGACCTTTGTCATCGCGGTTTACCGCAAGATGAGCTGGAAGGATTTCAAGGACGCCATTGAGGAAACCCTGTTCCTGTCGGCGATGATCTTTTTCATGATCGTCGGGGCCGAAATCTTCGGCTATTTCCTCTCGGTCTCCCGGATTTCGTTCTCGCTGACCGAACTGGTGGTCAGCATGAACCTGCCGCCCTTCGCCATTCTGATGATGGTGCTGCTGCTCTACATGCTGCTGGGCTGCGTCATGGACAGCATCGCCATGCTGCTGCTGACGGTCCCGGTGGTCATCCCGGTGATCATCCAGGCTGGCTTTGATCCAATCTGGTTTGGGGTCATCACCGTGATCACCGTTGAGCTTGGGCTGATCACGCCGCCGGTGGGGATGAATGTCTTTGTCATCAAATCCGTCGCCCCCGATGTGCCCATTGCCGAGATTTTCAAAGGCGTGGTGCCCTTTGTGATTTCTGATTTTGTCCGGCTGGCGCTGCTGATCCTGTTCCCCTGGCTGGCCTTGGGACTGCTGTAGAACAGGGACTGCTTTAGAAAAGATTTGTTGGAAAGGAGGACCAGCCCATGGCGGGACCTGTGTCAGGATCTGGGGATCCGAAGTTCGTCTGGATCGAGGCCTATCGGGTCGGCCATCCGGTGGTCGATGCCGACCACCAAGGCCTGTTCGCCCTGATCAATGAGCTTGATCAAGCCGACATCACAGACGGGCTGTTGGGCGAGATCCTCAACCGGCTGGAGGACTATGCCAAGAACCACTTCGCCCGCGAAGAAGAGCTGATGCGCCAGGGCGGCTATCCCGACCTGGAAGAGCATATGAAGGGCCACCGGAATTTTGAGGAATGGGTCCATACGGTCAAGGCGACCTATCGCCGGGCCGCTGAAAGCCCATTCCAGATTTCCGATCTGGTCAATGGCTTCCTGCAGGATTGGCTGGTGCATCATATCTTGGAGGAGGATATGGCCTATCGGGATTTCGTCCTGACCCCTGACCGCCATTAGCGTGTCGTTTCATATGTGCTAGGATCTGTTTCCATCAGGATGGCCGCTCAGCATGAGGAATGGGACTGCATGGGCGACGATGCTACCCAAGCCGAACAAGCTACAGTGTCCGTGGCCAGTGAGTCACTTTGGGATGAGGATCTTACTTCGGCCTATCACAAGGTTCGAGAGCTTTGGATCCGTGATCAACGCATTGGGATGCCCACCGAGGCTCTAATAGCAGCGCGGCGGTTGGCTGATAGGGCACCGCAGAATGCCCATGTTCAGGTTCTTCTTGGGTTCGTCGCCCTCAGCGCCCGCTGCTTTAAAGAAAGCTATTTGGCCCTCATGCAGGCGGACTACCTGCACCCTTTAGAAATAACCACACGTTTGGCATGTTTCGCTAACTTCATGATGCGTGGTGAAGAGTTGGCCACTCTCAATGTGGACGGTGTGACCTATCGCTTTCCATTAAGTGCGCACACTACTCAAATGATTGAAACTGGGGCGGCCCATTGTGCAGGAGAACTGACCGAACTGGAGGAGTTGCGCTACCTGAATAGCGTGTTGAAAAAGCCCGAAGTGATGGTCGAGGTCGGCGTTTTGTGCGGCAATCACAGTGCTTATTTCTTGCAGAATTTCCAGCCGACAAAGCTGATTTTGATCGAAGCGGATCCTTCAATGCATCCGATCCTGGATCGAACCGTTGCTGCCAACAATCCTGGTAATAGTTCAGTCCAATGCCACACAGCCTTTGTTGGCAAGCAGAACGGATTACTACGGAGCTTTGCCGATGCGACCGTTCCAGAGCGATCCTTGTCCAGTTTGATCTCAGAACCGATCGATTTTCTCAAAGTGGATGTGGATGGGGCCGAGCTGGATGTTCTCGCTGGTGCGGAATCCCTGATTTTGGACTGCCAACCCTTCGTCATGATCGAAACCGAGCAGAATACGGATCTCCAGGTTCAGGAGTGGTTCTTGAGCCGGGGATTTGCGTTGGAACACCGCATTGAGCGCGGCGACTATTTCAATAGCTTCTTTAAGGCTGCGTCCACATAGGCCTATTTCAGCAGGCTGGTCAGTTTGAAGGCTGGGTCCGCAGCCTGCTCCGGGCTGGGTGACACCCCGGCAGTCATCAGCTTCCGACCTTGGATGTGATCGGAGGGGCGGTTGACGGAGTCCACGGCCCGAAGTTCTGTACCCCGGAAATGGAAGATCGAAAACTTGCGGTCTTCCGGGTTGCCGCGCATCACCGCATGGTCACAGCCCGCATGCAGACCGGCCATTTGCAGCTTCAGGTCATATTGGTCCGACCAGAACCAAGGCACGATGTCATTGCGTTTGTCGCCGCCGGTGATCACCGAGGCGATCACTTTGCCCTGGTCGGACGCATTCTGAACCGATTCCAGACGGATCTGGCCGCCCGCAAAGGGATGGGCCGAGGACGCACAATCTCCAGCGGCGAAAATGGCCGGATCGTCGGTTTGGCAGCGGTCGTTCACCAGAATACCATTGTCACAGGCCAGTCCGGCGGCTTCGGCCAAACCCACATTGGGCGTCACGCCAATGCCGACAATGACCATCTGCGCCGGGACTTGGCTGCCATCGGCCAGCTGAATAGACCCCAGGCGACCATCTTCGCCGGGCAGCAGAGCCTCGATGCGCACCTCACAGTGCAAGGTGACGTCCTGGGCGCGGTGTTCGGCTTCGAAAAAGGCTGAGAGTTCCGGCGGCACCACTCGGCCCATCACCCGGGGGGCGGCTTCCAGGACCGTGACAGCCTTGCCGAGCTTGCGGGCCACGGCAGCGAATTCCAAACCAATGAAGCCAGCGCCAATGACGGCGACGCTCTCGATGCCCGGCAGGGCAGCTTCGATCTGCTCCACATCGGCCAGGGTTTTTAGGCTGTAGACCCCCTCAAGCTCTGCGCCGGGCAGGGGCAAAATGCGTGGCGTCGCGCCGGTTGCGATCACCAGATGGTCATAGCCCAGCGTCTCGCCCTCGGCCAAGGTGACGGTCTTGGCAGCCCGGTCAATCGCTGCGACCGTGCAGTTCAGCCGGAGATCAATATTCCGGTCGGTATAGAACGCCGGAGCGCGAAACAACAGGCGCTCCTGGTCGGTTTCGCCCAGCAGATAGGCTTTGGAAAGCGGCGGGCGGCTATAGGGCGAGTGAGGTTCCGCCCCCAGCAAGGTGATCGGATGCTCATAGCCGCTTTGCCGCAAGGATTCCGCTGTTTGATAGCCCGCCTGTCCCGCGCCGATGATCACCACGCCAGAGGTTCCTGCCTGTGCAGCAGACGGGGCGCCCATCAGCTTTGCGCCTCTGGCAGGCGGACAATGATGCCATCCAGATCGGCGGTGACGCGGATCTGGCAGCCCAAGCGGCTGTTGTCTTCTCGCGGCGAGACCGTGCAGTCCAGCATGTCTTCTTCGGTGTCGGAAATCGGATCCAGCTTGGCCAGGAAGGCCTCGTCCACATAGACATGGCAGGTGGCGCAGCCGCAGGAGCCGCCGCATTCGCCCTCAATGCCATCAATGCCGTTCAGGGTCGCCCCTTGCATCAAGGTCCAGCCATCGGGCAGGTCGATTTCATGTTCAGCGCCGTTGAACTCAATGTAAGTGACTTTGGGCATGTGCAGGGCTCCGGTGGCTCTTTGATCTTTGCAGGGGTCGTCCAAGGGTCGGTTAGATTTGGGAACGGTTGTGGCGTTTTTCAGCACTTCCCCTTTTGCTTTAAATCGCAGCGACCTGCAGCCGCATCGGGCTGCGGAAATTGGACGACGGCACCCAGGGCAAATCGGTCTCCGTGCGTTCGTAATTCGGATAGCGGGCCAGGAACTCTTCCATGGCAATCTTGCAGGCCAGCCGGGCGATGGCGGTGCCCAGACAGGCATGCACGCCGCCACCAAAGCCGAGATGCCCCTTGGGTTTACGCGCGATGTCATAGACATCCGGATCGGGGAATTGCCGCTCATCGCGATTGCCCGCGCCATAGGCCAACATGACAAAATCACCAGCCTTCATGGTTTGGCCATGCACGCTGACATCCTTGGTCAGGCAGCGCCGAAAGCGCTGGGCCGAGGTGTTGAAGCGCAGGCTTTCTTCCATCGCATCGGGAATCAGTTCTGGATTGGCCACCAAGGCCCGCCGGGCATCGCCATGATCGGCCAGGTTCAGACCAAACATCGCCAGGAAGCCGGACAGGGACTCAATACCCGCCATGATCAGGGTGGTGACGGTGAGCTGAATTTCCTTGTCCTTCAGCTTCTCGCCATCGATTTCCGAGGTGATGAAGCTGGACAGCAAATCCTCGCCGGGATCTTTTTTGCGTTCTTCGACCAATTGGGCGGCAAAGTCGGCCATCCATTCATAGGCGGCGATATGCTCCGGGCTTTTCTGCCGGGTCACCGGATCGGTTTGCACCATCATCACTGCCTTTTGCCGGACGATCTCCTGATGCTCGGTGGGCATGTTGAAGAGATAGAACAACAGATCGACGGTGACCTTGGAGCCGTAATCGCCGACAAAATCAAAGCTCTGAGCACCGCCCAAGGCATCGAGATGTTTGCGGCAGACCGCTTGGGTCGGTTCAACCAAATAATCCAAGGCGCGCTTGGTCACCGCCTTCTGGATCAGGGCGCGCAGGCGGTCATGGCGCGGGGGATCGGTGGTGCCCAAGGTGTTGCCCGCCCGGTTGGGCAGCTCATTGACCAGATTGCCCTTGGCCGAGGAATAGGTCTGCCAGTCATTCAAGGCGGTGACGATGTCGCCATAGCGCGAATAGACCCACATTTGCGCTTCTTCACACCAGAAACAGGGATGCTCGTCGCGCAGGGTCTTGTAGACCGGAAACGGGTCGCGATCGATGGTCGGGGAAAATGGGTCAAAGTGAAACATGTCTCTGGAGCCTCCCTGTCGGCCCTCGGTTTGTGAGGGCCGTGATTGATTGCTTGATTGCTGCGCTCTCTTTGGCGTGTATGAACTTTATCGACGACCAAGCGCTCCAGAAATGGACGGAACGGGAAAGCTCTTGTACTTTTTCTTCGTTCTGCAACAGAGGCGCTTTCGTAAATGCAGCATAATTCTCCCTCGGGACTGGCGTTTTTCGCCCTCTATGGCGAGCCCGATGCGCAAGGTGATCCGGATTTTGTTCATATTGAGGACATCCGGGTGCGCTCCCGACTGTATGACTGGCGGATCACCCCCCATGCCCATCCGCGCATGTTCCAGATCGTTGTCTTGCTGGGCGGCACGGCAGAGGTCCAGATCGACCGGGAACTGCACCATATCGAAGCCCCCGGGGTGGTTTGCCTGCCCGGCAGCGTGGTCCATGGCTTTGTGTTTGAGCCCGAGAGCGTCGGCTGGGTGGTGACCGTCTCTGAACTGCTGTTGGCCGAGGCTGGGGAAACGCCCGAGGACCAACGGGGGCTGGGTCTGATCCGCCCGGTTTTGGAACGCCCCAGGATCCTGTCCTTGACCGATGAGCCCGAGATGAAGGCCCAGATGGGGGCCTATCTGGAGCAGATGCACAGCGAGTTCCACCAAATCCGCCTGGGCCACGCCACTATGGTGCACTGGCTGTTGCGCGCGGTGCTGATCCTGGTTCGGCGGCGTTTGGAAACCGAGGACAGCCTGGTCGGCGGCGAAGGGCGGCGTCGGGTGCAGTTCGCCCGCTTCCGGCAATTGGTTGAGACCCATTTCAAGGAGCATTGGCCGGTGGAGGCCTATGCGGACGCCTTGGCGCTGAGCCAAGCCCGACTGAACCGGCTTTGTCGCGGGGTGGCCGGGAAGGGTCCCAATGCCTTGATCCAGGACCGATTGGTCTTAGAGGCCCAACGGCATTTGATTTTCACCTCCGCCTCAGCGGCGATGATCGCCTATGAGCTGGGATTCCAGGACCCGGCCTATTTTTCCCGGTTCTTCAAGCGTCGGACGGGCTTGGCCCCGGGGCAGTTCCGAGCCGAAAAGCTTGCGGAGTTACAAGGTTAGTAAGACGAGAAAAGCGCCCGTTTGGATCAGCCAGAGGGGTAGAATAAGTCTTAAGAAAGATCAAAAAATTATTTTTCATCGATAAAATTCTTATGAAAATGCCGATTCATCCGAACAATCACACTTGAAATAGGGTCTTTCTCTGTGTAAACCTGCTCGGCAGACGATGAGAATGATAATAGTTCTCATTTGCAAATGTGAGGAGATCCCATGCAACCGCGTTCCAACCGTCTGCTGCCCTGTGGCCTTGCTGCCGCTGCCATGCTTGTCCTGCCCTCCATCGCCTTCGCGGAAGGCGAGGTGAACCTGTATTCCTCCCGCCATTATGACACCGATGAGCGGCTCTATTCGGACTTTGAGGAAGCCACCGGCATCACCGTGAACCGCATTGAGGGCAAGGCCGATGAGCTGATCGCCCGTATGAAGGCCGAAGGCGAGAACAGCCCGGCGGATCTGCTGCTGACCGTGGACACTTCCCGTCTGGAGCGGGCCAAGGCCGAAGGCGTGCTGCAGTCCATCGACTCTGCAGTTCTGGAAGCCAAGGTGCCGGGATATTTGCAGGATGACGAAAACCAGTGGTTTGGCTTCTCCCAGCGGGCCCGGATCCTGTTCTATGACAAGAACGAAGTGTCCGATCCGCCGATGACCTATCAGGATCTGGCGGACCCGAAATATAAGGGCATGATCTGCATTCGCTCCTCGTCCAACGTCTATACCCAGACCCTGACCGCCGCTCTGATCGCTCATCTGGGCGAAGACGCAGTCGCTGATTGGACCAAGGCGGTGGTGGCCAATTTCGCCCGTGATCCCCAAGGCGGTGATACCGACCAACTGCGCGGTCTGGTCTCCGGCGAATGCGACATCTCCATGTCCAACACCTATTATTTCGCCCGCGCGGTGCGCAAATCGGTGGATGGTGTGTCCGACAGCCTGGATATGATTGGTTGGGTGTTCCCGAACCAGGATGACATTGGCGCCCATATGAACCTGTCCGGCGGTGGCGTCGCGGCCCATGCCCCGAACAAGGACAATGCCATTAAGTTCCTGGAATATCTGGCCTCTGAAAAGGCACAAAAATACTTCTCTGCGGGCAATGATGAATATCCGACGGTGCCCGGGGTCGGCATCAGCCCGTCGGTTGCCTCTCTGGGCTTCTTTAAGCCCGATGATTTGGACGCCTCTGCCATCGCTGACAACATCGCCGCAGCGCAAAAGGTGCTGAACGCATCCGGCTGGAAGTAATCCTTCTAAATCTGCCCTCGCCGGGCGCGGACGTAGCCCGCTTGGCCGCGCCCGCAATTAACCCCGCTCCCAAGCCTGGGAGCGGGGTTTTCTGTGGCTGTCCTGTTGGCTGTGTTCTTCCTGGTCGTTACCGCCGTTGTCCCGGCTGGGCCAGGGCGCGGCAGACCAGGATCACCGGCAGCATGCCGATGGCGACAATGACCAGGGAGGGCACGGCAGCCCCGGCCAGGCGTTCATCGGCAGCCAGGCGGTGGGCCTGGACAGCCAGGGTATCGAAGTTGAAGGGCCGCATGATCAGGGTTGCGGGCAGCTCCTTCATCACATCGACAAAGACGATCAGCAGCGCGGTCAGGACAAAAGGCGACAGGATCGGGAAGTGGATCCGGCGCAACACGCCTAAGGGTCCGCTGCCCAGGGTTCGGGCGGCAGCGTCCATGGAGGGATTAACCGAGGCCAGCCCGCTTTCAAAACTGTTCAGTGCCGCAGCCATGAAGCGGACCATATAGGCCATGGTCAGCACGGTGATGGTGCCGGTGAACAGCAGACCGGTGGAGATGCCAAACAGGCTTTCGGCCCAGCCATCGATCCAATTGTCCAAAAAGGCGAAGGGCACCAGCAGACCCACGGCGATCACCCCGCCGGGCACCGCATAGCCGATGCGCCCGATATGGGCGGCCATGATCGAAACCCGACCGTGATTGACCCGCTGATTAAAGGCAATCAGCACTGCAGCGGCCACGGTCATCACCGCCGCCGTGCCCGCCAGGATCAGGGTGTTTTGGATGAAGCCGAGATAGCGGCTGGAGAGCAGGTCCTGTTCGGAGCGGAAGCTCATCTCGAACAGCAACACCAGCGGCAGCAGGAAGCCAAACAGCACCGGGGCGCTGCAGAAGACAATGGCCCCCACTTTGTGCCAGCCCTTGAGTTCGGTGGGGCGGGGCCTCTCAAAGCGGGTCCCGGTGGTGTGGGTCCGGGCCTCGCCGCGATGCACCCGCTCTAGAATGGCGATGAACAGGGCAAAGACCAGCAAGCAGAGCGCCAATTGCGCCGCGCCGCCCCGGTCGGCCAGGGCAAACCAGCTGGTATAAATGCCGGTGGCAAAGGTCTGGATGCCGAAATAGCTGACGGTGCCGAAATCGGCGATGGTTTCCATGACCGCTAGCAACACGCCGCCGACAATGGCCGGACGGGCCATGGGTAAGGAAACACCCCAAAACGCCCCCCAGGGACCGCGACCAAGGGTTCGGGCAGCCTGATTGGCGGTGGCACTTTCCCGCAGGAACGCCGCCCGGGCCAGCAGATAGACATAGGGGTATAGCACCAGGGTCAGCATCAGGATCGCGCCCTCAATGCTGCGGACTTCCGGGAACCAATAGTCTTTCGGTCCCCAGCCCATCATAGTGCGCAGGGTGGTCTGCACCGCGCCGGGATGGTCAAGAAAATCCGTATAGGCATAGGCCAACACATAGGCCGGGAAGGCGAAGGGCAGGGCCAGGGCGACTTCCAAGATCTTGACACCTGGAAAGCGGGTCATGGTCACCAGCCAGGCCGCTCCGGTGCCAATGATCGCCGTCAGCAAGGCAACGAACAGCACCAGGACGACGGTGGTCAGGGTGTAGCGCAGCAGCACCGTGTCGGCGAGATGGCGCACACTGTCCAAATCCCCCATCGCCGCAGCGATTGCCACGGCGATCAGGGGCAGCAGACAGAGCCCGGAGGCAAACAGGGCCACCAGCATCAGGCCATGCTTGCGCAAGGATCCTTTGGCGGTCCGAGGCGGCGCAAAGCGGCTAATCACAAGGCTCACCATGAGCGATTTTCCCCAGGGCAGATCAGAGCTGGATCTGCATCAACACCAGATCCAACCAACGGCCAAATTTGGTTCCGACTTCGGGCATGCGACCGGTCTCAACAAAGCCCAAACGGGCATGGAGCCGGATCGAGCCCCCATTGTCCGCCGAAATCGCCGCGACCATCACATGATGGCCCGCGGATCGGGCATGGTCGATCACGCTTTGCAGCAAGGCGGTCCCCACACCGCCACCGCGCAGATCCGGGCGGACATAGACCGAATGTTCCACCGTATGCTTATAGCCCTCAAACGGTCGAAACGGTCCATAGCTGGCATAGCCTAAGACCGCATCGCCGTCCAGAGCCACCAGAACCGGAAAGCCCGCCGATTGGCGCTCTGTGATCCAGGCGGCACGGTTGGCAGCATCCACGGTGGCCTCGTTCCAAATCGCGGTGGTTTTGGTGGCGGCATCATTATAAATCACCGCGATCCCGGCCGCATGCTGCTCTGCCCGGGCCTCGCCAATCACAAATCCGGGCATCCCTAATCCCCCAACATCTCGCGGAAGGTTGCCTCATCTAGAACCTCGACCCCCAGATCCGCCGCCTTCTTGGCTTTGGAGCCCGCATCGGCCCCGGCAACGAGAAAATCGGTTTTGGCGGAGACAGAGCCGGTGACCTTGGCCCCGACCGCCTGGGCCCGGGCCTTGGCTTCATTGCGGCTGAAGTCGGTCAGGCTGCCGGTGAAGACCACAGTCTTGCCCGCCAAGGGCGATCCGGTGGCCCCATCGGCCCCCGCCCCGGCAGCGGTCGGGGCAACAAAGGGCTGCACCGTCAACAAAGCCGACAGCCGATCCACCGCCTCCCGATTGTGGCTCTCGCCAAAAAAGGCAATCAGATCCTCGGCCATGGACGGGCCAATGCCGTCAATATCGGTGAGCGCGGCCAAGGCCTCGGTCCCTTCGGTTGTTTCCGGTTGGCCCGCAGCCTCCATGGCGGCCCGCCAGCCCTCCAGGCTCTCATAGCGCTCCGCCAGCAAGCGCCCGGTGGCTTGGCCAACCTGGCGGATGCCGAGCGCATAGATAAAGCGTTCCAATGCGATGGTGCGGCGCTCCCGGATCGCAGCGAACAGATTGCTTGCCGACTTATCGCCCCAGCCGGGCCGGTTTTTCAGCGGTTTCGGGATGCCATCGGCGGGGTCCGGATCGCTGTCCCGGTCCTCCAGGGTGAAAATATCCGCCGGGCCGCTGATCAGCCCCCAGCCGATGAAGGCCTCAACCTGTTTTGCTCCCAGGCCTTCAATGTCAAAGGCATCCCGGGAGACGAAGTGGCGCAGCCGTTCCAGGGTTTGCGCCGGGCAGATCAAGCCGCCGGTGCAGCGCCGGACCTTTTCGCCCTCGGGCCGGACCGCATGGCTGTCACAGGCCGGGCAGCGCTCCAAGGCGACAAAGGGTTCCGGCATGGGATCCGGGCGGTGGTCGAGATCCACTGAGACCACTTGCGGGATCACATCGCCAGCGCGCTGGATCACCACCAAATCGCCAAGCCGGATATCCTTTTCCTCGATATAGCTTTCATTATGCAGGGTGGCGCGGGAGACCAACACACCGCCGACATTGACCGGCTCCAGCTCCGCCACCGGAGTCAACGCCCCGGTGCGCCCGACCTGGACCGAAATCGCGTTGATCCGGGTCTTGGCTTGCTCGGCTTTGAATTTATGGGCAATGGCCCAGCGCGGGGCGCGGGCGACAAAGCCTAAGCGTTGCTGATAATCCAGCCGGTCCACCTTGTAGACAATGCCATCAATGTCATAGGGCAGGGCGGCGCGCCGGGCGTCCAGATCGCCATGGCTGGCCAGCAAGGCCGCCGGGTCGGGGCACAGCTGGGTATCGGTGTTGACGGAAAAGCCCCAGGCCTTCAGTCGTTCCAAATAGTCCCAATGGGTGGTCCAGGCGCTGCCCTCGGGTTGGCCCTCGACCACGCCCCAGCTATAGGCGAAATAGGACAGGGGGCGGGAGCGGGTGACCGCTGGATCCAATTGCCGCAAGGAGCCCGCCGCCGCATTGCGCGGATTGGCAAAGACCTTGCCGCCTTGGGCGGTCTGGCGTTCATTCAAAGCCTGAAAATCCGCCTTGGTCATAAACACTTCGCCTCGGATCTCGATTTCCCGGGGCAGGGGGGCTTTGGCGGGGTCCAGCTTTTGCGGCAGGCTGGCAATGGTGCGCAGATTGGCGGTGATATCCTCGCCGGTCGCGCCATCGCCCCGGGTGGCCCCCCGGGTGAAGACGCCCTCCACATACAGTGCGGAAAAGGACAGGCCGTCGATTTTTGGCTCGGCGACATAGCCCAGCGGCTCGGCGGGATCGAGTTTCAGGAACCGACGCAGCCGGGCGTCAAACTCCTCCACGTCCTCTCCAGAAAACGCATTGTCCAGCGAGAGCATCGGCACCCGGTGGCTGACCTTGGCAAAGGCCTCAGAGGGCGGCGCGCCAACCTTCAGGGAGGGACTGTCAGCCCGGACCAGATGCGGAAAGGCGGCCTCCAGCGCCGCATTTTTGTGCTTCAGAGCGTCATAGACCGCGTCATCAACAGCAGGCTGGTCTTCGCTATGATAGGCCTGATCATAGTCGGCCAGCTGCTGAGCGTAGCGTTCCAGCAGGGCGGCGGCCTCCGCATCGGTTTGCGGCAGGTCCTCGGAAGAAGCAGTGGGGAGGTTGGCGGCCATGGTGGAGCCTTAGCTATGGGCGGCGGCGAGCAAGCGATCCGCAGCGGCCCGGGCTTCGGAGGTGACTTCGGCCCCAGCGAGCATGCGGGCGACCTCTTCCCGGCGTTGCTCTGGGGAGAGCGGATCGACCCGGCTCCCAGTCACCCCGGGGGCGGTTTCGGATTTGGAGACCCGCCAATGGTGGATGCCCACGGCGGCGACTTGGGGAGAGTGGGTGACCACCAAAACCTGCAGCCCCTTGCCGAGCCGGGCCAGACGTTCCCCGACCGCTGCGGCGGTGGCACCGCCAATGCCCATATCGACCTCGTCAAACACCAGGGTCGGCACCGTATCCGCATCCGCCAGCACGACCTTGAGGGCCAGCATGAAGCGGGCCAGCTCGCCGCCCGAGGCGATGCGGTGGATCGGCCCCGGATCGCTGCCGGGATTGGTTGCCACCAGGAAGGTGACCTGATCCAGGCCATCCGGCCCCCATTCGCTTTCCGGCAGCTCGGCAACCTCGGTGAAGAACCGGGCCTTGTCGAGCTTCAGGGGCGGCAATTCGGCGGCAACCGCTTGGTCCAGCGCCGTTGCTGCGGCCTTGCGGATCCGCGAGAGATGGCGGGCGGCCTCCAAATAGTCATGGCGGGCAGCACTTTCCGCCTTGGCCAGGGCGACCACATGATCACCGCTGCCATCCAGAGCCTCCAAGGCAGCACTGGTCCGCTCGGCCAGTTCGGGCAGATCTTCGACGGTGACGCCCTGTTTGCGGGCCAAGGCGCGCAGGGCAAACAAGCGCTCTTCGACCTGTTCCTGACGGCGGGGGTCGAGGTCAATCTCAGAGCCCAGATGATCGAGCCCGGCTTGGGCCTCGGTGACCTCGACCAAGGCCCGGTCGAGACCGTCAATGACCCCGGCCAAAGTCTCGGAGCTGCCCATTAGGTCCCGGATCCGGTCCAAGGAGCGAATGGCGCTGTGCAGGGCGCCTTCAACTTCTGTGGGCTCCGAGAGGGCCGACAGGGCTCCGGACAGGCCCTCGCGCAGCTTTTCGCCATTCATCAACAGGGCGCGTTCTGCGGCCAATGTGTCTTCCTCGCCCGGCTGCGGGGCCAAGGCCTCCAACTCGCCCGCCAGATGGCGCAGGCTGTCCTCTTCAGCCCGGGCGCGGGCCAAATCGGCCTCGGCGGTTTCCCGGGCCTTGCGGGCGTCGCGCCAAGCCTTCCAGCGCGATTTCAGGGCGCTTAAGGCCTCGGCGGGGCTGTCCATCTCCGCCGGGGTGCCGCCGGTGTAGCGGTCAAGCACGCCGCGATGGCGGGTTGGGTCGAGCAAGGCATGGCTTTCGAACTGGCCATGGATCTCGACCAGGGCATCGCCCAGCTGTTTGAGCACGCCAACGGAGGTCGGGCGGTCATTGACATAGGCCCGCGACCGTCCCTCAGCGGTGACCACCCGGCGGACGGTGACCAGTTCGAACAGCTCTCCCGGGCTGTCCGTGCCGTTACCCCCAGCATTGTCCGGCTCGAGCAGATCCAACTCCCGCAGCAGGCCCAGGGCCGGATGCGGGGCGGGCAGGTCAAAGGCGGCGGAGACCGAGAGCTGGTCCGCCCCCTTGCGCACAAGGCCGGTATTGGCCCGCGCGCCCAGCGCCAAGGACAGGCTGTCGAGCAGGATGGATTTGCCTGCGCCGGTTTCCCCGGTGAACACGCCAAGCCCCGCTTCGACCTCCAGGTCCAGGCGGTCAATCAGGACCACGTCTCGGATCGACAGGGCCGTCAGCATAGGCGGCGGGTTCCTCAACCAGGGAAGGGGGAGCAGGGAAATGGGTGCTAGGAAGCCTAAAAGGCCTGAAGGCTAGAGAGCCGTTGGGATAGATGGTTACAGCAGCCAGTCGAACCAACCGTCATCGGGGTCCGTCTCGGCAGAATAGGAGCGATCCCCGGTGACCAGCCCGAAGGCGTCCACATACCAGTCGGAGCCCGGGAAGTTGTGTCCGAGCACGGCGGCGGTGCGTTCGGCTTCCCCGGGCAGGCCCAACACGGTGTTGACCTCGACAATGCGAAAGAGGGCTTCGGGGACATGGGTGGTTTGGTCAAAGCGGTCGACCACGGTGCGGAAGCGGTTCAGCGCGGCCAGATAATGGCCTTGATTGAGGTAAAACCGGCCAACGGACATTTCCTTGCCCGCCAAATGGTCCTGGGCCAGATCCATTTTCAGGCTGGCATCCCGGGCATAGTCGGACCGAGGGAAGCGGGTTGTGACCTCGCGCAGATAATCCATCGCTTCGCGGGTCATTTCCTGGTCGCGGCCCACATCGGCGATCTGCTCATAGAAGCACAAAGCCCGCAAATAATAGGCATAGGCGATGTCTTGGTTGCCCGGATGCAGCTCGATATAGCGGTTCAGGGCGATGACGGCGTCGTCATATTCATTGTCTTCATAGAGCGAATAGGCCGCCATCAACTGGGCTTTGGTCGCCCAGACCGAATAGGGATGCTGGCGCTCGACCTCATCAAAGGCGTCTGCTGCGTTCTGATATTGGCCGTCATTCAACAGGTCGACGGCGGTGTTGTAGAGCTCATCCACCGGGCGTTCGACATAGGCCTCTTCTTCGCTGTCGCCGGAGCAGGCCCCCAGGGCGAGCGGAAAGGCCAGGGTGACGGCAACAAGCAACGCTTTCGGCTGGAACCGGATCTGCGGGAGCGGAGCGAACGGGAAACGCATCATGGAGGCACGGCCATTCTGTGGGTCAGCGAAACGGCGGGACTATACCATGGCGATGGGCCGTGCAGGCAAGGGAATGGTTAACCCTTGCCCACAGCAAACCAGGCGCCAGCCATCTGGATGACGGTTAATTTCGGCGGATTTATGAGAAAAAAGGCCCGGGTCGAAACCCTTAGGATTGGGCACCCTGGGCATAGCGGGTGCCGGACTGGGCGCTGCTGCAATTGAAGTCCGGGCGGCGCGCCTGCAGATCGGCCATGGCCACACCGGATTGGTAGCACCAAGCGCTATCATCGGCGAACAGCTTGCGCAGCAGTTGATTGTTGTGATGGTGGCTGGAGCGCACACCGTGATAGGCGGCGATCAAGGGCGCACCGGCCATATACATGTCACCCAGGGCGTCCAGGGCCTTGTGGCGGACAAACTCGGTGTCATAGCGCAGGCCGCCATCATTGAGCACCCGGTCGCCATCAACCACCACGGCATTGTCCAGGGATCCGCCCAGGGCCAAACCGGCTTCGCGCATCCGGGTCACGTCTTCCAGGAAGCCAAAAGTCCGGGCCCGGCTGATCTCGTCGCGGAACAGGCCGCTGGTGACATCAAAATGGCAGCTTTGCTGGCCAATAGCCGCAGCGCCAAATTCGATTTCAAAATCGATGCTAAAGCCGCGATCGGCGGGGTAGAGCGCGGCAGTGACCGCGCCATCGGTAACGATGACCGGCTTCAGAACCTTAATGGCGCGGCGGGGGGCGGCATGTTCGATGACACCGGCGCAATCGATCAAGAACAGGAACGGGCCAGAACTGCCATCCATCACCGGAATTTCCGGGCCGGAGACATCAACGATCAGATCATCGATGCCATTGCCCGCCAAAGCGGCCATCAAATGTTCAACGGTGGAAATGGTTGTGCCCGATGCGTTGGCAATGGTGGTGCACATCCGGCAATCGGCAACGCTATCATAGCGGCCTGGAATGATTGCCTTGGCCGGTACACTGCCATCGGGGCCGAACAGATCGGCGCGGCGGAAGACAATGCCGGTGCCCGCATCCGCCGGGCGCAAGGTCATGTGGATCTTTTTGCCGCCATGCAGGCCAATGCCGGTGCAGTCGATGGCGGATTTCAGGGTCCGGCGGCGCACCCCCATTTGTGCAGCCGGAGCCAGAGCGTCGCTTGGGGTTGAGGTCAGAGAAGAAACGACAGACAACGGAGCCCGGGAACCAGTGCGGGCGACCTTGGGGGAGGTCATCTCGATGCTGTTATCGGTCATGATGTCTAAACTGCCTTTACCTGTACGATCCGCTTGTGAAAACGGGGCGAATTTCGCGCCGCCACAAATTCGTTCTACCGAAGCCTTATCAACGCCTCAAATCAAGGTTTGTTGCAGTTTGTTGCGGTGCAGAGCATTTAAATCGCTTGGTTTTATTTAGAAATATTTTCTCTACCCAAAGGATAGGACGCAAGCATAGAAAAACCGGCATCTCCGGAGGAAGATGCCGGTTTTCGAGCTGAACGCCCCGTCACCCGGGTTTCTCTATCAATCGCTGCGGGGTGACCAAACCCTGGCAACCCGGCAGAAGGGGCGGTTTTCTGCCCGTTAGTTCACTTGGCGGCGCAGGAAGGTTGGGATTTCCAACTGATCATCGCCTTTCTGGGCCGCAGGCCGTTCTGCCGGAGCCGGAGACAGGGTCTTGGCCGACAATAGCGGGTTGGCATCGCCGGTTTTCGGCTTTTGCTCCGCTGCCGGGGCCCGAACCCCCAGCCCGGTGATCCGTGCCAGCAAGCTCGGCTTTTCCGCCGGTTTTTCTTCGACCGGAGCCTGGGGATGGGCTTCCTGGCTTTCCGGATGGTAATTCCGGGCACCACTCACCACCGCAGGCCGGAAGCCGGGCTTGGAATGATCGCTGGGATCTTCCGGGGTCCAGGGCTCTTCGGCGTCATAGGCCGCTTGGGCCGGGCTCGGGGCGGCAACGGTCCAGCCATCTTCATCCACCGAGGTCGGCGGCGGGGCATAGCTGTCCGGTTCCGGCTGGAAGCCCTGATCCGCATAGTGGTTCAGGGCCGTGGCCCCTCGGCTTTGCGGCTGCTCATCGGCATAGCCACGCGGCTCCATGCGGGGTTCCATATCCAGCGCCCGGGCGGTGGCGGCACCACCCACATCCGCCGACGGGGCGGGGATGAAGGCATCCCGAGGCACCCGGGGACGCCCCATCGGCACCGGGCTTTCCGCTGCCGCACCGCCGGAACGGCCTGGAGCAGCCGGGAAGCCAGGCTGGCCCGGCTTGGGCCGGGTTGCCATGGCCGGCGCCTTGGGTTGCATCGGCTGAGCCGGACGCTGGGGCTGGGCAGCCTGGGCAGCTTCGGGCTCAGCAGCCGGGCGAGACCGAGGCGCTTCGCCACCCTGACCTTGCTTGGCATTGGCCTCCAGGACCAGGGATTCCAGCATGCGCACGGCCTTTTGCGCCTTTTCGCTGCGCGGGGCTTGGGCCTGAGGCTGCGGGCGCGGGGTTGGCGGCGCAACCGGCGCCCGAGGCGCTTCCGGATGAGCGACCATGGTGGGCTGAGCCCCCAGATCGTCCTGTGGCGCATCCAACATATGGGCGGCTGGCATGTGGGCGGCTGGCATCTGGGCTGCGGGGGCACTTTGGGCTTCAGCCTCCAGATGCTGGGGGGCTGCGGCGCGGGCCGTCGGCGGCAAAGCCGAGCGGGCCGCCGGGCGTTGCGGTTCCAATTGCGGCTTTTGTGCCGGACCACTGCCCCGGACGTCCAGGCTGCGTTGGGTTTCGTCGCGCTGGGCCATTTCCGCCAGGGCATCAATGCCGGTGGCGACCACGGAGACCCGAATGCGGCCTTCCAGGCTCGGATCCAGGCTGGAGCCGAAGATGATATGGGCTTCGCTTTCCACTTCATCACGGATCCGGTTGGCGGCCTCGTCGACTTCATACAAGGTCACATCGGTGCCGCCGGTGATGTTGATCAACACGCCCCGGGCCCCGCGCATGGAGGTGTCTTCCAGCAGCGGATTGGCAATGGCGGCCTCGGCAGCTTCCAGAGCGCGGCGTTCGCCATCGGCTTCGCCGGTGCCCATCATCGCCCGGCCCATATTCTGCATCACCGTGCGCACATCGGCGAAATCCAGATTGATCAGGCCCGGGTTGATCATCAGATCGGTGACGCTGCGAACCCCGGAATAGAGCACGTCATCGGCCATTTTAAAGGCATCGGCGAAGGTGGTGCGCTCATTGGCGACCCGGAACAGGTTCTGGTTTGGGATGATGATCAGGGTGTCGACAAACTGGGCCAGCTCGTCAATGCCAGCCTCGGCCAGCCGGGCGCGGTGTTGGCCTTCGAATTGGAACGGCTTGGTCACCACACCGACGGTCAGGACACCCAGCTCGCGGGCGACGCTGGCCACCACCGGGGCGGCCCCGGTGCCGGTGCCACCGCCCATGCCAGCGGTGATGAAAACCATGTTGGAGCCTTGCAGCTCCGAAGCGATGGCCTCGACGGCTTCCTCGGCGGCAACCCGGCCGATTTCGGGACGGGCGCCAGCACCCAGACCTTGGGTGGTGTCGTGGCCCAATTGGATCCGACGCATGGTCTTGGCCATGGCCAAGGCCTGGGCGTCGGTGTTGGCGCAGACGAACTCAACCCCTTCCAAGTTCATGTCGATCATATTGTTGACCGCATTGCCGCCAGCGCCGCCGACGCCAACGACCGTGATACGGGGCTTCAGGGTGGGCTCTTCGCCGCTGGGGACGGTGATGTTCAAAGCCATGATGGTTTACCTCCGGTGATCCGTTGTGGCGAAACCCTGGTCAGGGGTCAACGCCGGGCTTTCAGTCAGGTGCGATACAAACAAAGGGAAAAACGAACGCGGTTCCGGCTGGGCCGGGATGGTCGAAGGAGGACAGGTCATCAGAAGTTCTCCTTCAACCAAGTGAAAACGCGGGCCATGGTGCCGGTCGGGGGGACCGGCCGGTCACTCATGGCATCCGGTTCGGGGGTCTCCACCTGATGGCGCAGCGCATAGCGCAGCAGCCCGGCGCAGACGGAAAAAGAGGGTCCGGCCATGCTCTCGGGCAGGCCATTCAGGCGCATCGGGCGGCCCAGCCGGACTTGCCGGTCGAGAATCCGTTCCGCCAGATCCCGGGCACCGTCCAACTGGCTGGCCCCGCCGGTCAGCACCAACACCCGACCGCCAACCTTGTCCAGATTGGCCGCCGCCAGACGGTCGCGGACCATTTCGAAGGTTTCTTCGATCCGAGGCGCGATAATCTCGATCAAGGTTTTGCGCGAGACCTCATTGGCGCAGGCCTCGTCTTCCTCGCCCACCAGCGGCACCCGGAGGATTTCCCGCTCATCGGCGGGCGAGGCGATGGCTCCGCCATGGACGATCTTCAGCCGCTCGGCCCCGGCCATGGGCGTGCCCAGCACCCGGGCGATGTCGGTGGTCACATGGCTGCCGCCAATGGGCAGGACCTCGGTGTGGATGACATGGCCTTCCATGAACACCGCGACCGAGGTGGTGCCGCCGCCCATATCAATGACGGTGACGCCCATATCCTTTTCATCATCGACCAGACAGGCCAATCCGGCGGCATAGCCCGAGACCACCCGGTCATCGATGTCGATGTGACAGCGCCCCAGAACCGTTTCCACATTGCGCAAGGGATTGGACAGGGCGGTGACCAGATGGATGGTGACCCCAAGCTCTTCGCCGAACATCCCGCGCGGGTCCAAGGTGCCGTCATGGCCATCGACCTTGTAGCCCAGCGGGATGCAGTGGATCAGCTCCCGGTCCTTGGCGATCTGATGGGTGCGGCCATAATCCAGCAAGCGGGAGACCTGGGTTTCCCGGATCTCCTTGCCGCCAATGGCCATTTCCACGCCGACGGTGGTGGAGATCGGCTGTCCGGCGGACACATTCAGCACCACGCTCTCCAGCCGGGTTTCGGCCATGCGTTCGGCGGCATCCACAGCGGCCAGGACCGCGTTTTCGACCTCTTCCAGATTGCAGATCTGACCGGCGCGAATCCCCCGGGAACGGTGATGCCCCACACCAAGCACTTGAAGATCGCCTTCCTCATTGGGTTGGGCGATGAAACAGGCGATTTTGCTCGAGCCAATATCCAAGGCGGCGATGGGGGCACCCTTGGCCCGGGGCGTCTTGGATTTCGGCGCTTTCGGGCGCTTGGCGGACGCTGTGGCCTTGGGCGCGCTCGGGGCCTTCACTGCGGCCTTCTTGCCTTTGCGGGCCTTGGTCGCCTTGCCATCCGTCCCGGTATCGGGCACGCGCAGGGTTGGCGCGGCCGGAGCCATCGGCTCGGCTTTCAGTGCCGGTTTGCCCACGGACAGGGTGGGGGTGGTTTTGGTGTTCGGTGTGGCGTCTTTAGGCATCACGCCCCTCCAAGCTTGCCGATGCGTCTGCCTCCTCGCTGGGTACCGGGGCGGTTTGCCCACCCTCATCACTTTCCGGGGCTTCCAAGGCGTCCAAGTTTTCCAGGCTCTCGGCCCGTTCGGTCAGGCTGACCACCATCCGACCGGGTTCGCGCAGGTCGACGGAGCTCAGGTCCTTATCCAGCAGCCCGTCTTCGCGGTGCATGCGGGAAATCAGTTTTAAGGCGCCGGGCGCGCCGGTTTCGGGCAGGTGGATATCCAGCCCGTCGCGCAGGCTGTCGATGCGCAGGGTCCAGCGCCGCCCGCTGACCAGGCTGGCAGCCTTGACCCGCTCAGCGATTTCAGGGATCTCGCCCAGGGTGGCGAGCAGGTCTTCGGCTTCCATCGGGGCTTTGGCCCCCACCAGAATGATCAGATCGGCAAACAGTGCCGGATCCACCGCGATGGGATCGCCTTGGCGGTCAATCACGGTGAACTGGCCGTCATGGCGCCATAGGGCCAGCGGTTGGCGTTCAACCAAAGCCACGTGAATGCGGTCGGGCAAACGGCGCTCAACGGTGGCCTCGGCGATCCAGGGCAGATCCATCAGCCGCGCCCGGGCATCTTGGGGATCCACCTTCAGGATTGGCGCGCCCCGCTTGGTGCCCAAAGCGCTGAGCAGCTCTGAGGGCGTGGTCCGATCCCGTCCGGTGACCGTGATGTGGTTGACCACCAAGCCGGTATCCGCAGCGGTCGGGATCGCTTGGCGAGCCACATCGCCGGTGGAGGACAGCCAGGCCCAAAAGCCGGTTTCGCGGGCCTCACCGGCCACCAATTGCTGATCGGCGGTCTGGCGGGAGGCATCCAGGGCCCCTTCGGCCATGGCCATGCCGCGCATCGCCAGATAGGGGGCGGCGATGGCAATGGCCAACAGCAGCATCCGCCGGGAGGAGACCGCCTTGCGGATCGGGCGCGGCAGCACCCGGTCCTCGGGCAGGCGGCGGGCGAGCAAAGCGGTGGTTTCCAAATCCCGCAGCGGGCGCTTGGTTCCCGAGCCCTCCGCCGGACGGGAGGATTGCCGGGTGGCTTGGCGAGTGACTTGACCGGTGGCTGGGCGAGAGAGTGGTCGCGGGTCCAGGCGCGGGGCGCGTCGTGCCGGGGTTTTGGCGCTCAGCCTTGCGGTGACTTTGTTGATCAGGGATCGCATGCGGCGGCCTCCACCATCCAACGGGTCAGCTCCGGAAAGGAGATGCCCACATGTTCGGCCTGCTCGGGCACCAACGAGGTCGGGGTCATGCCCGGTTGGGTGTTGATTTCCAACAGCACCGCTTCCTCGCCATTCAGGCGGAAATCGGCCCGGCTGACGCCCCGGCAACCCAGGGCCTGATGGGCCTTCACCGACAGCTCCATCAAATGCGCCGCCACGGCCTCGGGGATCGGGGCGGGCAACAAATGGCGCGAGCCCCCGGCGGCATATTTGGCGTCATAGTCATAGAAGCTGCGCTCGGTGACGATTTCGGTCACCGCCAAGGCACGATCGCCCATCACGGTCACAGTCATGTCGCGCCCGGGGACGAAGGGTTCGGCCATGACGGTTTCGGCGAAGCTCCAGCGCTCCGGGGCCAAGGGCTCGTCATTGCCGCCGGGCTGCAGGATCACCACACCGCAGCTCGAGCCCTCATTAAATGGCTTGAGCACATAGGGCCGGGGCAGCGGGTCGGCGCGCCGGACCTCGGAAATCGTGACCACCTTATGGGTGGCGACCGGCAGACCGGCTTCCCGGAACACCGCCTTGGCCATCGGCTTGTCCATCGCCACGGCGCTGGCCAGCCGTCCGGAATGGGTATAGGGCAGGCCCATCAAGTCCAAGAGACCTTGGATCGCGCCATCCTCGCCGAACCGGCCATGCAAGGCGTTGAACACCACATCGGGGCGTTGGAACTCCAGGGCCTGGGCCAAATCCGCCGGGTTGCGTGGCACGTCAATGGTTGAGACCTGATAGCCTGCCTCGGCCAAGGCCTTGGCGGCAGCCGCGCCGCTGACCAGGGAGACCTCGCGCTCCACGGAGATCCCACCCAGCAACACACTGACCCGGGCCGGAGGGGCGAAGGAGACGGGCTGTTGGCTCGGCGCGCTGCTCATGGCCGGGTCTCCTGGGTTTGGGGGGCGGAGGCAGTAGGGGAGTCAGCGGTTTGACCGATGCGGCGGATCTCCCAATGCAGGGCAACGCCCGAGGTCTCCAACACCCACGCCCGGACTGTCTCGCCGAGGGTTTCCAGGTCGGTTGCGGTGGCCGTGCCGGTGTTGATCAGGAAGTTGCAGTGCTTTTCGCTGACCTGGGCCCCGCCGATCTGTAGACCTCGGCAGCCTGCCGCATCGATCAGCTCCCAAGCCCGGCGACCGCCGGAGGTTTCCGGATCGGGATTGGCGAAGGTGGACCCACCGGTCCGCGCCCGGGTCGGCTGGCTGTCTTGGCGGCCCGCCTGGATCTCGGCAATCCGGGTTTCGATGGCGGTGGCATCGGCGTCGGGCTGGCCGCACAGGGTGGCGGAGACAACAAAGTCATCTTCCGCCAAACCGGAGCGGCGGTAACCGAAGTTTAAGTCTTTAAGGGGTAGTGTGGCAGTGTCACCGGAGCCTTTGATGATGGTCGCAGAGACCAAAACATCCTTGATCTCGCCACCATAGGCCCCGGCATTCATCCGCACCGCACCGCCAATGGTGCCGGGAATGCCGGACAAAAACTCCAAGCCACCAATGGCCCAGCTTTGGGCAAACCGCGCCACGGTCAAATCCAGGGCCGCCGCGCCACAGGTGATCTGTCCCGGGACGGCCTCGTCTTGCTCAACGGCACCAAAAGCCCGACCGGAGAGCTTGATCACCACACCGGGGATGCCGCCATCACGGACCAGTAAATTGGAAGCCGCACCGATCACCGTGATCGGGATGTCAGCCGGACGCCCTGCCAAGAAGGCTTGGAGGTCTTCCAGATCTTTGGGTTTGAACAGCACCTCCGCCGGACCACCGACCCGGAACCAGGTCTGATCGGCCAGGGCGGCATTGGCGCTGAGCCGACCACGCAATGCGGGCAGGCGCGCGATCACAGCCGGGCCGGACAGGGCGAAGGGGTGGGGATGGACCATCATGCGCGTCCTCCCTGGCTCTCGACACCACCGGCACTGCCACTAGCACTGCGCTTAGCACTCAGGTGACGCTCCAACTCGCCCGGCAGGCTGTTGGCCCATTGCGAGATCGATCCCGCGCCCAAGCAGACCACCAGATCCCCGGCCCGGGCGATCCGCCCAACCGTCTCGGCCAGCTTGTCTTGGCTCGGCAAGGTGATGACGCCCTTATGGCCATGGACCTTTAAGCCCTCGGCCAGGGCTTCTTTAGAGGCCCCGGAGATCGGGCTTTCCCCGGCGGCGAACACATCGGCGACGATGACGGTGTCGGCATCGTTGAAACAGGTGCAGAATTCTTCGAACAGGGCGTTCAGGCGGCTATAGCGGTGCGGCTGAACCACGGCGATGACGCCGCCCGCGCTGGCCTCCCGGGCCGCCTTCAGCACGGCGCCGATTTCCACCGGGTGGTGGCCATAGTCATCAATGATCGAGATCCCAGCGACTTCGCCGGTTTTGGTGAAGCGGCGTTTGACCCCTTCAAAGCGGCTTAAGCCCCGCTTGATCACATCGCCATCCACGCCCATGTCCCAGGCCACGCCAATGGCCGAAAGCGCATTGAGCACATTATGGCGGCCATGCATCGGCAAGCGGATATGTTCGATGGTTTCGCTTTCGCCGGTTTGCCGGTTGGTCAGGATCACGGAGAACCGCATGCCTTCCGGACCGGCCTGGCTGTCCACCGCCCTGATATCGGCCTGCGGGCTGAAACCATAGGTCAGAACCCGGCGGTCCTGCAGGCGCGGGATCAGGGCCTGGACCTCCGGATGGTCGATGCACATGCAGGCAAAGCCATAGAAGGGCAGGTTCTGGACGAAGGTTTGGAAGGCCTCGCGCATGCGGTCAAAGCTGCCGTAAAAGTCCAGATGCTCCGGATCCATATTGGTCACAATGGCGATGGTCGCGGGCAGCTTGGTGAAGGTGCCGTCGCTCTCATCGGCCTCGACCACCATCCAATCGCCATCGCCCAGATAGGCATTGGTGCCCCGGGCATTGATGATGCCGCCATTGATCACCGTCGGCCCCAGCCCGGCGGCTTCCAGGATCGCCGCGACCAGCGAGGTCGTGGTGGTCTTGCCATGGGTGCCGCCGACCGCAATGGACCATTTCAGCCGCATCAATTCGCCAAGCATTTCCGCCCGGCGGACCACGGGCAGGAAGCGGGAGCGGGCTTCAACCACTTCCGGATTGTCCGGTTTGATGGCGGAGGACACGACGATCACCTGGGCATCACCGACATTTTCGGCTTTCTGCCCGACGGCAACGGAAATGCCCAATGTGCGCAGACGCTTCACATTGGCGTTCTCGGCAGCATCGGATCCCTGGACCCGGTAGCCCAGATTATGCAGGACCTCGGCAATGCCGCTCATGCCGATGCCGCCAATGCCCACAAAATGCAGCGGGCCGATATCTAGGGGCAGGGCTCTCACAGCGACATCTCCTGAAGGGTGGTTTTGATTTTGGGGGCGGCTGTCGGGCGGCTCTGGGGGCTTTGCTCGTCAGGCATGGGCAGATCGCCACTGGCGGAGTTGGCCGGGCCGCCGACCAGATCGGTGACCAGATCGGCCAAGCGGACCGCCGCATCGGGCACCCCAACCACCCGGCAGCAGGCCGATGCCCGGCTGAGGAAATCGGGGCTTTGGAACAGTTCGGTCAACCGGTTGGCCAGGCTGTCCGGGCTCAGATGATCCTGAGGCATCAGCCAAGCGGCCCCGGCCTCGGACAAGGCCCGGGCATTGGCGGTCTGGTGGTCATCGGCGGCAAAGGGATAGGGCACCAGCACCGAGGGACGCCCGGTCACCGCCAGTTCCGAAATCGTCGAGGCTCCGGAGCGGCAGATCACCAAATGAGCCTGGGCCAGACGCTCAGGCAAATCGCCGAAGAAGTTTGACAGCTCGATCTGGCCACCCATGCCCAGATCCTCATAGCGCTTGCGGGCAGCCTCCAGGTCTTCCGGACGGCATTGCTGGGTGATCTCCAGCCGAGACCGCAGGGTTTCGGGCAACAGGGCAATGGCCTCGGGCACCAGGCTGGAGAACACTTGCGCCCCCTGGCTGCCGCCGGTGATCAGCAAGCGCAACGGGCCGCTATCAGCCAGCGGGGCCATATAGGGGGCTTCCGCATGGGCGGCCACGGCGGGGCGCACGGGCATGCCGGTATGGACCTTGTTGGCCCGGATCGCGACCCGGCGCGGCTCAAAGGCGGTGGCGAAGCGGGTCACCTTGGCGGCGATCATCCGGTTGGCTCGGCCCGGCACGGCGTTTTGCTCATGGACGATGGTCGGCAGGCCCAACCGCAGGGCCGCGACCATGGTCGGCACCGAGGCATAGCCGCCAAAACCGACCACCGCATCGGGCCGCAGGCGGCGCAGCAGCAACATGGCTTGCAGCACGCCCAGGCCGAGGTCAAACACCGCCCGAACCCGTTTCAGCAGGCCCTGCCCGGCGACCGCAGAGGCCCGGATCCGCTTCGTCTCGATCTGACCCAACGCGCCGCCATAGGCCGCGCCGCGATTGTCGGTGACCAAGGTCAGTTGGGCACCGCGCTCCAACAGCTCCTGGGCCAGGGCTTCGGCGGGGAAGACATGGCCGCCAGTGCCTCCGGCGGCAAGAACGACCTTCAGGCTGGACAGGGGTTGGGATCCGGTCGTCATAGCTGGGACTCCCGGGACGCACAGCCGCGCCGGGTCAGGGCAAGGATCATGCCCATGGCCAAGGCGGCGGACAGCAGGGAAGACCCGCCATAGGAGATGAAGGGCAGGGTCATGCCCTTGGTCGGGATCAGGGCCAGGCTGGAGGACATATTGACCATGGCCTGCACCGCCAGCTGGGTGATCAGACCACCGCAGGCCAGCAGCACAAACAGATTGTCTTCGCGCACCACCCGGACCGTGGCCCGGATGGCGATGAAGGCGAACAGTCCGACCAGCAACAGACAGAACAGCAGGCCGAATTCCTCGCCCGCGACGGAGAAGATGAAATCCGTATGGGCATCGGGCAGGGCGGTTTTGATCCGGCCCTCGCCCGGACCACGCCCCAGCAGTCCGCCTTGGGTGAAGGCCTTCAAGGAGGTCAGGATCTGGTAATTGTCCAGGGTTTCCGGGTTCAAGAACCGGTCCACCCGATCGGTGACATGGGGCAGGGTGAAATAGGCTGCCACCGCGCCGCCCAGGCCGATGCAGGCCAGCAGCACGACCCAGAACAGCCCCAGACCGGACAGGAAAAACTGGCAGGACCAGACCACCAGGAAGACCATGGTCATGCCGAAATCCGGTTGGGAAATCAGCACACTGGCGACCAGGATCATCAGGGCGATGGCAATCAGATTGCCCGGTACGCCCGGTTGGCAGCGCTGGACGGCGAACATCCAGGCACATGTCACGGCGAAAGCGGGCTTGAGGAATTCCGAGGGCTGCAGGCTGAAACCGCCCAGATTGATCCAGCGGGTTGCGCCTTTGATCTCCTGACCAATGCCCAGGGTCAGGGCGGTCAAGGCAAAGAACAGGACGAACAGCATCACCGCCAGACGCCGGATCCACAGGGGCGAGAGCAAGGAGGTGCCAAACAGGATCAAAACGGCGACGGGCAGGAACAGGAATTGCCGTTCGACAAAATGGAAGGTCGGGGCGTCGATCCGCCCAGCGGCTGGCGGCCCGGCGGCCATGATCAGGATGGTGCCGATTAACAGTAACAGGGCCACCGCACCCAATTGCATCCGATCCACGGTCCACCACCAGCGGCCCAGAACGCTGGTGTCCAAGCGGGTGAAAGAGGGCCGGGCATAGCCCGCAGCCTTGGAGCCGCTGGCTTTGGATTGGGTGATCACATGGCTGGCGGTCACCCGCGCGCCCGGCGCACGCCGCAACCCGCCGGACCGGGAGGTCCGGTTTGGCTTGGCCGGGGCCAAATCCAGAGTTGTCGGCGGGGTGACGGTCATCAGCTGGCCCCTCCGCCTTGTTTGCCGAGCCCTTGAACCAGACTGCGGAAGGCATCGCCCCGGGTTTCGAAATTCGGGAACTGATCCCAAGACTTACAGGCCGGGGACAGCAGAATGGCGGCATCTTCAATGGCATCGGCCTGGGCGGCTTCATGGGCGGCCTTCACGGCGCGATCCAGAGTGCCACAGCGCTCCAACGCCACGCCGGCCTTGCCCAGAACCTCGGCAAAGGCGGCTTCGGCCTCGCCGATCAGGAAGGCTTTGCGCACATGGGGGAAATGCCGGGACAGGGCGTTGATGCCGCCCTCTGCCGGGCGACCGCCGACGATCCAATAAATATCGTCATAGCAGTCCATGGCCTTATCGGCGGCATCCGCATTGGTGGCCTTGCTGTCATTGACATATTCAATGCCATTGATGGTGGCGACCAGTTCCTGGCGGTGGGCCAGACCCGGGAAGGACGGCAAAGCCGCCTTAATGATTTCCGGAGGGATGCCGCGCAGACGGGCGGTGGCATAGGCGGCAGCCGCGTTTTGGTGATTATGCTCGCCGGGCAGGGTCGGGCAATCCTCATCCAGGTCCAGCACCCGCTTGTTGCGGCCATCCATATCGTCAAACAGGATGCCGTCCAGGACATAGACCCCGCCCGGAGCCTTGGTCTGACCGGAAATCGGGATCACGACCCGTCCGGCCTCCCGCTTCAGGGTGGCATGCAGGTTAAAGCCATGGGGATCATCAATGCCGATGACCGAGGATTTGGTGCCATATTGGTTCTTAAAGATTTCGCGCTTGGCTTGGATATAGCCATCAAAGCCGCCATGGCGCTCCAAATGGTCTGCCGATACATTCAGCAAAACCGCCACATCCGGGCTGAGCGATGGGGTCAGCTCCAACTGATAGGAGCTCAGCTCCAGGACATAGGTGCCTTGGGAATCCAATGGCTTCAGCATCAAGGCCGAGGTGCCGATATTGCCGCCAACCTGATAGGGCATCCGCGCTTTGGCGAACAGATGGCCGATCAGGGCGGTGGTGGTGGATTTGCCATTGGTCCCGGTGATGCCAACGGTCCGCGCCCAGGGCTGGGATTGCAGCAACAGCTCCACATCGCAGATCAGCGGCAAGCCGTTTTGGCGGGCCAGATCCGCCACCGGGTGTGGCTTGGGATGGGTGTGGGGAATGCCCGGGCTCCAGAGCATGGCCGAATAGCGGCCAAAGCGTCCGGACCATTGCGCCGGATTGGCCAGATCGCGCAGCCACAGCCCTTGTTGGCGCGGCAAAGCGGCCCGGCTGTCCGGATTGTCATCCCAGGCATCCACGGACGCCCCGCCCGCCAGCAAGGCGCGCACGGCGGCTTGGCCGGATTTGCCCAGGCCCATCACGGCGACTTTTTTCAGGCAGAAGCGATATACGGGGATCATGGCGGCTGGGTCTCCTTCCGTCCGGTGCTCAGCGCAGTTTCAGGGTGGAGAGGCCGATGATCGCGAGGATCATGGCGATGATCCAAAAGCGGATCACGACGGTGCTTTCGGCCCAGCCCTTCTTTTCGAAGTGATGGTGCAGCGGGGCCATGCGGAACACCCGCTTGCCGGTCAACTTGAAGGAGGCGACCTGGACGATTACCGAGACGGTCTCCAACACAAACAGGCCGCCGACAATGGCCAGGACGATTTCATGCTTGGAAACCACGGCGATGCTGCCCAGCGCTCCGCCCAGGGCCAGGGAGCCGGTATCGCCCATGAACACCATGGCGGGCGGGGCGTTGAACCAGAGAAAACCAAGACCGGCACCGATCAGGGCCCCGCAGATCACCGCCAGCTCTCCGGTGCCCGGCACATGATCCAGCTGCAGATAGGAGGCGAAAATCGCATTGCCGACCAGATAGGCGATCAGCATGAACACCGCAGCGGCGATCATCACCGGCACAATGGCCAGACCGTCCAGGCCGTCGGTGAGGTTCACGGAGTTGGAGGCCCCGACCATGACGAAGACGGCAAAGGGGATGTAGAACAGACCCAGATTGATGGTCAGATCTTTGAAAAACGGGAAGGCGAGGCTGGTGGCTTGATCGCCGGTGCCCAGATAGGTCACCCAGATCGCAGCGACGGTGGCGATGCCGACCTGGCCGACCAATTTCAATTTGCCAGGCAGACCTTTGGTGTTCTTTTTCGTCACCTTTAAGAAGTCATCGCCAAAACCGATTACCCCATAGCCCAAGGTGACCAACAACACTGCCCAGACATAGCCGCTGGTCAGATCGGCCCAAAGCAACGTGGCCATCACCACACCAAGCAAGATCATCAACCCGCCCATGGTCGGGGTGCCTTTTTTGGTCAGCAAATGGCTTTCCGGGCCGTCTTCCCGGATCGGCTGCCCCTCGCTCTGCTTGCGCTTCAGCCAATTGATGATGGCGGGTCCGAAAACGAAGGCGAACAGCATCGCCGTCATCACCGCCCCACCGGTCCGGAAGGTCAGGTAACGGAACACGTTCAACGCGCCGAATTGGTCCGAAAATTCTGCCAGGAGATAGAGCATCGAGGGGGAGTGTCCTTCGGTCCTGGGTCAGCGGGGTTGCGGGGAGGAGGGGGCGGAAGCACTCGAAACCGAGGCATCCTGCGCCCCAGTTTCCAAGGCAATCAGGCTTTGGACGATCACGCCCATGCGGCTGCCATTGGAGCCTTTGATCATCACCACATCGCCCGGGCGCACGGCTTCGCGGACCAGCGGTGCCAGGGACAGGGATTCAGGGCTGTGCCCGGCGCGCAGCTTTTGCGGCAAAGCCTGGTGCAGATGAGCGCTGAGGGGACCGGCGGTGAAGACCAGATCGATATTGTGCTCCATCAAAACCGCAGCGAGACCGGCATGCAGAGCCGGACCGCTGGGGCCGAGTTCCAGCATGTCCCCCAACACGGCGATGCGCCGACCGCCCGGGCCGGTTTGGGCCAGAGCCAAAGTATTGACCGCCGCCCGGACCGATTCCGGGCTGGCGTTATAGGTTTCATCGATGATGGAAAGCGTGCCCCCGGCCATACTCACCTCCTGTCGGGCGCCCCGTCCCTTTGGCGGGCGCAAATCTGCCAGGGTCCGCGCCCCGATCTCCGGGTCGAGTCCGAACACGGACAGGGCACAGAGCACCGCCAGGGAGTTCATCGCCCAATGGGCTCCTGGGGTGCCGATGCTGTATTGCAGGGGCTTGCCGCCAATGCTGGCGGTGACGTCGGTCTGATCCTGGGTGGTGGTGCAATTTTCCAAGCGGCCATGGCTGCCCTTGGCATGGCCAAACCCAGCCACCAAAGCGCCGACATCAGCCGCCCGAACTTTCAGGCGCTCCGTATGGGCGATGTCCAGATTGACGATGGCCGCCCCGCCCCCATCCAGGCCGAGGAAAATATCCGCCTTCTCTTCGGCAATGCCGTCAATGCTGTCGAAATTCTCCAAATGGGCTTCGGTGACCGTGGTGACCAATGCCGCATGGGGCCGGGACAGATGGGTCAAGGGCGCGATTTCCCCGGGATGGTTCATACCCATTTCGATGACGGCAAAATCGGCATTGGCTGGCAGGCGGGCCAGGGTCAGGGGCACACCAATATGGTTGTTCAGATTGCCCTGGGTGGCATGCACGGTGCCAAAGGCCCGCAACATCCGCGCCGCCATTTCCTTGGTGCTGGTTTTGCCGACCGAGCCGGTGATCCCCAGCAGCTTGCCGGTGAAGCGGGCGCGGGCGAAACGGGCCAGGGAGGCCAAGCCTTCCAAAGTGTCCTCGACCACCAGGAACCGGGCGGGATCCAGATCCGGCCAGGCCACCGCCGGATCTTGGCTCACCAGAGCTGCGGCAGCGCCGCCTTCGGTCAAAGCCGTGGCGACAAAGTCATGGCCATCAAAACGCTCGCCAACGATGGCGACAAACAGATCGCCTGGCGCCAAGGTCCGGCTGTCAATGCACACTCCGGTGGCGGCCCAACGGGTGCCGTCGGGCAAAGGTCGTTGCAATTGGCTTTCGCTGGCCAAAGCGGAAGCAGCCTGATCGGCGGTCCAGAGCGGTCGATCATTGGCAGCGATGGGGGGATTGGGGCTGATCATCATGTGCGGCCCCCATCCAGATCCTGCAGGGCCTGTCGGGCGACGTCCCGATCATCAAAGGGATGCACCACCCCGGCGACGGTCTGGCCGGTTTCATGGCCCTTGCCCGCGATCACCAACAGATCCTCGGGCTCTAGCAAGGCAATGCCATGGGCAATGGCTTCGGCCCGGTCGCCGATTTCCGTCGCCCCCGGGCAAGCCACCGCGATGGCGGCGCGGATGGTGGCGGGAACCTCGGAGCGCGGATTGTCGTCGGTGATGATGCCCAGATCCGCATGCTGGGCCACCGCAGCCCCCATCAGGGGCCGCTTGGCGGTGTCGCGGTCGCCGCCAGCGCCAAACACACAGATCAAGCGACCAGCACAATGGGGCCGCAGGGTCTTCAGCACGGTTTCCAGGGCATCCGGGGTGTGGGCAAAATCGACATAGACCGGCGCGCCATGGGCCCGACACCCAACCAGATCCATCCGCCCGGGCACGCTTTGCAAGGTCTCCAGACCGGCCAGGGCCTGATCAATCGGCAGGCCGCCACCCACCGCCAGCCCCAGTGCCGCCAGGGCATTGAGCGCTTGGAAGCCGCCCGCCAGCGGCAGAGTGACCCGATGGGATTTGCCTAGAAGAGAGAGGCTCAGCACTTGGCCAGCGGCGGTCAAGGTGCTGTCCACCAGGGTTAGCTCCGCGCCCTTGCGGCCATAGCGCAGCAGGCGGGCCCCGCGCCGCTCGGCCAAGGGGGCCAAGGTCGACAGGGTCGCATCATCAGCGTTCAGCACGGCGGTGCCGCCGGACATCAACACTTCGGAAAACAGCCGGGCCTTGGCGGCCAGATAGGCCTCCATGGTGCCGTGATAATCCAGATGATCCTGGGTCAGATTGGTGAAGGCCGCCGCGCAGATCGTCACCCCGTCCAGGCGATATTGGCTCAGACCATGGCTGGACGCCTCCATGGCCAGATGGGTCACCCCGGCATCGGCCACATCTTTCAGCAAGCCATGCAGGGTGACCGGGTCCGGGGTGGTCATATTGCCGTCCCGGTAGACCGACGCTGCCGGACCCTGGCCATGGATGCCCAAGGTGCCGAGGCTGGCCGCACCATGGCCCGCACTGGCCCAGAGGGCGGCGGTGAAGACAGCGACCGAGGTTTTGCCATTGGTGCCGGTTACGGCGGCGACGGTGTCCGGCTGACGGCCATAAAAGGCCGCTGCCATGCGGGCCAAAGCCCGGCGCGGCTCCCGGCTGGTTAGTAAAACGGTGTCCTGACGGCGTGCTTGGGCGATTACTTCGGCGGCCAGATCGGTGCCCTCGGGCATCAGGATCGCCCCGGCCCCTTTGTTCAAAGCATCGCCGACAAAGGCCCGGCCATCGGCTTTGACCCCAGGCAGGGCGGCAAACAAATATCCCGGCTGCACCGCTCGGCTGTCAGCGGTCAGACCATCAATGACGGTCGGCAGCGCCTCTGCGGGGCTCAGGCCTTGGCTGTCGGTGCGGTTTAGCATCGGTTCATCGAGCAACACCGGCCCCCCCTTCATCGGCGCGCGCGGTGGCGATGTGCAGATTGTCCGTTTGGGTTTCCAGACGGGCCTCGTTCAAGGTCGCCGGATCCAGCAGGTTGGGATAGGGCGTCGGGCGCGGGGTCACCCCCAGCAGCGGGGCGATCTCGGCAATCATCCGACCCACCGTCGGGGCGGCATTCCAGCCTGCGGTGGCGAAATTATAGGTCTCCTTCAGACCCTTCGGTGAGTCCAGCATCACCAGAACCACATAGGCCGGCTCATCCAAAGGGAAGGCAGCGATGAAGGAGGTCCGCAGATCGTGGCGGGAATAGCCGCCGGTCGCGGACTCCTTTTCCGCCGAGCCGGTTTTGCCGCCAACAAAATAGCCTTTGACGTCGGCCTGCTTGCCGGAGCCTTCCTCGACCACACTGCGCATCATGCCGCGCAGGGCCATGCTGTGCTCCTGGGACAGCACCCGCTCGCCATAGGGGGCGGCTTGGTCCGGGGTCCGGGCCAGCAGGGTCGGCGGGATCCGGATGCCGTCATTGACCAGACCGGAGACGGCGCTGACCAGATGCACCGGGGTCACCGACAGGCCATGGCCATAGGAAATCGTCATGGTGTTGACGTCACGCCAGATCGAGGGCTGCAGCGGACGGGCCCGTTCCGGCAGTTCCAGCGGCAGCGGGTCAAGCAGACCCAAACGCCGCAAAAAGGCCTGTTGGCCTTCCGCGCCGACAGCCATGGCCAGCTTGGCCGAGCCGATATTCGACGAGTAGGTCATGATTTCGGTCAGGTTGAGCCAGCGGCCCTTGCCGTGGAAATCATTGATGGTGAAGCGGGAAATCTTGATCGGGTGAGTGGCGTCAAAGCCGTCATCGGGCGTCAGACCCGCATCCAGCCCCATGGCATTGTTGACGACCTTAAACACCGAGCCGAGCTCGTAAACGCCCAAGGTGGCGCGGTTGAACTGGGCGTTTTTATCCGCATCGCCATAGCGTTCCGGCTCAAAATCCGGCAGCGACACCATGGAGATCAGCTCGCCAGTCCGGACATCGGCAACCACACCAACCCCGGCATCGGCCTTGAAATAGTCGATGCTCTCGCGCAGCACCCGGTGCACCGCATGTTGGACCCGCAGATCCAGGGACAGGCGGACCGGTTCGGTGCTGGCCCGCAGATCCTCGTCAAAGCGGGCTTCGGCCCCGGCAATGCCATTGTTGTCCACATCGGTGGCACCGACCACATGGGAGACCAGCCGACCCCCGGGATAGACCCGACGATCGGCTTTTTCGAAGTTCAGGCCAGGAATGCCCAGGTCGTTTACCAATTGTTGTTCCTTCGGCGTCAAATTGCGACGAAGGTAGATGAAGTGTTTGCCAGACGTCAGGCGCGCATGAAGCGTTTTGGCGTCCAGATCAGGGAACAATTGCGGCAGGGTTTGCACGGCCCGCTGCAAATCACCCGGGGGAATATTGCGGGTGTCCGCATAAAGATTGCCGGTGGGCAGGTTGGTTGCCAGGACCACGCCATTGCGATCCACAATATCGGCGCGGCTGGGGCGGGCTTCCAACGGCCCGGCAGCGACCGTGCCCGGTGCTGGAGTGGTTTCTTTGGCGGTGGCGGCCCGGGCCAATTGCGGGGTTTGCATCTCCAGCCCATCCATGGCCATGACATAGACCAGACGCCCGCCAATGGTGGCGAAGACGGCGGTGAACATGGCGGCTGCGACAAACATCCGGGTCCGGCTGGTCTCCAAAGCCTTGCGGGCCGGTTCCTTATCCGGAGCACCGGTCCCGGCACGGCTGCTGCCCCGGGGGCGGATTTCCTGGCCGGGATAGAAAAACTCTTGCTTATTCAGGCTGCGGAACGGGGTCATTGGGCACCTCCTGCAGCGGCCGGAACCAGGGAAATCGGAGCCCAACCGCCGCCGGACGCAAAAGAGCGCCGGACCGGCGTGGCCCCAGAGGACTGGGCGGGAAGGGCAACCGGAGCCACCGCAGCGGGAGCCACCGCAGCCGGAACGGCAACCGGTTCTGCTGCAAGCATTGGGGCGGGCTCGACCAGGGTTTGCTCGGCAGCCACCACAATCGGGGCCGCCTCTTGCACGCTTACGGGTGCGGGCGTGCTCTCAGGGGCAGCGGTGATCACAGGTGCAGCACTGGCCACCGGCAGGCTTTGGATCGCGGGGGCGGGCTTAAAGGCTCCCGGGGCCGGTTTGGTCGGCGGCGGCGGGGCCGGTGCGGCGGCCAGGATACGCGGGGCGGCCTCAGGCTCCCCATCGCCGGGGGCGTCCGGCAAGCCGTCAACCGCATTCGGATCGGCAAGATCTCCCAAGCCCTCCGCAGGATCCAGAACCGGCTCGGGTTCCGGTTCGGGACGGTTCGGCAGGGCGGCGACGGCGACATAATGGTCCGGGCGGATGGTCTCCATCTCACCCTTCAGGGAGGACAGATCGCGCAACCGCTCCGGATCGTTCAAGAAGCTCCACTCGGCACGCAGCACATGCAGGTTTTCCGACACCCGCAGGATTTCGTTTTCAACTGAGGCCAAGTGATGTTTGCGCTCATCGACCTTGTTGGAGATGAAGAACAGGATACCGGCGACGAAGACCGTCAATCCGGCCCAGAGCAAATGGGTGCGGCGGATCATGACCAGGCTCCTGTCTGGGCGGCGGGGGCGTCTGTGCGCTCCGCACCCCGCAGCCGAGCGGAGCGGGAGCGGGGGTTGCGGGCGATTTCTTCGGCACTGGGCACGACCGGGCGGCGGCCAATCGGATGGAACCGCGCCGGGGCCGGAGCGTTGGACGGCCCGGTGGGCATATGCCGGGAGATCCCGGCCCCGCCCTTGCCGGAGCGCTCCTTCAAAAAGATCTTGATGATCCGGTCTTCCAGGCTGTGGAAGGAGACCACCGCCAAGCGGCCACCGGGGCGGAGCAAATATTCCGCCCCCTCCAGGCCACGTTCCAGCTCGCCCAACTCGTCATTCACCGCCAGGCGCAGGGCCTGAAAGCTGCGGGTGGCCGGATCAATGCTGTCCCGACCGGCCTTTTTGCTGATCCGCATGGCCGAGCGGATCACCTGGGCCAGATCTTTGGTGGTCTCAAAAGGCTGTTCCGTCCGGCGGGCGACAATGGCCCGGGCAATGCGCCGGGATTGCCGTTCCTCGCCCAGGCGGTAGAGGATGTTGGCGAGGTCTTCTTCGCCCAGCGTGTTGACCAGATCCGCCGCACTCTGCCCGGCGGCTTTGTTGGCCGCATCATCCTGGGCCGGAGTGGCGGACATGCGCATGTCGAGCGGTCCGTCTTGGCGGAAGGAAAAGCCGCGCTCAGCTTGATCGAGCTGCATCGAGGACACACCCAGATCCAAGGCGATGCCCGCAATGCTGCCTTGACCCAAACCCTGGGCATCCATCAGGGCGACCATGTCGCCAAAGCGTCCGGCAACGAAGGTGAAGCGCTCCGGATGGCTGTCCTGGAGCGGGGCGGCGTGGCTGCGGGCGCTCGGGTCCCGGTCAATGCCATAAAGATGACCAGCCCCGGCCTGGAGCATGGCCCGGGAATAGCCGCCCGCACCAAAGGTGCCGTCGATAAAGACGCCGTCTTCGGCGTGGGGCGCATCGGGACCCAAGCCCAGGGCGTCCAGCACTTCCAGGGCCATTACGGAAAGATGGGGGGCGGAGGGGTCAGCGTGGGTCATGCGGTCCCTCCCTTGCGCTTGGCTTGATAGGCCTCCAAGCCTTCGGGGGACCAGATCTGAAAAAACCGCCCGGTGCCGCGAAAGACGGCGCTTTCGGTGATCCCGGCGATGCCGCGCAGGGCTTCGCTCAAGACCACCCGCCCGGCGGGGTCAAAATTCAGCTCTTCGAAATCGGCAAACAGGTCGGCGGCGTCTTCGCTATCCAGGTCATCGCCATCGACAAAGTCCGGGGCGTCCTCGGCAATGCGTTCCAGGCGATCCCAGCCGGAGCCCTCCAGGCAGCCCCGCTTGTCGTCAAAGCGGACCACGATGCTCTCATAGCCAAGCTGGGCAATGCCCGCACGGAACTTCGCAGGGACGGAGACCCGACCCTTTTGATCCACCTTGTTCTGGTGGGTTCCGATGAATGGCCTGATTGCCACCAGCCTATCCCAGCATGCCTTCGGTTCGTTTCAACCGGGAGCCGTAAGGGGCGAAATCCACCTAGGGTCTCCCGCAGCCTGCGGACGCACTGCGCCCGCAAATGCCGCCTTTTGGGCATTACTGGTATCTCATGGGACTGTATGCCAGTCAATGGAACTTTATGGGATTTCTTGGTTTTCTATGGAAAAGCTTGCCTTTTTCATACCTTACGAAAGATATCTCAGGATCATGTCGAACTTAAGGCGGAAGTGAGGTGATCTAACGAGTCGTTGAGTATTTCGTGATTATTTGTTCGCTAAATGTTCTCTTATTTTTCTGCTGGAGTCGTCTTCTGAGCACAGCAAAGCCCGCCGACGCGCAGCCATTCGGTTGTGGGATTCTATGGGTTTGGATTTGGGATTTGATGGGACTCTATGGTCCAGACGGGTTTCAAGAGCGGGGTGCGCCAAATATGGCGCGCTCCGCTCCAGCGCCCATTGCGGGCGCGGCCAAGC
>JBMYTN010000029.1:0-53457 GCA_049604415.1 Rhodospirillaceae bacterium | reverse complement strand
GTCTTGGCGCGCTTGCCTAGGGCCTTGGCGAAGGCCCGGACTTGGGCCGGATTGACGACAACGACCGGCAGCCCGGCAGCCGCCAGGGCTGCAGTGACGACACTTTCGAAGCCGACAGTGGCCTCAACGGCGATCCGTTCGACACCCAGTGGCTTTAGCCGTTCGATCAACTCCGTGAGACCGTCATGATCTCGCGCGACCTGAAAATGCGCCATATCCGCCGAATTGGCGGCCACATCCAGGTGATCCTTAGAAACGTCGATGCCAATGTTGAGGTGATCCATCCTATCCCATCCTTGCGCAATCGGGCTTCGTTTTGAGCGGCCCAAGCGACTGTTCGGGTTCGATGGAACGACGGACGAGGAACCTTGCTCAACGACGGGCTTTATGTCCCTGAGGGCGGTCGGTTTCTCGTCCGTCACCGCATCTGATACAGTATCAAATTTGGCAGGACTTAAGTTACAAGGGCGAGGGCCGGAAAAACTTTCGGCGAGGGCCGAAAACACTCCTAAGACGTCGCTTCGATCTCTTCCAGGACCTGGAGATCATCGGCAAGCTCGATTTCCTTCATCCGGTCTTCTGGGATCGCACACAGACCCACCTGTTGGGCTTGGCGACCCAAGGCGACCGAGGCCGTGATCACCGTCACCGGGATGCACAGCAGGAAGGCCAGCAAGACCGGCGCAGCCCATGGCAAAACATGTGGGGCCTGCAGGGCCAAGGTCGCGGCCAGCAGCACACCAAACAGAGTTTGCGGCCACAGCCGAGCCGCCGCTTCGCTCCATGCCACCCCATGGGCGTCGCGCAACTGGGCGCTCCAGCGCAGACTACGGCCCAACACCAGCTTGCCCAGGAACACGGTGACCGCAAAAGACACCACCGGGGCCAACAGCATGGAAAAAACAAACTCGACCATCGCCCCGATGGTGACCCGGATGCTGCCGCCATAGGCCCGGCGCTTCAGCCGCGAGGATAGAATATCGGCCACACCCATGATCTTCGGGAACAGGGTCATCACCATGATGGCCAAGAACAGCCACAGACCATCGATGGAATAGGTGTCAAAGCCTGCCGGGTGGAAGGCCTGGGCCGCACCAAACAGAATGAAGGCCATCCAGGCTGGCGCACCAGCATACATCAGCACCGCCAGGGCCAATTGCACCCGCCCGAGCAGATGCAGCTTCGGCATCCCAAGCAATTTGAAATATTGCATATTGCCGTGACACCAGCGCAGATCCCGCTTGATAAAATCAAGCAGGCTCGGCGGATTTTCTTCGTAGCTCTCTTCTTCCTGGGCGACGACGCGGACCTCATAGCCCGCGCGACGCAACAAGACGGCCTCGACCTGATCATGGCTCAGGATCGGACCGCTCAACGCCGAGGAGCCCGGCAACACCGGCAGGCGGCAATGGTCGCGGAAGGGCTTGATCCGCACAACCGCATTATGGCCCCAGAACGGGCCGCAATCGCCCTGCCACCAGGCACTGCCGGTGGTGTAGGAGCGCATGCCCTGGCGCATGCCAAATTGGAACATCCGGGCAAACAGGCTGGCAGTGGGCGCGCCGACGACCAGGCCTTGCAGCAGACCAATTTCTGGATGGGCTTCCATCACCCGGACTAGACGCAACACCGCATCGGCGGACATGGCGCTGTCCGCATCCAAGGGCAGGAAGAAATCCACCTCCTCGCCCATGCGGTCGGCAAACTCGGCCAGATTGCCCGCCTTAAAGCCAGTATTCTGCTCCCGGCGGCGATAGTGCACCCGGGTGGCAAGCGCCGGGCCAAGGCGGGCGCGCCAATCGGCCACCGCCTGTTCTTCGGCCTTGGCGAACTCAGGATCGGTGCTGTCGCTCAGCAAATGGACGGAGAATAGCGGCCCTTCGGGACGCAAAGACAGATCGCGATACAGCTGGTCGAGGCGATCAATCACCGGTCCGATGGCTTCATGGCGCACGGTCATCGCCAAAGCGGTTTTCTGGGTCACGGCTCCGGAGCCCCGCGCATCCGCCCAGGCTGGGGTGACATAGACCGCCGGATCACGGGCCGCCTTCAGGATCACCAAGCCGATCATGGCGTTCCAAAACCCAATGGCCAGCCAGGGCAAGGTCGCAAGGAAAGCGACCATCATGCCGATTTCCGGCCAAGTCCAGCCCCCGGACCCGAGGATCCCGGTCATCACCCAACTCAAAACACCAATGGTCACCAGCACCAGGGAGAGGAAGATCCAGCGGCGCACCCCATATGGAGACGTCTGAGGCACCGTTGCCGTGTCCGCAGAAGGAGACTGAACACCGTGAACCATACGCAATCCTTTCAAACCCCTGATGCCCCGCAAAGCCAATTCACATGTCTCAAATAACCGCTACCGCCCTTTGGATCGAGCAGGCAGGCAAGGCTGCCCTGCGGTCCGCCCCGCTACCTGAGGACCCTTCGCTGCAAACCATGGCAACTCTGTGGTCCGGGATTTCACGCGGTACGGAACGACTGGTGTTCGAAGGTCGAATACCACCGTCGGAGCATATGGCCATGAAATGCCCATTTCAGGAGGGGGTTTTTTCATTTCCGGTGAAGTATGGCTACTGTTTGGTTGCGCAAATGGCGCAAAAATCCGCCTCTGACGCACCAAATTTTGGCTTTATCCTGCATCCGCATCAGGACAAAATTCGGGTCCCGGAAGCGGCAATAAACTATATTCCTCAAGGAGTTCCCCCCCGCCGCGCCATTCTGGCGGCCAATATGGAAACCGCCGTGAATGGGGTTTGGGACGGGGGTGCGGGACCGGGGGATCACATTGCAGTGATAGGCGGCGGTGTGGTGGGTCTGCTGACCGCCTGGCTGGCCGGACGCATCCCCGGAACCCAAGTCACCCTGTGTGATATCAACCCGACTCGGGCACCGGTGGCCGAAGCGCTGGGGGTAAAGTTCTGCCATCCGGAGCAGCTATCGAGCCATGCTCATGGCCTTAGTGAGGCCAGCCAGGATCTTGTCTTCCACGCCAGCGCCAGCGAGGCGGGCTTGGCCACGGCCTTGTCCCTCGCCGGACCCGAAGCGAAGGTGGTGGAGATGAGCTGGTATGGTGACAAACCGATCTCCGCCCCGCTGGGGGCAGCCTTCCACCCCCGACGCCTGTCTCTGATTTCCTCTCAGGTCGGCAATTTGCCCACGGAGCGCCGCCCCCGCTGGAGCTATGGCCGACGCATGGCTTTGGCCCTCTCCCTGCTGGCCGATCCGGTGCTGGATTGTCTGATCACCGAAGAGGTCCCATTTGAAGACCTGCCCGCCCGGCTGCCCGACATCCTGGCCCCGGATGCCCAAGGCCTGATGACCGCCGTGCGTTATCGTTAGTCGCCTAACCCTAAAAGGAGTTTTCATGTTTTCCGTCACCGTACGCGACCATGTCATGATTGCCCACAGCCTGCGTGGCGAGGCCTTTGGCCCGGCACAAAATCTCCATGGCGCGACCTATGTTGCCGATGTGCGCTTCGAGCGCCCAAGCCTGGACAGCAATGACATTGTGGTTGATATCGGCGCGGCAACGGACACGGTTCATGGCCTGTGCGCCAAAATCAATTACCGCAATCTCGATGAGCTCGACATGTTCGGCGACCGCCGCTCGACCACCGAACGCATCGCCCAATGGCTGTGCCAAGAGGTCATCGCCGCCATCAAGGCCGGTGACCTGGGCGCAGAGGCCACCGGGATCTCCAAAGTCGGTGTCTCGCTGCAGGAATCCCATGTCGCCTGGGCCGCCTATGAAGAGACCCTGACAGCGCCCGACAGCGCCTCCTAGAGACGGTCGGGCGAGATGCGCCAGGGTTGGTTTGCTTTTCCGGGTGATTTGAACGCGCCGACCGGGGGCTATGGCTATGCCCGTAGGATGCTTGACGCGCTGCCGGACTGCGGCTGGGCCCTGGAGCCCCTCGCCCTGCCCGATGGCTTCCCCGCACCAGAGGGGCCGCATATCGCCACAGCCCTCGACCAACTCAGGGCCATACCCAAAGGCGCTCTCGTTCTGCTCGACGGTCTGGCCTTTGGCGGTCTTCCGGCCACGGAACTCGCCAACCTCCCGGCAACCCTGGTGGTTCTGCACCATCACCCCTTGGCCCTGGAAACCGGGCTCACCCAGGCTGAAGCCACCCGCCTGCATGCGACCGAGAAGGCCGCTCTGGGAATTGCCCAAGCGGTGATCGTCACCAGCCCGGACACCGCCCGCACCCTGGTCGCCGACTATGCGGTTCCGGAAGGTAAGATCACCATCGCCCTGCCGGGGACCGATCCAGCTCCCACGGCTCCGGGCTTCTCTGCTCCGGATCCTTCTGGCACCGACCGGGCTCCTGTGTTGCTCAGCGTGGCGACCCTGACCCCCCGCAAGGGCCATGATGTGTTGCTGGAGGCCCTAGACCGCTTGCGCGACCTGCCCTGGACCGCCCAATGGATCGGCAGTCTGGATCGCGACCGCCCCTGTGCCCAGGCGCTCCAGGCTGCCATCACGGAACGGGGCTTGGCTGAGCGGATCACCTGCCCCGGCGCTGTGACCGGCGCGGATTTGCAAGCGGCCTATCAGGCAGCCGCCTTGTTTGTGTTGCCAAGCCGCCATGAAGGCTATGGCATGGCCTTTGCCGAGGCCCTATCCTATGGTCTGCCGGTGATCGGCTGCGCTGTGGGAGCCGTGCCCGATACGGTGCCGGCCGAGGCTGGCATATTGGTGCCGCCCGATGATCCGGACGCTTTGGAGCAAGCCTTGCGGGCTTTTCTGGTCGATCCGGCGCGGCGGCTCCGCACCGCGCAGGCCGCCCGACAGGCGGGTTTGGCTCTGCCGAGCTGGCAAGATTGCGCCACAACCATTGCCGCCTGCCTAACAGAGGTGATGACTGAGGAGATGCGCCCATGAACAGCGACATGAACAGCTTTTCCGGCGGCTGGTTGGCCCTGCGCGAACCTGCCGACCAAGCCGCGCATAATCTCGATGTTCAGGCCGCCCTGAAGGCAGCCTTCGCCGAGCGGAACGCCCTGGTGGTGTGGGATCTGGGAGCCGGAACCGGCTCTTCCATCCGGTCCTTCTCTGCCTGCCTGCCGGACAATACCCAATGGGTTCTGATTGATCAGGACCAGGGATTGCTCGACATCGCTGCGGAACGCCATGTGGCTGTGGTGCGCCAGTTTAACCTCGCCTCCGGCCTGCCCGACCCAACACAAGAAGGCTTGCCGAAACCGGATCTGATCACCGCCTCGGCGTTTTTGGACCTGACCTCCGAGGCTTGGATCAACGCACTGGCCGCGTTCTGCGCCGCTCAAGGCTGCGCCCTGCTGGCCACGCTCTGTGTCGATGGCACCATCCGGGCCGAACCGGATCATCCGATGGACGAAATGGTGTTTGACGCCTTCGTCGCCCATCAAACCCAGGACAAGGGCTTTGGCGGCCCTGCTGCAGGACCACAAGGCGGTGCTTTGATCCGCGATGCCCTCGCCGCCAAAGGCTTCAACGTCACCACGGGGGCCAGCCCTTGGGTTTTGACCAAAGAGGCCCATGGCCCCCTGATGCAACAGCTGCTGAGCGGGATTGATGAAGCGGTGTCAGAAAGCGGTCCGGTCACCGAAGAGAGCATGTATGCCTGGATTGATCACCGCCAAGCTCGGTGCCGCTTAATCGAGGTCGGCCATCTGGATGTCCTGGCCCTGCCGCCAGCCTGAGCCTAAGCCTGATGACAACCGCCTACCAGGGCAGCATGCGGCGCAAGGTGTCATCCTTCTTGATGAAGTGATGCTGCAAAGCCGCAGCAATATGCACCAGGATCACGGCGGCCAGAAACAGCGACAGATATTCGTGGATCGTCAGCAGCAGCTCTGACAGCGCGCGATCCTTCTCAACCAGGGTCGGCAGAGTGAACAGGCCAAAGACCTTGATCGGGGCCGGGAAGGCATTGGTGCCGATCCAGCCGATCAACGGATTGAGAATCAGGCCAAGATATAAAATCCCATGGGCGCTTTCTGCGGCGATGCTTTGCCAGCGCGGCAGGGGCGTTTGGCGCGGCGGCGGCGGGCTGTAAACCCGCCAGGCAATGCGGATCAGCATCAACACCAACACGACAAAACCCATGGAGCGATGCAGATCAAACAAGGTGTTCTGCAGTGGTCCGGGTCCAACCCGAGTCATCGCCGCCCCCATCGGGATCGCCGACAGGATACAGGCCGCCGCCAGCCAATGCAGCGACTGGGCGACCCGGTTATAGGCATCAGGGGGTCTAAACATTAGTAGGCTCCGCTGGCTTGGACAGGTCACAGTCAAATAAGACGTCTCCCCCATTCAACAAGTGGGGGGTGACCTCCGGTCGCAGGGCGTGGTCCAAATGGTCAATCTCGGGCAAGCGCAGTCCGGGCAGCCCGGACCCGATGATCAACGGTCCCATCAAAATATGCAGGCGATTCAAAACCCCGGTAGCCAGAAAGTGGGAGACGGTCCAAGCCCCGCCTTCAATCAGGATCTTGCGCCAGCCCCGCTGGGTCAGGGCCTGCAGCACTCCATCCGGGGCGATCCGACCCTCCGGCTGCGACGAGAGAGACAGCATCTCAACGCCCTCGGGCAGGGCAGCGTTCTCGCCCTGCTCCTGACCCTGTTGCCGGATCCAAAGCCGTGGCACGCCATCGTCCCGCCAACAGCGGGCCTCTGGGGAGACCCGCCCGGATGGGTCAAGGACAACCCGCGCCGGAGACGTCCCGGACGCCAGACGCACGGTCAGTTGGGGATCATCGGCACAGATAGTCCCGGCCCCGACCACCACCGCATCCACATGGGCGCGCAGGGCATGGAGATGTTGCAGCGCTGCCGGGCCGTTGATGTAGTGGGAGTGGCCAGTGACGGTGGCAATACGGCCATCGAGGGACTGGCCCAACTGGCCAATCACCAACCGCTCGCCCGCCTCCAAGGTTCTGCGCAACGGGGTAAAGGCATCTGCGGGGTTCGATGTTGTCATCTCACGCCACAGGCCAGTCGGCGCTGGATAGATCTTCAAGGGTGCGGCGGAACCCGGCAACCGCATGGGCCGCAATCTTAGCGCCGAGTGCAGCGGATCCGAGGTCGGGCCGTCCGGCCCAACTTTTGCCGCTCAGATCGCCGGTCATCCAGCCCCAGCCAGCCGGTCCCATCGGATACAGCGCCGCCACGCCCGTCTTGGCCAGGGCTGTGACAGGGGCCGCTTCGGGGGGCTCCGAACCGACCTGTTCCGGAGCCAGCGCCAGCATCAAGGACATTTCCAGCCAGCCGCCATGGACGTCCTCTCGGGCCGGGGATGGCGGCACCAAATCGTCCGGCAAACCAAAATCCAACCAATGCACCGCTGCGGCCAACAGGCCATATTCGGCGCGGGCCCGCAGCGCAGCGATGGCAAGGCTCGGCACATTGCCGCCATGGGCATTGAGCATCAGAACTTTGCGCACACCGCTCTGGACAAGACCGCGCCACAGCCCGCTCAGGGCCGCAATCAGGCTCTCTTCCGGTTGGGAAAGAGTGCCCAAGCCAGCGCCATGCTCCGCTGAGGCCCCAAGCCAAAGGGCCGGAAGGCGCAAGACGGGACCAACCCCGGTGCTTTGGTCCTGCTCCATGTCGGTCACCAACAGATCGGCCAAGCGCTCGGCAAGGACCAGATCCGTACCCAGCGGCAAATGCGGCCCATGGGTTTCCAGGGCACCACAGGGCAGCACCGCCACCGCCCGTGCAGGGTCAGCGGTGATTTGGGACAGGGGGTTTTCGAAAAGCGTGCTCCAAAGGGGCATGCGGAGGCGGTTCCTCTAGGATGCACTGGGAAGGACTAAAATGGCGGGATTGAAGAGCGTAGCGACCCTGCCGCACAGATCTTAGCGTTTCAAGGGTTCGCCCCGATCCCCCAAATGAGCATAAGCCGGTTCGCTGCCCAGCCGGTCATCCCGCACCTCTCCGCCAATGGAAAAGCCATAGAGCATTTGCCAGGGCGGCAGGGAGCCCGAGGTTTCTCCGGCCGGAATGCCGAGCAAATCATGGATCGCGTCATCCAGAAAACAGCCGAGCCCGGTGCCGCGCAAACCGGACGCTTCGGCTTCCAGATAGAGCAATTGGCCAATCGCCCCGGCCTCCCGGTGCAGGGCGGCATAGCCTTCCGCCCCTTCCCGATACAGCGCCTCGGCAAAGGCCCCAATCATCGCAACCGAGAAAGCGCCGCGACCGCCCAGGCCTTGGCGGCAGAACAGCTTCGACGCGCCTCGGGTCAAATCAAGCATGGTCAGACGATGCAGACCCTCATGGACATTGGGCACCGGCGTCCAGTCAAAGGGCTCGGTTTCCAGCTTCAATCCGGGCACTGAGCCCCCGCCCTGCAGGATCTGGCGCAGGGAATTCAAATCATCGCCATGGCGGCACAGCAAATAGATGCCCGGCTCCAAACCTTCGACCCGATGGACGAAGAACACCAAATGCACCCGGGGTGGTCCGCCCAAGGCATCGAAGGGGGGACGGTCCGCAAAGGGCATCAAGCGCTCGCACAGCCGGGCAAAGGAGTCCCGATCCATGGCGGTCTTGGCATCCATGCGCTGGGCACTGCGACGCTGGCGGATCAAGGCCGCAGCGGATAGGGGCAGTGCTGAGGGCGCGCCGGAGGTGTCGTCGGTCAGGGATTGGGCGGTTTCAGAGGCACTGGCCGGGCCACCGGTCCCCCGCGCCATTGCCTCTTCCGATGACCGACGTGCAGCTGGCAATGGGGAAATGGCACCGACCGCATCATCGGATACGCCGGGGATCACCGGCTCAGGCAGCAAGCCATCCTCCACCGGCAAATGGGCCATGCGCCGGTTAAATTCCGGCAGGACTTCGGTGAGAGTATCGAGGGTTTCCCGCTCCGCCGAAGTCATGGAGGCCCGACCGGTCCACAAGCTGTCTTGGGCGGCGGTGACCAGCACCGTTTCCGGCAACACCGCTTGGTGCGGTTCCGAGCCGATCAGCGCCACCAAATCCGGCTGCTCGACTTCAGGCTCCGGAATTCGGCTGCTGCCGGGATGGCAGCGATCCAGACCCAGCATGGTGGCAATGTCCTGCTGGGCGATGCTACGGTCCAACCGCAGGGACCAGCCCACAGTGCCCGCAGCAAAGCGGGCCGCAGCCACCGCATGCCCGACATCATGCAGGCAATAGCGCAAACCCCGGGCACCATATTTCCAGGATTCCCGCGACAATACCGAAGACAGCCCGATCAGGCCGAACACACCCCGTCCGGCACCATCCACCAGGGCTTCCACCGTGTCGACCGAGAGCACCAGCCGACGTTCCAAGGTATGGTCATAGGGCGAGTAATGGTAAATGCCGGGCAAAGGGATCGCCGAGCCATTGGCCCGGTTCTTGGCCAATTGGGCCGCATCACCGGGGATCAGGCGTTCAAGCTCCAAGGCTTCCGGCGCGCCCAAAAAGCCTTCCGGATCCCACAGCACCAAATAAACTTCGGTCGGATGCAAATTGCCGCTTGAGGGGGTGTTGCGCAGTGACCAGCGGTCCGTGCCCATCTGTTTCCAGGCACTCAAGCCAAAGGCCAGCTCCATGAACAGACCCAGCCGGTTCAAGTCCGGCGGCACATCACCGCAGAGGCCACGCCCCGCCTGTCCAGTCGGGGGGATCTGCGGAGCGGCGAATAAGGCATTGTAGGATGGGCCATTGGTGCCATCGATCAGAGGCAACGGAACCGTGTCGGCCCCGACATAGCGCCGGAAGGGATCGGGACGTTCATCCCAATCCAAAGCGCTCGGCGTCGGAGCATAGCGTTCCGGCCGATGTTTGGTCGCACAATGATATCGCCACAAGCGGCGCGCCGTTTCCATTCCTTGTTCGCTTTCTTGACCAACTGCTTAGCCAAAACCAAAGCAGCCGACACGGTCCCCTTCTCTTGCACGATCTTAAACTTTTGATAGATCCATTACAGCTTCTTTGCAAGTTTTCGGATAGACCCTAGACAACCAAATTGATGGTCGGGGCGGCGTCCGGTCGGTAACGCCTTCGTCCAAAAGGGTTTTCCACAAAACCCCTGTGGAAATTATTTTTCCATCCAGCGGAAGAAGTATTTGACTATTTTACTTGGTTTTACTTCGGGTTTTTACGACAGCAGGAACAACAATCCTACATTTTTTCTAATTATATCAATGTTTTAAAAATTTTGTGCGCCGCAGAAATAAGAAATATCACCCTGGTCATAAAACCCTAGGCTTCGCAAAGCCAGCGACTCGACGAAGAGCCGGTTTTACACATGAAAGGCAGGGAGACCGCCCCGTTTCAGACAGGGCGGTCGCTGTCAAACTTTAGGCAACCGCCGGACAGAGAACCCGTTCCTCAAGCTCTGCCAACAGAGGCGACTTTTCCCGCCGCAAACGCGCCCGGATCACCTCCAAACTGTCCACTTCGCGGCGCTCCAAACCTCGGCGGTTTTCCGGCATCCGACGCTCTGCAGACACAGCACTCCTTTGCGGTCGGGGCGCACCCCTCCGATCCTGAAACCAGGCCATGATCCTCATTCCCTTTGTTGGTCTCACGCGGCCCTTGCGCCGCAGAAAGACCTTAGGCGGAAATGGTTCACCAAGCGTAATCAAAGCCTTGCGGGAGTATTAACCGAGCGCTTTTCAGCCCTAGCGAGTCCCCGGTCGCCGGATGGGCAGGGCCCTAAACAATTTTGACCACATAGCCGCCCAAGCCGGCCAGCGCGACCTCGCAGACATCGCCCCGCTCCAGAGCGCCAACCCCGGAGGGCGTGCCGGTATAGATCAAATCACCTGGGGCCAGGGCCACGGATTGGGACAGCACGCTGATCACATCCGGGATGCCCCAGATCATTTGGCTTAAGGTGCCCGATTGCTTGGTCTGACCATTGACGCTTAAAGACACCGTGCCCTCGGTCGGGTGGCCGACCGCAGAAACCGGATGGATCGGGCCAATGACGGCGGAATTGTCAAAGCCCTTGGACAGGTCCCAGGGCCTACCCTGATCCTTGGCAGCGGCCTGCATGTCTCGGCGGGTCAAATCGATCCCAACCCCATAGCCCCAGACACAGTCCAAAGCCTCAGCAACCGGAATATCGGCCCCGCCGCTGCCCAACGCGACCACCAGCTCCACCTCGTGATGCAGCTTGCTGGTTTGCGGTGGATAGGGCACATCGCCGCCACCCTCGATCAGGGCGTCGGCAGGTTTGGAAAAATAGAACGGCGGCTCGGACTTCGGATCGCCGCCCATTTCCAAGGCATGGTCGGCATAATTCCGACCAACACAATAAATCCGGCGCACGGGAAAGCGGGCTGTGCTTCCGGCAACAGAAATGGTGGTTTGGGGCACCTGTGGGAGGATGGTGGGATCCATGGTCGCCTCTTGCTCTTTTGGGGGAACGAGAGGGTTCTCTACCAGAGGCGCGGGCCGGAAACCAGGGTCCTCACAGCCCTTTTAAGAAGGCATCAATGCCCGCCTGGGCGACGTCCTGGTCCTGGAGCGGCGTGCCGGAGCTGACGCCAATGCCGCCAACAACGGCCCCCTCCACGATCACCGGCAGGCCGCCGCCGACCACCATCAAACGCCCACCAATGGCGGAGTCAATGCCATAGGCCGGACCGCCGGGCTGGCTGATCGCGCCATAGTCATGGGTTGCCTTTTTCGCCGCAGAGGCGGTGTAGGACTTGTCGATGGCAATGGTGGTCGAGGTCACCTTGCCGCCATCCATCCGTTCAAAGGCAATCAGATTGCCGCCCTCATCAGTGATGGCGATGCACATCGGCACGCCGATTTCTTCCGCCCGTGCCCGCGCACCCGCAAGCAACACCCCGGCATCGGCCAAATCCAAACGTTTTATGGTGATCATTTTTTTGTCCCGCCCGATTGGTAAGGAAAGGAAAGGAAAGGAAAGGAAAGGAAAGGATAGATAAGGATAGGAAAGAAGCGCCTGCCACAAAACCGCTGCGGCAGGCGCATCTGAATTAGGCAGCAGCCTTGGCGCTGGCCTTGGCCTTGGCTTCGCGGCGCCGGGCGTGGAGCACCGGCTCGGTATAGCCCGACGGTTGCTCAACACCCTTGAACACCAGATCCCGCGCCGCTGCGAAGGCGACGCCATCATAGGCCGGGGCCATCGGCACATAGAGCGGATCGCTGGCATTTTGCCGGTCCACCTCCAGAGCCATCCGCCGCAGGCTCTCTTCGACCTGATCAGCCGTGATCACCCCATGCAGCAGCCAGTTGGCCAGATATTGCGAGGAGATCCGCAGAGTTGCCCGGTCTTCCATCAGCGCCACATCATTGATGTCGGGCACTTTGGAACAGCCCACGCCTTGGTCAACCCAGCGCACCACATAGCCCAGAATGCCCTGGCAGTTGTTGTCAACTTCGCGCCGGACTTCTTCATCGGTCAGATTGCGGCCAGCCAACAGCGGCGGGGTCAGCAGAATGTCGAGATCGGCCCGAGCCCGGTCCTTCAGAGTCTCCAAATGAGCGAACACATCCACATGGTGATAATGGGTGGCATGCAGGGTCGCTGCCGTTGGAGAAGGCACCCATGCGGTGGTGGCACCGGCCTTCGGATGGCCGATCTTGGCCGTCAGCATTTCGGCCATGGCATCGGGCTTGGCCCACATGCCTTTTCCGATCTGGCCAATGCCCGGCATGCCAGACAGCAAGCCCGCATCCACATTGCCGTTTTCATAGGTCGATAGCCACGCCGCATCCTTCATCTCGGTTTTCGGGATGAAAGGCCCGGCCTGCATGGAGGTATGGATCTCATCGCCGGTCCGGTCCAGGAAGCCGGTGTTGATAAAGACCAAACGATCCTTCACCGCCCGGATGCATTCCAACAGATTGGTCGAGGTCCGGCGTTCCTCGTCCATCACACCGAGCTTCACGGTGTTTTCGGGCAGACCCAGGATCTGCTCCACCCGACCATAGAGGGTGTTGGCGAAAGCGACCTCTTCTGGGCCATGCATTTTCGGCTTCACCACATAGACCGATCCGGTGCGGGAATTGCGTCCCCCCTCGGCAGCGGTTTTCTTCAGATCGTGCATGGCGCAGGCCACGGTGATCAGGGCATCGAGCATGCCTTCCGGGGTTTCTTGGCCATCTTTCATCACCGCATCAATGGTCATCAGATGGCCGACATTGCGCACCAACAGCAGCGCCCGGCCTTGCAGGCTCACCGTGCCGCCATCGGGGGCGGTCAGGACCTTGTCGGCATTCAGGCGGCGGGTCAGGGTCTTTTCGCCCTTGGAGAAGGTTTCCTCCAGATCGCCCTTCATCAGGCCGAGCCAATTGCCATAAACGACGACCTTGTCTTCGCCATCGACGGCGGCAACGCTGTCCTCGCAGTCCTGGATCGCGGTCATGGCGCTTTCCAGGATCACGTCGCGCAAGCCACTGGCGCTGGCGGCCCCGACCGGGTGGCTGGGGTCAATCACCAGCTCCACATGCAGCCCATTGTGGGACAGCACATAGCTGGCGGTGCCCTTCGCAGCGTCTTCCTGATAGCCAACAAAGGCCTTCGGATCGGCAAAGCTATGGCTGGCCTCACCAACCTTGGCCGACAGGGTCGCGCCTTCACGGACATAGGCGGTGACGTCCTTGTGGGAGGCCCCCTCCAAAGGCAGGGCGGTGTCTAAGAACTCAGCGGCCCAAGCGACCGCCTTTGCGCCGTGGGCCGGATCATAACCCGGGCCTTCCGGGGTGCCCGGCAGGGCGTCGGTGCCGTAAAGCGCATCATAAAGCGAACCCCAGCGCGCATTGGCAGCGTTCAGAGCGAAACGAGCATTGGCCACCGGCACAACCAATTGCGGGCCTGCGATGGTGGCGATCTCCGCATCCACATTGGTGGTGCCGATTTGGAACGCGTCGCCTTCGGGCACCAGATAGCCGATCTCCTGCAGATAGGCCTTATAAGCCGCGCCATCCCAGGGCTGACCCCGACGTTCGGACAGCCAGCCATCCAATTTGGCTTGCAGATCATCCCGAACCGCCAGCAAACGGGCGTTTTCCGGCATCAAATCGCCGAGCAAGGCGTCATAACCGGCCCAAAAGGCATCGGCCTGCAGATCCAGACCCGGCAGAATTTGGGTTTCGACCAGATCGGCCAGTTCAGCGGCAACGGACAATCCAGCGCGGGGCACATAATTGGACATTCTTAACCCTCCAATCCAATAGTTGAGAGAGAGATAGCGTCCTTAGCGCGGCTGCACAGCCCCGAACCCCACCCTTTTCCATAATGTGGAAACGAAGACCTCTTGAATGGAAAACCTTAGCGCTCCACTCTGAAATTAAGACAGACGCCAAAAGGCTCTGGCACAAAAAAGGAACTGGGCATGGAAAAGTCAGCAGGTGGTGTGCAATCGGTGGAGCGGGCGCTGACCCTGTTGGAGGCCTTGGCACAACAGGAAGACGGGGCCAGACTCTCGGATCTGGCCCGCACCGCCGGTCTGGCGGCATCAACCACCCACCGCCTGCTCACCACTCTGGAGCAGCGGGGCTTTGCCCAATCGGACTCTTCCAATGGCCGCTGGCATGTGGGGCGTCGGGCTTTTGCCGTCGGGGCCGCCTTCGCCCAAAGGCGCAATTTCGTTGTGCCCGCCCTGCCCTTCCTGCGCCGCTTGCGCGACCTGACCCGGGAAACCGCCAATCTCGGCGTGATCGAGGATGGTGAGGTCATCACCCTGTCCCAGGTCGAAAGCCGCGAAATCATGCGCGCCATATCGCCCCCGGGCGGGCGGGTTCCGGTGCTGTGCTCCGGCATGGGCAAGGCGATCCTGTCCACCTGGGACGACCGGGAAATCGACCGTTTGATGGAGCGCCATGGTCTGAAGGGCATGACCCAACACAGCCTGACCAACCGGGCAGCGGTTCAGGAGGAGATCGACAAAATCCGCCAGCGCGGCTATGCGCTGGATGACGAAGAATATGTGGTCGGATTGCGTTGTGTCGCCTCAGTGGTTTGGGGACCGGATGGTGAAGCCGCCTGCGCCATTTCCGTCTCCGGTCTTGCCGCCCGGATCCCCCAATCCCGGATCCCGGAAATTGGCGCGACGGTCCGTGCGCTGGCGCAGGAATTGACCGAGGTTTTGGGCGGTCGCCGACCTGGCACCGCCCAACCCCTTCGCGCCTAAGCCCTGCGCTTAAACCCTTGGCTTAAACCTCAAGCTCGAGCACCAGATCCTTGGCATCAACCTGATCGCCACGCTTCACATGGACTGCGGTGACCTTGCCGCTTCGCTCGGCCTGGACCGAGGTCTCCATTTTCATCGCCTCGATGGTGAACAGCTGATCCCCGGCCTTCACCTTACGGCCAACCGCCACCGAAACCGATCCAATGGCTCCAGGCATCGGCGCAGCCACATGGCCCGGTTCGCCCGGATCCGCTTTAGGCCGGGCCGCGATATGAGCTGCGGCCTCTTTGGCGACGACCTTGATCATGCGGGGCTCGCCATTCAGCTCAAAGAACACCTTCACCAGCCCTTCATCATCGGGCTCGGCCACGGTCAAGCAGCGCAACACCAGTGATTTTCCCGGCTCCAGATCCACCGCGATCTCTTGGCCTGGCACCATGCCGTAGAAGAACACCGGCGTCGGCAATACCCCGACCGGACCATATCGGCCGACAAATTTGGCATAGTCGGCGAACACCTTGGGATACATCAGGTGGGAGGCGAATTCCTCATCGCTCAGTGCGCGCTCATTGGCCTCTTCCGCGCGGGTCCGCTCGGCGTCCAAGTCCAAAGGCGGCAGCACAGAGCCGGGACGCACATTGATCGGCTCCTGGCCGGATCCCTTCAGCACCTTGGCCCGCAACACCTCCGGGAAGCCCCCAGGCGGTTGACCCAGATCGCCCTTGAAGAAGGACACCACGCTGTCGGGGAAGGAGACCTCTGTGGCCGGATCGGCCACCTGCTCCGGTGTCAGGCCCGCAGCAACCATGGACAATGCCATGTCACCGACCACTTTGGACGATGGGGTGACCTTGACGATGTCACCAAACAGCTGGTTCACATCGGCATAGGTTTTGGCCACGTCATGCCAGCGGTCGGCCAAGCCCATGGAACGGGCCTGCTCCTTCAAATTGGTGAACTGGCCGCCGGGCATTTCATGCAGATAAACCTCGGACGCGCCAAAGCGCAAATCAGATTCAAAGGCAAAATATTGGCTCCGCACGCCTTCCCAATAATCGGAAAAGCGGCGAATGGCTTCCGGATCCAAGCCAGAATCCCGGGGACCCCGGCGCAAGGCTTCGACAATGGAGCCGAGGTTCGGCTGCGAGGTCAAACCGGAGAAACTGTCCATGGCCGCATCGACCGCATCGGCACCAGCCTCCACCGCCGCCAACACCGAGGCCGCTGAAATGCCCGAGGTGTCATGGGTGTGGAAATGGATCGGCAAACCGGTTTCGGCTTTCAAGGTCCCGATCAATTCCCGCGCCGCACGGGGTTTGACCAGCCCGGCCATGTCCTTGACGCCGAGAATATGGGTGCCCGCCGCCTTCAACTCCCGGGCCATGGCGACATAGTAATCCAGGTCGTATTTTGGCCGATCCGGGTCATGGAGGTCCCCGGTGTAACAGATCACCGCTTCCAGGATCTTGCCGCTCTCCAGGACCGCATCCATGGAGACCCGCATATTGTCGACCCAGTTCAGGCTATCAAATACCCGGAACACATCGACACCGGAGCTGGCGGCCTGCTTGACGAAGGCTTCAACCACATTGTCCGGATAGTTGGTGTAGCCGACCCCATTGGAGCCGCGCAGCAACATTTGGAACAGGATATTAGGCACCCGGGCGCGCAAATCACGCAGGCGATCCCAGGGACATTCCTTCAGGAAGCGCATGGCCACATCGAAGGTCGCCCCACCCCAGCATTCCAGGCTGAACAATTGCGGCAAGGCCCGGGCATAAGCATCGGCCACCGCGACCATGTCATAGCTGCGCATCCGGGTTGCCAATAAGGACTGGTGGGCATCGCGCATGGTGGTGTCGGTGATCAGGACCTTTTCCTGAGCCAACAGCCAATCGGCCACCGCTTGCGGGCCTTTTTCCTCCAGGAGGGTTTTGGTCCCAGCGGGCGGATCAATGTCAGGCACCGGCGGCAAGACCGGCGCTAAGGCATTGGCCTTAGGCTTCGGACGGCCTTTGACCTCGGGGTTTTCATTGACGATCACATCGGCCAGGAAATGCATCAATTTCGAGGCCCGGTCTTTGCGTTTGGCAAAGTCAAACAGCTCCGGCGTCTCATCAATGAACCGCGTGGTGTATTCGGCGGCTTTGAATTTCGGATGGTTGATCAGGTTTTCGACAAAGGTCAGGTTGGTCGCCACCCCCCGGATCCGAAACTCCCGCAGCGCCCGATCCAACCGGGCCATGGCCTCTTCCGGCGTGGACCCCCTCGCGGTGACCTTTTCCAACAGGCTGTCGTAATAGCGGGTGATCACCGCGCCCGAATAGGCAGTGCCGCCATCCAGACGGATGCCGAAGCCGGTCGCACCTCGATAGGCGGTGATCCGGCCATAATCGGGAATAAAGTTCCGCTCCGGATCCTCGGTGGTGATCCGGCATTGCAAGGCATGTCCGGTCAGCGGGATGTCGTCCTGGGCCGGAACCCCGGATTCCTCAACCACCCCAATCCGCGCGCCCTGGGCAATGCGGATCTGGGCTTTAACAATGTCGATCCCGGTGACTTCCTCGGTCACCGTGTGCTCGACCTGGACCCGGGGATTGACCTCGATGAAATAAAACGCCCCGGTATCCGCATCCATCAGAAACTCGGCCGTCCCTGCCCCGCAATAGCCGGTGGATTGGGCCAATCGCAGGGCGGACTCGCACAGGCTGCGCCGCCGCGCGTCATCCAGATAGGGTGCCGGGGCGCGTTCAACGACTTTCTGATTCCGACGTTGGACGGAACAATCCCGCTCCCACAAATGCACCACCGTGCCATGGCTGTCGCCGAGCAACTGGACTTCCACATGGCGGGCGCGCTGGACCAGTTTCTCCAGATAAACCTCGCCATTGCCAAAGGCCGCTTCGGCTTCCCGCTGGCCCGCCGTGACCTCTTTTTCCAGCACATCGGGGCCGGAAATGACCCGCATGCCCCGGCCACCGCCACCCCAGGAGGCCTTGAGCATCACCGGATAGCCGATCTCTTCGGCCAGTTTGGCAATTTGCGCCATATCATCGGGCAGCGGTCCAGTGGCTGGCATAACCGGCACATCCGCCGCTACGGCGGCGTTGCGGGCGGCGACTTTGTTGCCCAGCGCGCGCATGGTGTCCGGAGAGGGGCCGATGAACACAATCCCGGCCTCGGCACAGGCTTCGGCAAAATCCGGATTCTCGGACAAAAAGCCATAGCCAGGATGGATCGCATCCGCCCCGGCGGTTTTGGCCACCCGGAGGATTTCAGGAACCGAGAGATAGGCTTTGACCGGGCCGAGCCCCTCGCCAACCCGATAGCTTTCATCGGCTTTGAAGCGATGCAGGGAGAGCTTGTCCTCTTCGGTGTAGATGCCAACGGTTCCGATGCCCAATTCATTGGCCGCCCGGATCACGCGGATGGCGATCTCACCCCGATTGGCGACCAGTATCTTTTTGAACGGAACACCCATGGCTCTTCTCCACTCCACCTATCAAAGCGCTGAGGTATACGCAGGGCACAAATCCCCATCAAGGCGCGCCCAGCGCACGGGACTTTTTCAAAAAACGCACAAGTAAGGTCGCGCAAGATAACTTTAATGATTTGAATACAGTGAGTTTAGACCCTCCGCCGCTCGGTTCCCACAGCATTATCCGGCTCACTTCTTCCACTAAAACCTGTGTGCATTGGGCAGGGATGCGGTTGGTTTTGCCTTTCACACCGTGAACGCGGTATTGTTATGGTTCCGATACGGTATCCAAAACGTCCGCCCCCACTTTCTACCGCACGCCAGGACCGGTCCTTGACTTCCGAGCCCCCTCAAAGCCGCGCCACTGACCCAGCAGGTCCGAACTCTGGATTTTTGCCACCGGTGCTGCTGCTCATGGACACGGCCCCGGAGTATTGGACATTGGCCGCCGGCCTGTTGCGCCCGGCAAACGCGCCGCCTCCCCAGCCATCGGGTCCGGCAGTATGCGGACCGCCGGAGGCGGTGTTTGATGATCGGGATGATCCAGATCTGGCCGATGCGGAGACGGAAATCCTCTGGCGGGTCCCGCTGCGCGTGCCCCTTGGCGGAGAAACTTGGTACCGGATTGCACCGGGCCAACCGGACCACAAGATCAAGCTGCCAGGCCCCGATGAGGAACTGCGGATCGCCATTGCCGCCAGCACCGCCGCAGCGCCGGACCGAAAGCCGCTGCTGGATCGCTCCTTAGACCTGTGGCACCGCATCGCCAATGCCGGAGCCAGCAGCGCCCAAGGCGGCCCGCCGCATCTGTTGGTCCATGCCGGGGATCTAATCCATCCCGACGGCGTGACGACAACCCATCCCTTTCTAGCCGAGAGTTTCCTCACCGGACGCCATGCGGTTTCGCCGCTGCCCGACGCCGCCCGGCGTGCCGCCAAACAGTATTACCGGGCCTGTTACCGGGAAGCCTGGTCCATGGCGGCGAGAATTGGTCTTGCCACCCAGGTGCCCAGCATCATGGTTGGGGATGACCGCGATATTTATGATGGATATCGCGGCCATCCCCAGCGCTTGGAAGACACCAAGCCCATGGCCGCCTTGCAGGAGATCGCGCGGGAAGCCTTTGCGGCCTTTCAACAGCTCAGCCCTAAACAGGATCAAGCCACGACCGAAGACCGTTGTCTAGACCTGGGCAGAGCATCCTTGGTGATCCCGGATCTGAGGGCACGCCGAACCCCAAACCACGTCCTGGGTCCCGAAGGACTGAGTGCCATTGGCAAAATGCTGGCCAGCGCAGAGCGATCACCGCGCAGCCTATGTTTGCTGACGGTGCCCTTGATCGGTTTGGAGGTGGCCCGCTTGGAACAGACCGCAGACCGGCTGGGTTTGTCCTCCCATCTCACCGATCATCTGTCGGATCAGTTCAGTGCCCGCCATCATCATGGGGAACGCGCCGCACTCTTAGCCCTGCTGGGCGCGCATTTGCGCCGCGCCCAAGGGCCGCTGACATTGGTGTCTGCCGGAGCCCGGATGAATGGCCTCGCCAATGCCCAGTGGGCGACGCCGCCCTGGGCCGCCGCCCCCGAAAACGCTGCGGACGGACCGGTCCTGCAGCAATTGCATCTCAGCGGCATGGGCCGCCGTCCGCGCCCCTTCTGGCAAGCCCTGGTGACCAGCCTGTTGGGAAGTCGGTTGCGCAGCGCAGGCGGGTTGGAATGGTCCCTTCAGGCTTTGGCCAAACCCGGAGAACGCCCCAAAGGGCTCGGGCCTTTGGGGATTGGTGCGTTTGATCCGAAACCCTCGGCCTTGATCCTGAGGCTGGGACCCGCACCCAACCACGCGGCCCAGGCGGTCTGGCATTTGGAAAAAGGTGGGTTTAGGGCTTTAGACCTGCCCGTCGCGCAGCCGATGACGACCTCTCCAGCGATTTAGCCCACACCGACGTCCAGAGACTCCTCGGACTGGGTCGCCTTAGTGTCCGTTGACCCGTCTTGATCCGGGTCGGCCATTTCAAAGACCGAGGTCTCGCCCTTTAGACCAATGGTGCGATTCCGCCCTGACTGCTTGGCCATATACATCCGCTTATCGGCGATCTCGACCAATTCGGACCAATTCCGGCATTCATCGCTCAGCAGTTCTGAAATGCCAATGCTCGCGGTTTGGAAGGTTCCATCCGGGCGTTTGCCCATGGTGATTTCGTGGATCCGTTCCACCGCCCGCAGGGCACCGACCCCATCAGTGTTCGGCATCACCAGAAGGAACTCTTCGCCGCCCCAGCGCACCACAATATCCCCGCGCCGCAGGATTTTGCGGAAGGCTTCCGAAGCCCGCCGCAAGGTCTTGTCGCCCTCATCATGGCCAAAGCGATCATTGACGGACTTGAAATTGTCCAAATCGACAAAGGCCAAAGACATCGGCAAGCCAGTCCGAATGGCTGTATTGGCCTGGACGTCCAACAGTTCTTCCCCAACCCGACGGTTGTAGCATTTGGTCAAGGCATCATGGGCGGCCTGATTGACCAAAGCCGACATGAAATGCAACTGGCTCATGCCCGCCAGAGTGGCCACGGTGGCCAGCAACACCAAGAGCCACAACGCGCCGAGATAATAGTTAAACGGGTCAATATTGAAGCCCATAAAGGCCACACCGGCCATGCTCAGGATCAGCGGGGTGGAGAACAGAGCCCCTTCGGCCAAGGTGATGGGAAACACCGCGATGCCGGCAACCATGACGAAGGGTAGGAAGGCATAGCCCGATGCGAAAACCTGTTGCATCGGCGACAGGTCAAAGGAGGTGATCATCGGGACACTGATGATGAAAAAGAAGCAGGGGATCGCCAGCAAGGATCCCAGCGCCATCAAGGCAAAGGCCGGGCGCTCAGCGCTGCGATAGCCCAAAGCAATGGCGGTAAAGGCAATGGTCGCCGCGATGCGCAGACCGGTGAGCAGGCCGGATAAGGGCCAGGGGAACATCAAGACATCAATGACAATCCAAATCGGGGTCAGGACGGCAAAGGTCATCGCCACCCAACGCACCCGGCTGATGATCATCAAAGCACGCCGACGCTGCACCAAGGGCGTGTGGCTGGACGGGTTGATCAGAACCGAGATCGACTCTCCATGTAAGTCATCGGTTAATCGCGCCATTGCGGACGCTATTTTATTGTTCTCCGACCCCATCTTGTCCCGCCTGTATCCGCTTTTTGGAAGACCACCTCAATTTCGCACATAGTCCATATTTTTGTTGTGGAGACTCTATGCTTCCTGATCCGGAAAGTAAATTAACCAGAATTCAGGGTCTGACCAACGTCTTGTTATGCCAAAAGATTAGGTCTGTGCTCCCAGCCTACCCCAAAGGAAAGGGGTTGTATTGTTTTCTGGTGCCGGAACTTGGATCCAGCCCTGTTCTATACGCAACCCTCCGGGACGGTCCCGCGCCAACAGCACCGGTCCATCCAGATCCACAAAAGCCGCCCGATCCGCCAGGACCAGCCCGGGCGCCATGGCCAAGGAGGTCGCCAACATGCACCCGATCATGATCTCCAGATTTTCTGCTTCGGCGGCCTGGGCCAAGGTCAGGGCACCCGTCAGCCCACCGGTCTTGTCCAATTTGATGTTGATTCCGTCATAGCGGTCTTTCAACGCTGCCAGACCTTCGGCGGTATGGCAACTTTCGTCGGCATAAACCGGAACCGGGCGGGCAATCTCCGCCAATGCCTGATCGTCGTCGGCAGGCAATGGCTGCTCAATCATCGCCACCCCCAGCTCTGAACAGAGCGCAAACAATTCCGGCAGCGCCTCCGGTGCCCAGGCCTCATTGGCATCGACAATCAATGCGGCCTCGGGTGCTGCGGCACGAATGGCCTTCAGGCAGTCGGCAGACTTCTCCGCTCCCAGCTTCAGCTTTAACAGCGGCCGATCGGCTTTTGCCTTGGCCCGGGCTGCCATCGCTGCGGGTGCATCAAGGGACAGGGTCTCCGCCGTGCGCAGCGGTGCCAACAGTGCGGGCAACCCGAGCAAGGCGCGCACGGACTGCCCCGCCACTGCTGCCCGGAGATCCCATAAGGCACAATCCACCGCATTGCGCGCCGCCCCTGGTGCCAAAATCTCCTGCAAACGCTCCTGCAGGGCGGCAAGAACAGCCGCCAAGTCCGCCGCTAAGCTTTCCCCCGGCCCTTTTTTTGCTCCCAAGGCCTTCAGCGCGTCCTTCTCAAGGGTTCGGGCGACCAAACCAGCCTGGGCCAGGCAGCCCTCGACCGTCTCGCCATAGCGGGCATAAGGCACACATTCGCCCCAGCCTTGCCACTCTTGGCCCCCGCCCCGAAGCACCATGCGCACCACCACCACATGGGCTTCGGTCTTCGCCCCCCGGGAAATCCGAAACGACCCGGCGATGGGAAAAACATCCGCAGCGACATCGATGGTCAGGGGCTGGGTCACAATGTCGCCACCGCATCCACCAATGCCGCGACACCGCTGCGGACGGGATCGACACAAGGCATGCCCAAACGGGCCGCCGTTTCGCTCAAATAGGCTTCGGCCTCCGCCTCGGTCATGGCCGAGGTATTGGCGGCAATGGCAATCACCTTGGCGCCAGGAGCGGTCAAGGCGGCGCATTGCTCATTCAACGCAATACACTCTTCCAGGCTCGGCAATGGCCGCCCTGGCAGGCCGCGCATATGCTCGCGGCCCGGCTGGTGACACATCACCAAGGCCTCGGCCTGAGCCCCATGCAACAAGCCGAGGCTGACCCCGGCAAAGGACGGGTGAAACAGGCTGCCCTGGCCCTCGATCAGGTCCCAATGGTCGGGTTCATTGGCCGGGGAGAGATCTTCGACCGAACCCGCCAAGAAGTCGGAGACCACCGCATCGACGGAGATCCCGGTTCCGGCAATGAAAATCCCGGTTTGACCGGTGGCGCGGAAATCAGCTTTCCAGCCCCGGGCCTTCATTTCCCGCTCCACCGCCAGCATGGTGAACATCTTGCCAACCGAACAATCGGTGCCGACCGCCAGCATGCGGCGGCCCGCCCTTGGCGCGCCGGTGGCGATGGTGGTGACGTCTTTGGGATGGCGCAGATCGAATAGCTCCCGACCGGTTTTGGCTGCCGTTTCGGCCAAAATAGGCACCGAGGCCAGCCGTTCATGCAGCCCGGAGGCCACATCCATGCCCAGCTCCAGAGCCTGTTTGCAGGCCTCCACCCAGGCTGGAGAAAACACACCGCCCCGGTTGGCCACTCCGATCACCAGGGTGCCGACTCCTTTGTCCGCAGCCTCGGCCAAGGACATCTCGGGCAGCCCCAGATCCGCCTGACAGCCCGGCAAGGTCATCTGGCCCAAACACCAATCCGGGCGCCAATAATGGATGCCAATCGCTGTTTTTGCCGCCAGTTGGTCGGCGGCATCGCCAAGGAACATCAAATAGGGCTGTCGCAGGCTCATGGATTTGGACCTCGTTTACGGCTTCTGAGGGTAGCGTGGCAGCATCACGGGGTGCATGCAAATGGAAAGCAGAGCGATTTCACGGCTTTGCCGATCACGCCATCCGCATCTTTGCGCGCATTGGCATCTCTCAGGCGTGCAATTTCGGCGCAGGGGCGTTGATGTGGTTGCAGGACGGCCACACCCGCCCCCGGGTAGAACCACCCCGCTTGCCAAGTGCGCAGCAATGTCCGATACCAACCAGTGGGTTTCGAAAGGGCTGAGGGGTACAGATGAGCATTCACGTCGCGCTCAATCACAAGACCGTCTACCATTATGACCGCCGGGTGACGATGTCACCGCAAATTATCCGTCTCCGCCCTGCCCCGCATAGCCGGACCAATGTGCTGTCCTATTCCCTGCGGATCTCGCCGGAACCGCATTTTATCAATTGGCAGCAGGATCCCCATTCCAATTGGCTGGCCCGGATCGTGTTTCCGGAGAAGGTCGAACATTTCTCCGTCGAAGTCGATCTGGTCGCCGATATGGCGGTCTACAATCCGTTTGACTATTTCCTGGAGCCCTATGCGGAGGACTATCCGTTCAACTATGCGGAGGATTTGGGCGAAGAACTGGCCCCGTTCCGCAAAATGATCACCCCGGGTCCGCTCTTGCAGGCCTTGATTGACTCCGTCGACCGCACCCCGCGCAAGACCACCGACTTCCTGGTCGGGATCAATGCCCAATTGCAGCAGGACATTGGCTATGTGGTCCGCATGGAGCCCGGTGTGCAAACGCCGGAAGAAACCCTGTCCCTGAAAAAAGGCTCCTGTCGGGATTCGGCCTGGTTGCTGGTGCAGTTGCTGCGCCATCTCGGCTTTGCTGCCCGCTTTGTCTCGGGCTATCTGATCCAGCTGACCGCCGATGAAAAGAGCCTGGATGGCCCCAGCGGGCCCGAGGAAGACTTCACTGACCTGCATGCCTGGACCGAGGTCTATTTGCCCGGTGCCGGGTGGGTCGGGCTGGACCCGACCAGCGGATTGTTTGCCGGGGAAGGCCATATTCCCTTGGCGGCCACGCCTGATACACCGTCCGCAGCCCCGGTTTCCGGGTTGGTCGAGCCCTGCGAGACCACCTTTGATTTCCACATGGGCGTGACCCGGATCTATGAAAGCCCCCGCGTCACCAAGCCCTATACGGAAGAGCAATGGGACTCCGTGCTGGCCTTGGGCACAGCGGTGGACAAGGAATTGGTCGAGGGCGATGTCCGTCTGACCATGGGCGGCGAACCCACCTTCGTCTCCATTGACGATATGGAGGGTCCGGAGTGGAACACCGATGCGGTGGGGCCGAATAAGGAATTTCTGGCCACCACCCTGATCAAACGGCTTCAGGACCGCTGGGTGCCCCAGGATGCGAACAATCCCGGCCAAACCAGCGGCTTGCTGATTTTCGGCCAGGGCAAATGGTATCCCGGCGAGCAATTGCCGCGCTGGGCCCATCAACTGATCTGGCGCAAGGATGGCAAACCGATTTGGCGCGACCGGGAGCTGTTGGCCAGCCCCAACATCGCTGGCCAGGACAGCATCGAAGATGCGCGCACCTTCATTCACGCTTTGACGGACTCCCTTCAGATCTCCGATGAGGCGATCATCGAGGCCTATGAAGATCCCTGGCATTTCATCGAGCAGGAAGCCAAGCTGCCCTTCAATGTGACGCCGGAAGACAACAAGATCGAAGATCCCCAGACCCGGGATCGGATCGCACGGGTGTTCGAACGCGGGCTGTCGCAAATCACCGGCTTTGTGTTGCCGGTGCAGCGCTGGAATTCTCCGGCCCAAGCCCCGCGATGGATGTCCGAGATTTGGAAATTCCGCCAAGGGCGGCTCTATCTGATCCCAGGCGACTCCACCATGGGGCTGCGCATCCCGCTCGACAGCCTGCCCTATGTGGCCGCGATTTCTTACCCCTATGTCTATGGGGCCGATCCGTTTTCCTACCGCCCGCCTTTGCCGGACCCGCCGCCGCCAACCCGGCGACGGCGTCCGCCTTTGCGCCAGCAAACCGCATTGCCCGCCTCGCCCGGTTCTGCGGACAATAGCGGTCCGCTGTCCGGCCCCGGGATCCAGGGGCAAAAACTGCCCGAGGTCAAACCGGAACCGCCCGATGAAAAAGGCTTGGGCGGCCCGGTCCGCACCGCCATCAGCGTCGAGAGCCGCAATGGCGTGCTGCATGTGTTCATGCCGCCGGTGGAGCATCTGGAAGACTATCTGGACCTGATTGCCAAGGTCGAAGATGCCGCCGCTGCTGCCGACAGCCCAGTGATCATTGAAGGATATCCGCCGCCGCAGGATCACCGTATCCATGTGGTAAAGATCACGCCGGACCCGGGAGTGATCGAGGTCAATATTCACCCCGCCGCCAGCTTCCAGGAAGTGGTGGACACCACCACCAGCCTCTATGAAGAGGCCCGGCAAAACCGGCTGGGTACGGAAAAATTCATGGTCGATGGCCGCCATGTCGGCACCGGGGGCGGCAACCATTTGGTCGTCGGCGGCCCGTCGCCTGCGGACAGCCCGTTCCTGCGCCGGCCCGATTTGCTCGGCTCCCTGGTGCGGTTCTGGCAGAACCATCCCAGCCTCTCCTACCTGTTCTCCGGCCTGTTCATCGGCCCAACCAGCCAAGCGCCTCGGGTGGATGAAGCCCGGGATGATACGCTCTATGAGCTGGGCTTGGCCCTGGACAGCCTGCCCCGCAAGGAAGAGGCGGAAGCCGCCGGGGTCCAGCCCTGGTTGGTGGACCGGGTGATGCGCAATCTACTGATCGATGTCACCGGCAACACCCACCGGGCCGAGATTTGCATCGACAAGCTGTTTTCTCCGGACAGCAGCACCGGACGGTTGGGGCTGGTGGAGTTCCGCAGCTTTGAAATGCCGCCCCATGCCCGGATGTCTGTGGTGCAGCAATTGATGCTGCGGGCTCTGATCGCTTGGTTCTGGCGCGAACCCTATCGCGCTGCTCCGGTGCGCTGGGGCAATGCGCTACGCGACCGCTTCATGCTGCCGCACTTCATTGAAGAAGATCTGCGCGATGTGCTCTCCGCATTGTCAGCGGCGGGCTATCCCTTCGATCCGGCCTGGTTTGCCCCCCATGTGGAATTCCGCTTCCCGCGCTATGGTGCGGTCCGCCATGGCGGCGTCGAGATGGAAATCCGCCACGCCTTGGAGCCTTGGCATGTCATGGGTGAAGAGCCGGGCTCCGGTGGCACGGTGCGCTTTGTCGACAGCTCCGTAGAGCGTCTACAGGTCAAAGTGACCGGCATGGTCGCCGGACGCCACCAAGTGCTGTGCAATGGCCGCTCCATGCCGTTGAACGCCACCGGAACACCGGGCGAAACCGTCGCCGGAGTCCGCTTCCGGGCCTGGTGGCCAGCGTCTTGCCTGCATCCGACCATCGGCCCCCATGCTCCGCTGACCTTTGACATTTATGACAGCTGGAACCGGCGCTCCTTGGGCGGCTGCACCTATCATGTGGCCCATCCGGGCGGTCGCAATTATGAAACCTTCCCGGTCAACGCCAATGAGGCAGAGAGCCGACGCTTGGCCCGCTTCTTCACCTTTGGCCATGGCATGGGACAGTTTGATCCGCCCCCGGGCGAGGCCAATCCGGATTTCCCCATGACCTTGGATCTGCGCCGCATGCCCGGATAAAGGAGCCTGTGACAACAGGCTTTGAGACTTGCCGAAAGCCCACCATCTGTCTTCGGACGACCTTTAATCTACGTTTGATCCGACACCCAAAAGGACTGGAGTTCCATCATGTTCCCGCAAATGGGGGGTGGCCTCGGCGAGAGTTCCGGAACTGATCCAAGTCAGGGGCTGTTGCCCGGTATACCGGACCCACAATATCCGGTCGCCGAGGGTTTTTTTGATGAGATGATGGCCAGCCAGGACCAGATGCGCCCCCATTGGGTGGCGCTGATGGACCGGATCACGGCCCTTGGGCCCTCGGATATGGCGCAACGCTGGGAGCGCGCAGAACGCCTGATCCGGGACAACGGGGTGACCTATAACCTCTATGGCGATCCGGAAGGCTTTGGTCGGCCCTGGTCGCTTGACCCTCTGCCGATGATCGTTTCCTCGGAAGAATGGGCGGACATAGAGGCCGCCTTGATCCAGCGCGCTCAATTGCTCAACAGCATCATCGCGGATCTCTATGGCAAACGCAGCCTAATCAATGAATCCCACCTGCCCGCCAGCCTGCTCTATGCCAACCCAGGATTCCTGCGGCCTCTCGACGGTGCCAAGCCAAAGGATGGCGTTTATCTTCATTTTTATGCCGCCGATCTGGCCCGATCCCAGGATGGCCGCTGGTGGGTGGTCAGTGATCGGACCGATGCCCCAGCCGGGGTTGGCTATGCCCTGGAAAACCGGATCATCACCTCGCGGATCCTGTCCGACATTTACCGGGAGTCTCAGGTCCGACGCCTGGCGCCATTTTTTATGAAGGTGCGGGAGACCCTGTCCCACCTGTCGCCAAGGGGAACTGAAAACCCCCGGGTCGTGCTCTGGACGCCGGGTCCCTATAACGAAACCCATTATGAACATGTCTATCTGGCGCGTTATCTCGGCCTGACCCTTGTGGAAGGCCAGGACATGACTTGCCGCGACGGCCGGGTCTATCTGAAAACACTGGACGGGTTGAAGCAGATCGATGTGATCCTGCGCCGCAATGAAGGCAGTTGGTGCGATCCCTTAGAATTGCGCGGAGAATCCCATTTGGGCGTGCCCGGGCTGGTGGAAGCGGTGCAGTCTGGCAATGTCACCATGGCCAACGCCCTGGGGTCTCGGGTCGTCGAAGCCCCGGGCCTCAACCCCTTCCTGGAAAGCCTCTGCCGTCGCCTGCTCGGCGAAGATCTGCGCATGCCCTCGGTAGCGACTTGGTGGTGTGGCCAGCCCCAGGAACGCGACCACGTCCTGGCCAATCTGCAAAATCTGATCGTCCGACCTAGCTTCAACGCCCATGCGGGGATGATCAGCGGCGGTGATTTGGACATCCGCTATCGGGAAGCCCTCGCCGAGCAAATCCGCCAAGAGCCGTGGAACTATATTGGACAAGAAAATTTCCACCTCTCCAGCGTCCCGGTCTGGTCTCGCCATGGGATCAATCCCCGGCAAATGGTGATGCGGATCCAGCTGGTCGCCCATGATGGCAGCTATGTCGCCATGCCCGGCGGCTTGTCCCTGGTCGCCCCGGGTCCGGACCATCGGGCAATTTCCATGCAAACCGGCAGCGGCAGCAAGGACACCTGGGTGCTGTCGGATGAGCCGGTCAAGCCGATCTCTTTGATTCGGGCCACCGGCCCGCAGCGCCCGGTCCGAGGCGCCCGCGCCCTGCAATCCCGTGTGGCCGATGACACCTATTGGCTTGGGCGCTATTCGGAGCGCTGCGAAGACCTCGCCCGGGTGCTGCGCAAGGCTAGCATTTGGGCGGCAGAAAATGGCTTTGGCACTCCGGAGCTGGAAGCGATCCTGCTGCATTTCTGCCGCACTGGGCATTTGGAGCATGGCACCGATTGCGCCACACCCGAAGGTCAACGCAAGGCCATGACCCATCTGCTGGATTTGAACGCCAATCCCGATGAGGCGTTTGGCTTGGCCGGGCTGGTCAAAGTGTTGCGCAGCATCGCCGATAAGGTCCGGGACCGGCTGTCCCAGGATGCATGGCGCGCGGTCTCCCGGCTGTCTGCGGCATCGGAGCGTTTGCGCCGTCCGCCCATGCGCCCCCTGCGCGGGGCCAAACGCCCACCGCAAACCGACAGCGCCTTCCACTCGCCCGCTCTTGCCCCCATGGCCCCGATGGCCCCGCCCTCCGGTCCGGATGCGCCCTTGCATTTGCCCGTCGGCCAAATCCCCTTGGATGTGGAGGCCCTGACGGGCGGCGGGCCAGAGGCAAGCCCCATCCCAGCCCAAGCCTCCATCCCGCCCATTGCAGGCATTTCAGAGGAAGCACAACGGAAGACGGATCCGTCTGCGTCCCTGCCCAAAGAGCCGGACCTAGGGCCACTGGATCTGGAAAATTTCCAGAGCGCGCTGGACGACGTGGTCATCAGTTTGTTGGCCATCAACGGCCTTGGGCTGGAGAACATGACCCGAGGCATGGGATGGCGCTTCCTGGATATGGGCCGCCGGGTTGAGCGCGCCTTGCATGTGATTGACCTCTCCAGCGCCATTTTGGCTGTGGAGTCCGACGCTGAAATCGGACCGATCCTGGATGTGATCCTAGATATTGCCGACAGCGCCATGACCTATCGGTCGCGCTACCACGCCCTGCCCAGCTATTTGCCGGTTCTTGACGTGCTGTTGTTTGACGAAAGCAATCCGCGCGCCTTGGCCTACCAACTGGTGCGCATGGCCGGGCATGTGGACAGTCTGGCCACCGATCAGGCCTTCGATCTGCGCACGGAGGAACAGCGGCGCATGGTCGCCCTGGTGGCCCAAGTCCAAACCGTTGACCCGCTGAGCCTGTCCCGGGAGAGCGAGGACAATGGCAAGCGCTATCTCGGCGACTTTTTGGCCGAGCTGCGCGGCGGCTTGATTGAGCTGTCTGAGATCCTGTCTTTGCGCTATTTCGCCCATGCGGTGGAGCGGCGCACCGACTACACTTTGCATCCAGACTTGCTGGCGGTGACCGACGAGGCCGCAGAACAGGAAAAAACCCCTATCCTTCCCGTTGCCGACCCAGAAGAGGAGGACGGTCCGGAAGAGACGACCTCGCCGGAGGAAGCCGGTCTGGCCGAACTGGCCCCGGAAGCAGAAGCGGCCTTGGCACGCAGCGGGTCCGAGGCAAAAGCGGAGGGCTCGCGCAGCGACTCAGCCGATGAGCAAGACGGGCTGGATCCTGACCTGCTCGAAGCGCAAGGAACCCCGGCGCAGACGACATCCGGACCCGTTGTGGAGTCCCCCTCATGAGCATCGTCGCACCGACCCCCACAGCCGGAACCGCAGGCCCATCGGAGCCCCCCCAAAGCCCTGAGACCAAATTGGATCTCAGCGGCTATGGCCGCAGCACCGATCCGGTGGTGTATGACGTCAAGCATGAAACCATTTACCGCTATTCCATGCCGGTGACGGTTTCGCACCACTCCGCCCATCTTCGGCCCCGCAGCTTTGGCACCCAAGAAGTCCTGAACAACCAATTGATGGCCACGCCGCTGCCGGAACACCGCTCTGAACGGCTGGATATTTTTGGCAACACCTTCACCTCTTTCAGCCTGTCCGAACCCTATGAGACCTGTCGGATCATTTCCCAATCCCGGGTGCGGATCACACCGCCCCTGGTGCCAAGACCGGCCACCGGTCCGCGCTGGGAAGAGGTCGCAGCCCGGATCGGGATGGAGGTCGGGGCCGATATTCTTGATGCGGTGCAGTTCCGGCATTCCTCGCCTTTGGTGACGCCCCTGCCGGAAATCCGCAGCTATGCGCAGGTGAGCTTTTTGCCTAGACGCCCGATCCTGGATGCTGTGGTCGATCTGACGGCGCGGATTTATCGGGATTTCTCCTATGACCCTACCGCCACCACCATCTCGACACCGCTGGCGGAAGTGATGCGCAAACGCGCCGGGGTGTGTCAGGATTTTGCCCATTTGCAGATTGCCTGCTTGCGCTCCTTGGGCTTGGCGGCGCGCTATGTCAGCGGCTATGTGCTGACCAGCATGCCCGGCAGTGACGAGACCTTGGAAGGCGGCGATGCCTCCCATGCTTGGCTGTCGGTGTTCATTCCCGATCCCAACATCCCCAATGGCGGTTGGCTGGATGTCGACCCGACCAACAACAAGATCGTCACCCGGGAGCATATCACCGTGGCCTGGGGCCGGGATTTTGATGATGTCAGCCCAATCAAAGGGGTGATGTTGGGCGGTGGTGACCAATCCATTGAAGTGGACGTCAGCGTCACCCCGATGCCGCTTTGATCCCATGGCGGGCTCCCCTTCCCCAGTGCCCTCCGCACCCCAGCCTCCGTCCCCGGATCCCCGAGCGACAACCGGACGCTTTTCACCTTGGGCCGGGGCATTGCTGATCATCGGGGTTTCCGCAGCCCTGATCCAAATCTTAACCCATGCCTCTGTTTTGGTTTTGCAGGGCCTAATCGCCTTCGGACTGTTGGGCTATTTGGTCCTGGAATGGCCGCGTTTGGCCCGGGGCAGCCGCCTGTTTGCACTCATCATTGCCGCGATCTGTGCCGCCATGCTGCTGGGCCCGGCGGACGAGGCGGCCCTTGGCGAAGCAATCCGGCGCACTGGATTTGTCGCCGCCTTGTTTGTCTGCTTCGGCACATTGGGCATGGCCGCCAGCCAGTCCTTTTTGGTCCGCCGCTTCGGCCTCTATATGGCAACCCGAGGACCCGGGCGGCGCTATCTCGCGCTGACCGGTGGCGGCCATTTGTTCGCCCTGCTGCTCAATTTCGGCATGTTGCCGCTGCTGGGGGCCATGGCAACAAGAGGCACCGCCGAAGCCGATTCGACTGACCCCACCGTCCCGCCTGAGGTCCGACAGCGCGCCGCTCTCCGACGTCGACGCATGGCCCTGGCCCTGCATCGGACGTTTTGCGCCGTGCTGACTTGGTCGCCGATGACCGTGTCCACCGCCGTGGTCCTGACCGCGCTGGGCACCGTGTCCTGGATTTCCGTTATGCCCTGGTTGGTGCTGGCGGGCATGGTCTCTTTATTCATCGGCTGGGCGCTCGACAGCCTGACCCAGCCCAAAGCCGACCCCACGGCTCCGGCATCGGAAGGCAGCGTCGAAGACCCGATCGGCACCGCGCGTGATGCGCTGCCATTATTGGCCTTGCTGATCGCTATTCTGCTGGCTGCGGGTGCCATTGCCACCCTAACCGACACACCCTTGGTAGTCGGGGCTTTTGTCGCCGCCCCGCTGGCGGCCTTTGTCTGGTGCCTGATCCAACCCCGGTTTGATCACGCCCAAACCGCGACTCAGTCGGCTTTGCCCTATGCGGTGGGGCTGTTCCGGCGGCATATTGCCACCGGGGTTCCCAATCAACGGGCCGAGGTCGTTGTGGTCTCCGGCAGTAGCTTGGTCGGGACCCTGATCGGCCAATCCCTCTCCCCGGACGCCATCACCCAGGCCGCCACCCTGGTTTTGGGCGCGCAGGCGGGATCCGAGCTTTCGGCGGCGTGGTTGCTCGCCGTCATTCCGATCCTGACCGTGATCTTGGGCCAGTTTGGCTGCAACCCCTTGCTGTCGGTGTCTGTGTTGGCTGCTGCCTTGCCGAGCCCGGAAGCCCTTGGAGTCTCTCCAGCTTTGTGGGTGCTGACCTTAACCGGCAGTTGGAACTTGGTGGCAGGCAGCTCGCCCTTTACCGGAGCCTGCCTGATTTCCGCACGCACCGCGTCGACATCGGATGCCCCACACTCTGCGCGGTCATTTGGTTTGACCTTGAATGGGATGCATACGCTGATCCAGACCCTTGTTTTGGCTGGGGTTCTCTACGCTCTTGCGTCCTAACCGGGCACAGGTCTATAACCAGTTGGGTTGTTCTGTAATCAAGACGGCCATAAAGACCGCCAACAAACTCAATTGTCCCGTCGCCATGCCGCGCGCCTTGGGAGACGTCAATGAACCAGCTTACCCCCACCAATGAGGGTCGCGCCCTCTCGGCCGTGGAAACCGCCGGGACCGTTCAGGCCGCAGATGAACAGGTCTTCGTGACCGTCTATGTCGCCGGACAACTGTTCGGCATGCCGGTGGAACGGGTCCAAGATATTTTGGTGCCGGAAAGCATCGCCAAAATCCCCTTGGCCCCGCCGGAAGTGGCTGGTGCGATCAACCTTCGGGGCCGGATCGTGACCGTGATCAATATGCGCAAGCGCCTTGGTTTGCAGCCCAAAACCAATGCAAAGCAGGTCATGTGCGTCACGGTCGAGCAAGGCAATGAGCTTTACAGCCTGATGGTCGATAGCGTCGGCAATGTGCTGACCCTGCCGGTTGGCCGCATTGAATCAAACCCCAGCACATTGGATCCCCGCTGGCGCAGCATTTCCAATGGCGTGGTCCGCTTGGACAAAGAACTGCTGGTGGTGATGGATGTTGATATCTTCCTGAATTTCAACACCGGCTGATGAGCGACAGCAAAACCTACTCCGACATCACCCCCGCTTTGTGGACCGCATGGGAACGGCGCCTGCCGCGCTTGGCCACGATCATGGGGGCCTCGGATGTCGAATTTGATGGTGGCGATGTCGGGCAGTTTTGTTTCCGGATTTCCCTTGGGGTGGCCAGCGGCGGTTTTGAATTCGCCTATGACTATGACCGCCCGGCGGAATCCGTCGAAATCACCATTCTGAAAAAGCCCTGGATGATCACCGATGGCATGATCTTTTCCGCCATCGATAAGAGGATTTACGAGCCGGGCTCGCCGACATAAATCCCAAGGCCTCGCGCCGCATGCACAATGGTGTCCTCGGGATCCAAAGGCCGCGGGCCGATGCAGACATCCTCTAGGGGCACATCCACCACACCCCGATTTTGCCAGGCGACCATCCGGCCAAATTTGCCTTCGGCCACCAAATCCACCGCATGGACACCAAACGCTGAGGCCAGCAAACGGTCCCGCATCGCAGGCATGCCGCCGCGTTGCACATGGCCCAACACCGTCACCCGGGTTTCCGTGTCTGTCAGCTCAGAGATTTGATCGGCCAAATAGAACCCAACCCCGCCATAGCGGGTTTGGCTGTCCGAATAGGATTTGGTCACCGGCGTGCCGTCCGGTCGGGCCACGCCCTCGGCAACCACCACCAAGGCATGGCTGCGGCCCTCGCTCTGGACCTCACGCAAGCGCGCCGCCACCCCTTCCAAGCTATAGGGGATTTCCGGCACCAAGATCACATCGGCCCCACCGGCAATCCCGGCATTCATGGCGATATGGCCAGCATCCCGGCCCATGACCTCCAGCACCATAACCCGGTGATGGCTGGCCGCCGTGGCTTGCAGGCGGTCGAGTGCTTCCGTAGCGACATTGACCCCGGTGGTAAAGCCAACGGCATATTCGGTTTGGTGCACATCATTGTCGATGGTCTTGGGCACACCGACCATGCCGATGCCACCCTTGTCACACAAGGCCTTAAGGATCCGCAGCGAACCATCGCCGCCGATCACGATCAGACCATCAAGATCAAGGCTGTGAAAGCCGTCGACAAACTCCATGGACCGGTCTTCCACCGAGCCATCGGGCATGGGAAAAGCAAAGGGATCGCCTTTGTTCACGGTGCCGAGAAAGGTGCCGCCCGCTCGCAACACATCAAAGCCGACAAAGGTATCCAAATCCATTTCCCGGTAGCGATGGGGCCGATCCATCAAGCCCTGGGTCCCATCATGGATCCCCAAAACCTTCCAGCCATAGGCCTTGCGGGCGCGATGGACCACGGCACGGATCACCGCATTCAACCCGGCACAATCCCCGCCACTGGTTAGAACCCCAATCCGCCGAATGGTTGCCATGCGATCACCCCTTGCTGGCCAAGAGTCTGGGAACTGGAGACGCCACGGTAGAGTCCCCATCCGGACATCGCAACAGCCTTTGAGGCCTGCCCCAGCCCGGAAGTCCTTTTTATTCCCCAAGATTCTTTAGGATCAAGTCCAATGCGGTGGGTTTCAATTTTGTTCAGGCTGCAAGCTGCACTATACTCCCGGCCCCGTCCCGGTCGTCCGGGCGCTCCCCCCTGTCTGTGGGTTCTGCCCGCCATTTTTCTTCTCTGTTGTTGAGGAGTCCCTGCCGGTGACCAAGGAAGATCAGGACGCCATTCGCCGTCAGATCGAAGACCTGCGTATGGAGCATAGCGACCTAGACGCGGCCATCTCGCGGATCGGCGAAACGCCGCCCTTTGACATGATCCAGCTGCAGCGGCTGAAAAAGCGCAAGCTAGGCCTAAAAGACCAAATCTCGCGGCTGGAAAACACTCTGCTGCCCGACATCATCGCATAGGCGGCGGCAACAAGAGGGTCGCCTCAGCGCGGGCAATCAGCGCCAAGGCGGTCTCTCCGGGCCTGGCCTGAACCGCCACACCGGACAAATGAATGGGCAAGAGTTGGCCCCGGCGGCGCAAGGGCCGGTCGGCAATTTTGGCCAAAACCGACCGGAGGGGCACCAAGGGCGGGCCGGGCTGGTCGAGCACCACCAAAAGCGACGCCCCACCCACGGTTCCGGCGGGAAACCCTAATCCCCACAGCTCAAACAAACCAATGGCCGCCCTAGACAACACCGCCAAGGCTGCTTCAAGCCCTTGGTCGCGGCGCAAAGTCTCAAAGTTATCCAGATAGAAATAGGCCAATCCGGGCAGTCGCTGGGCGCGATCAGCACCGGAATGCGCTTCAGCGCCCTCCAAACGGCTGGAGAGGATCTTTAAAAATGCCGGGCGGTTCAGCACCGGGAGCACGCCATCGCCCTCGGCCAGCCCGGCCAAATAGTCGACCCGGCCTTCGGCGGCCTCGCGGGCAGCACGGGCAGCGTCCAACTCGACGATCAAATCCGCAACCACCCGGCGCAGGGCCGGTTGGTGAACCGCACCTGGGTTATATCCCGCTCCCCCGCTCTGGGGACCAGCCTCTTCGGTCGCCGGTTCTTGCGCAGCGGAAAGCTTCGGTTTGCGCTGGAAGCCGCCTCCGCCACCACCCCCGCGCCGCAAAAGGGCATCCAGGGAGCCCGGCGGGGCTGCCGGGGGAATATCATCGGCCATTTTGCTCGGCCCTTCTGCTCCAATCAGGAATTTTCCCATCATTATGGGCTTGATTGGTTAGGGTTTCGTTGCGTTGACCCCCTTCCCCCTTATAATTTCGGGTCGTTCTGACCTCCTACCAGTCCGAGAAAGCAGTTTCGCGCTATGTCCCAACCCTCCGATGCCGGACCGCCCAGCCAAAATTCAGCAGCCGCCCCCCTGGTCGGTGTCATCATGGGAAGCCGGTCTGACTGGCCCACTCTGTGCCACGCCCAGGAGGTCCTGGACGCGCTCGGGGTGCCAGCGGAGTACAAGGTGGTCTCGGCCCACCGCACACCGAAACGACTGGTAGAATACGCCGAAACCGCGCGGGAGCGGGGCATCAAGGTCATCATCGCGGGCGCAGGCGGTGCAGCCCATTTGCCCGGCATGGTCGCCTCCATGACGGCGCTGCCGGTACTGGGGGTGCCGGTGCAAAGCAAAACGCTTTCCGGCTTGGACAGTCTGCTCTCCATCGTCCAGATGCCCGGCGGCGTTCCCGTCGGCACCTTGGCCATCGGCAAGGCCGGAGCCATCAACGCGGCCCTGATGGCGGCATCCATTTTGTCCTTGTCCGACCCCAAATTGGCCGAAGCCTTGGACGCCTGGCGGGCAAAGCAGACCGACGGCGTGCCCATCGACGCCGAACATCCGGAGCAGCCGCAGCCATGAGCAGGCAAAACAGTCTGATCGACGGGGTTGGTGCAGACAATCGGATCAGCACACCGGTGCTGGGGATTTTGGGCGGTGGACAATTGGGGCGCATGACGGCCTTAGCCGCTGCCCGGCTCGGTATTGGTTGCCATATCTATGCGCCTGAGGCCAACAGCCCCGCCTTCCAAGTCTCCGATCGGTTCACCCAGGCCGCCTATGACGATGTCGAAGCTCTGAAAGCCTTTGCGCATGCGGTGGATATGGTCGCCGTGGAGTTTGAAAATATCCCGTCAGAAACCCTGGAAACCCTAAGCGCTTTGGGTAAGCCAGCCGCACCGGGGGTGTTGGCGCTTGAAACCTCCCAAGACCGCATCGCCGAAAAAACATTCTTCAACGGCCTCGGCCTAGAAACCGCGCCCTGGGCAGCGGTGCGCTCCGGGGCTGATTTGGCCGCCGCCCTGGCCGAGATCGGCACGCCCGCCCTGCTGAAAACCGCCCGTCTGGGCTATGACGGTCGGGGTCAATGGCGCTTGAATGCCGAGCGCGCCGCAGACCCGGAGGCCTGCTGGGCCGCCTTTGTGGCGGAAACCGGGGCCGATGCCGCCGTCCTGGAAGGCATTGTCGACTTCGACTTCGAACTCTCTGTGATCATCGCCCGGGGCCGGGATCGCTCCATGATCCATTTCCACCCTTCGGACAATCAGCATGCCGATGGGATTTTGCGCCAAACCGTCGTCCCGGGACGGGTGACACCGGTTTTGGCCGCACAAGCCCAACAGATCGCGGAAAAGGCGGTCAGTGCCTTGGACCTGACCGGTTTGCTCGCCGTGGAGCTATTTGCCACATCCGATCACCGATTGTTGGTCAATGAAATGGCACCCCGGCCGCATAATTCCGGCCATTGGACCATGGATGCCTGCCATACGGACCAATTCGAACAATTTGTCCGCGCGGTGTGCGGCTTGCCGCTGGGAGATCCCAGCCGCTATCGCAATGTGGAAATGACCAATCTGATCGGGGCCGATATGGAAGCCGTGCCCGCCCTGCTGGCTGAACCGGGGGCGAAACTGCATCTTTATGGCAAGACCGATGTCCGCCCAGGTCGCAAAATGGGCCATGTGAACCGCGGCCTGTAAGCACTCTTGCGCAAAGGTGAACCTCTCCCGCAAAACGCGCTTTGAAATCAGGCTGTAACGCCTTAGGGTTACGCCTTCAATGCAGCTGCTTGCCAAGGATAAGAACGCCCATGTCAGTGGAAGATCGCTACGGCGCCCAAGTGGAATCAGAGTTTCTGGAGGAGATCTCTGATACCGTGTCCGAACTCCAAGTCATCCTGGGCAATATCCGCTCCGGCGGTGTGAATCGTCAGGACGGGTTCGACAATTTTGGCGGACAACTGGCCCGGATGCGGCTGATGGGCGCGGCGTCCCATTTCCCCTTGCTGGATCTCTGTGTGCGGCGCGTGTCCGACTATATCGCCGATCCGGAAGAGCTGAGCGAAGGCAATCTCGACGATTTGGATGTTTTCGTCGATGTCATGAGCGGCCTCGTCTCAGGCGAGATCCCACCGGAAACTGATGAAGCGGAGTTTTTCCGCAGCCTGCCCGCCCGTCGTCCGGTCGATCTGGCCGATGTGGCCCATTTGAATGTGGAAATTCTGCTGGTCGAGCCGAACAAGGCCGGGGCGACCTTCATCAAGCGGGAATTGGAAAGCGGCGGCTATAAGGTCACCGCTGTGCGCCGCTCCATTGAAGCCCTGGTTCTGGCCACCCGCACCAAACCCGACATGGTGATCTCCGCTGCGGTGCTCGACCATCTCTCGGGCATTGATCTGGCCTGCGCCCTGGCGGCCATGCCGGCAACGGAAAAGATCCCGTTCTGTCTCGTCTCCAGTTTCGAGCGCAGCAATGCCTTTGTCGCCCGCCTGCCCGACAGTGCGGCCTTTTTGCGCAAGGGCACCAATTTCTCCAAAGACATGGGCGACGCCCTAACCCGGTTCGGGATTGCCTAACCCGAAAAGCCTGTTTCGGTCATAGGGGAAGTAAGGTTGCCCCTCCCCCTATTTCATCCGCATGGAGCGCATCCGGCCAAGGCCGGAGACGCCATCGCGCAAGCGCATCAAGCCTTCGAGCGGATTGGCGATGGGCAGGGGCAGGCGCCGCAAGCGGTCTTCCAACTGTTGCCGGGCTTTATGGATTTTCAGCACATCAGCCAAGCGTCGGTCCAAGAAAGCCCAGCTGTCGACCGACTCCTCGGAATGATCCTCCAGCCAATAGAACAGGGTCGCGGTATAGATCCCGGTCAGCTGTAGGCGCTTGGTATAAAAGGCAATATCCATGGAGCGGTCGCCCGCCGCGAACCACATGGAATCGATGGTGCGATAGGTGACCTTCAGCGAGGTCGGGATGTTGCCCGGCATGGCCAGGATCGTTGACGCCCGCCGGATCGCCTCTTTCTCGCCCCCCCAGCGCGACAGACGCAACCGGATTGCGGCCCGGATCCGTTCGTGGAGACGGAGTTCCGGCTGTTCCAGCATCAATTCATGCAAATCTGCAATCATCAGCCGGTCGGCGAGATCACAAAAATGCACAATGGCGTCAATGGCACCCTTGGGAAAACAGGTCTGCGCAGCCTCCCGGTCATAGCCCGCCATCTGCGCCCCGGCCTTTAAGGCCTCCATTGACCAGCCATCAAACGGTATGTTTGGCAGCGCTTCAGCAATGATGGCGTCTTTCATGACGGTCAGGGCCGAGACATCGGGCTCTTGGATCGGTGCTTCGTCCTCGGGAGAAACAGCATCGGGCGTCTCGGTCGGGGGAACGGGATCGGTCATGCGAGAGTCCTTAAGTTCGGATTTACCAAGTCCGGTGAAATTCAACCGTAGCACGGGAATATCAGCCGGTCAGGATGCCTTTTCGGTTGTTTTGGTCTCAGTCGGTCGATTTGCCGCCGCCTGTCGCAATTCTTCAACATAGCCAAAGCTCTCCAGGGTCGGCATCCGCATGGGGTAGAGAATGGCGTCTAAGTGATCGCATTCATGCTGGACCACACGGGCATGAAACCCCCGGGCCTCGGTGTCAATGGGAGCCCCAGTGCCGGACTGCGCCTGATACCGGATCGCTGAAAAGCGGGGCACTTTGCCCATCATGCCCGGCAAAGACAAGCAGCCCTCCCAATCGGTTTCCAAATCGGGGCCTAAGGGGGTGATCTTTGGATTGATCAATATTGTCAGTGGGATGCTACCAGTGCCACCGGATCGTTGCGCTGGCACATGAAACAACACCACCCGCAATGGCACATGGACTTGGGGTGCGGCCAAGCCCGCGCCACCGACATCCAGCAAGGTATCGGTCATATCGGAAATCAGCCGCTGGATCTCCGGGTCATTGGGGTCCTCAACCGGCTCAGCGGGTTGCGACAGACTCCAGCAGCCCATCCGTGCGATTTTTAAAATGGCCATGGCAGAGGGATACTCCAAAAAACACGGAACCGGGAAGCATATGGGTTGGAAATCCGGTTCCCACAGCATCGGACCAGTCAATCTGTCTAAAATCGGAGGGAAAATGCGGGAATCCGCGACTTTGAACCCTCAAGATCTTCACAGAGCGTTCTGGCTGTGATAGATCCCCTGCTCCGGTGAGGGGAGCGGTAATTGATCCGGCCTTCACCTTTTGCCCAATTCCAGCCATCGACTGTTGGACCGGCCCCTGGCATCGGCCGTCGGTCCGCATCTGTCGATTCCGGTTAACCGGGAAGAAGCACGCCGCTTTAGGCATGCTTCGGACCACCAGAAAGGAGTGAGAACCCTGGTACAAGTTCTCGTGCGCGACAACAATGTCGACCAGGCCCTGAAGGCCCTGAAGAAGAAGATGCAGCGTGAAGGCGTGTTCCGTGAAATGAAGCTGCGGCGGAACTTTGAAAAGCCGTCCGAGAAAAAGGCCCGCGAAAAGGCGGAAGCCGTGCGCCGCGCCCGCAAGCTGGAGCGCAAGCGCTTGGAACGCGAAGGCTTCTAGGCCTCTCGTCCCTGACCTCGGTGCCCACCTGAAATCTGTCAGGTGGGATTAAGAGCATCTACACGACCGATCGTAGCCTGCAACATCCCTCCAGAAGGATGTTCCGGGCTTTTTTGCGTTGTGGGCCGGTTAAGACTTCTGGACAAGGCGCCCCAACTGCTTGGGGCAATGCACGAGGAACCCCGACCCGACGCGAAACAGATAGATCAGACAAGCCACGCCCTCACATAAAGTGCATAACCGCTATGCCCTAAAGTCCATAGACAACCCCCTCCCCAGGGGCGGTACAATGCAGTAAGCTGCGTTTGATAAAAAATAAAAACAGGACAAGGGGTCACTGCAAACAATGTCTGCTTCGTTCTCAAGGAGCGCGCGGTCTGTGCGCTTCGTCTTGGCGGCGATGGTTTTGCTGTGTGTGTATCTTTCTGCCGCGCAAGCCGATCCCAAAGACCCGGTGATCATCGGGTTTGACGGGGCTTATGGCCTTAAAGGCAGCACCTCGGCCCAGAGCATTGAATTGGGTGTCAGGGTCGCCATTGAAGAAATCAACCAAGCGGGCGGTGTCTTGGGCGGCCGCCCGTTGGAATTGGTGACGCGAGACAACAAAACCATGCCCGCGCGCACCATTGACCACATCACGGAATTTGCCGCGATCCCCGACCTTGTGGCTTTGGTGACAGGCCGGTTCAGTCCAACAGTGCTAGAAGCCCTGCCCGCCATCCATGAACATAACATGGTAACTTTGGCTGCTTGGTCTGCGGCCAATGGCATTGTGAGCAATGACTACTCGCCGAACTATGTGTTCCGCCTGTCCCTAAGGGATGGCAACGCGATACCCTTCATGCTGTCCCACCTGATGGATCAAGGCCATAAAAACATTGGCTTATTGTTGACCAACACCGCTTGGGGACGCAGCAATCTTGCCGTCGCCGAAGCGGTTTTGGAGGCGACACCAGAGGCCACACTCACGCAAGTGGCGTGGTATAATTGGCTGGACGAAAGCCTGATCGACAAATATCAGGCCATACGCGCCGCCGACACAGACGCAGTGGTGATTGTGGCCAACGATACCGAAGGATCCATCCTGCTGAACGAATTGGCCGAATTGCCCGATGATGAACTTTTGCCCATTGTGTCCCATTGGGGGGTCAGTGGTGGGCAGCTTTATGAAACCTTGGCGGACCCAACCATCCTGGAACGGGTGAATTTCCTGGTCATCCAAACCTTCTCGCTGTTCAACCTATCCGAAGACCGGCAAGCCGCCACATTGTCCAAGATCCAGGCTCTGACGGATCTTAACCGCTTGGAAGACCTGCCCTCCCATGTGGGCTTCGGTCATGCCTATGATTTGGTCCATATTTTGGCACGCGCCATTGAGATCGCGGGCAGCACGGACCGATCCGCAATCCGGGATGCCTTAGAACAGGTTACTGATTACAATGGCTTGGTGGATGATTTCGCCCAACCTTTCAGTCCGGATCGCCATGAAGCCCTGGCCAAAGAGCATCTGTTTTTTGGCCATTATGACCAAGCCGGGGTGTTGCGCCCCGCAACAGACCAAGACTAGGCGCGACGCATCATGGGGACCTCATTTCAACCCGCTGAGAGGGACGAAAAAACTGGGCCACCCCGTGAAAAGCGTTTCACGATCAAAAGCCTGAAAACTCTGTCGCTGTGGCAAAAAGTGGCGCTGATTGTCGCTCTGTTGGTGACCTTGGTGCTGCTCACTGCTGGTGTTGCCGCTTATGCCGCCTTTCGCTCCCAGCTTTCCGACCATCTGACGCAAAGCCTGACGTTACAGGCGGACCGGATTGCGCGGGAAACCGAAGCCAGGCTTTCGGGGATTTTGGTCTCCATGGACGAGCTGGCAAACAACACCCTGATTGCCAACAGCATTACCGATACCGCCGGGCGGGACGCCTATCTGGATCCGTTCTTGGAAGGCCTGGATTCCATGAACGGGGTCCCCATCGACATGATCCTGGTGGATTTCCGCAATCGCCCCATTGCGTCCAACAATACCGACGCCATAGCCAAACTGCGTGCCGTCACCGCGCTCTCGGAACAGGCTATTCAGACTGGGACATTCCAAGGCCATGTGATCGATGTCGACGGTCATCCCTATTTTGTCGGGGTCGAACCCTTGGTCTTCCCCCGGATAAGTTCTGTGGAAGGGGCTCTGGTCTATCGCTTCCCCATTCCCGGGTGGCAGGCCAATTCACGCTACGAGACGGAAAGCCTCTCTTTCAGTCTGAGCTTTTCGCCAAACACTGCGTTCCCAGGAGAGCTCCAAAGCACCGATCCATCAGCAAAAGATGACGCGCTAAACAGTCAGGTCTGGCCCCCCCTTCCGGTGGATCAAGCCACGGTGTTTAGTGCTGAATTGCCGCTGCGCCTGCCAGATGAACATAATATCGGGGATTTTCGGGTTGGGGCGCATGCCGGGACCAGCGTGATCAATCAACCCATCGCCGAGATCACTGCCATTTTCATTGCCTTGGCCATGGTCTTGCTGCCCTTGACGGTGTTTGGCTCCATTCTTCTCACCCGGCGCACCTTGGCCCCCTTGCGCGAATTGGCGGATTTGTCCCGCGACATTGCCGAACATAAGACCATGTTGCGGCGCTTAACCCATGCCGGGGATGACGAATTGGGCCAAGTTGCCAGCGCCTTCAATCACATGATTGATGAGTTAAAGTCGCATCAGACCAATCTGGAAGCCTTGGTCGACCGCCAGACCCAATCCCTGCAATTGGAAATCAAAGAGCGCAAAGACGCAGAAAAGGCTCTGATTGAGGCCAAGAACCAGTCAGAGCTGGCCAGTCGGGCCAAAAGCGAACTGATTGCCAATATGTCCCACGAATTGCGGACCCCCTTGAACGCCGTGATCGGCTTTTCTGAAAGCCTGCTCTATGGGGTCAAAGGCCCTTTGGCGTCCGAAGACCAAGCCGCCTATGTCCGGCTGATCCAAGAATCTGGAACCCATCTCCTGTCCTTGATCAATGACATTTTGGATGTGTCCGCCATCGAGGCGGGCAAGCTGCAAATTGATGAAGACTGGCATAGCATAAAACCGATTATCGACTCCGTATGTCTGTTGGTGGGTGCGCGCGCGCGAGATGGAGACGTCACGCTACACAACCAGGCACAAGACACTCTGCCGCTTCTGCTCTGTGATGAGCGGCGAATAAAACAGGTGCTGCTGAATATTCTCTCCAACGCGATTAAATTCACCCCTGCCCAGGGCACCATTACCTTGAGCACGGAATTGCGCAGGGATGGCTTGTTGATCCAGATTGCCGATACGGGCATCGGCATGGATGAAAGCCAACTCGAGGTGGCGATGTCCGTCTTTGGTCAAGTGGATAGCGGGTTGAACCGAAAATCCGAAGGGACCGGATTGGGTCTGCCTCTGACCAAAAGCTTGGTAGACATGCACCATAGCCAACTCCTGATCACCAGCACGCCCGGCGTGGGAACAACGGTCGGCGTGTTGTTCCCCTGTGAGCGTTTGCGGCAAGCGCCCCAAGACAGTCTTTCGACAGTCCGTCTCGCCTAAGCGGCACCTTTACACAAAACGTCCATGGTCTGCTGGCATTCCGCATGGAACGCGGAGGAGCCTTGCCGCTCGATTTAGAGCCCTAGAGACGACGACAAAACGACCCTGAGTTTAATTAAAAAATAGTTGTGTATATTGACATTGCTACAACTTTTGAATTTTATTTTACCATCTTTGATGCTTATAAAATCATATTACAAGCATATAAGAGCCAAAGGCGGGGGAAGGCACATGTACCGGGACCCAGGCTTATGACAGGTCGGCAACCCAGCAAAAATAAGATGGCGTCCGGCCAGCTTCAGCCCTCCCAGAACTGGGTCGTTCTATCCACCGAGTCAGGTGGGTGGGCCGTGAACCTTACCTCAACGCACACGGTCAAGCTCTCCGCCCTGCATTATGCACTGGTCAGCCAATGCGATTGCCCTATTGGCCGTCAGCAGGTCGCCCGCATGGCAGCACAGCATCCCCCTATTGCTGAAACCCTCCAATCTTTGCTTGAGCTCGGCCTGCTCTGCAAACGTCCAGCCTACAGCCCCGCCCGTGTAACCATTGCGCCGCTGGACCAAGTTTTGGCCTCCACCACCATCACCCGTGATGTCTTGCCCCGGCCCATGACCCTGTCCAGCCCCACGCCATCCCCCGTGATGGGAGCCCGGCATGGCTGACGTCTCCCTGGTGAATTTCTTTCTCTTCCGCAGCCCCGGGCCGACGCCCTTTGCCGCCATGCCGATGGGACCGCTTTATATCGCCGCCTCCCTGCGCGAAGCGGGCCACATAGTCCAATTCCTGGATCATCAACTCTGCGAAGCGCCCAACCCCTATGCGCCCGAGGTTGTGGCCGACCTGCTGATGCAGGCCGAAGCCGATGTCATTGGCATCAGCGTGATGTCGAATATGTTGCCCTTCCTGATCCTCGGGCTGGAACGGTTCAAACAACGCCGCCCAAACGCTTTTATCGTTCTGGGTGGCTCTGGGGTCAGCGGCGTCGCGCCCGCCTTGCTCAAACGCTTTGCAGCGATTGATGCGGTCATCGCCGGAGAGGGCGAAGATGCGATGATCGCTCTGTTGCGCGCCCGACGAGGGGAAGTTCCGGCAGCTGAGGTTGGCGGCATGGTCTGGCGCGGCGACGACGAAATCCGGGTCAATCCGCGCACCCCCCGGGGCACAGGGATCGACCGCTTTCCGCCGCCTGCCTATGATATCCTGGCCGAAAACCGTCCGCATTATATCGGCCAACAAGTGCTGACCGCGCGCGGCTGCCCCTATGCCTGCGTGTTTTGTGACATTGCGCCGAATTGGAGCCGCAAGGTCACCTATCGGGATCTAGACCAGGTTTTGGACGAGATCGCCCAAATCCGGGAAACCGATGCCGCGATGGGCCTAGGTGCTACCCAAAGCGGTGTGTCCATCATTGATGATGTGTTTGCCCTGTCGGAAAAGCGGGTCCGCGCCTTTTGCGAGCGCGTCTTGGCCCGTCAGATGACCTTTACCTGGAGCTGCATGTGCCGGGTCGACCTGCTCGACCCCGCTTTGATGGATCTGATGCACCAAGCGGGCTGTCGGCGGATTTTCCTCGGCATTGAATCCGGTTCTCCTCGGGTTCGCGATATCGCGGGCAAAGGGCTGCGGATCGAAAATGTGGAGCAGATGATTGTCGAATGCGCCCAGCGCTTTGACACCCGGGCCAGCTTCATTTTGGGCTTCCCCTTTGAAAGCCTCGACGACTTCCGCGAAACCGCCTTCCTGATGGCCTATTGCCTGGCCAAAGGGGCGACGACCCAGATCAGCATCCTCAGCCCCCTGCCCCAGGCCGAGCTGACCCGCAGCAACACCGACAGCTTGGTCTTCGATCCGGATCTCGTCTCCGCCATGGCCTTTGGCAGCCATCGCGACAATGGCCGGGACTGTACCCGCGCAGCCCTGACCCCGGACATCCAAGAGCTGATCCAATCCGACCGACAGATCTTTTCCGCCTTCTATCATTTTCGCGACGGCCTCGTGCGCGAGAAGATGGATATCGCAAAAACCTATGGTGTTAAAATCTGACAAAAAAGGAGTTCTCCCATGTCCCGTAAACTGAGCAAACGTTTGGTCGCCAACCGCAAAGCCGTCTTCCGCTCCATGGGCGAGGATCTGGTGGTGGTCAATGAAGAGGCCGAGAAGCTGGTGGTTCTGAACGCCACCGCCCGCTTCATCCTGGATGGTTTGGTGGAAAACCTGACCGACAATGCCTTGGCCAAGCGCGTGGTGCGCAATTTTGACTTTGAAGGGGTCCAAACCCAACGCGAAGCCATGAAGCTGGTGCTCGATGAAATCAAGAAGACCCGGGAAGACCTTGTCTCCGCCGGTGTCCTGGTTAATTCACGCCCCTTTACCGCCTCGGACATGAAGATCCGTGATCTGAAGGAAGCCCTGGCCGACATGGACCTGACCCCCAGCGAAGTGTCCCAATTCGAATAGGATCTGCTGCGATGCATCTGCACGCCATCCCGGTCCCGGAGCCGGACCCCACGCTTCGGGTCGCGGATGTGACCCTGATCAACTGCACCACGCGGACATCCAAATCCTTTTCGGGTGTCCGCGCCCCGCAAGGCTGTCTCTATTTGTTAGGGGCAGCCGAACGGGCGGGCTATCACGTGCCGTTTCGGGATTATCAAACCGTCAGCGACGTCGACCCGCTCAATCCAAATGTGTTTCTGGATTTCATCACAGCTGAGACCCGGGCCATCGCGCTCAGCTGTATGAGCAATTTGCTGCCCTTGGTGCTGTTCACCACCAAAATCCTGAAAGAGCAGGATCCCTCCAAACTGATCATTCTGGGCGGCATTGGGCCCTCTGGCGTCGCCGACAGGCTGATGGAGGTCTATCCCCATGTGGACATCTTAGCCCTTGGCGAGGGCGAGGAAACCTTTGTCGATTTGCTCGACCATATGCATGCGGGCAAACCGCTTTCTGAGGTCTGTGGCGTGCTCTATCGCGACCGGTCTGGAGCTGTACAGAAATCCCAACCGAGATCGCGCAATCGCGCCCTGGATGGCCTGCCCGACCCGGCTTATCACCGCATCAATATGCAAAGCTATGAAACCGTGGGCATCCAAACCGCCCGGGGTTGCCCGTTCCCCTGCACCTTTTGTGATGTCTCGGTCTATTGGGGCCGCAAGAGCACCTATCGCTCCATCGATTTGGTCATGGATGAAATGGAGCGACTGGAGGCCTTTGGCTTCGACAAAGTCACCATCCTGGATGACACCTTCATTCTGAAGCGGGACCGGGTGCGCCAATTCTGCCAGGCCTGGACCGACCGGGGCCTGTCCATCGAATGGAGCGCCTATTGTCGGGTTGATCTGCTCGACGATCCGCTGATGGAGATGCTGGCCGACCATGGCTGCTACCGGGTGTTCCTGGGCATCGAGAGCGGGTCCAATAATGTGCTGAGTAAGATCTCCAAGCCGCTGGATTTCGACCATATGGTCCGCGCGGTGAAAAAGCTGCAACAGCGAGTCAATGTGCGCTGCAATCTGATCTGGGGCTTCCCGTTTGAAACCATGGAGGACCTGAAAGAAACGGTGCATCTGATGTTCTATCTGCGCACCCTGGGCACCGATGTCTCGCTCTCGCTGCTCTCGCCGCTGCCGCTCAGCACCCTCTATGAGCAAAAACAGTTCCCCATTGTGCTGCGCGAAGATCTGGACCTGCAGTCCAGCGTGGTCTCCAGCCGGTTCTTCCTGCCCGATGGCTCCGCTTTGGTGGATGGCAAGCCCGTGGATCTGATCCGGATGATCCGCGCCGAGCCCGAGGTGTTTCCCGGCTTCTATACCTTCGAGGACCCGCTGTTTGAAGAAAAGCTGGCCTATCTGACCAGCATGGGCTTGGAGGTCGAGAAGCTCGAACGGCAATGATGCAGACCAGCCCCGATGTCAGCCTGATCAACTTTAATCTCAGCGGCAATCGCGCCGAGGGACGCCGGGCCTTTGCGCCCCTGGCCCCGCTTTATCTCGCTGGGGCGTTGCGGGCAGCGGGCTATGGGGCCGAGGTGTTGGACTACCAAACCCATCCCAGCGAAACCCCCTACGACCCAGAGACCATTGCCGCCTATCTTCGGGCCGCGCGGGGCAAGATCATCGGCATTTCCACCATGACCAATATGCTGCCCTTCCTGGTTTTGGGTCTGCGTCGGTTCTTTGCCGAAGAGGGAGGGGATCGACCGGTCTATCTGGGCGGGTCCGGGGTCAGTGGCATGGCCGAGGAAATCCTGGCCCTGGAGCCGCGCATTGCCGGTGTGGTCTCCGGCGATGGCGAAGAGGCGATCACCGCCATTGCTGACCACCATATTTGCGGCACCGCATTGGAACTCGCACCCGGACTGACCGTCTCCACACCCGACGAAGGACCGGTACAACTGACCGCCCGCCCTCGGCGACCCCGGGATATCAATCACCTTCCTGCCCCGGCCTATGATCTGCTTGATCACAGCCATTACAAAGAGTTCCCGGTGCTGACCGCACGGGGCTGTCCCTATAACTGCGTATTTTGTGACATTGCGCCCAATGGCGGGCGGATGGTCGGCTATCGCGACACAACCAAAGTCGTCGAGGAGATCGCCCATATCGCCGCGCGCTATGGCTACCGCTATTTCAATATCTTAGATGACATCTTCTCGCTGAAACGCAGCCGGGTGGAGGCGTTTTGCCAGGAGATCATCGCACGCGGTCTCGACATTGATTGGGCCTGCATGTGCCGGACCGATCTGCTGGATGACGCCTTGATGGCCTTGATGCATCAAGCGGGGTGTCGACGCCTGTTCCTGGGCGTCGAGAGCGGCTCGGCCAGGGTCCGGCAATTGGCCGGTAAGGGACTGGCCATGGAAAATGTGGAAGACCTGCTGAAACGGGCGAGCCAATATTTCACCGTCAACCCATCCTTTATCGTCGGCTTCCCCTTCGAGACCTTAGACGACTTCGACCAGACCCTGCATCTGGCGGCCTATGCCAAGGTGATCGGTGCCCGCCCGCAAATGTCCGTGCTCAGCCCCTTGCCCCAAGCCGATATCACCAGCTCTGGGGACTATGCCATGGCCTTCACGCCGGAGCTGGTCAGCGGCTTGGCCTATCCGCGCCGGGGCGAAGATCCCGACCGCATGGCCCGGGAGATCCTGTCCGAGGACATTTGCGCGCTGATCGAAACCAACAGCCGTCTGTTTTCCGCCTTCTATCACTTCCCACAGGGGCAACTGCCGCAAAAACTGGCGCGGGCCCGAGCTTTCGGAGTGCAGCTATGACCATCATGACCAGTCGAGACGATGCGGTGGTGGGGCTGATCTGGATCATGCCCGCCGAGGACGACCCCGAGGCACAAGAGATTTCCGCTGGCTGGCATCTAGGCTGCGGCTATTTGGCGGCCTGGCTGGAGACCTTGGGCATCACGGCGGCGCAAATCCGCTTTGAACCCAGCCAGATGGAGCAGATCGCAGCGGAAATCGCCGCCTTGGACCTCAAAATCCTCGGTTTCTCCGTCAAAGATACCAATTTTTACGCTGTTCGGCGCATGGTGACCCACCTGAAGGCCCTCCGGCCCGATATTTTGGTGGTCTTTGGCGGGCTGACACCGACATTTCTCTCGGACCTGTTGCTAAAGGAGACCCCGGGGGCGGATCTCTGTGTCCGGCATTATGGCGAGCAGAGCTTCGGTCGGGCCTGTGAACTCTTCCTGGCTGGGGAAGACTGGCGGGCCGCGCCGGGGATCTCCTATTTGGACGATGGGGTCTTGGTGGAAACGCCGATGCGCGATGTGGTGGAAAGCGCCCGGCGCGATCTGGACCATCTGCCCTCGCCCTATCTGACCGGTCACATTCCACCCAAGCTGGCCCCGATGGTTGGCCTGTCCACCAGCCGGGGCTGCATCTTCAAATGCGTCTTCTGCAATCCGACGGCCATGGCCGGATATCAGATCGCCTATCACTCCGATGACCGGGTCTGTGGCGAATTGGCCGCCATTGATCGGGCTCTGGCCGAGGATCCTCCGGACGAGGGCCGGATTCTGCTGTTCTTGAACGAGGACATCTTCGCCCTGAACCCGGAGCGCACCCGTCGGCTCTGTGCCCGGATCCAAGCCTTAAACATCCAGCATCTGGAGTTTGGCTGCGAAACCCGCATTGAGCATCTGGACCGGGAGACCTTGGAAGCGATGTATGCGGCGGGCTTCCGCTTCTTGAAATTCGGCTTGGAATCCGCCAATCCCCGGGTGCTGAACGTGACCAAAAAGGTCCGGGACAAGGATGGGGCGGGCGATGACTACATCATTGAGCGCCAATTCCTGCAAAAGATCCGCGCTGTGGTCGCCATGGGCCGCGAGATCGGCTTCCGCATGGCCTGCGGGACCATTTTCGGCTTGCCCGGCGAAAAGCTGCCCGATGCCATTGAGACCTTGGACTTTGTCGCCAAGCTTGGGGTCGATGAGTATTACCACAACTATCTCCAGCTGTTCAGCGGCACCGAGGCTTTCAATCAGCATAAGGCGTTTGGCATGGAGGTCGGCTTTAACGAGGGCTATTACCCCTCGATCTATCGCACCCGCTGGGCCTATCCAGTGGCCCTGGTGCCGCGCCTGGAGCATCTGACCAATCGCAGCTTCAAACGCAATGTCGTCCAGCTTTAGGTCCCAAAGCAGCGCCAAGCAGGTCGCGATTGTTGGCGGCGGTCTGATTGGCCTGCTCTGCGCCCATCGGCTGGTCGCGCAAGGGGCCGAAGTCACCTTGTTTGAAGCCCGTCAGCCCGGCGCGCCCGGTACGCCGTCGGGTTTGCAGATGCATGTCTTTGGCGCGCACCAAACCCTGTCCTCGGACCGGCTGGAGGCGTTGGTTCAAGCCCGTCGCGCCTGGAGCACCCTGGAGCAGAGCCTGGACATGCAATTGGTGTTTGGCCGGGGAGTGCTGCGTCTGGCCCGCGCCGACAACGCGGCTGGCCAAGAGGCCCTCGCGGACTACGAAACCCAGGTGACCGCCTCCCAGATCCGCAACACCACTCTGGACCCCATCGAGTTGGCGCAGACCTTCCCGGCCTTTGACTGGACGACCGTGGGCTCCGGTTTATGGATGCCAGACTGGGGGGTGCTGTTTCCCCGGCGGGTGATTGCCCGGCTGCGCTTTTTGCTGGAGGGCAAGGGATTGACGGTCTGCGCCCGCCAACCGGTCACAGCAATTGATCCCGCGCGGGGCTGTGTCACCTGGGCCGATGGCAGCGCCCACTTTGATCAGGTGATCCTGGCCGCTGGAGCGGGCATCCCGGCGCTCTACCCGGCGATCACGGAGACCTGTCGGGGATATGGCTATTTGCGCCTGACCTTGCATCCCTCGGCGGAGCGGGTCCGGGCGTTGGTCCGGGCACCGGTGGTGTTGGACCCGGAGGGAAGCGGGCTGATGATCACCACCCTGGAGGCCGGGGCGGATCTATCGCTCTGCAGCCTGGGGCCCGTGACCGACTGCCCAGCCGATGCGATCCCAACCGCACCGCAGGAAGCGCGTGGCCATCCCAGCGTCAAAGCATTGTTCGAGCGCGGCATCCATATGTTTCAGCGCCCTGGCGACATCGCCCCGAAACAGGCCCGCTTGTTTTACGAGCTCGCGGCCCGGGATGGCGAGGCTGTGGTGCACCAAGACGAACGCCTCACGGTGTTGGTCAGCCCGACGCGGGATGGTGGGGCCGTGGCCCCGGTTTTGGCCGAAGCAGCACTTTAAAAAATGGAAAAGAGTAGGAAAGGTCCTCACGAGCTAGGCAAGACTCAAAGGGTCAAACAGCCTTGGAAGCGCCAAGGTGGCAATGTTCTCCGTTCCCTACACACAGAACCGGCATCGTTTGATCTTGTTTGGCGACGCTTGTATTGTTGAGGGGTTTAGGCCAGCATCATAGGGTGTTCGCAATGCCGCTCGATAGAATTCAGACGGATTTGACCAAGCCACTTTCCGACCATGTAGAACGTATGGTCGGTCCCCATGGGCAATACCCCACGGCGAGCGACTATTTGCAGGATTTGATTAAGCGCGATATGGAACGCGACGATTACGACGTGTATAAAAAAATAAAACGCGGATATGAAGATATGACTGCTGGCCGAATCATCAAATCCAGTGGAAATTGGAAAGAAGATCAGGCGCTTTTTCAAAAAAGAAAAGAGGATGGTTGGACATAATTTATGTTCACACTGTATCTGGGCGAACAGGTCTATGAAGACCTCGAGGATATCGCCCAATATACGCTTCGAGTCCATGGTGAGGCGCAAGTAGAGCGCTATATGAGTGTCCTTTATCAAGGATTTTCAAAAATCGCTGCAGATCCTAGAGTTGACCAGAGCCGAAGGGATCGAAGCTTCCCATTTCACATGGCTCCTATTTCGTCGACCGTGAAGAATGCTGATCAGGCGGAGAGATAGAGGCCCTGATCAGATTGG
>JBMYTN010000028.1:0-57401 GCA_049604415.1 Rhodospirillaceae bacterium | reverse complement strand
GAGCCTGAAATCCTAAACGTTTCCAAACGCTTGGGAATTCTTCACAGGCGACTAACAAGCAAAAATTAACAAAAACGATCCTTTTTGTCAAGCATGGCATAGAGAGGAATACACCCATAGGCTGTACCGTCAAGTTGCTGAAAATAATACATAAAGAAAATAGCGCTTCTTGGGTCACTATAGCACAAAAAAAGGATAGTTTTTGTGAGCCGGGTCACCCGGTTGAACCAACAAGAAAGAGGCGTAAATCGGCGAGGCGCACATGGATAGGTGATTGATATGAATAGAAGAAATGAACCCACTGGCAAGGAATGCGCTGATCACGGCACATCAAAAAAACCGCGCCTTATCGGTTATGCGCGAGTCTCTACCACCGAACAGAACCTTGATTTGCAACGCCGCGCCCTACAAAAAGCAGGGTGTGACCAAATCTTTGAAGACTATGGTATGTCAGGAACATCCAAATCCCGTCCGTCATTTAACGCAGCATTGGCATATTTAGAGCCGGGAGATGTACTTGTTGTATGGCGCTTGGATCGTTTGGCGCGTTCCCTCAAGACTTTGATTGGTGTGCTCGAGCATTGCCGTGAAAAGAGTGTGGCGTTTCGCTCTCTCTGCGAACATCTTGATACGTCTACGGCAGGGGGCAGCTTGTATTCCATATTTTCGGTGCGTTGGCAGAATGGGAGCGGCAAATGATCTCCGACAGGACTCGCTCGGGGCTGGAAGCAGCTCGTGCCAGGGGGGTGCGCCTTGGTAGACCGCCAAAACTTTCACCGCACCAGATCGAAGCCATACGCCAGGGACGGCTGCATGGCTCATCGGTTAGAGCACTAGCTGATCACCACCAAGTCCATCCCGAGACCATCCGCCGTTTGGTACGGTAGTAAAGTCACAAACGGTCATAAATTTAACCGCTTTGCTGTGTCACTAATACTCAATCTTCAAGGCCTAGCTCTTTCCAGACCTCTTTCTCAGAAAATCTTTTCTTCGGACTGTTCATATCCCGGATACCGTTTTGGATTTTAGATTCTGCCCACGCCAAATACTCGGGCTCATTTAAAGTCGGAAAATTGACTACATGACGGGCGCGCAGGTTGGAAAAAACACTCTCCGCCGATAAAGCCCGATCCGGGTCGGCTTGCATGGCATCGTAGGTAGTCGCCACTTCTTTCTGTAACCATTTTTCTACCGCCGCATCGCGTTTCGGTGGGACAGGTGTTTGCGTATTGTCTGTATTGCTTACCATTCTATCGCTTCTCTTGCAGAGAGCGTTCAAGCTGTAACCGTATAAAACGTTGATAGGGAATGCCCTCTCTCGCTGCCCGCTCTTTCACAGCAGACAGTAATTGAGGAGGCAAACGCAAATGTACGCTGGCGGACTTCTTTTTAAACTCAAAGCGGACACGCTCTCCGCCGGATAGATCAAAATCCGTTAGATCGGCACTAGCAACAAATTCTTCGGCTTCTGCATCACTTTTAAAGGTTGGTAGCGGTGGTTTGCTCATAATAATCTATCTCCTTTTTGTGCATGTACCGGGCACTGATCGGTCGTATGTATTGTTCTTCTTCGATAGTCCTTATCGTAAACACCACAAATAAAGCTCGTCCGCTATCAATCCGCCCGATAGCCCGGAATCGCGGTTCAATTTGGGATGGGTCTGAAAAAATTACCGGAGCAGACTCGGATAAAAAAACGTCTTAATCTCAGAGAGGGAAACGCCGTGTTTTGTACATTTATCCGCATTGCCCTCATCCCATTGTATTTCTGTAATTTTCTCCACTCTATACCCTCTTTACACTTTAATATATGTGTACACAAATGTCAACCAAATATACAATTTATTATATAATATAGAACTAATTACAGGTAATTATTTCAAGCTATATATTCGGCTTATTGCTTTGCAGGGGCGTTGCCCCGGTTTTGTTGATCGGGGAGGCCAAGAGGCTGTGCCTCTTTCTCCCCGCAAGGAGAATAGACACCGACCGTGGCTCGCTGCGCTGCGCCCGCACCATCGGCATCGATTCCCCTTGTCCCCTCCCATCTCTCCTCTTCGCCAGAGTGTCAGGGTTGCAGCAGCAGCTTGCAACCCAGTCCAAGAAAGGGAAGAAACCATGACAAGTACACTCTATGCCCAGCCCTAGAGAACACCTGTCATTATTTTGAGGATAACCGTGACACAATTATTGATCGCAAAGCATAAGTTAGAACATAATAGGAACGGATTCCTACAACTGCGTCCGCTTTCTGGCTGGTCTTCCGCCCGGCCTGCTTTGCCGTGGATGTCAGGTTCATTATTCCCGAAACTTATATTCAAAGGATTGATTGCCATGTCCGACAACCGCTTCGCAGCGGGGTCTAAGCCCGCGCTCGCCGTCGATTACGACCTATACGCCCACCACCTCGAAAACGCCGCTATGACCGAAGAGGAAAAACGCCAATTCCTCGACGCCCTTTGGGCGATCATTTGCGAATTTGTGGTCATGGGCTATGGCGTCCACCCCGTGCAGGAGGTTTTATCTGCCTGTGGACAAGCCCGCAAAAAGCACTCTAAGCCGGATTACGATATCCAAGATTGCGTACACTCAGACCAAGATTTTCACAAAAACCAATTTGAAACCGCCGCTCAAACGGCAGAAAGGGGGCAATCATGACCAAGCCTCGCACCAACACATGCACCACCATTGACCAAAACAACGAGCCGTTTGTGCGCGCCGTCATCTATTGCCGGGTCTCCAGCGCCGCCCAAGTCGCCAAGGGGCACGGCATGGCCTCACAAGAAACCCGCTGCCGAGAGTTTGCCGAGCGCAACGGCTATGAGGTTGCCGCAACGTTTCGAGATGAAGCCGTATCCGGCGGTATTTTTGATCGTCCCGGCATGCAGGACATGCTCGCCTTTCTGCGCAAAAACCGGAAACGGGGCGGCACAGTGGTGATCATCGACGATATCAGCCGCTTGGCACGGGACATCAAAGCCCACCTTGATCTGCGCGATGCCATTAGTGGGGCAGGCGGGCGGCTGGAAAGCCCTTCCATTGAGTTTGGTGAGGATTCGGATAGCCTCCTTGTGGAGAACCTTCTCGCCAGTGTCTCACAGCACCAGAGGCAAAAGAATGCCGAGCAGGTGCATAACCGCCAGCGCGCCCGCTTGCTCAACGGCTACTGGACGTTTTCTTGTCCGCCCGGCTACCGCTATGTGAAAGCCCCCGGCCAGGGCATGATCTTGGAACGTGCCGAACCTCTGGCCTCAATCATCGCCGAGGGTCTTGAGGGGTTTGCCTCCGACCGCTTCCAAACCAAGTCAGAGGTAAAGCGGTTCTTTGAAAGCTTTCCCGACTTCCCGAAGACCCGCTACGGCACGGTGACCTGTGAGAACACCAACCGCATTTTGACCCGCTTGCTCTATGCAGGATATCTGGAACGTCCCCAATGGGGCGTGCCCCTGAGGCAAGCTCGTCACGAGCCGTTAATCTCACTGGAAACGTTCCAGAAGATTCAGCAACGGATCGAGGAAGGGGCGCGCATTCCCGCCCGGGCGGATATCAGCGAGGATTTTCCGTTACGGGGTTTTGTGTGCTGTGCCGAATGCGGCAAACCGCTGACCTCTTGTTGGTCAAGGAGCAAGACCGGCAAGAAGCACCCTTATTATCAGTGCTACAACAGGGAATGCGACCTGTTCCAGAAATCAATCCGCCGCGACGATCTGGAACGGGATTTTGTAGCTTTGCTGGCAACGCTTCAGCCCTCCGCGTCACTGAAAACTTTGGCGGAAGAGATGTTCCGCAGGGCTTGGGATCAGCAAGGCATGCGCATGAAGGAATTGCGCCGTTCTGTCAGGGACAAGATTGCTGAGATCGAAAAGCAAACAGCCGCCTTACTCGACCGGATTGTCGAAGCCAGCAATCCCAGCGTTATTGCCCGCTATGAACAACGCATTGAAGCCTTGGAACTTGAACGTCAGGTGATGTTGGAAAAACTGGAAGAAAAACGCCGCAAAAAACGCCCCTTTGAGGAAGTTTTTAAACTCGCCCTCCAATTCCTATCAAGCCCTTGTAAAATATGGGAAAACGGCTCTATAGAGCAGCGTCATGCGGTGTTAAAATTGGCGTTTAATCGTAGACCCTGCTACCGAAAAAACGAGGGTTTTTTAAACCCCGAATCTTCTTTTATTTTTAAGGTGTTAGGGGGTGTTTTAGGTCATGAAAAAAATCTGGCGGAGAGGGTGGGATTCGAACCCACGATACGCTTTTGACGTATACACACTTTCCAGGCGTGCGCCTTCGACCACTCGGCCACCTCTCCCCATCAGCCCTACCGGCCAAATCGCTTTAGGATCTGGAACAGGCCGACTGCCCGCGCGGTAAAAACCGGTCGCGAGCGAGGCGCAGAACCTACCCAAGACAGATCGGAAATGCAAGCCTCTCCGTCTTAACCAAATATCCACCTCGAACTGACAAAATCATTGCACTTACGAATGGTTAGGAGCATTCTCTTGCCATTGTCTCGTAAGAAAAAAGACTAGAGGATTGGGAAAGAGATGATCTTGGGTAGATTCCTCGGTTGGTTGTGCATTTGTGTCGCCATCCTGATCGCGTCCGGCGAGGCCGTGCTGGCCCTGGGCACCGGAACCTATGACGGGCTTGCCACCCGCGAGGTCTGGATCCTGCTCTCCGGAACCCCAGATGCCCCCGCCCTGCCCCTGGAGTCCGAGACCGTCCAATCCTTAGGCCTGGCCACTATCTGGCAAATGATGATGGAACTGCCCGCCTGGGCCGTCATCGGCCCCTTCGGCTTCATCCTGGTGCTGCTATGCCGCCCGCGCCGCCGCCCGCAATATTCCTATCGGCTGCGCGAATATTCCTGAACGCAGTCCCAGTCGGTAGGACGTGGCCTCCCTTAAGGCCACGCTGAGCGTCGCTTATGTCGCAGCGGCGCAAATCGCCTCCGTAATCGCTTCCTTATCCAAGCCATGCATGCCGATCACCACCAGCGCCGAGCGCCGGTCGGAGCCATCGGCCTGCCAGGGCCGGTCAAAATAGCCATCAACCCGAGGCCCAACCGCCTGGATCACATGGCCCATCGGCTTGCCTGGCACATTCAAACGCCCCTTCAGCCGCAAAATGCCAAAGCGCTCTAAGACGGCGGGCAGAGCCTTCTGAAAAGCTTTCGGATCGCTGACCGGACCCGGATCGACGGAGAAACTGTCAAAATCCTCGTGGTCGTGATCATCATGGGGGCCGTCATGATGGGACGGGCGCACCGCAAGGTCATCCTCCACCGCCGCCGCAATGCCCAGCGCCACCGCCGGATCCACCTTGCCATGGGCCATTGCCGCCAAAGACACCCCGGGGCGCAGCGCCGCCTTCAAGGAGTCGCGCAAGCTTTCGCTCTCCCCAGAGGACAACAGATCGGATTTGTTGATCAACACCAGATCGGCGCAAGCCAATTGGTCCTCGAACACCTCTTCCAGCGGATTGTCGTGATCCAAGGAGTCGTCTTCGGCGCGCTGGGCGGCCACGGCGTCGGGATCATCGGCAAAGCGGCCATCGGCAGCGGCCCGGCCATCCACCACGGTCACCACCCCATCGACGGTCACCCGGGCCCGGACCGAGGGCCAATCAAACGCCTTCACCAGTGGCTTGGGCAGCGCCAGGCCCGAGGTCTCGATGATGATATGCTCCGGGGCCGGGTCCCGTTCCAGTAAGGCTTCCATCGCCGGAACGAATTCGTCGGCTACGGTGCAGCATAGGCAGCCATTGGCCAGCTCAATGACCTCCTCATCGGAGCAACCTTCAATCCCGCAAGATGCCAGCAGGCCCTTATCCACCCCGACATCGCCAAACTCGTTGATGATCAGCGCGATCCGCCGCCCGGTTTCGCCAGCCGAGGCGGTTTCCATCAAATGCCGGATCAAGGTGGTTTTGCCCGCGCCGAGAAAACCAGTGATCACGGTGGCGGGGATTTTGCGGGCATCGGGCAGAACAGGCGCAGAGGACATGGGGCACTCGCGATTGAATGGGAGAGGGAGAGGGATGGAGGGGCCTATCAGCGGCAGCTCACACAGTGGGCGGGCGCTTCAACGGCACCGGCAATCCGGCCACGGTGAATAGCACAAGCGCGGCCTGGGCGGCGAGGGCTGCGTTGATGCGGCCCTGCGCATCCCGGAACCGCCGGCCCAAAGGCGTTTCCGGCACCAGGGATAGGCCGACCTCATTGGAGACCAGCACCACCGGCGCGCCCTCAGACCGTGCCGCCAGAGAGGCGCAAAGATCGGCGATCAGACCCGGCTCATCAAAGCCGTGCAAAACGCCGCTTGAGTCGCAGTGCTCCTCCGGGCCGAGCATCGCACCGGTCAACCACAGGGTCAGGCAATCGACCAAAACCGGGCGATCCCGGGTCTCCGCCAACACCCACAGCAAGGCCTCCGGGTCACCTTGGGTTTCGACGGTCTCCCAGCCCTTGCCCGCCCGGTTCTGGCGGTGATCGGCGGCACGCTGTTCCATCTCCGCATCCCACAGCTGGGCCGTGGCGATATAGACCGGAGCACTGTCTTGTGCCGCCGCCAAAACCAAACGCTCGGCAAAGGCGCTTTTGCCTGACCGCGCCCCGCCCAAGACCAGGGACAAGGGCGGTAAGGGCAGCAGCTCTTCCGGGCCGGAAACCGCCAAGCCGGTTGGCATCAAAGGGCCGATCATGGCGGCACCCGATTGACACCCACCACCCGCCAGGCCGGATCGCCGCCGGTGTCCGCCGGGCCGAGCCAGTCAATCCGGGTCAAAGACAACGGCGCGACCATCACCCGCAAAGCCGCATCGGGATCCAAGGCCAGGGCCACGGCCAAAGCGGCCCGGACCGTGCCCGCATGGACCACGGCCAACACATCATCATGCTCGGTCTGGCCATCCAGCCGGAAGGACAAGGCGCGCAAGCTCTCGCCGACCCGATCGATCATGGCGGCAAAGCTTTCCCCTCCCGGCGGACGAGTCCGACCTGGCGCACGCCAAAAGGCTTTCAGGGCGGCATCCTCGGCCTGATCGGCCCCCGCCAGCGCAGCCCAGCTTTGGCCATCCCACTCGCCGAAATCCTGCTCGCGCAGGTCCGGAGCCTCCTCTTGGGTCGGGAAGGTCACCTCGGCGGCTTCGATCAGGCTGGCGGTTTGGACGGTGCGGCGCATGCCCGAATGCACCAGCGGCAGGCTTTTTGGCAGCCACCCCGCCAGCGCTGCGACCTCCTGAACCGCAAACAAATCGCAATCCGGATCGGAGCGCTGCCCGAGAATCCGGCCCCCGGGCACGGCGGCATGGCGCACCAACCACCAACGGATCATGGCTGGGCTCCGATCATGCCCATGGCCAAACCGATGCCAAGCAAGGCTGCGGTCTCACACAACACCACCGCTGCCCCGGCCACATCGCCGGTCTGGCCCCCAAGAGCCTTCTTCGCCCAATGACACATCAAACCAAACACCAAACCCGCTCCCAGCACACCAAACACCAAACCCAGCCAAAGCCCGCTGACCGCTGCCGCGATCAAAAGCACCGCCCCGCACAGCCCCAGCACAATCGCCGCGATGCGTCGCCGTCCCTGGGCCTCCTGCCCGGCCCAATGGCCCAAGCCGTCATTCCGGGCCGGGGGCAGCAGCAACAAAACCAGCACCGCCGCGCCACGCCCCAGCGCCCCCGTCGCGGCCAACCAAACCACCAAACCAAGGCCGACAGGGAAGGCCGCCAGTTGCCCCACCTTCAGCCCCAGCAGCACCGCCAGGGCCAAGACCCCATAGCTGCCGATCTGGCTGTCGCGCATCACCGCCAGTCTTTTGTCTCGCCCCCCTCGGGCGCCTAAAGCATCGGCACAATCGGCCAGTCCATCCTCGTGCAACGCCCCGGTCAGCAGCAGCACCGCGCCCAGGCCGAGCAACACCGCCACCAAGCTTGGCCAGCCGAGGCCCTGTGCCGCAAGGATGAGCAAGCCGGTGCTGGCCCCGATCCCCGCCCCGACCAAAGGAAAGGCCCAGAGCGTGGCCTGGGGATCCGGCCAGCCATGATCCTTTAACGGCACCGGCAACCGGGTTAGAAACGCCACAGCCGCCGCCAACTCGCGCCCCGTCCGGCCAAACACCCCGAAAGCGGGCTTTTGCGGCCCAGGGGAGGGATTTTCGAGCGGGTTGGGGTCGGTCAAGGGGTGTAATCCGGCGGAATTTCCGATACAGCACCTCCAACCTGACAAGTTCTCGGGATCGGGTAAAGCCGCTTTGTCCGGCCAGCGCCCGGTCCGACGCCGCCAAAGGGACTGAAATCCGCCATGCTCCGCCCCAATCAGACCGTTTCCCTGTCTAGCCTTGCTGATCTGCGGCCCCTGATGGCCGACCTGCCGGGACCGGATCAAGAGGCCGTGGCGGCGGTGCAGGCGCGCGAGCCGCAATTGACCAAACCGCCCAAGTCCCTCGGCCGTCTGGAGAGCCTGACCGAATGGCTCGCCGCCTGGCAGGGTCGTAGCCTGCCCGGGATCTATCACCCGGTCTGCCGGATCTTCGCAGGCAATCACGGTGTGGCGGATTTGGGTGTCTCCGCCTTTCCCGCTGCGGTCACCGAGCAGATGGTGTTGAACTTTGAGCAAGGCGGGGCTGCGGTGAACCAGCTGTGTAAAGCCTTTGGCATTCACTTATCGGTCACCGCCTTGGACCTCGACAGCCCGACCCAGCCCTTCACCACTGGCCCGGCCATGGATGAGGCCACACTTTGCAAGGCCCTGTCCACCGGTTTGTCCACCGATCTCACCGGAGCAGACAGCCTCTCGGTGGGGGAGATGGGCATTGCCAACACCACCAGCGCCGCCGCCCTGTGCCTGGCCCTGTTCGGCGGCAGTCCGGCAGACTGGACAGGACCGGGCACCGGCGTGGTTGGCGCGGCGCTGGACACCAAGATCAAGGTCGTGGCCGAGGGGGCCGCCTTCCACCAACAGGCCATCTACGCCCTGCCTGCCCAGGACAAAGGCCTGGAGGCCCTGCGCCGCCTGGGCGGAAGGGAATTGGCGGCCATGGCCGGTGCGGTGCTCAAGGCGCGGCACTGCCGGGTCCCGGTCATATTGGATGGCTATATTGCCACCGCTGCGGCCTCCAGCCTGACCCCGGGGCATCCCGGTATTTTGGACCATTGCCTGCTGTCCCATCGCTCCCGTGAACCCGGCCATAGCCGTTTGGCCGAGGAGCTTGGCATGGATCCGCTGCTGGATCTGGGCTTGGCCTTGGGGGAAGCCTCAGGGGCCTGTCTTGCGGTGCCCCTGCTGCGGGCCGCCACCCAATGCCATATGGGCATGGCGACCTTTGGCGAGGCAGGCGTTGCGGATGGGTAGGGCAACGCCCCATTGTGGCAGTTTGGCTTGCGTCCGGATCTGACCGTGTTAGTGTTTACCAAACGCGGAGGTTCGATATGACACAGATGCCAACCAAAGATCACCATGGTCCCGCAGTCCAGGACGCCTGGGAGACCCCGGTTTTAAAATCCATCGATGTCATGGAGCAAACCATGAAGGTCGGGATTTCCGGCCCCCGCGATGGTGGCATCAAAAAGTCCTAAACCCTGTCATTTTTTCCTCTCCTGCTCCCGGCCTGAAAACACTATTTTCTAGGGGGAACCGCTTGGCCTTTGGCCAAACGCGGCTCTTATGGTCGTGGCCGATCGGATCTGTCATCCGGAGGGCCTCTGTCGCTATGCGTGGCAGCGGACGACGCCGGGCACAGAAATGCGTCTTGCGTCCTTGTTCAATCCTGCTAACTTCCGGGTAACTGTGGAGAAAGTGAATGGTTGAGACACCGAGCAAAGAGCAAAAGCCCGTCGCGACCCATGAAGAATGGGAGCCGCCGGTTTTGAAAGTCATTGATGTCATGGAGCAAACCATGAAGGTTGGGCGCTCCGGTCCCTTCGACGGCGGCATCAAAAAGTCGTAACGCTTTTTGACTTTTCCAAACCCTATAAGGCCTCCAAACCAGCGCATGTCCGGCATAAAACTTTGCCAGATCACGGTCAGGTGCCAGGAGCCCGACGGCATCCATGCTAATAGCGAGGGCCTTTGGGCGGGACTGTTGGTTTTTACAGGTCACCCCATCGCTTTTTTTTGAGAAACCTCGTCCGCTTGGGCGGCCCATGGCCGCGTGCCATAGGGAGTCCAGAATGAGCCAGGCGCTCATCACAAAAAATCCAGAGGTCCTGGCCACAGAGATCGAGAATGAAACGATCCTAATGTCGCCCGCCACCGGTGCCTATTGCACGCTCAATGGCACCGGGTCCGCCATCTGGACCTTGCTTGACACCCCCATGACCCTGGACAGCCTGACGGACGCGCTCTGCGCGCGCTATGGCAAAGACCGCGCCGAGATCGAGGATCAGGTCAGCCTCTTTGTCCAAAGGATGCAAGAGGAACAAATCGTCCTCTGCCAAGATTAGAGCCCTATTCGATCTAATAGATTCATTCTGACGGAGTGCATTTGTGACAAGATCAAGCAGAAGTCCGCAGGCCATATCCGTCGATACGGACAAGGACTTTTGCGCTGGAATTGGCGCAAATGCACCCGTCCCGCAGGGTTTCCGATTGGGGGACGCCCAGCGGCAAGTCGGTCTTGACCGATGCTTTGGCATCGCTCCGCGACCGACTGACCACTGGATCGTACTCCCCAATCGAGAAACAGAATTGATCCTATTAGATCGAATAGGGCTCTAGACCCCGTGAACGCCCAGCATCGATATCGGGTCTTTGACAGCATCCTGACCGCCGACATTGCCTTGCCTGAGCTTGGCCCAGCGGAGACCGCGCTGGGTTCGACAGACCCACAAGATCTTTGTTCACTGAGCGTCGGTGCGGTTCCGGACCACCTGCCGGAAGCGACGACGCGAACAGCGCTCCACCAGGCCTATGCCGATCAAGACCATCTGCTCACCCTGCCCGGCTTTGGCCGCCTGCGGATCAGCGCAGGGACCAGGATCACCTTTGACCCCGACCCGGCGGCCAACGACGCAGCGTGTTCCGTGGCCCATTGGCGCACGGTTGTCTTGAGCTCCGGCCTCACCTCCCTGGCCTATCAGCGGGGTTTGGTTCCGATCCATGCCAGCAGCGTTGTCCTGCCCGGGGAGGACGGCGCGACCCTGTTGCTGGGGCATGCCACGGCGGGCAAGTCGACCCTGGCCGCCGCCCTGGTCCAAACAGGTGCGCACTTGTTGGCCGATGATCTGACCGCCTTGCGCATTGATGCTCAGGGTTGCGTTGCCCTGCCCGGGACCCGACTGATCAAGCTGCATGAAGACAGCGTCCGGGCGCTTGGTGCTGACCCCGCCCTTTTGGAGCCGGTCCGGCCCAAGCTGACCAAATATTTCTTTGCTCCCGGCACCTTCTGCAGCACTCCGGTTCCCGTCCTGCGATGCGTCATTCTGCGCCATGCCCGCAGCGGTCAGCCGGAGGGCTTTGAGACCCGCAATGGTGTCTCCGCCTTCGCCTCGGTCTCAAACCATATTCACCGCCGCAGGGCCGGGGCGGCCATGGGGCTGCGCGGGGCTTTGTTCCAGAAGCTGGCGATCCTGACGCGGACAGTCCCGATCCAAAGCTATTGCTTCGATCAGGACTTCGAAGCACTCGGCGCTTTGGCCGAAGGGTTGAGGGAGGCGGTGTGAGCAAGTGAGCAAGCCAGCCACCCCACCACCACCGCTTCGCTCCGATCCGGCCAAGGGCCATGCCCCCTCGGCTGGCGCGTTGGCTTTGCTGGCCAGCTATCCCAAATCCGGCAACACCTGGACCCGCTTGTTTCTCTCGGCGGCCTATGGCGTGCTGGAGGGCCGGGACAGCTTTGCCATCAACCGCCGCCCCTATACGGTCCCCTTCGCCTCAGACCGGATTTTCATTCTGGACGAGACCGGGCTGGACACAACGGAACTGACCATGGCCGAGGCGACCGCCGCCCAGGCCGCCGCGCTTCGGGAGTTGTCGGCCAATGCCCCGAAGCGGGGGGTCCGCTCAGCGCTGAAAACCCATGATCGCTGGCTGGTCACCGATGATGGAGATCCGGTGTTTGGCCCCGCCAGCTGTGCCGCCCTGGTCGTTCTGGTCCGCAACCCGCTGGATATTGTCGGTTCGATGGCCCATCATTTGCGCGTCACTCTGGACGAGGCGGTGGACAATCTGCTCGACCCGGATTTCATCATGGTGCCAAGCCTTGAGGATCGGGTGCATGCCCAGGTGCCCTATGCCCAGGGCAGTTGGGGCAGCCACACCCAATCCTGGCTGGAGGCCGAGCACCCCAACAAGCTGATGGTCCGTTACGAGGATTTGCTGACGGACCCCGAACACTGGTTTGGCCAAATTGCCGCTGCTTTTGGCATGGCGCTGACCCCAGAGCAGCTGCGCAAGGCCATTGCAGACACCCATTTTGCCAAGCTGCAAAAGCAGGAACGGGACAACGGGTTTATCGAACGGCCCATTGGCCTGTCGCAGTTTTTCCGGCAGGGAAAATCCGGCCAATGGCGCACGGAACTCACCCCAGCGCAGATTGATCGGATCACAACCGGGTTCTCCGACGTGATGTCCCGGTTGGGATATCTCGGCAGGTAGAGGGTCAGAGCATTTTTATCATTCTGCGTTCGAAAAACATTCTTTAGACACAAATACAAACGAGAATTCTTTTTGAAGGATTTCAGCGGAATTGACCTTGGATACCCTGCAATGACGGGTAAAGTGGATCTAAAACATCTGTATATTGGTGATATTATATCATGACATGGTCTAAGATATATAAATATTTCATTCGGGGAGTAAAAATATCCATATTTATTTATATTTTATTTATGGGTATTTGGTTTGTTGCGGTAAGCCCTTGGATGTTTCCGCAAGTCTATAATGATTTATCTTTTGCGTATCTTTTGCCGGACACCATCCCCAAAGACAGCCGAGAGTTCGCTGCAACAGGCGGGGCAGGCAGCTGCAGAGTAGAGGTGTACCCAGTGGATGGGCAGTTTTCGACCATTGAAGAGATGATAGAGGCAATTGGACCGTTCAAAATAGATTATGAGAAAAAGTTTTCACCATGGCTGCCAGAAATAAATATGGATCTATTTGAAAATGATCCTGACCGAGGTTTGCATCTTTATTCTTCTTGCCTAACTTATCTGAGCGAATCTTATCCTATTTTCACTTGGAATTATTTAACAAGCGGATTCAATCCATGGATAAAAGTGCGTCTGGGCGGGAATCGTAAGTGGCGCACCATAAAGTCCACTGCTCGCGCGCACACAGTTGTGTTTGCTATTTTTGAAAAATATCAAAATAAACTTATTTTTATTAAATATAATATTTAGTAAATGCTCTAATGGTACAGAACTGAAAGATTTTAATTTCATTCTTATCAATTTATAAAAAGCATTAATTGTTTCCAAAAGAAACACTATGAAATTAATTGTTCGTTGAACTACCGCTGACAGATTAGCACACTGCACCTCTCATTATCTGTTATAAAAAACAAGTAGCATAGTGAAATATATTAGTATTAATTTCTAATGCATGAAACTCCGTCGATGAAAAGAAGTGTCACCACTTGTAGCCAGAGGAGAATTCAAATGGGCTGGAAATTCGTAAATGAAGTATCTAGCGGAGATCAAAATGTCCATTGGTTTGCTGATAGCCTTTCTGATTTAAACTGGGCAACAATGAACAATCTTTTGGCATACGGAGTGCCCTGGAAACCTAATATTAGTGAACACCCTCAAGTCTCATCTTTGGCAGACCTTCCCCCGGATGAGAGAATGCGCCCGCCAAAACCCAACTTAAGCGACCTTCCCCCAAGAGAAAGGTTACGTCCCTACTTATCTGACCGCGATGCCATTATCGATTATCACACTGCACCGAGAAACTCTGATAATGAGAGAGTCGTTGTCATTCAGGTTCCCATGTCAGACGTGATGTTCAAAGATTATGGGCGGTCTGTCCAGATCAAAGATTTTCCAATTGCCTCACGAATCGGAAAGGTGATTTCTTTAAAAGATGGGCTCTACACTCGAGAAGATTTACTGGCTGCAAATGTTGCCACCAAAGAAGATTTCAAAGTTAAAGGATTTATGTATCATCCTTTTAATCCAGCTCAAAGGAGCCTCAATCCTTTCAAGTATGCTCGTGATATGTTTGTCAACGGAACAGTACAATTTGGAATTGGAGAGAACAGCACTTACTTAGTTGTCGACAACAGACTTGTCGAAATAAGAGGTGAGTTACGTGCATTTCACGATAACTTTGATTTTAAGTCTGGAACTATATCTGATGAACTTAACAGTATTGTAAACTATTTTGGAGGGCCAGACCATCCACCACCATCCAATGGTATTGTTGACATGCGTTATTATGGATCCGGTCGCTATGACAGACTCCATATAGATGATATCAACATTGGAAGCTTAAGACCGGTTCGGATCCCACTGCAAAACGGCTTTGCTGAAGCCTACTTACCGGATAATGGGTCCAATCCTACCCAACTCACTCAACCCTTTCACCAGGAAGTCTATATTTTTGATAATAATTCAGTGCCACATTTGACAGGAACGATTGATTACTATGGAAACTTTGTCCCAGTAACACCACCTCCGCCCCCCTTCCTACCACCAGTTCAAAAACCGTCTGCGCCCGGGGGCGCACCGATTAGCACCCCGCCTTTCATTGGACCACAGCTTCAAGGTGGCGCGGGCCAAGACAGCATGAACGGCAACGGTCATTGGACCCCAGACCCAACTTGGGAGCAAAACTGGGGCTCGAATGAATTTCAATTCCGTGGTGATGAAGTCTCCGATCCAGTCAGAAACATGTCTTCAATATCCGGGCAGGCCCCTTACGACCCGCCATACTCCCAAATTTCCGAATGGGAATGGACTGATCCACAATTCACCGAGTTTGGCGACACATCTAAAACGGGGCTCCGGTCGAACCGAGGATGGTCGTTCGACCCAATGTCAATCGGCAACCGTGACACAGCCGAGCCCCGATTCACTGGCAGGCACGGAACTACACTCACTGAGAAGCCCAATTTTGGGTCCTGGCAGGACTTTGATCCTTCATATCCCACGCATTCATTTGAACAAGACACACCAGATAGCTGGATGTCTCACATCGATCCGATTGAAGCATCTGGGTCGTTTCTTGATCAAAGACACTCTAAGGTGAAACCAACCAGCGCTTTAGATACTCTAATGGATTTTCACTATCAAAAATTTATAGATGGCATGCGGTCAACAGCAGAAATTTCTGAACGCCTCCAAGTACCTTTTGGTCGAATGTTTTGGCCGAGACAGTGACCTCAAGTTAAAGGTGTCTGTTTTTAGTGGTCACGGCCTAAACCGGCGCGGGGGCGGCCAAGGTCATTTCCGGGATGTCGCCCTGGACGATCAAGCGGGCCTCGGTGGCCGCAATGATATCCTCGACCGAGACGCCAGGGCCGCGCTCGCGCAGCACCAAACCGTCTTCCGTCGGCGCAATCACCGCCATTTCCGTGACAATCAAATTGACCCGGCGCGACGCCGTTAAGGGCAAGGCACATTCTTTGACGATCTTCGGTGCACCCTTGGCGGTGTGGACCATGGCCACAATGACCGATTTGGCCCCGGAGACCAGATCCATCGCCCCACCCATGCCCGGCACCATCTTGCCTGGCACCTTCCAATTGGCCAGATAGCCACGCTCATCGACCTGAAGGCCGCCCAGCACGGTCATGTCCAAATGACCGCCCCGGATCAGGCCAAAGCTCATGGCGCTGTCAATGGACGCCGCGCCGGGCACGGCGGTGATGAACCCGCCCCCGGCATCGGTCAAATCCAGGGCCTCCATGCCCTCCGGCGGACGGGCACCGAGGCCAATCACGCCATTCTCGGCCTGGAAAAAGACACCGGAATCCTTGGACACATAATTGGCGACCATGGAGGGCAGGCCAATGCCGAGATTGACCAACATGCCTTCGCTGATCTCTTGGGCCACCCGGGCAGCAATGATTTCTTTGGGCGTGGACATCAGGCAGCCCTCTCCAACAGATGGTCAACCAGAATGCCCGGCGTTTTCACCGCATCGGGCGGGATCACGCCAACCGGGACAATAAGCTGGGGCTCGGCAATCACCGTCTCCGCCGCCAAGGCCATGATCGGATTGAAATTATGCGCCGTCAGCGCGTAGTTCAGATTGCCGACATAATCGGCCTGATACGCCCCAACCAAAGCGAAATCGCCTTTGATCGGCTTTTCCAGCACATAGTCTTTGCCGTCCACCGTGACGATCTGTTTGCCCTCAGCGGCCTCGGTGCCCAGGCCGGTGGCGGTCAACACGCCGCCCAAGCCAACGCCGCCAGCGCGGATCCGCTCGACCAGAGAGCCCTGGGGCACCAGCTCCACATCCAGCTCCCCGGCCAGCAGCTGGGCCTGGGTTTCCGGATTGAGCCCGATATGGGAGGTGACCACCCGCTTGACCGCCCGGGCGGTGATCAGCAAGCCAATGCCGCGTCCGGGCATGGCAGTGTCATTGGCAATCACCGTCAGATCTTTGGCCCCGCGCCGGACCAGGGCCTGGATCAATCGGACGGGCGTGCCCACCCCCATGAACCCACCGATTAGCAACACCGCCCCATCGGGGATCATGGCGGCTGCGTCGTCTTCGGAGATTGCGCGTTTCATATGGTCCGTCCCTGTTTTGCGAGATCATTCAATATGGGCGCTCCGGACTTAAAGCAATGCCCCCAAGGCAATGTCCAAAGCGCCCATACCATCACGCGAAGTCATGGGAGCGGAGTTTAACCGACGATGTTGTATCCGCCATCGACAAAATAGGTCCCGCCGGTCATCAGCTTGGCGGCATCGGTGGCCAGTGCTGCCGTGGCCAGACCCACATCCTGGATCGTGGCCAGTTGATGGGCCGGAGCCTTTTTGACCGCCTCTTCCATCAGCTCGTCGAACTCTTTGATCCCGGAGGCCGCCCGGGTCTTCATCGGCCCCGGCGAGATGGCATGGACCCGAATGCCCTTTTCGCCCAGCTCCGCGGCCATATAGCGCACCGAAGCTTCCAGGGCTGCCTTGGCCGGACCCATGACATTGTAGCGGTTCACCACCTTGGTGGAGCCGTAATAGCTCATGGTCAGCAGCGCGCCGCCATCGGTCATCAGCGGCTCGGCATAGCGGGCCATGCGGATGAAGGAGTGGCAGGACACATCCATCGAGGTCAGGAAGCCATCCAGCGAGCAGTCGGTCAGACGGCCATGGAGGTCTTCCATCGGGGCAAAAGCAATGGAGTGCAACGCAAAGTCCAGCTTGCCCCATTTTTCCGTGATCGCATCGAACACGGCGCGCAGCTGGCCGGGCTCCTGCACATTGCAAGGCATGAAGATTTCCGCACCCAGCTCCTCGGCCAGGGGCTCAACATATTTTTTCGATTTATCGTTCAGATAGGTGATGGCCAAATCGGCGCCGAGAAACTTAAAGGCCTGGGCGCAGCCATAAGCAATTGACTGATCATTGGCGATGCCAATCACCAGACCCTTGCGCCCTTCCAAAGTCCGCATGCCCCAATTGTACATGATGTCATTCTCCTAATGGTTCTGCTCTGTGATGAGCGTCCGAACTGGGGTTCCCCCAAAAAGCTTTTTATTGCGCCGCTGCGGCCTGGTCCGTGGTCCGCAGCAGCCGTTCCGTATGGGTGGCGATCATCGCTTCCTCGTCGGTCTTGATGACAAAGACCCGGGCGCGGGAGCGGTCCGAGGAAATCACCGTCTCGCTGTTGCGATTGCGGTGGTGGTCAAGTTCGATGCCAAGCCAATCCATGCCCTCGCAAATCCGCTGCCGGACCTGGATCGCGTTTTCGCCAATGCCGCCGCAGAACACCAAGGCATCAATGCCGCCCAGAACGGTCAGCATCGCGCCGAGCTCGCGCCGGATCCGAAAGACGAAATAGTCGATGGCCTGGGCGGCTTCCGGTGACGGGCTGGCCTCGATCTCGCGCAAATCGCTGCTGACCCCGGACAGCCCTTTCAGGCCGGACTCCTTGTAGAGCAGCGCGGTCAGCTCTTTGACCCCCATGCCATGCTCATCCATCAGATAGAGCAGCACCCCGGGATCGATTTGCCCGGTGCGGGTGCCCATGGGCAGGCCGTCCAGGGCCGAGAAGCCCATGGTCGAGCCCACGGATTGCCCATCCTGAATAGCGCACATGCTGGCTCCATTGCCCAGATGGGCCACCACACAGCGGCCCCGGGCATGCATCGGGGCGATCCGGCGCAGCTCGTTGGAGACATATTCGTAAGACAGGCCGTGGAAGCCATAGCGCCGCACGCCCTCGTCATAATATTGGCGCGGCAGAGCAAAGGTATCGTTGACCCAGGGATGGGCCCGGTGGAAGGCGGTGTCAAAACAGCCGACCTGGACCGCCTGCGGGAAGGCTTCCTGGGCGGCCCGGACCCCGGCCAGATTATGCGGCTGGTGCAGGGGGGCCAGGATCTCATAGCGTCCGAGTTTTTCCAGGATCGCCGCATCCAGGATCACAGGCTCGCTAAAGCTTGGCCCGCCATGGACAATGCGGTGTCCAACCGCATCAATGGTGGTTCCGGGGAAGGTCTTATCGCACCAGCCCAGAATATGCTGCAGCGCCTCGCCATGGGTTTTGGGCGCGACATCGGCTTCCCAGGTGATCTCGTCCCGGATCCGCAAGGCCTCGGCCTTGACCCGGAATTTGGGCACCACCCCTAGCCCCTCGATCTGCCCGACGGCCATTTCCTGGACCGCCTCGGATGCACGCTGGTAAATCGCGAATTTCAGGCTCGACGATCCCGCATTCAAGGTCAGCAGGGCTTGGGTCACTGGGCGGCCTCCGCCTGCTCTTCGGCGGGCTCCTGGACGGCCGAGGCCCCGTTTTCCTGATAGTGGTTGTGCAGCAGGGCCAGGGCACAGGAGGCCAGACGCGCTTCCTCATTATCCGCCCGGCTGGTCAGCATCACCGGCACTTTGGCCCCCATCACCAGACCGGCGGCTTCTGCATGGGCGACAAAGGTCAACTCCTTGGCCAGCATATTGCCGCTTTCCAGATTGGGAGCGATCAGCACATCGGCCCGCCCGGCGACCAGGGAGGTGATGCCCTTGGTCCGCGCGGCCTCGATATCCATGGCGTTGTCCATCGCCAGCGGGCCGTCGACAATGCCGCCCTTGATCTGACCCCTGTCGGCCATTTTGCTCAAGACGGCGGCATCAATGGTCGAAGGGATCTTCGGGTTGACCACCTCAACGGCGGACAAGATGCCGACCTTGGGCGTCGGATTGCCAAGCGCCAGGGCCAGATCGATGCTGTTTTGGACAATATCGACCTTGGTTTCCAGGGACGGCGCGATGTTGATCGCGGCATCGCTGACCAACAGCAGCTGCTTCAGCCCTGGCACATCCATGACAAAGACATGGCTGATGCGGCGATTGGTCCGCAGGCCGCCATTGGCCTTGGTGATGTGCATCAACAGCTCGTCGGAATGCACCGCGCCTTTCATGATCGCGCGGACCCGCCCTTCATGGACCATTTCCACCGAGCGGGCGGCGGCGGCACCGTGGGACGGGATATCAAGGATCTCAATGCCGGTCAGATCCGCCCCGGTCTCCGCCGCAACGGCCTCAATCTTGGCCTTGCTGCCCAGGAAAATCGGCTTGATCAGGCCTTCGGTGGTCGCCAGTAGAGCCCCGCCCAGGGAGTTGTCATCTTCCGGACAGACCACCGCAGTGGGCAAAGGCGGCAAGGGCTTGCAGGCCGCTTGCAGTCGGTCGAAATGCTGATGCCGGGCCAACAGAACTTCCGGCAGGTCCGCTGAGTCCAACAGGCGCTTTTCTGCCGGCGCAATCACCTCGGCGACACCCTCGGCCACCACCTCCCCATCGGGTTTGGTCAGGCTGCAATCGAAGGTCACCACCCGGTCGGCTTTCTTTTCGGTCACCGTCACCGTAATGGTCAGGGTGTCACCCAGCTGGGCGCGCCCCTTAAAGGCCAGGGTTTGGCTCAGATACAGCGTCCCGGCCCCGGGCAGGCGGTTGCCAAGCAGGGAAGAAAACAGCGACCCACCCCACATGCTCGGGGCGACGGGCACGGTCTCGCCGACGGTCAAGTCATTGGGCAGGTGGACGGGATTGAGATTGCCCGACATATGGGCAAACAACAGCAGGTCATTGGCGGTCACGACCTTGGTCGCCGAGGCCGACTGACCCACGGTGATCTCATCATAAGGGGTATTCTCAATCACGCTCTCCAGCGCAGCCATCGGGGCGATCTCCTGATCAGAGGGGGGTGAGGGGGGGGGCAAAAGCAAGGCGCTATTCGGCGGCCTTTTGCTGAATGGTCAAGGGGTTGTCGACGCCCAACAGGGCGCAGATCACACCAAACTCGGCGCGGGTGTTGTCATCCATTTCCTCCGCCGGTCCGGCAATGTCCAAGCAGATCTGAACCGCTCTGGCGCGCTCCGCCGGGTTCGGCATCATTTTCGGCAAGGCGGCAAGCGCGCCGTCATGGTCGAAGGTCACGGCAACCGATTGCTCATGGATCATCCGGGTGCGGTGCTTCGGCTTCAGGGAGGCGAAGGGTTCGGTCTCGGTCATCATCCGGTTGGAGCGTTCCAGCCGCTCCCGACGCACTGAGCCCCGGGCGATGGCCAGGGCGACCAAGATCCGGACCACAGCCTGGGGGAAGCGGCCCTGGTCGATATTGTCCAGCACCCGCTGCACTTCGGGCAGCAGCGACAAATCCTCCTCCGGGGCGTCGGACAGGAAGCGGAAATGCGACGCGCCGAATTGCCGGGCCGGGATCGAGTCATGGATCAAATAGAAGGCGGTTTCGGTCCAAAGCTGGCGCATATCGCGGGCCATGTTCAGCCATTGCTCGCCCATCCGGATGGCCATTTTTTCCAGATGCAGAAACGGATTGTCTGGTGCGGCTTTGACCCGCTTGGACCGCACCATATCCGCCGCAGCCGGGATACCCGCCATCAACGGGTTCTTGTCGCTGAAGAAATAGCGGCGTTGGCGCAGGGGGTTGGCCTCGAACACCGCCTGGGCGCTGTGTTCGGTTACCATGGATTTGACGAAGGGGCGGATATAGACGTCGTAGATCTCGGCATTCAGCTGCTCCAGCCGCGAGACCGAGCCAAACGCACGCTCGTCATCCCGGGTGCCATCGCCCAGGGCCAGAATGTGGTGCAAGCCGCGCTCTTCAAAGGAGACGGTAAAGACCCGATCCTCGCCTTCGCCTTCCGTATGCTCGATCACCATTTCATAGAGGCCGGGGGCCAAGGCTTCGATGGTTTTCAGGGTCGAGACGATCTCCCGATGCTCCTTATTGGCCACCGTGGAGCTGACGAAGATCCCCAGATGGCCGATATCCGGATGCAGGGTGTAGAGAATCCGTTGGCCCCGGGCCTTGATCTCCTGGACGCTGCGGTAATTGTCCAAAATCCAATAGAGCGCCTGTTCCGGTGGTGTGATCCGGTCGCCATGGGAACAGAAGATGATAATCGGCGAGCGGATTTTGCGCAGATCGATATGGGTGGTGGCATCGAGCATGGCCTGGCCACGGGCGAGCTTGTTGCCGACAAACAGGTTCTCCAGGATCCAGCGGATCTCGGCCTCGTTCATCATGCAATAGCCGCTCCACCAGCGCTCAAACTCCAGATAATCCGGCGCGGCATCATCGCCATGGGCAAAAGTGTCGTAATATTTGGTCCACCAGACCAGGGCGGGGTTCAGGCTCTCAAAATTATTGACCAGATTGGCCCCGTCAAAGACGCCATTGCCCAAATCCGACAGCAGCATGATCGGCACCATGGCCCCATGCACACCGCCCAGATAACGCATCATGGAATTGCCAACCTCGCCAGCCCAATAGGACAGCGGGGTGCCATTGGCCACAATCGGGCCGGTGATGTCCGGGTTGGTCGCCGCCAGCAGCATCGCCCCCCAGCCGCCCTGGCAATTGCCAATGATGATTGGATGCGGTGCGTCCGGGTGGCGCTTGCGGACCGCGCGGACGAAATGGGCCTCAGCAGCGCAAACATCGGCCAGGGTCTGGCCTTCGATGGGCATCGGGGCGAAGATGACAAAATAGACCGGATGGCCCTCATGCAGCGCGCAACCGACCTCGGAGGCATCTTTGAAGCCACCAATGCCCGAGCCCTGCCCGGCGCGGGGATCGATGATGACATAGGGCCGTCCATCTTCCCGGGTCGGCGGGTGGCTGTCGCGGGGCTTGATATAAACCAGCGAGTAATTCACCGGGCGATCCAGGGTCGCCCCATCCACCACCACATCGAAATCAAAGGCCAGAAGCGGCGGTTGGCCCTTGGCGGTGTGATCGATGAAATTGTTGCCCCGCTGGCGCAGTGTGTCGGTGAAGATCACATGGCGCTGCAGGAAATCCGTCGCCCAGGTGGCGTAATCCCGGGCTAGGGCCGGACTGCCGAGTTTTTGCATCAAGGACTGCAGATCCGCCTGCAGGGCCATGCCATTGGCCTCAAGATTGGCCAGGGCCCGGCTGCGATGGGCCTGGGCAATTTCCTTCAACCGGTCCGATAGATTGCTGGTTTGGGAGACGATCTCCTCAAATTCGGGGTTATCCCCCAGGAAAGACTCAAGAGCGGCAAAGGGTGTGACGCTCGGATCAACTTCTGAAGGCATAGGTGCCTCTCGCAAAAACGGGACCGGTGACGGACAAGCTTTTTGGGGTCGACAAACGGCGGTAAGTCGGGTCTTGAACCTGTTTCAAGCCCGTCGGGTCCGGATCAACCAGATCGCACGTCTTTGCCGGTTTCTGAACGCCATGCTTCCCCTAGAGCCCTAATGTAAGGTCGGCCCGAGGTGACCCTCAAAGCCTCTCGGACAGAGCAACATAAAGTTAATCAATCTGTCATGTTTCTTTTATGTATCTGATATTGCGACGCAACAATTTAGAGATTTTAAGCCTCTAGTAGCTGAAAAGAGGACTAGGCCCCACACCCATAACCTGCAAAGGATGCTTTGGCCTGGGGATGAGCGTGGCGAATAGGGTCTTATCGAATCCCGTTTGACGGGCAAGCCCATGCGATTGGACCGCCTTTGCCCTGCTTGGCTCAGGAGCCGCCACTTTTCGGCACATAGCCCATGGAGCGCATGCATTGGCTAGTGTAGCGCGCTTTGTCTTTGCGGGCATATTGATATTGGTTTTGGGTGAAGGGATCGCCTTGGCCCGGGATCACGAAGCCTTGGTCCTGGACCGCGCCCGCCCCTGTCAGGGCCTCGTCTTCGGCCCAGCGGCTGCAAGATCGGTAATCGGCGCGCAGGCGGACATCATCGACGGCTTGACCCTCGGCTAGACCGGCTCGGGTCCAGGCATGGGCCGGGGCGGCGCGATCATTGTTGGTCCAGGACAGGCTCTTGCACCCGGCCAGAGTGACCCCAACCAACAGGATTGCCAAAACCGAGCGGCCCTTTGCCCAAGCATGTGCCATCACTTTCTCCACAGTCTGTCTCCCACAGCCGCAGCCATAACCATACCCGATGGCTGCATGACAAGCTTTCAGTTCCTTTTCTCGCGTTACGCTCTCTCTTCAACGCCGATTGTTGCGCAAAACCCCTCACAGATCCCAAAGCCATGTTGCACTGCGTTTGCCCGGCTTCCATACCCATGCTATAGACCCGCATTCCATTCGGGATTGATCAATCCCACCCCCTCCCCACACACCCCGGTTCCGGGGACCCCAGACAGCAGAAAGGACCTCGGCGCATGAGCGAGATCACCGTCACCTATTTTGAAGATCTGTCCGTCGGCGACACCGCCAGCATCGCCAAGACCGTGTCCGAAGCCGACATTTATGCCTTTGCCGGTGTCTCCATGGACACCAACCCGGTCCATCTGAACGAAGAATATGCCGCTGGCACCATGTTCAAGACCCGGATCGCCCATGGCATGCTGTCCGCTGGTTTCATCTCTGCGGTTCTGGGCACCAAACTGCCCGGCCCCGGCGCGATCTATGTCGGCCAGACCCTGAAGTTCAAAGCCCCGGTCAAAATCGGCGACACCGTCACCGCCACCGTCGAAGTCACCGAGCTGGTGCCGGAAAAGAAATTCGCCGTGCTGAAGACCACCTGCACCGTCGGTGGCAAGCCGGTGATCACCGGGGAAGCCACCCTGATGATCCCGTCCAAGGGTTAATCACCGCATAACCCTCTTCTCCCCCCAGGCGAAGAGGCTAAAATGCGGGGGCCGGGCCGGGGTGTGGTGCTCTTGCACAGACCCCTCCGGCCCCCCACTCTTTTGAAGCGCTCCTTAAGAGCCCCAACCCCGCCAAAAAAACGAGTTCCGAAGCCCCCATGCGCGTCTTCCGCCACTATGACGAACTGCCCGCGAACCTGCGGGGCGCCTGTGTGGCCTTGGGCAATTTTGACGGGGTGCATCGCGGCCATCGGGCGGTGATCGGGGCCGCCAAGAAGCTGGCCGCCCGCAACAACGCCCCCTTTGGCGTGCTGACCTTCGATCCGCATCCACGTCGGGTGTTCAAGCCGGATTTGCCGCCTTTTGCGCTGTCCTCCTTCCGGATGAAGGTCCGCCTGATGGAAGAGCAAGGCGCGGATTTCTTTTGCGTCCAGCATTTTGACGAGGATTTTGCCGGGGCCTCGCCGGATTGGTTTATTGAAACCGTCCTGGTCAAAGGCCTGAAAGTGCGGGCCATTGCGGTGGGCGAAGACTTCGCCTTCGGCAACAAGCGCATGGGCAATGTCGCCCTGCTGCGCGACCGGTCCCTAGAACTGATCTATGAGGTCGTTGCCCTCTCAGCGGTTTCTGACGCGGATGGCACCGCCTTGTCCTCGACCCGGATCCGCAATGCCTTGGCGTCGGGCGATTTGGACATTGCCAACCATATTCTCGGTCGCCCCTGGGAGATTGAGGGCCGGGTTGAACATGGCGATGCCCGGGGCCGCACCATCGGCTTCCCGACGGCCAATGTCCGTCTGGGCGATTTCCAGCGCCCGCGCACCGGGGTCTATGCGGTCACCGCCGGACCGGATGAGGGTCCGGATACGGTCTGGACACCGGGCGTGGCCAATTTCGGCAACCGCCCCACCGTGGACGGCAAAACCGAATTGCTGGAGGTGCATTTGTTCGACACCGACCGCAATCTCTATGGCATCCCGTTGCGGATCCGCTTCCATGCCTTTTTGCGGCCAGAGCAAAAATTTGCCGATCTCGACGCCTTGAAGACCCAGATCGCTGCCGATGCCCATCAGGCCCGGGCGCTTCTGGCACAGCATCTTCCCGCCGGACATTAAGCGATGGGGTTGATCGAGAGCATTCAGAAAACCCTGTTCCAGCGCCCCAAAGACAAGGGTCTGCCGGAGAAACCGGAAAAGCGATCCGGGGGTGGAGGCGATAACAGCATGTCCGACCAGCAGCCCGATCAACCGCCGCCGGTCACCCCAGAAGAAGGCCGCCGGAACCTGAAAATCGGGCTGGGTCTGGCTGCGGTGATCCTGGTGCTCGATCAGATCAGCAAATATTGGATCGTTCAGATCGTCATGGATCCGCCCCGGGTCATTGAAATCACGGGTTTTTTCAATCTGGTCATGGTCTGGAATTTTGGCATCAGCTTTGGGATGTTCAATCAGGCCTCGGGCTGGAACGCCTTCATTCTGACCGCCTTGGCCCTGTTCATTTCCGGCTGTTTGGCGGTTTGGCTTTATAAGGTGCACGAGCCCCTGTTGCGGATCTGCCTTGGTCTGGTGATTGGCGGGGCGCTTGGCAATGCCATCGACCGGGTGGTTTATGGGGCCGTGGCCGATTTTGTCGATTTGCATGTGGCGGGCTATCACTGGCCTGCCTTCAATGTCGCTGATGCGGCCATTGTTGTCGGCGCCGCACTTTTGGTCTTCGATGCCTTGCGAACCAAGGGTTAATGGCGTTATTTTGCCCAACAAGTCTGACGTTAAGAGATGGCAAAAATGACTGCTTCGGCCCCCGCTCCGTCCGCTCTGTTCCGCTCCCTTGGCATCGCCGCCCTGCTGGTGCTCGGCTTAAGCGCCTGTGACAATGCCGCCAAATCCCTTGGCATGGGCAAGCAATCTCCCGACGAGTTCCAAGTGGTGACCCGGGCACCGCTGGCCTTGCCGCCGGACTTTAACCTGCGTCCGCCCTCCCCTGGCGCGCCGCGCCCGCAAGAAGCCTCGCCCCGGGCTGGTGCCCAGGCGGCCTTGTTGGGCACCGATCCCTTGAACGCTCCGCTTTTGGGCGGACCATCGGGCACCCCGAACTCCGCCGGGGAATCCGCTTTGCTGAGCGCAGCGGGCACGGAACGGGCGATCCCGGATATCCGCTCGGTGGTTGAGCGTGAGACCTCGGTCCTGGCCAGTGAGTCCGACAGCTTCACCGACACTCTGGTGTTCTGGCGCGAGCCGGAAAGCTTTGGCACGGCGGTGGACCCGGCGGCGGAAACCCGTCGGATCCAGGAAAACCAGGCGCTTGGCCGATCCGTGAGCACCGGACGGACCCCAACCATCGAGCGCCGCCAACAGGGCATCCTAGAAGGGCTTTTTTAGTCCTAGATGACCGAGGGTGGGGAGAGCGTTAGTACCTCACCCCCTCGTGACATGAACTGCGCGTAAATCCATCTCATTTTTGCCCGACTGCTCCTATATCAGGGGCAGTGGATGTGAGCCTCCTATGGGAGAGATGCGGATATGCCTGTGCGCGCTGCTGTTGTTTCGATGGTCCTGGCCGGTCTGGCCCTTGGCTTTGCCCTCGCCCCCCCGGCCCGGGCCGAGATCTTCAACCCCGAAACCTTCACCCTGGACAATGGCCTGCAAGTCGTGGTGCTGCCAAACCACCGGGTGCCGGTGGTGCATCACATGGTCTGGTATCGGGTCGGGGCCGCCGATGAGCCGCCGGGCAAAACCGGCCTGTCCCATCTGGTCGAACATATGATGTTCAAGGGCACCGAGACCCTGGGCCCGAACCAATTCTCCCGCATCGTTGCGCGTAATGGCGGGCGGGATAACGCCTTTGCGTCCTCGGACTTCACCGGCTACCACCAAACCATCGCCAAAGAGCATCTGGAGATGGTCATGGGCATGGAGGCCGACCGCATGGTCAATCTGAGCCTGGCCGAAGAAGACTTCCTGACCGAGCTGGAGGTGGTCCGCGAGGAACGCCGCTCCCGCGTTGACAATGAACCCAGCGCTTTGCTGAACGAACGCCTCGATCAGGCCCTGTGGGTGGTGCATCCCTATAAAAACCCCATCGTCGGCTGGGAGCATGAGCTGAAATCCCTGACCCGCGAGGATGTTCTGGCCTTCTACAAAGCCCATTACGGTCCCGAGAACGCCATTGTCGTCATCTCCGGCGACGTGACTGCGCAAGAGGTCCAGCCGCTGGCCGAAGCGACCTATGGCCAGGTGCCCAATCAAGGCATTGAGCCCCGGATGCGCGACCGCAGCCTGCCCTTGCCCGCCGAAGCGACCATCACCTTGCAGCATGCCCAGGTCGGCCAAGCCTCCCTGACCCGGCGCTATGTCGCCCCGTCCTATAACCTGGACCCAGAGCAAGACGTCTATGCCTTACAAGTATTCCAGGAAATCGTCGGCTCCGGCTCCACGGGCAAGCTTTATCGCTCCCTGGTGATCGACCAGGAGATCGCGGTGTCCGCCGGGGCCTATTACCGGGCCAATGCGGTGGATTGGGGCAGCTTCGCCTTTTATGCTTTGCCCCGCCCCGGCGTGGACATCGAGACCCTGGATGCGGCCCTGAAAGCCGAAATCCAAACGGTGCTGGAGACCGGCCTGACCCCAGACATTGTTGACCAGGCCAAGGCCCGCATGGTCGCCGGGCTGGTTTATGAGCGCGACAGCTTAGGCCGTGGCGCGCGAACCTTTGGCGCTCGGCTGGTCACTGGCAGCACCATCGATGATGTGGAGAGTTGGCCAGCGCGCATCGGGGCGGTGACGCCAGACCAGATCGCAGCGGCGGTGGACCGACTGCTGAACCAAGGCCGCTCGGTCACCGGCATCCTATTGCCGGACAAGCAAAGCTAACCTTGGTCACTCGCGCCGCTCCACCCATCCTGATGTCGCAGATTTGGATCTTCCCCATGCGCCGTTTCGCTTCCCTGCTTCCCGCTGTTCTCCTCTTGGGAGCCTTCCTGCTGCCCTCCGGTCCGGCCAACGCCATCGAGGTGCAAAAGGTCACCTCCCCCAGTGGCATTTCGGCCTATTTGGTCGAGGACCCGTCTTTGCCGGTGATCTCCATAACCGCCTATTTTAAGGCCGGAGGGATTTACGATCCGCCGGGCAAGGGCGGGCTGGCCAATATGGCCTCAGCGCTGATTGATGAGGGCTCCGGCGATCTGGACAGCCAGGCCTTTCAAGACAAACTGGCCGATTTGGCCATCGAACTGCGCTTTGATGCCGGGCGCGATGGCTTTTCCATGGATCTGCGCACCACCACGGAGCGCCTGGAAGAGGCCATCACCCTCTCCCATGGTGCCTTGACCGCCCCACGCTTTGATGCCGAGCCGGTGGAGCGGATCCGCTCGCAATTGCTGGCCCGGTTGCGCCAGGACGCCACCGACCCGGGGGCCCAAGCCTCCCGGGCCTTTTATAAGGCGGTGTTTGGCGACCATCCCTATGGGCGGCCCCGGGATGGCACCCCGGAGAGCGTGGCGGCGATCACCCGGGACGATCTGGTGACCTTCGCGCAAACCCGCCTGTATCGCGAGGGTTTATCCATTGGCGTGGCCGGGGACATCACCGCCGAAGCCCTCGGCCTGGTGCTGGACCAATTGTTTGCCGATCTGCCCGCCGGACCGCCCGCTGGCGAGGCCCCGATCCCCGATCCAACCCCGTCCTTCCCCGGCGGCGTTCAGGTCATTGACGCGGACATCCCGCAAAGCCAAGCTCTGTTCGGCCATGCGGGGATCCTGCGGTCCGACCCCGATTGGCAGGCCGCCCATGCGATCAATTACATCCTTGGCGGCGGCGGCTTTGTCTCCCGTTTGATGACTGAGGTCCGGGAGAAGCGCGGTCTGGCCTATTCGGTCTACAGCTATCTGCTGCCGCTGGACCAAACCGGGCTGTGGATCGGCGGTGTGGCAACACAAAATGCGCGACTGAAGGAGTCCCTCGACACCATCGCGGCGGAATGGACCCGCATGGCCAGCGACGGCCCGACCGAGCAGGAACTGGCCGATGCCAAAACCTATCTGACCGGCTCCTGGCCGTTGCGGTTTACCTCCTCGGGCCGGATTGCGGGCATGTTGGCCTCGATGATGGAGCACGACCTGCCGACGGATTATATCGACACCCGCAATAGCGAGATCGAAGCCCTGACCATCGAGCAGCTGCGCGCTGTGGCCCAGCGTCTGCTCGACCCGGAGGCTCTGACCACCGTCGTGGTCGGTCGCCCGGACGGAGTTTAGACTCCAACTGGGTTCCGCTTCATCGCCCCAGACCCTGCCCAATGGAGATTGAGGAGCCTCAGGGCCCCCTCAACCTCCATTCGTGAGAGTTGATTGGATAGGCATTTTTATCGTCTATAGCCGTATGAAAAATCTGGTTTATTGTTGCAAATGATTATCAGAGGCGTTATCGGAGCAATGTCCTGTGAAAATTTAGGGGATTGCTTTGATGACTTTACTCACCACACGCATCGCCATCGTTGCCACAATTGGCTTCTCGGCTGGCATGGCCGCCACCTTTGGCCTGTCTGACCTCACCAGCAAAGCCGCCACCACCACGCCGGAAGCGGTCGTTAGCGGCTATGCGGATATCGCCTATGCCGGTTATTCGGATTCCTTAAGCGAAGCCAAAGCCTTACAGGCTGCCATCGCTGACCTGCTGGATGCCCCAACTGAAGAAACCTTGGCTGCTGCCAAGGACGCTTGGTTGGCGGCCCGGGTTCCTTATCAGCAAACCGAGGTGTTCCGCTTTGGCAATGTGCTGGTCGATGACTGGGAAGGCAAAGTCAATGCCTGGCCGCTTGATGAGGGCCTGATCGACTATGTGGACGGCGCCTCTGGCTATGGCCTGGGCAGCGACAATCCCGCCGTGGCAGCCAATGTCATCGCCAATACCAGCATCGACGTGGGTGGTGACACCGTCGATACCTCCGCAATCACCAAAGAGCTGATGGCTGAAACCCTGCATGAACTGGCCGGGTCGGAAGCCAATGTGGCCACCGGCTATCATGCCATTGAGTTCTTGCTCTGGGGTCAGGATCTGAATGGCAATGGTCCCGGCGCGGGCGCACGCCCGGCGACCGACTTTTCCCTGGACGCCTGCACAGGTGGCCATTGCGACCGCCGCCGGACCTATCTGGACGTCGCCACCGATCTGCTGATCGATGATCTGGAAGACATGGTTGGCCTCTGGGCCGAGGGCGGCGAAGCCCGCCTGTCCGTGACCCAAGATGCCTCTTCTGGCATTTTGGCCATGGTCACCGGCATGGGCAGCCTGTCCTATGGCGAGCTGGCGGGTGAGCGCATGAAACTGGGTCTGCTGCTCGGCGATCCGGAAGAGGAGCATGACTGCTTCGCCGACAACACCCACAACAGCCATTTCTACAACGCCCAAGGCATCTCCAATGTCTATGGCGGTCACTATAAGCGCGTCGACGGCACCGTTCTGAGCGTGCTGTCCCTGTCGGCTTTGGTGGCCGAGGCTGATGCCAGCGCTGATCAGACCCTGCGGGCTGCTGTGGACACCACGCTGGACAAAATGTCTGCGATGGTTGCCAAGGCAGAAGGCGGCGAGGCCTATGACCAAATGATCGCCCCGGGCAACACCTCCGGCAATGCCACGGTCCAGGCCGCCATTGATGCTCTGGTTGACCAAACCAAGGCCCTGGAAGCCGCCCATGCGGCCTTGGGCATGACCACCGTCGAGTTCGAAGGCTCTGACAGCCTGGATAATCCCAGCTCCGTCTTCGAGTAAGACGGCCCAAGTCCCGGGGGAGGCCATGACCTCCCCCGTTTTTATTCTTTTCTTTTAGGCATGCATTCGATGAAACCCTGGACCCCTCTCTTTGGCGTGAGCCTCGCCTTTGGCCTCGCTCTCGCACTCACCGGCCCCGCCACCGCCTTCGATCCCACCGCCTACGAGCCTGGAGAAGAACTGGCCGCCGGATCCCTGACCGACCAGGGTCTGCCCAATCGCAATGCCTTCTCCCGGTCCTCGGCGACCATGCCCTTTGCCCGGGAGCTCGATTTCAAGGTGGGCAATGGGTTCTTCAAGCGGATCTGGGTCTCGGCTCCGGCCTCGACCAAAGCCGCCGATGGCTTGGGGCCGCTGTTCAATGCCCGGAGCTGCCAAGGCTGCCACATCAAGGATGGGCGGGGGCATCCCCCTGAGCCAGGCGAACGGGCGCTCTCGATGTTCCTGCGGCTCAGCATTCCGGCAAGCAATGAAAGCGACCTGAAAGCCATCGCCGAGGGACGGCTAAAGGTGGTCGCGGATCCAACCTATGGCACCCAGTTCCAAAGTTTTGCCCTGCCGGGTTTTGCGCCCGAGGGCCAGATGGTGATCACCTATGAGGAGATCCCGGTTTCCTTTGCCGATGGCGAGACCGTTTCCTTGCGCAAGCCGTCCTATTCGGTCGCCAATCTGGGCTACGGCCCGATGCATCCCGATGTGATGCTTTCGCCCCGGGTGGCACCGCAGATGATCGGCCTGGGACTGCTCGAAGCCCTGCCCGACAGTTTTCTCTTAGACGCCGCCGATCCGGACGATGCGGATGGCGATGGCATTTCGGGCCGGGTGCAACGGACCTGGGACCCAGAAGTTGAGGCGGTGCGCCTGGGGCGTTTCGGCTGGAAAGCGGGCAATGCGACCGTCAATGCCCAATCCCAAGGGGCCTTTGCCGGGGATATCGGGATCTCAACCCCGCTTAACCCCGCAGGCTGGGGCGAATGCACCGCCAACCAAACCCAATGCCGCGAGGCCATCCATGGCGGCGACTCGCAATATCAAGGCCTGGAGGTGCACCAGCCGATCAGCGATATGGTCACCTTCTACTCCCAAAACCTCGCGGTGCCGGTCCGCCGCAATGCCGATGACCCACAAGTGGTCGCGGGCAAAGGCCAGTTCGCCGCGCTGGGCTGCACCGGCTGCCATACCCCGGTCGCCGAGACGGGCCAGACCGAAAATCTCAACCCATGGTTCCACAACCAGACCATTCGGCCTTATACGGATCTGCTGCTGCATGATATGGGCGAAGGCTTGGCGGACAATCGACCCGAGGGCCTGGCCAGCGGTCGGGAATGGCGCACCGCACCGCTCTGGGGCATCGGCTTGACCGAAACCGTCAGCGGCCATACCCAATTGCTCCATGACGGGCGGGCACGCAATCTGACCGAGGCAATTCTGTGGCATGGTGGGGAGGCCGAGGCCGCCAAAGAGGGCTTTCGGACCTTGGCCAAGGCAGACCGCGCGGCCCTGCTGGCCTTCCTGAACTCCCTATGACCGCATAGAGGGGAGCCAAAATGACCAAGATCATCGCCCAACGGACCCTCATTGGTGGCGCGCTATTGGCGCTTGTCGGGATGACCTCACCCGCATCCGTCCAAGCCGATCCGTCCGCCGACCTGACCCCTGCTTTGAACGAAGGCATCGCGCAGATCGGGCCGATGCTTCAGGGGGAGTATGGCAGCTTTGCGGAGACTGCGGCGCACCTGTCCGATGCGGTTGGGGCGCTGGCCTGTGGCGCGGACCCGGAAGAGGTGCGCCCGGCCTTTCGCGCCGCCTTCACCGCCTGGGCGCGGGTGCAATCGGTCCATATCGGCCCGATCAACTCCCTGGACCGGCGGCCCCGGATCCAGTTTTTCCCGGACAAGCGCAATGCGGCCCCCCGGCTCCTGATGCAAGCGCTGGGCAAGGCTGATCCGAAACTGATCAAGCCCAATGGCCTGACCTTCGCCAGTGTCGCGGTTCAAGGCTTCCCAGCCCTGGAGCGGGTGCTCTATGGCGCTGCGTTCAAAGATATTGCGCAGACCGACTATGCCTGTGCTTTCCGCAAGGCCGTCGCGGTCGATCTGGCGAAAACCGCCCAGGAGCTGGCCGATGGCTGGGCCGATCCGGCAGCAAACTTTGCGCCCTTCCTAGACAGCCAAGCGGCCATCGGCACTTTGCTGGCCGGGATGGATGCTTGGTTGGCGGAAACGGAGCGCCGACGTCTGGCCGGGGTGATGGGCGAGGCCCCGGCTGCGGCCCGACCCAGCGTCGCAGAATCTCCCGATGCCGGTTTGTCTCGAGACTTGTTGATCGCCAGCTTGGAGGGCACCCAGGCCTTACACAAAACCGCGCTGGTAGAGGCCCTAAGCCAAGCCAACCCGGCCCTGGCGGATCGGGTGGATGCTGCCTTTGCAGCGACCATCGCCGCCGCCAAAGCGTTGCCCGCAGACATTGCCAGCCTCGCCCAGGACCCGGAGGCGCGGGACCAATTGGTTGCTCTGCATGATCAGGTCTTGGCACTGCGTCAGGTGGCGACCGTGCAAACCGCCGAAACCTTAGGCGTGGTGCTGGGCTTCAACTCCCAAGATGGCGACTAAGGAATTGGAGCGCCGTTGTTTCCTAAAGGGGGTTGGGGCTGCCGGTTTGGCCCTTGTGGCGGGCCGGGCAGAAGCCACTTCGAATCCAGGGCTCTATTGCTCGGCCAATAGCGACCGGGCCGGACAGACCTATCTCAGCCTGTTTGAGGGCCAAGGCAGCCAGATCGCCGACATCCCGGTCCCAGAACGCTATCACGGGGCAGCAGTCCATCCCTCTGGTAGAGCGCTGATCGGGTTTGCCCGCCGTCCCGGGATCACGGCGACGGTGCTCGATCTGCCCTCGGGCACGCCTATGCGCCAGATCGACGCGCCATCGGACCGCCATTTCTATGGCCATGGGGCTTTTGCCGCCGATGGGTCCCGGCTCTGGGTGCCGGAAAACCAGTTCGACGCCGAGGATCCCGGTGTGATTGGCGTGCTCGATCCCCAAGACGGTTATCGCCGGATCGGTTCCCTCCCGGCCCATGGCATCGGTCCCCATGAGGTGGCGCTCTGCCCGGCCACCGGCCTCTTGGTGGTGGCCAATGGCGGCATTCGGACCCATCCGGATCTGGGCCGGGTCAAGCTGAATATCGGCTCCATGGCCCCCTCCCTAGTGCATCTCGATCCACAGACCGGGCGTATGGTCCACACAGCAACCCTGCCAGAGCGCTGGCATCATGCCTCGATCCGGCATCTGGCCATCGCCCCGGATGGGACGGTGGTGCTGGCCTTGCAATGGGAAGGGGAGCAGGACGCCGATCCGCCGCTGGTTGCCCTGTTGCGACCGGGAGAGACCACTCCGCAGCTGCCGGAGATCCCACCCGAAATCCGCGCCGCCATGCGTCTCTATTGCGGCAGTGCCGCCTTAGATGCCAGCGGAACCATTGCCGCCGTCAGTGCACCAAAGGGCGGGGTGACGGTGTTGATCCGGGTTTCCGATGGCCAGTTCTTAGGTGCCGTGCCCCTGCCCGATGGCTGTGGTGTTGCTGCCCTTGGTGGCTCTCAGCCTGGGGTGTTTTTAGCCACCTCCGGCGCGGGCCAGATGGTGACCTATACCGACCACGATGTGACGCCCAGGACCTTGGAAGGCGGCACGAGCCCATGGTGGTCGGCGCGGCGTTGGGACAATCACCTGATCCAGATTTAACGGCAAAAGGAGCGCCTCCAGAAGGAGCGCTCCTTTTCTCTTTGATGGGTCCTGGGATCACATGCCTAAGAAGACAATGCCGACCCAGAGGCCAACGGCCAGGACGATGGTGGAGGCCTGTAAGATCATTTCCGTCCAAGCTCCTTATCCATGCGGTAGCCCGGCGAGGTCACATGGGCTTCCATGTTGCGCATCCGGCGCTCCATGTCCTTGAAGCGCATGGACAAACCACGCAGTTTGTCCCCCGGGGCGGTCCGCACATCACGCCAGAACTGGCTTTCCTCGTCGGTGCGGTACAGGGTCTCCGGGCGGCGCGGCAGGAAGATCCACAAGCCGATATAGGCTAGGATCATAAAGCCGTGGAACATGAACATCGTGGCGATGATCAGACCGAACCGGACCAGGATCGGGCGGAGGCCAAGATATTCGGCGATGCCGCCACAGACCCCACCCAAATACTGGCTGCTGGTGGAGCGATAGAGCCGGGTCCGCGACGCGCCGCCGGAGGGTCCGTAAGCCGAACTCGGGCCAGAGCCGGAACCCGCGCCGGGGCCATACCCCCCGCTGGGGCCGTGCCCCCCGCTGGGGCCGTGCCCCCCGCTGGGGCCGTGCCCCCCGCCGGGGGAGCCCTCGCCATCAGGGCCGGAGAACACCCGGGAAAACGGGCAAGATCCTCTGTGATGCTGTGACATGGTCTAGGTTTTCTCCCGCCAGTCCGGGGACTGGTCGTCCAGGATCTTTTCTAAGGTGCGGATCCGTTCTTCCATACGGCCCGCGCTTTCCCACAGATCGCCGAGCATTTTTTCGTCATCGGCGGAGAGGCCCCGACCAGCGCGCCATCGGCTCAGGTAATGCAACAGGATCCAGAGCGGGGCGACGATGGTCAGGAACAGAATCAGAGGCGTTTCGAGGAAACCCATCGGTTATTGCTCCGCTTTCATCTTGGCTTTCAGGGCTTCCAGCTCAGCCTCGATGCCGTTTTCCATTTCCAGCGCCCGGATCTCTTCCTTCAGAGACGGTTGGGCACTCCGGGCCATATCCATGGCTTCGGCTTCAGCCTCAAAGCCATCGACGCGACGCTCCAGGCTTTCAAAGCGCATCAGGGCATCCTCGATCTTGTTCGGATCGGTGACCCGACGGGATTTGATCGCGGTCCGCGCGCTGCGCTCCCGAGCCAAAATGCCTTTCTGCCGGGCTTTGGCTTCGGTCAGCTTTTCCTGCAGCATCCGGATGTCCTCTTCGGACTTTTCCAGCGCCACCGCCAAGGCGTCCTGTTCGGCTTCCAGGGCGCTAACCACCTCGACCAGCTTGGCCTTTTCGACCAAGGCGGCCCGGGCCAGATCTTCGCGGTCCTTGCTCAGCGCCAGGGCAGCACGCTCTTCCCACTCGACACCCTCGGCGGCCAGACGGTCCAGGCGACGTTCCACTTCCTTGCGCTCGGCGATCAACCGGGCGGCGTCGGAGCGGGCTTCCACCAAGGTGTCTTCCATTTCCAGGATGATCAGGCGGATGATCTTTTCCGGGTCTTCGGCCCGGTCGAGCATGGCGTTGATATTGGCATTCACAATGTCGGACAGACGGGAAAAGATACCCATGGTAAGCTCCTGCTTTAGAAGGGGACCGTGCCGCCGGGATCAGGGGGACCATCGGGGCGAGGGGTCCAGGATTGATTTGCCCCCTGCTTTACAAGAGCCGTGCCAAACTCGGAGAGCCGCAGAAATCCTCGCTTTCGGAGTTTTTCGCCTTGCCAGCACACTGCCTAAAAAGCCATATATTGGCTAGTTTAACCAATTTTTGGCGAAAATGGTGCAATCCCCTGACCTCCCTCCCCTGCTCGGCGAGAGCCCGAGCTTTTTGGCCGCCATGGAGCGGCTATCGCAGCTGGCCGAGGTTGACCGACCCTTGCTGGTGATCGGCGAGCGCGGCACCGGCAAGGAACTGGCCGCCCGCCGGGTTCATGCCCTGTCGCGGCGCTGGGATGGGCCACTGATCACGGTCAACTGCGCCGCCTTGACCCCGGAATTGCTCGACAGCGAGTTGTTCGGCCATGAGGCCGGCGCCTTCACCGGTGCGGCCCGAAGGCGACGGGGCCGATTTGAGCAGGCCGACAATGGCACCTTGTTCCTCGATGAGCTTGGCACCGCCCCGGCCCCGGTGCAGGAAAAGCTGCTCCGGGTGCTGGAATATGGCCGCTTCCCCCGGGTCGGCGGCGAGGAAGACATCGCCGTTGATGTCCGAGTGATCGCAGCAACCAATGCGGATTTGCCCGCCATGGCCGCCGATGGCCGGTTCCGGGCCGATTTGCTCGACCGGCTGGCTTTTGATGTCATCACCTTGCCGCCGTTGCGCGCCCGTCTGGGGGATATTCCCTTGCTGGCCTTCGGATTTGGTCGGCGCATGGCCGTGGAGCTGGGCTGGGATGGTTTTCCCGGCTTCACGGAAACCGCCGCCCAAGCCTTGCTCGGCCACAACTGGCCGGGCAATTTGCGCGAGCTGCGCAATGTGGTCGAACGCGCCGTGGTCGCCCATGGCCGGGATGATGTGCCGATCCAGGAGATTGTGCTGGACCCCTTTGACAGTCCGTTTCGACCGCTGCCCCTGTCCGATGCCCCCAAACCTGCGGAGCCGAAACTGGAGCCGGAGCCGGAGCCGGAGCCGCAGCCAACACCGCTCCGGCAGGCGACTCCGGCCTTTCCGTTGTCCCTGAAAGCGCATCTGGAGGCCGAGGAACGGCGTCTGGTCGAAGCTGCGCTGAGCACCCATAAGCATAATCGTCGTCAAGCCGCCGACGCCTTAGGCTTAAGCTATGACCAATTGCGCGGAATTCTGCGCCGATTGGAACCTGCGGACGGGTCCTGACTCCCAAAGGCCATATGTTGTGGTATGATGCGGGCCATAACAATAGACCTGGACCCCCAACCGTGACCCTGCGCCTGCTTCCCCCCACTCTGGTCAACCGCATTGCCGCCGGTGAAGTCATCGAGCGCCCGGCCTCGGCGGTCAAAGAGCTGGTGGAAAACGCCCTTGATGCCAATGCGCTGCGGGTTGATGTGACCTTGGTCGAAGGCGGGCGGGTGCGGATCCTGGTGGTCGATGACGGCAAGGGCATGAGCCCGGAGGATCTGGAGCTTTGTGTCGAGCGCCATGCGACCTCCAAACTGCCCGGCGATGATCTGCTCAATATCAGCCATCTCGGCTTTCGCGGCGAGGCCCTGCCCTCCATCGGCTCGGTGGCCCGGCTGACGGTGACCTCGCGCCCCGCCGGGGCCGACAGCGCCTGGCGGTTGACAGTGGATGGCGGCGACAAAGGCGCGGTGGAGCCTGCGGCCCATCCGCCGGGCACCCGGGTCGAGGTCGCTGATCTGTTTCGCGCCACCCCGGCCCGGCTGAAATTCCTAAAAGCCAACCGGACCGAAACCGGCCATGTGGAGGATATGCTCAAGCGCCTGGCCATGGCCCATCCGGATGTGGCCTTCTCCCTGACCGATGGGGATCGCAAGCGCCTGGACCTGCCGCCATGCCGGGGTGATCTGTTCGAAAGCCGCCTGTCGCGTTTGCGGGCCTTGATGGGCAAGGAGTTTGCAGAAGCCTCGGTCCAGGTCGAGGCCGAGCGCGAGGGCGCGATGCTCTCCGGCCATATTTCCCTGCCGACCTTCAACCGCCCGACGGCGCAAATGCAATATCTGTTCGTCAATGGCCGCCCGGTGCGCGACCGCTTGCTCCAGGGGGCCGTGCGCGGGGCCTATCGCGATGTGCTGGCCCATGACCGCCATCCGGTGATCGCCTTGCATATCGACCTGCCGCCCACCGAGGTTGATGTCAATGTCCACCCGGCCAAGGCCGAGGTCCGGTTTCGGGATCCGGGCATGATCCGGGGATTGATCGTCGGGGCCATTCGCCATGCCTTGGCCGAGGCCGGACACCGCACCGCGCCGACCGTGTCAGCCGCTGCCCTGGGGGCGTTTCGGCCTGGAGAGGGCGGGCCGGGACCGCAACCCTTCGCGCCGAGCCCTGCCCAAGGCGGGCTGGGACTGCCCCTGGGCCGCTCCGGCTATGGCAGCGTCGCTGGGCGGGCGGCGGCCTATCAGGCCCAGGCCCCGCTGTCCATGTCCTCCTATGCCAGTGCCGCCGAGACCACCTTGCCCGACTTTGTCGCCGAACCCGGCGCGCCGCTGGCGGACCCGGTTTCTGCGGGCATTGCGACCGAGGATACGGCGACCAGCGCCCCGCTGCAGGATTATCCGCTGGGGGTTGCGCGGGCCCAGCTCCACGGCACCTATATTGTCGCCCAGACCGAGACCGGCTTGGTGCTGGTCGATCAGCATGCCGCCCATGAGCGTCTGGTGCTCGAACGGATGAAAGAAGCCCTGGCCGAGGGCGGCATCAAGCGGCAAATGCTGCTGCTGCCCGAAGTGGTGGAGCTGGATGAAACCGCTGCGGACCGGGTCACCGCGCGGACCGAAGAGCTCGCCGCCCTGGGCTTGGTGTTGGAGGCCTTTGGCCCCGGCTGCGTGGTGGTGCGCGAAGTCCCGGCCTTGCTCGGCGAGACCGATGTTCAAGGGCTGATCACCGATTTGGCCGAGGGTTTGGCGGAATGGGGCACGGTCCAGGTCTTGGAAGATCGGTTAAAAGACATATGTGCCACCATGGCCTGCCATGGTTCGGTCCGGGCCGGACGCCGCCTGACCGCTGAGGAAATGAACGCCCTGTTGCGCGCCATGGAGCGCACGCCCCGCAGCGGCCAATGCAATCATGGCCGCCCGACCTATGTGGAGCTGAAACTTGCGGACATTGAACGCCTGTTTGGCCGCCGGTGATCTCCGGCACCCTGTTGTTCTGCTCCTGATCTGTTTCGGGCTGGCCTTCCTTGTCAGCCCGCTGCAGGCCGCCGAGGGCGATGGCAAGCCCAGCGCCGATGACTACACTTTGCTCGACGGCATTCCCGATGCCCTCTATCGCTGTGCCCAGTTGAAGGAACCGGCCTTGGATTCCGCCAGCCTGCCCGCGCTGCGGGATGCGCTGCGCCGGGAGATCGCCTGCGTGATTGATGTGGGCGAGATGCTCAGCCAGACCTTTTATCCGCCCGGAGCCTTCGGGCCGGAGGGCTTCACCGGGCGCATGGCCGAGCTCAGCACTCCCTTGGCCGAGATTTATCGGGTGATGCAGACCGAGGCCGCCGCCTGCGTCCCGGCCTGCGGCACCATTTACACCGTCCAGACCCTGGAAGGGCAGCTCCGCATGGTCCTGTTCATTGTCACCGACATGGTGGACAGGCTGAAGGACGACAGCCCCGTCCATCTGAGGTAGGGCTGCGCCGTGCTTGCCGAGGCCCTGGCCTGGGTCACCACACCCTGCTCGCCAGCGGCCCGGAAGCTCGGTCTGCTGGGGGATCTGATCGCCTTGCGTGCCCGGGAAGGCCGCCTGCGCAAGGCCTGGAAACCCCATCTACAAGCCTGCCAAAGCCAGATCATCCGGGCTGCTGAACAACTCCGGCCCTTGGGCTCTCAGCCGCAGGGGCGCTGTGTGGTGCTGGGCAGCGGGTGGCTGTTTGATGTGCCGCTCAGCCAATTGACCGAGCGCTTTGCCGAGGTGGTCTTGGTCGACATTCTGCATCCTCGGGCCGTGCGCCAGCAGGTGCGGCGCATGCGGGCGGTGCGGCTGGTCGAAGCCGATCTGACCGACATTCTGGATTGGCTGGTCAGCGCCCCCATGGAGGTTCCCGGCATCCCGGTGGGATTCGCCCCGGAGGTCTCCGGGCTCTGTGCCGAGGCCGATCTGATCATCTCCTGCAATCTGCTCTCCCAATTGGCAGTGGCCCCGCGCCGGGTGCTGGAACAACATGGCCCAGCGCTGTCCGACCAAGAGATGGAGCAGTTTTGCGCGGGCGTGGTCCGGGCGCATTTGCAGGCCCTTGCGGTGTGGAGCGGATCGGAGGCCCGGCGGGTGTTGCTGATCACCGATACCCAGCGCGAAGAGCGCGATCCTGCGGGCCAGCGCCCGTCGGAACGGTTTGATTTGCTTTATGGTCAGCGCCCTCGGCTGGAACCGGTGGCCCCGGATATGCCAAAATCCTGGATTTGGGATCTGGCCCCGCCGCCGGAAGAGGGCCGGGATCGCCATATCAGACATCGCGTTATTGCCGGGTGGCTTTCTCCGCCCCCGCCATCCTAAGGGACAGTTGATGGTCCGCTTGATCCGCCCGGTGACCGGCTGTGTGCTGTTCGCCTTCATCACCATGCATCTGATCAACCACGCCTTTGGCATTGCCGGACCCCGGACCGCCGAGGCCGCCGCGGATTGGTTGACCGATCCCTGGGGCTGGATGCCGCTGTCCATTCTGCTGATGCTGTCGATGACCTTGCATTGGCTCAATGCTTTGGTGGTCAGCTATAAGCGCCGGTCCTTGCGCATGCATCCCTGGGAATGGGCGCAATTGCTGATCGGCCTGTCCCTGCCCTTCCTGCTGGTTGGCCATGTGATCGGCCAAAGCCTGTTGGCCAAGCTGCTGGATGTGAATTTTGAGCATCTGGAAACCCTCTATGTGATCTCGGTGGTCGACCCTTTTGAAGGCGTGCTGCTGGCCACGGGGATGCTCGCCGCTTGGATCCATGGCTGCATCGGTCTGCACCACTGGCTGGGCCTGAAGCCCTGGTATCGGCGTTGGCTGTGGTTGATCGCGGCCTTGGCGGTGTTGATCCCGGCGCTCTCCATCGCTGGGACGATTTCGGCGACCTTGGATGTGATCGCCCGGGATCTCGCCAATCCAGCCTGGATGCCCGAGCGTTTTGAGCGCATCGGCGCCACAGCCGAAATCGGCGACATTTTAAACCGCTGGACCAATGCCACTTTGCTGGTCCTGCTGGTCTGCACCGCCCTGCCCTTTGTGGCCCGCTTTGTCCGGGCCTGGCTGGACAAACTCTCCGCGCGGCCCCGGATCCATTTGACCGATGGCCGGGCGATTGCTGTGCATTCCGGGGCGACGGTGCTGGAAACCTTGCGGGAGCATGGGGTTGCCATCGCCTCGGTCTGTGGCGGTCGGGCGCGTTGCACCACCTGTCGGGTCAATCTATTTCTGGGGGCGGAGAAGCAAACCGCGCCGGAAGAACAAGAAGCCAAAGCGCTGGGCAAATTTGGTGTCGATCTGAGCGGCAGCAAAACGATCCGGCTGGCCTGTCGCCTAAAACCCACCAGCGATGTGACCCTGGCCCCAGTGTTTTCCCCGGATGTGACCATGGGTGAAGCCCGGCGCAGTGGCGGGCTGGAGGGTCAGGAAACCCTGGTCAGCTGCATGTTCATCGATCTGCGCGGCTCGACCAAGCTGGGGGAAAGCCGCCTGCCCTATGACGTCCTGTTCTTGTTGAACCAGTTTTTTGCCGAGATGACCGAAGCCATTGCCGAAAGCCGGGGCCATTATGCCCAGTTCAATGGCGATGGCCTGATGGCGCTTTATGGCTTGGGCGAGGACACCAGCCCGGCGGAAGGGGCGCGGGATGCCTTACGTGGCGCCAGGCGCATGGTTGACCGCTTGGCGGCCTTGAACCAGAGTCTGGCCCATGACCTACCCGAGCCACTGAAAATGGGGATTGGCATCCACCATGGACCGGCCATTGTCGGTGCCATGGGACCGCCCGATGGGCGGATCTTGTCGGCCATTGGCGATACCATCAACACGGCGGCCCGGCTGGAATCCCAAACCAAGGAGCGCGGCGTGGCCTTGGTGACCTCGACCCTGTTATGGCAGGTCGCTGAACTGGACCCGCCCCAATCGGCCAAGGTCGACGCAGTCGTACTGAGGGGACGGGAGCAGTCGCTGCCGATCCTGGCGATCCCGGAACCGCCAGAGATCGAGCGGTAAATAAGAGTTTTTTTGGCCCTCGCCGGGCGCCGCTCGCTTTTTTGTCTCACGACAGTTCGCTCCGCTCCTGTCTCCGACGGGGCGGGCCATGAGGCCCGGCGCCCTTTGGGCTTGCCGACCCCGATGGGGTCGGAGGAGTCCTTTTTAGCCCTCGCCGGGCGCCGCTAGCGCGGCTTGGCCCCGCCCTCAGTGGGCTCGCCGACCCCGATGGGGTCGGAGGAGTTTTTTTGTAGCTTCAGTCGCCAGCGCCTCCGGCCCTCTTGGTCTGTTGGGGCTCTCGGCGGCATAGGCCGCCGGGCCTGCAGTCGCAGGCCTTGGGGACCCTTCCTACCGTTCTGAATTTTGTGGGCAAAACAGTGCGTATCTCAAAAACACCCCCCTCCCGGAGGGATGAAGGCTCCAAGCCCCTGCTTGGGGTCTAGCCGTTGCCGGTGAAGATCATGCGCATGCCGGTTTCCATTCGGCCCATGGCGATGGTCAGCAGGAAGGGCATGATCAGGTTCAGCATCATCAGCGCGAGCAGGATTTGCAGCGGGATGGCGACGAACAGCACATTCATGGTCGGCATCAGGCGGGACAGGATGCCCAGCATGCTGTGGAACACAATCGAGTAAATCACAAAAGGCGCGGCGAGCTGCCAGCCGACATAAAACGCCTCGGACAAGGCGCGGACCATGATCACGGCCATATCATCGACCATGGGCACATCGCCAGGCTGGAACACCATATAGCTGTCGGCAATGGTCATGATGAACACCACATGGAGCCCCATGGCGAAGATCATGATCACGCCCAGCTCGCTCAGATAGCTGGCAACCAGGGAGCCCTGGTTCGATGTGGCCGGGTCAAAGGTTTGTGCCATCATCAGGCCGGAGGCAAAGCCGATCACCGTGCCAGCCAGGCTGAGAATGGAGAAAAACACCTGGGCCATCAGGCCGATAAACGCCCCGATCAGGATCTCCAGGGCGAACAGCGCCACCAGGATCGAGGGCTGGGTGGGCACAGGGGGCATAATGTCCGAAAGCATGGGCAGCATCGCCAGGGTGACCCCCATGGCGATGATTAGGCGGACATTGCGCGGAATGTAAGACGTGGCAAAGGGCGGCAGGAACAGGAAGGTCGCCCCGACCCGGGCGAAGATCAAAAAGAAATGGAAGATATTGGCCGCCAGCAGATCACTCAGCATGGTCGCAAACCTTTGACCATGCCTCGCGGCTTGGGACAGCCCGTCACGGGAGGCCGATCATCACATCCATCATGCGGGTCCAGAAATCGGCCATTTGCCGGATCATCCAGGGCAGCAGCAGCAAGATGGAGAAGAACACCACCAGGATCTTTGGCACATAGGTCAAAGTCATTTCCTGGATCTGGGTCAAGGTCTGGAACACCGCGATGATCAAACCAATCGCGGTCCCGATCAGCAGGATCGGGGTGGAAATGATGATCATGGTTGTGACCGCATCGCGGCCAACCTGCAAAATCAAATTTTCATCCATGACATCGCCTCCCACTCCCAGGGCAGGCCCTGGTCATCTGAGAATCATGGCGGAAAAGCGCTATGGGGAGAAGGGAAAAAGCCGGGAGAGCCGAAATTGTGTTCCGACAAAACGGATCAAATGGGCATCCGCATGATTTGCTCATAGGCCGAAACCACCCGATCCCGGACTGAAACCACCGTCTGCAGGGTCATTTCCGCATTATTGGCCGCCAGGACCACATCGCGCAGATCGGCTTTGCCCTCAATGGCCATTTTGGAGACTTTTTCGCCTTCATGACCGATGCGCACGGCTTCATTCATGCCGTCGCGGACAAAATCACCAAAGCTTTTGCCATTGATGGTTTGCGGCTCGCTGCCGCCACCGACGCTGCCCGCTTGGTCCATCGGATTGGCCCCGGCAGACCGGGCGGCATTCTGATAGGCGGAAACGGCACTTGCGAAATCCATGGCCATGGCTCTGATCCTCATGCGCTTTTAACGACGCGCCGTTGGTTTTGGTGTTCTGGCGCTGACCGTCTTAGCTTCGCCGGAAAAGGTTAACGAATGGCGAAGAGTGTTAAGCTGCGGTGGGAAAAAAAAGGGAGTCTGTTTAGACGCTTAGCGGGTTTCGGCTACGCCGAAACACGTTAGCGCAACAACTCCAAAGTCCGCCGGGTGATTTCCCGGCTGGTGCTGATCACATTCAAATTGGCTTCATAGCTGCGCTGAGCCTGGCGCAAATCCATCAATTCCAGCATCGGATTAACATTGGGCACCAGATAATAGCCCTCGGCATCCGCGCCGGGGTGGCTGGGGTCATAACGCCGGTCAAAGGCGGTCATATCCTCGCGTTCGCGGGCGACCTTAACCAGATCGGCCCCAATGGAGCGGTCCAATTCGTTTTGGAACACCAGGATTTTGCGGCGATAGGGCTCGCCGCCGGGCACGTCGGAGACGGAATCCGCATTGGCGAGGTTCTGGGAGATGGTCCGCAGGCGCTCGGACTGGGCTTTCAGGCCGGAAACGGCGATGCGGGAGGCTTGTCTGACGTCATCCATGGCTCAGCCCCTTTCCCTTATCGTCCGCCGCTGCCGCGCACGGCCATTTTCATCATATTCATATGCTTGCGGTAGATTTCCAGCGCCATGTTGTAGCCGCTTCGGGTCCGGCCGAGCTTGTCCATTTGCTCTTCCAGCACCACCGCATTGCCATCGGGGCTGCTTTCATAGGGACGCCGATCCTCGCGCTGCCGGAAGGTATCCGGAGCCGGGCGGGTGCCGGTGCTGTGGGCCGCATTGGTGGTCGTGATCGACACCCGATTGTTCAGACCTTCGGCAATGTCGCGGAATTTCAGGGTCGGCAGATCGCTGGGGTTATAGCCCGGCGTATCCGCATTGGCGATGTTCTGGGCCAACACCTTCTGCCGTTGGGCAGAGTGGTCCATGGAAACATTGGCCATGCGGAACAGGGCCATTTTACTCATGTCCATGGGTGTCTCTCCTGATGCGCCCGACCGCCGAGCGACTCTTAAGGGCCTTATCGAGCCTTATCCTCTCAGCAGGTCGTTAAGAAGTCGTGAATCTTTCTTAACGAGACCTTCCGCCAAGGATCGTCATCGAGAGTTTAGAGCCCGGTCGTTAACGGGTTCTTAAGATCCTCCGGTTGATTCTGGTCAAGGTTTAACAGGGCCTCTGCGGGAGCGGAGTCCCGCTTCGTGGTTTTCAGGAGGCCCGCTTGGCCGACCCCCGGCATCCCCCTGAGCACAAGGCCGCCAAACCGCCCGCCGCCCCGCCGGAAGAGCCAAAGGTGGCGGTGGCGCTGGATTATGACGGATCGGAAACCGCCCCGCGTGTGGTTGCCAGCGGTCGCGGCGCTGTGGCCGACCAGATTTTGCGCATCGCCTTCGCCGAAGGGGTCAAGGTGCGCGAAGATGCGGATTTGGCTGAGGTTTTGGCCTCGGTCGATGTGGACCAGGAGATCCCGCTGGAGGCCTTTGCCGCCGTGGCCGAGATCCTGGCTTATGTCTATCGGGCCAATGGTCGCACGCCCGAGGATGGCCCACCGGTGGACCCTGAGGCCCGGCGGGACGCAAAACAGGACCGGGAGCGGGACCGGTGGGGCGCACAGGCCAGTGTTGTGGCCCGCTCCCCCAGCACCGACCCCGGTTCGGATACATCTTCGGTGATCGAACCGGAGGGTGGGGCAGGACTGAACCCTGGTGATCCAAAAGGCGGATCCCGGACATGACGCATGGGGAACCTGGAGGGCCCAAAGTGGCAGATGCGACAGGGATAGCGACGGGCGGACCAGCCGGCAGGGCGGTAATCCTGCAGCTGGAGATGATTGAGTCCGTGGTTCAGACCGCCCAAAGACTGATCGGCGAAGGCCGCGATGTGGATTTGAACGCCTTGGAGGCCAAGGTCTCCAAAGCCATGGGGGCGGTTTTGTCCCTGCCCGAAGATCAGCGCCGGCCGATGATCCCGCGCCTGGAGGGGTTGATCTCCCTGCTCGATACCTTAGAAGCCGCCGTGAAGGATCGCCTGGAGACCTTGAGCACCCTGTTGGGGGGTCCCGGGGCCGATGCGGAGCTGAACACACCGGAAGGACCGGGCGCGCCAGCGGCAAAGGCCGCCAAAGCCTACGCCAAACTCTCGCCTTCCGCGCCAAGGCCGTCTAACATGCCCCCGACGGACACGCCCAATCCCAATGCCGGGCCGAGTGCTCGCGCCAAACAGGTGGATCGGGACAAGGGGTCTGACAGCCAGTAACCAAGCGGATCAGCGTTCATGCCTGCCATTACGATGGATCAATATCTGCAATATGCCGGGTCTCTGGTCGCAGTTATTGCTCTGATCCTGGTGGTGTTGTGGCTCTTGCGCCGGATCACGGCCACCGGAGGCATGCGCCGCGGCCCGCGACGGCTCGAGGTGCTGGAGATCCAGCCGGTGGATCCGAAACGGCGTCTGATCTTGGTCCGACGCGACGACACCCAGCATTTGCTCTTGATCGGCGGTGAATCCGATTTGGTTGTTGAGCCCAATATCATGTCACCCAGCGAGGCCGAAACCCTGCCGGAGCCGGGCAGCTTTGGCCGGATGCTGGCCTCGGGCCTGCCACGCCCCCGCCCCGGCAGCGGAAGTGGGAGCGGAAGCGGGACGGGCAAACCGGACAGCGGGGCCAAGGCCTCCGGTGCCAAAGGCAGCGGCTCTAAGGTCTCAGGCCTGCGGATTCCTGGCTGCAAGACCAAAGACAGCGCTCAGGGCACTGGAGACACCGGACGGAAAGAACCCCGTCTGCGCAGCGGTCCTGCACCCCGGAAAGCACCGAGCCTGTCTGCGGTGGAGCCGGAAGATCCGACCCCGATGCCCGCCGCCCCGGCGGTGCCGACCGTGCGCGACCCTGCTCCGGAGCCGGAAGAGCGTGCACCGGCGGCCAGCTTGGCCGACGAGAGCGCACCGGATTTTGTTCCCGATCCCCATGCCCCCGCCCCGGCCTTGGACCAAACCGTCCGGCCCAAGGCGGGCAATGGCCTGGAGGTTTCGTTGAGCGACCCTCAAGCCCCCTCCCGGGAGACCAAGGCATGAATTTGCCCCTGACCCGCATGTTGTTCAGCGCGCCGGAGCGGTCCGGGACCCTTTCCCGGCGCAGTGGCCCACCCGCCTCACGTTGGGCGGTTTGGGGGCCGGTCGGTGTGTTTATGGGTCTGGTGCTGGCGGCCATGGGGCTGCTGATCTGGGTCGAACCAGCTTTGGCGCAATCGATTTCGGTCGATTTGGGCGACGACACCGGCTCGACCACCGGGCGGATCATTCAGATGGTCCTGCTGCTGACGGTGCTCAGCCTCGCGCCCGGGATCCTGGTCATGGCAACCTCCTTCACCCGGATTGTGGTGGTGCTGTCGATCCTGCGCCATGCTTTGGGCACCCAGACCACACCGCCGAATATGGTGATGATCGCCCTGGCCCTGTTCCTGACCATGTTTGTCATGGGACCAACCTTCCAGGAAGCCTGGACCAATGGCGTCTCGCCGTTGATCGAGGAAGAGATCGACGAGGCCGAGGCCATTGAGCGCACGGTTTTGCCATTCCGGAATTTTATGCTGGCCCATGTCCGAACCCAGGATCTGGGGCTGTTTCTGGAAATGAGCGGCCAGCCGGAAACCCAGGCCGAGGATGCGCCGCTGCAGGCCTTGGTCCCGGCCTTTATGATCAGCGAGCTGCGCCGGGCCTTTGAGATCGGCTTTTTGATCTATTTGCCCTTTGTCGTCATCGACATGGTCATTGCCTCGGTGCTGATGTCCATGGGGATGATGATGCTGCCGCCCATGATGCTGGCAATGCCGTTTAAGCTGATCTTCTTTGTTCTGGTCGATGGCTGGTATCTGCTGGCCGGATCTTTGATCCAAAGCTTTGGGACCGGCGTCCTACCCGGTGGGTAGCGAGGCTCTGGGCTGCCTCACAGACTCCCCTTCACGATCTCCACCGCTTCGGCCAGTCCGACCCGCTCCGGCGTCACCTGGGGCGGGAAGGCCCCGAACAGGCGCGACGGCATCATCGGGTCGAGCAGCACAAACACCCCGCGATCCTCGGCCCGGCGGACCAGACGGCCAAAGGCCTGCTTCAACCGCAAACGGGTGATCATGTCGTCATAGGCCCGCCCGCCAAATTGCGCCCGGCGGGCCTTGTGCAGAATATCCGGACGCGGCCAGGGCACCCGGTCAAACACCACCAAACGCAAAGACCGCCCGGGCACATCGACCCCATCCCGGGCCGCATCGGTGCCAAGCAGACAGGAATCCTCCTCGGAGCGGAAAATCTCGATCAAGGTTGCCATGTCCATGGCGTCCACATGCTGGGCGAACAGGTCGATGCCCTCTGCCTCCAGACCCGCCGCGATCTTGCTGTGCACCGCCCGCAGCCGGGCCACAGCGGTGAACAGGCCCAAGGCCCCGCCGCCAGCCGCCTTGAACAACGCGCCATAGGCCGCACCGACCTGCCCCAGATCATCCTTGCGCACATCGGTGACAATCAACACCCGGGTCTGCGCCGCATAGTCGAAGGGCGAGGACAGCTCGATCCGATAACCCGGATCTTCAAGGTGGCGGGCGCCGCTGCGGGCCTCGGCGGTGTCCCAATCGCGCAACGGATCGCCGGAGCCATCCTTCAGGGTGGCCGAGGTCACCACCACCCCATGGGCGGGACGTAAGACAGCCTCCGCCAAGGGCAAAGCCGGGTCGAGCCAATGGCGGTGCATGCCGATATCAACCTCCCGGCCCTCCATGCGGTCGACGCCGAGCCAATCGGCAAAGGCCTCAGGCGGATCGCTTTCCAGGGTGCCGAGCATCTCTCGCCATGCCGCCAACGGGGTCAAAGCACGCCGGTCCATGGCCCGCAACACGCCCTCAATGCGCTTGCGGGTCTGGACATCCATGGTCTCGACCTGCTCGGTGTCCTCGAGCTTGGCGTCTAAGGCCTCGCGCAGATCTTTCAGCGGCTGGGCCAGATCGGCCAAGGCGGCCTCGGCAGCCCGGGCCAGCTCCAACAAAGCGGGCAAGGGTGGCCGGGTCTCGGTCTCCAGCCCATGGGGACCATCCACCCCGCGCGCCCGAGCCATGACCTGGGTCCGGATCACCGCCAACAGCGCCTCGATGGGGCCATAGGGGGACTCACTGGCCACCCGGCTCTGCCAGTTCGGGGCCGGAAGCTGGCGCGCGGCGCGCAAAACCCGATTGAGGTGGGTGCCGGTCTCGCCATCGAAATCGAACAATCCCTCGCAGCGTTTTTTCAGGCCCCGGGCGCGGCTGCTGCGCCCCGAGCCACCCCCCGGGCCACCCCCCGGGCCACCTCCTGCGTCAGGCTCGCCGCCCAACAGCCAGCGGCGCAGCTCCGAGGTTTCAACTCCGGACAAATGGGCCGAAAACGCGCTGTCGGCGGCGTCGAACAGATGGTGGCCCTCGTCAAACACATAGCGGGTCGGACGGGTGTCGTCATCCAGCCCCCCCAAGGCGGCCTGGACAATGACCAAAGCATGGTTGGCAACCACCAGACGCGCCCGGCGTGCCCGCCGCACGGCGCGTTCGACAAAGCAGCGATTGTAATGCTCGCAGGCGGAAAAAATGCATTCGCCGCGCCGGTCGGCCAAGGCGACGCTGTGCTCGCGGCCGATCAGATCCGGCAGCCAGCCCGGGAAGTCACCGCCGACCATGTCGCCATCCCGGGTCGCCTGGATCCAGCGTGCGGTCAGCCCCAAGGCGACCACCGCCTGACCGCCCATCAGGGAGGCTCCGGAGCCGCGTAGGGATTCTTGGTAATTCAGCAGGCAGAGATAATTTTCCCGGCCCTTGCGCACCACAACACGGCGGGATTTTTCCACCGGATCGTCATAAAGCCGGTCCAGCTCCAGATCCAATTGGCGCTGCAGATTGCGGGTATAGGTGCTGATCCAGACGCTGCCCTCATTGCGGTCGGCCCATAGCCCGGCTGGTGCGATATAGCCCAAGGTCTTGCCGGTGCCGGTCCCGGCCTCCGCCAGCACCAGATTGGGATTGTCGCGCCGGTCCCGGGGGTGGAAGGCGGCACAGACCCCGGTGGCATAGTCGGCCTGTTGCGGCCGGTCCTCGGCTTGGGGTCCGAGCAACTCCGCCAGCTTTTGCCGGGCCTCCTCCGGGGCCACCGGTTCATGGCCCGGGCTGGCCTCCGGCGTATGCTCGCTGATGTCCGGCAGAGCCTTCCAGACCTCCAAGGACTGGGCCGGGGCCGTGGTCCGTACACCGCCCGCATTGGCGATCTCCCCCCGAGGATCCAGGGCCGCCAGCACCGGCTGGCCCCACGCCCATCCGGCCTGGGCCATGGCGAAGGCCGGGCCTCGGGCGGCGCGGCGGCGGTCTTCCGACGCTCCGGCCAGGCGGCGCAGCAGCACACCCACGGCCATGGGCAGGGTCGCGGCGGCTTCCTCCGGTGATCCGGGCGGACGCAGGCCCACGACTTCGGCCAAACCGCGCGGGGTCGGGGTGCAGAACCGGGCCGGATGGACAAAGGCGAACAGGGTCAGCAGGTCATAGCCGCGAAGGTCCCCGACCCCAATCCCCAAGCGGGCCGCTGTGGCCGGACCGTGGCAGAACATCGGCCGGTGCTCCGCCAAGGCCCGCCGAGCTGCCGCGCCCTTGGACAGGCTCAGCACCTCGCCATCGGGGGTCAGCATCAACGCACCCCGGCTGCCCGCCACCAGGGCCGGTTCGGGCGGGATCAGGATCATGGGGCGGCGCGCCGGGTCGGGCGGCGAGGACGGGCGTCAAACATGCCTGTCCGTATAGGACGCCCGGCGGGTCAGAACAAGGCAAAGCACCACGAGCAGGACAGACGAAAGATTGTCCAGGGCCCCTAGCCTTCCTATGTCCAATTGAGGGATTGCGCCACGGCCCAGCGCCCTCTTAAAGTGCGCCCCAAGGCATGGCGCACCCGGGCTGTCGGGTATTTGGTATTTTGAAATGGACATAAGCTGCATTCATGGCCGGGCTGTTTAAGAAGAAAACCTTTGCCGAGGGCGAGACCATCTTTAAAGAAGGCGATCCGCCCGATGCGGTCTATATGGTTGAGTCCGGTTTGGTCGATATGACCATCCGCCGGATCAGCGGCGAAGATATGATCATCGGCACCATTGGCCCGGGCGAAATGTTTGGCGAAATGGCCCTGATCGACAACCAGCCGCGCATGGCCACCGCCAAGGTCGCCATGGAGACCCGCCTGGTGGTGATCCCGCCGGAAGCCTTCCGCGCCCAGTTGAAAACCGTCAACCCGATCATGTCCAAGGTGATGGTGCAACTGACCAAGCGCCTGCGGTCCATGGCCCAGGAAATCGCCATCGCCGACAAGCAACGGCGTTAGGCTGCGGTCACAAGGCTTTTGCCATTGGGCAAAAAAGCGCTAGAACACCGGTCCGACGCCTGTTCCCTGCCTTGACCCGAACCATCGGACCCGATGCATGTCTTCTTCTGCTGCCGACACCCTGCCTGCGGTTGACCGCGATCTTGCCCTTGCCTCCAACGCCTGGCCGTTCCAAGAGGCCAAAGTGCTGCTGGAAAAACGGCTGAAGGGCAAGCTGCCGGAGAAGGGCTATGTGCTGTTCGAAACCGGCTATGGCCCGTCCGGCCTGCCCCATATCGGCACCTTTGGCGAGGTGGTGCGCACCACCATGGTCCGCAACGCGTTTCGGGTGCTCGCCCCGGACATGCCAACCAAGCTGATCGCGTTTTCCGACGATATGGATGGCCTGCGCAAGGTGCCGGACAATGTGCCGAACCGGGAGCTGCTGGAACCCCATCTCGACAAGCCTTTGACCAAAGTTCCGGACCCGTTTGGCACCCATGATAGCTTTGGCCATCACAACAATGCCCGCCTGCAGGCGTTTTTGGACGGCTTCGGCTTTGACTACACCTTCCGCTCCGCCACCGAGTTCTACACCTCCGGTGCCTTTGACGAGGCCCTGCTGCGGGTGCTGGAATGCTATGACAAGGTCTTAAATGTGGTGCTGCCGACCTTGGGCGAGGAGCGCCGGGCGACCTATTCCCCCTTCCTGCCCGTATGCCAGAAAACCGGCAAGGTGCTGCAGGTGCCGGTGCTGGAACGCAATGCGGCGGCGGGCACCATCGTCTATGAGGATCTGGACGGCAGCAAGGTGGAAACCCCGGTCACCGGCGGGCGCTGTAAGCTGCAATGGAAAGCCGATTGGGGCACCCGCTGGTTCGCCCAGGGGGTCGATTATGAAATGTCCGGCAAGGATCTGATCGACAGCGTCAAGCTGTCCTCAGCCATCTGTCGCATTCTTGGCGCGCCGCCGCCGCAGAACCTAACCTATGAGCTGTTCCTGGACCAGGAAGGCCAGAAGATCTCCAAATCCAAGGGCAATGGTCTGGCCGTCGAAGATTGGCTGAAATATGCCAATCCGGAAAGCCTGGCCCTGTTCATGTATCAAAAGCCGAAATCAGCCAAGCGGCTCTATTTTAATGTCATCCCGCGCATGGTCGATGAGTATCTGAGCCATGCGGAGGGCTTCGCCAAGCAAGAGGCCAAGCAACAGCTATCGAACCCGGCCTGGCATATCCATGGCGGCCAGCCCCCGGCGGAACGCGCCCATCTTTCCTTCTCGATCCTGTTGAACTTGGCCGGGGTGTGCCATTCCGAGGATCCGGCGGTGCTGTGGCATTACATCACCCGCTATGCGCCCGAAGCGACGCCGGAGACCTCCCCGACCCTGGACGGCCTGGTCCGGCGCGCCATTGCCTATTACCGCGACCGGGTGGTGCCGACCAAACAGTTCCATAACCCAAGTGCTGAAGAGCTGGTCGCCATTGGCGAATTGCGCGAGGCCCTGGCCGCCCTGCCCCAGGATGCGGATGCGGAAACCGCCCAAAACGCGGTCTATGCGATCGGCAAGGCCCATGAGGAGCTCGGCGATCTGCGCAGCTGGTTCAACCTGCTCTATCGGGTGCTGCTGGGCCAGGAGCAGGGACCCCGCATGGGGTCTTTCTTTGTGCTCTACGGCCTGGAGGAATCCGTGGCCCTGTTGGACAAGGTGCTGCAGGGCGAAAGCGCTTAAGGTCCGGCTCAATCGCGGTCCAACTGCGGTTTTTGTCCCAAAGCCAACATAAATCGCGCCCCTGCGACAGTCACTTTGCCGCAGAGTCAAGGCCTTAGCCATGGCCCAATAGTTGCATAAAAATTGCGGTTATTGGTCACTCACAGCGAAGAAAGGGGAGCTTTACCATGGCCAATGTGTATTTCACCTCGCCGACGATGGCGAAGAATATCAAGGTCGAGGCCGTTGCTGGCACCGGGACCATGCTCGAACTGGCCCAGAACAACAATGTCCACATCCCGTCCGATTGCGAAAACGGCGAATGCGGCTCTTGCGTGATCCGCGTCATCCATCTGGACGGCGACCGGGTTAAAGCCGTCAGCCTGACCGACAAGGAAAAGGACGTTCTGCACAGCGTTGGTAAGCTGAGCGTGCAGGAAAAAGAGAAGATCGAAAACACCGATCTGCCGCCGACCTATCGTCTGGCCTGCCAATATATCCCGACCGATGAAGACGTCCTGGTGGCGTTCTCCGGCGATCCGGGCGGCTCCTGAGCCAACCCTGCAGTCCTTCTGCCAATATCTTGATAGTGACGGAGGGTTTTCAGCCCTCCGTCACCGCCAGATCCCCACCGGATTGGCGCTCCGAGCTGAGCCAGGCAAACACCAGCCGCGCCAGCTCTGAGCCCGTCGCACGCAGCTCCAGCCGAAAGGGATGGGGCGACCGGGCCGCAATCGGCAGCAACGGCACCAAACGCCCGCTGTCCACCAGATCCTTGGTCAGGCCGGTCCAGCCCAGGACCGCCCCCACACCCTCCTCCGCCGCCTGCAAGGCGTTGACATAATTGTTCACCTTATAGGGGGCGCGCAACGGCACCTCGGCGCCGACCAAAGCGCACCATTCGGTCCAACTGGTCCAGCCCGTATGGGGTGCGTCATGGTGGATCAAGGGTACGTCGCTCAGTGCCTCTAGGCTGCTGATCGGATGGCGGTTGCGGAATTCCGGGCTGCAGAGCGGCACAATGCTGTCGCGGAACAGGACCCGCTCAATGGCGCCGATTTGGGGTGCCGCGCCATAATGGATGACCAAGTCACAATAAGCCGGGGGCCGGGCGTCATCGCTGACGATCTGCACCACCGGCACATGCTGATGGCTGCGCCAAAAACTGCCCAAGCGGGAGGACAGCCAGAGGGTGCTGACCGCCGTTGAGGCATGGATCTTGACCTCCCGGGCCTGGCTGAGCCGCCGGACATGCTCCACCGCCGCACTCATCTCGCCAAGGCTGCGTTGCAGGGCGGCGAACAACAGCGCCCCGGTCTCGGTCAAGGCAACGCCGCGATGATGGCGGACAAACAGGCTGACCTGGAGGTCTTGCTCCAACGCCTTGATCTGATGGCTGATCGCCGCCGGTGTCACATTCATCTCCCCCGCAGCGGCCTTGAAACCGCCATGGCGGGCCGCAGCCTCGAAGCAGACAAGGGCATGCAGCGGCGGTAAGGTCTCGTAGGGGCGATTGGGGTCGTTCATGGGGGGCGAACTCTTAAGGGTCAGACGCAACCCATTTGGCGTCTATGGCTTAGCTCAGTTTAGCCAAGATGAATTTTTCTGCAATTGCGACGCAACGGAAATGGTCTGAGTTTGTGGAGACACTGACGGGGCGATTGGTCCCGCCTCTCTCCCGGCCAGAAAGACCCCCGCCATGACCTCTGCCCCCCAGCTTGATGACGCCTTGCAAGCCACCCGCGAACCGTTTGATCGGATCCCGATGGTCAATCTCGCCCCGCTGATGGATGGCAGTGATCCGGATGCGGTGGCCAAGCAGATCCGCTGGGCGCTGGCCAATGTCGGCTTTTTCTATGTGAAGAACCATGGCGTCTCCGAGGCCTTGGTTGAAGCGACCTTCGCCATGACCCGGGCCTTTTTTGCGCTGCCGACCGAGGACAAAATGGCCCTGCACATCGCCAGGTCCGGAACGGCGATGCGGGGCTATATCGAGCCCTTTGGCGAAAACACCGATCCGGAACGGACCAAGGACTTGAAGGAGGTGTTGGATCTGGGCCCGGAAACGCCCGCCGGGACCCCGTTTTTCGGCCCCAATCCTTGGCCCGCGCCGGAGCTGCTGCCGGGCTTCCAGGAGACAGTCTATGGCTATCATCAGGAGATGAAGCGGTTGTCTCTGATCCTGCTGTCTGGGATTGCCCGCAGCTTGGATCTGGCTCCGGATTATTTTGTCCCGCTGATGACCAACCCGATTTCGATCCAGCGCCTGCAGCATTACCCGCCGCAAACCGGTTGGATTGACGAGCGGATCATCGGCATTGGGGCGCATACGGATTATGGCAATCTGACCATCCTGGCCCAGGATGATGTCGGCGGGCTGCAGGTGCGCAACCGGGATGGTCAGTGGATTGAGGGCACCCCGATCCCGGGCAGCTTTGTGATCAATATTGGCGATCTGGTGCAGCGCCTAACCAATGACGTCTACCTGGCCAATCTGCATCGGGTCATCAACAGCTCGGGCCGCCAGCGCTATTCGATCCCGTTTTTTATCGATGCGGATTATGATGCAGTGTTTGCACCCTTGCCCTCCTGCGTCACCGCCGACAACCCGGTGAAATATGACGCCATCACCTGCGGGAAGCACAAATTCACGCGCTATCAGCAAAGCTATGCTCATCTAAGAGATGCGGCTTAGGAGATGATTTGAATCATCAATTCCGGTTTTTGAGATCAAGTTTCGATCAAAAACCATCTAGCATCATCCCTCACCGCCTGCTTTTCAATAAGTCCGGGGCAACGTTTGAGCTGTGGCAATGTATTACATTTCGTATTACATTCTACCTGTGAGGCGTTCATGATCTTCGAATGGGATGAGGACAAAAACCGCCAAAACATCGCTAAGCACGGCCTCAGCTTTGAGAGCGCCACGGGGATTTTTGACGGTTTCACTCTCAACTCAATCGATAATCGGTTTGAGTATGGCGAGATCCGCGAGATCAGTATTGGCATGATCGAGACCGTCGCTGTGGTGAGCGTAGTTCACACAGACCGGAATGGACGATGTCGCATTATTTCCGCCCGTCCTGCTGTCCGCTCAGAAAGGCTGAGGTATGAAAAAGCGCTACGCAAAGCCTTTAACCCCTGAGCAATTGGCCGCCTTGCCAGACGATCAGATTGATACCAGCGACATTCCGGAGCTGGATGAGGCCTTCTGGGCCAATGCGACACTCAAACCTCCGCAAACCAAGCCAAATGTGAGCCTTCGGGTCTCCGAGGAGGTCATCGCGTTTTTTAAGGCAGATAGCCCCAAGGGCTATACGGCACGGATGGCAGCGGTTCTTACGGCCTATGTAAATGCGCATCGCACAGACTAACCGGACAAGGGTCCCAAATCTGACTCTTCCGGATCAGAATTGGCGCAGTCCCTTTAAGCCGCCTCGTTTCAAGGCAGACCAACCGGCCCAATTGCGCAATCCAAACCACCCACAGAGCATTGCCGTCAACGGGCCAATCAGAACCAGGAACCCATAGGCCGTCAGTTCAAAGAACCCCATGCAGGGGTGGAAGATCTGATCGTCCATGCCGCAAGACCCCGGGATGATCAGTGGCGGTTCTTGGCACTCCAGGGCCATCTCATAGATCAAATAGAACATGAATAGACTGGCTGAGGACCCAATCCCCGCTGCCAGAGACGGATGGACGATCCTTTTCGCCAATGTGATGCACCAAAAAGTCGCCTGTGAAGAATTCCCAAGCGTTTGGAAACGTTTAGGATTTCAGGCTCTT
>JBMYTN010000027.1:0-57611 GCA_049604415.1 Rhodospirillaceae bacterium | reverse complement strand
TCGACACCAGTATCCGTGACTCCTCTGTCTGGCAGCAAAAAATAGACCTCCTCAAATCAATGCCGGGTGTGGGAGATCAAATCGCTCGCACATTGATAGCCGAATTGCCAGAGCTCGGTACTTTGACCAGACGCCAAGTCGCTGCCCTCGTCGGCCTCGCTCCTTGGACACGCCAATCAGGACAGTGGCGAGGAAAAAGTTTCATCGGGGGCGGTCGTGCTTCAGTTCGCACTGCGCTCTACATGGGTGCTCTCACCGCCGCACGACATAATCCGACCCTGAAAACTTTCCGAGACAAACTCGTCGCGGATGGCAAACCTAAACAGCTCGCGGCCATCGCTGTCGCAAGAAAAATGATCACGATGCTTAATGCCATTATCAGGGATAATCAGCCATGGCGCGAACAAACCGCTTGACTGCAAAGACAGTCGCTCAATGGGCTTGCCGACCCTGGCGGGTCGGAGGAGTTTTTTCTGCCCTCGCCGGGCGCCTCCGGCTTGGCTTTCGGCGGCATGGGCCGCCGGGCTCGCAGTCGCGAGCCTTGGGAACATACTTCATCCTTCCTTAAATTATTGGCACTCCGCTGAAAACCTCGCACAACACTCCCCCCTGCCGGAGGCATAGAGGCCCCGGGCCCTGCCCGGCCCGGCATGGCCCGGTTAGGAGGTGACGTGCTTTTTGAAGAAGGCGATGGCGCGGTCTTCTGCCAGCTTGGCGGCAGCGGCGTCGAAACGGGGCGTGGTGTCATTGTGGAAGCCATGATTGACGCCGGGATACATGAAGGCCTCGAACTCCTTATTATTGGCCTTTAGGGCGGCCTCATAGGCGGGCCAGCCCTCATTGATCCGCTGGTCCAATTCGGCATTGACGATCATCAGCGGGGCTTGGATCGCGGGCACGTCTTCTGCAGCGGGCTGACGCCCATAAAACGGCACGCCTGCGGCCAGGTCGGGATAGGCCACGGCCAGGGCATTGACCACGCCCCCGCCATAGCAGAAGCCGATGGCCCCAACCTTGCCGGTGCAATCGGGATGGTCGCGCAGAAATTCAAAGGCGTTGAAAAAGTCGGTGAGCAATTGGGCTCGGTCGACCTCTCTTTGCAGTGCCCGACCGTCATCATCATTGCCCGGATAACCGCCTTTGGAGGTCAGACCATCCGGGGCCAGGGCAAGGAATCCGGCCTTGGCCATGCGGCGGGTGACGTCCTCGATGTAGGGGTTGAGCCCCCGGTTTTCGTGGATCACCAGGATGCCCGGCAGCGGCCCGGAGGCTCCGGCGGGGCGGCAGAGATAGGCATTTATGGCGTCTGCCGTGCCTTCGGGGGACGGGTAGGAGATCCGCACCGTGCTGATTTCCGGGTCGTCCGGATCGACTTGAAGGGCCCAGGCATAATTCGGTGACAGCTGGGTCAGCAGCATGGAGGCGGTCACCCCGGCAATGGTGAACTTCGCCGCCCGGTCCAAAAACTCCCGCCGAGACAGTCGGCCATGGGCATAGAAGTCATAGAGATCCAGCAGTTCCTGGGGAAAGTCCTGGGCGGTTTTGCGCCGTGCGGCGCGCGGGGAGCGAAGCGGGGACAAGGCGTTCATGGGATGGGCCTTTCAGTGGAGCGCGGCGCTGGAGCGGTGCGGGAGGGGGGTTGCAGCGCGCGGGAGGATCCAAACCAAAACTTTAAAGACGAAAAATACTCTATCTTGATCAACCTCAGAATTGTATAGGCCTCGGGCCTCCGGATGGATCACAGTTGCGTGGGGTACGGCGTTGGTGAACGCGGGACCGAGCCCCACGATGGCGAGCGTCTGGGCTCCAATCTTGTGTGGCGAGCTTAGTCGTGAAAGTTTGGAGAAAACGCAGGAGAGCCCCATGGACCCGACCCTTTGGACCAGTTTGATTGCCGTTTTGGCGGTGTGGACGGTGACTGTGATCACCCCGGGGCCAAATTTTCTGGTCACCGCGCACCATGCTTTGCAAGGGGGCTGGCGGTCTGGTTTGGCGGCGGCCCTGGGGGTGGCTTTTGGCACTGCGATCTGGGCTTTGGCCAGCTTGGGTGGGCTAGGGGTGTTGTTCCATTCTGCCGCCTGGCTGTATCAGGCGGTCAAGATTGCTGGGGGGCTGTATCTGATCTGGGTTGGCTACCGGATGTGGCGGGTCAAACCCTCCCAGACCTTGGCCCCACCAGCTGACAGCGCAGAGGAGATGCCCTCGATCCCGCTGCGCCGGGCGTTCGTCAAAGGCCTGATCATTGACCTTTCCAACCCGAAGGCGGCGGTGTTTTTCACCAGCTTGTTTGCGGTGGCCGTGCCGCCGAGCAGCCCCATGCTGTTCCAAGCGGGCTTGATTGCCGCCGTCGTGGCCATTGCCGCCCTGTGGTATGGCTTGGTGGCTTGCGTGGTGGATTGGCCGCCGGTGGCCGCGCGGTTGCAGCGCGCCCAGCACCGCATTGAAAAATGGACCGGGGCCTTGTTCATGGCCCTGGGGCTCAAAGTGGTGCTGTCCCGAGATTAGTCTAATGCTTGTCCTGGCCTCGCCGGGCGCGGGCGTAGCCCACTTGGCTGCGCCCGGCCCAGCCCAGTCTAAAACGCATCGGTGGTGATGACGATTTCAGCCTCGATGGTTACGGGGCAGGAGACGGAGTTCGCGACAAAGCAGGCTTTGTGGGCCCGATCATGTAGGGCAATGGCTTGCTCAGTGCGGCTGGGGTCGGTGATGGTGACGCGGGGGCGCAAGGTTACGGCGGTGAATTTGCCGGGTTCTTCGCCGCCCTCGGCCATGATCCCCTCGGCGTCATCAACATAGGCCGTCACCACGATCCCGGCATCGGCGCAGAGATGCAAATACCAGAGTTGGTGACAGCCGGACAAGGCGGCGACGAACAAGTCTTCGGGGTTCCACTCCTTGGCATCGCCACGAAAGGCCGGATCGGCGGAGCCGGTCAGGGTTGGTTTCTGCCCGGCAGCGATGCTGTGGTCCCGACCATAGGCGCGATAGTCCCGGGTGCCGACACCGCGATTGCCGGTCCATGTCACGGTGGTCTTGTACCGGTGTTCCCGCATATCCAATCCTTCGCTGTTGAAAGAATGTCACCTATTCGCGCATGCACCCATGCGCGAAAACAGGTACTCTGGAGCGGTGAAAAAGGCAACATCGGACCGTATTGGGCGAGGGCCTAAGGCGATGTTTTTTCTAGCCAAAAATTAGAAATGGGACAGGATTAGATGCGACTCTCCAATTGGTGTAAAACCGCCTTCACCGCTGCCTCCCTGGCTTGTTTTGCTGGGACGAGTCCTGCCCAGGCCGAGGGCGTTGGAACAATTCCATCAGGCATTTTTGCCTATCCCTCCTGTGAAAGCGCAGAGACGGTTTGGGTTTTGGCCGCCGGAACGGAACTGTATGCCAGTGAGGGCCAGATTATTTTCGCAGTCCTTGCTCCTGTGAAGGATGTGTTGGAGGAGGGATGGATTGACATAGGTGATGGCATATATATGCGCTCTTTACCTGATGGTAACATCGAAGACTTGTATTGGGACGGTGAAGAGGACGCGCCATCAAGGAATGAGATTTTAAGTATTTTGCCAAAACAAAATACATCCCCTGATCCGACGATATGGGGAACTTCCAGATATGTGCCCTGTTCGCAAATGTCTTTGCCTTATTCTCTGATGTATGGCGAAAGTGCTAATTTTTTGCTGGCGCTGGATCCGGTGATCGAGGCTTGTACAGCGGATATGACCCAATGTGGTCCGAAGCTGTTTGGCTTGTTTGACCGCCATGAGGACGGCGTCCTCTCCATTGCCGAGCTGTCGCGCATGATGCGGGTTTTGATCACCCTTGGCGTTGCCTTGGACAACAACGCGGATCATGAAATGACTGGTGCCAGCCTCTTGGCAAGCCTCGCGGTTGCCCCCTTGGCCGCCAACGCGATCATGGCGTCCTATGACTATGACGCCAGCGGTGGCTTGGCCTATGAGGAGGTCGCCTCGGAGCTGGTTGGCGTTTTGCCAAGTCCTGCCGAGGAGGACTTGGACATGCAAGGGCGAGCGCAGGAGCTGCTGGAGGCAGCCCGGGAAGGGGCTGGGGAATTGGTGCCGCTGTTGCGGGGATTGGCGCAGTAGCGCGGACGAGGGGCGCGCCAGAGGATGTTTATGCTTCCTCTTGCGTCGGCGTTTTCGGTATCTTTTCAAGTTCGGCTAGGCAGTCGGGCAGGTCGATATACCAATCCCCATGAACCTGGAGCGATCGGGCCAGCAGGCGGTGATAATCGCTGCGGGGGATCTCGATGGCGCCCAAACTGGACAGGTGGTCGGTGACGAACTGGGTGTCGAGCAGCCGGAAGCCACCCTTGTTCAGCCGGGCGACCAAATGGCACAGTGCGACCTTTGAGGCATCGGTGCAGCGCGAAAACATGCTTTCGCCAAAAAACGCCCCACCGACCGCAAGGCCGTAAAGCCCGCCGACCAGTTCGCCATCCTTCCAGGTCTCGATGCTATGGGCGAGGCCCAGATCATGCAGATCGGTGAACAGCTGTTCGATCTCGTCATTGATCCAGGTTTCCCGACGTCCCGGGGCCGGGGCGGCGCATTGCTTGACCACCTCAACAAATTGGGTGTCGGTTTTGATGGTAAATTCGGATTTGCGCAGTTTTTTGCGCAAGGAGCGGGAGACCCGCAGGCCATCGAGCGGCAGGATGCCGCGCCGGTCCGGATCGACCCAATACAGCCGCGGGTCATCGTGGGCCTTGGCCATGGGGAATACCCCGCTGGCATAGGCCCGCACCACGATGTCCGGGGTAATGGTGATCAACGGCGCCTCCTGCGACCGAACCTTTCCCCCTTATGAAATCGGGCTTTGCAGCCGGGGTCAAGGGATCAGTAGGGCTCGATCTCGCCGTCGACAAATTTCTCCAGCCAGCGAATGTCGTAGGAGCCGTCAACAAAATCCCCATGGCGCACCAGCTTGCGGTGCAGCGGCAAGGAGGTTTTGATGCCGCCAATGACGAACTCGTCCAAGGCGCGGCGCAACCGCATTAGGCATTCATTGCGGGTCGAGCCATGGACGATCAGCTTGGCGATCATGCTGTCATAATAGGGCGGGATCCGCAGACCCTGATACACCCCGCTGTCCAGGCGCACGCCCATGCCGCCCGGGGCATGGAAGTCGGTCACTTGGCCGGGGCAGGGGGCAAAGGTTTCCGGATCCTCGGCGTTGATCCGGCATTCAATGGCATGGCCATGGAACTTGATGTCGTCTTGGGTGTAGCCCAGCGGCCGTCCGGCAGCGACGCGGATTTGCTCGCGCACCAGATCCAGGCCGGTGACCATTTCCGTGACCGGATGTTCCACCTGCAGGCGGGTGTTCATCTCAATGAAGTAGAACTCGCCGTTCTCATAGAGGAACTCCATGGTGCCCGCATTGCGATATCCCAGCCGCTCGACGGCCTGGCGGGCAATCTCGCCAATCCGGTTGCGCGCTTCGGCATTCAGCGCCGGGGAACGGGCCTCTTCCAAGACTTTTTGGTGCTTGCGCTGCAAGGAACAATCCCGCTCGCCCAGATGCACCGCATTGCCATGGCGGTCGCCGAGCACTTGGACCTCGATATGGCGCGGATTGCCGAGATATTTCTCCATATACAGATCGGGATTGCCAAAGGCGGCTTGGGCTTCAGCCCGGGCGGTGGTGAAGGCCTCTTCCAGCTCGTCGGGCGTGTTGGCCACCTTCATGCCCCGACCGCCACCGCCAGCGGTGGCTTTGAACAGCACCGGATAGCCAGCATCTTTGGCCAAGGCACGGGCCTCGTCGACGGACTCGACCGCCCCATCGGAGCCCGGCACCACCGGCATGCCCACATCCACAGCGGCCTGCTTGGCAGTGATTTTATCGCCCATCAGGCGGATATGCTCTGCCGAGGGGCCGATAAAGGCAAAATCATGGGCTTCGACCATTTCGGCGAAGTCGGCGTTTTCGGAGAGGAAACCATAGCCGGGGTGGATGGCATCGGCCCGGGTGATGGTAGCGGCGGAGAGAATGGCCGCCTTGTTCAGATAGCTTTCCCGGGCTGGCGGCGGGCCGATACAGACCGACTCATCGGCCAGACGCACATGCATGGCATCGGCATCGGCGGTGGAATGGACCGCAACGGTGTGGATGCCCATCTCCCGGCAGGCCCGGTGGATGCGAAGGGCGATTTCACCACGATTGGCGATCAGAACTTTATCAAACATGACCGAGGATCCGGGTCCACCTGAAGGAACTGCAAAACAAGGCCGCGCAGGGCTTGGCGCGACGGGAGCGCACCCTACTCGATAATGAGCAAAGTCTCGCCAAACTCCACCGGGGCCGTGTCGCCGACCAGGATGGCCTTGACGGTACCGCCCTTGGGGGCACGGACCGGGTTAAAGGTCTTCATGGCTTCGATCAGCATTAGGGTTTGGCCCTCGCTGACCAGATCACCGGTGGAGACAAAGGCCGGAGCCCCCGGTTCCGGATGCAAATAGACAATGCCGACCATGGGGGCGTGCACGGCCCCGGGATGGTTGGCCGGATCGGCAGGGGCCGCTGGGGCTGCCTCTGCGGCCAGAGCCGCCGCCGCTGCCGCGACAGGGGCCGCTGCCGGAGCAGCAATCATCTGGGCCGGGGCCGGGCTGCGCCCAACCCGGATGCGAATGCCTTCGCGCTCATATTCAATATCGGTCAGACCGGTTTCATCCAGAAGCTCGGCAAGGGCGCGGATGGCATCGCCGTCGATGGAAGCGGAGGACATGGGAACTGGAAACTCCATGATAGGACTGCCAGGTCCCTGGGCCTGGTGAGGGCATTCAAGATCCGGGCGCACAGGCCGGGTCGGAACACCCGCAGGGATCGGCGTGGGGGACGGCAGGGGGCGGTGAACGAATGTCACCTTGACAAAAATTTCGGACCCCTGATGAAGAGGTTAGACGGGTTATACCATGCCTGTTGTTTGCCGCAAGCATCCGCAGAATTTGGCAATGGGGTCCGCTCCATGTTGAAACGATTCCCGCTGCGCCCCATACTCAACCCAGCTTCCATGACACTTCTGGGTAACCCAATGGCCTCTCCGCCCCACTTCCGAACCGGGCGTCGTCAAGGGAACCCATGAAACCAGGGGTAAGAGTGTCCGTCCCATGCAGATTATGATCAATGGTGAGGCTCGTGGCCTTGCGGCACCGCGGTCCGTTAGTGCGTTGTTGGATGATTTAGGCTTGGATCCGCGCAAAGTGGCCGTCGAGCGCAATCGGGAAATCGTGCCAAAAAGCCGCTATGAAAGCGAAGTCCTGGCCGATGGCGATGCCCTGGAGATCGTTCACTTCATCGGTGGCGGCGACACCCAGCCCGCCGACGAGGCCGATGATGGCTTTACGGTGGCCGGGCACAAGTTTTCCTCGCGCCTGCTGGTCGGTACCGGCAAATATAAGGACTTCGAGGAAACCAAACTGGCCATTGAAGCCTCAGGGGCGGAAATCGTCACCGTCGCGGTGCGTCGGGTGAATTTGTCCGATCCCAATCAGCCGATGCTGGTCGATTATGTCGACCCCAAGGTTTACACCTATCTGCCCAATACGGCGGGTTGCTATACCGCTGATGACTCCGTGCGCACCTTGCGCCTGGCCCGAGAAGCCGGGGGCTGGAATCTGGTCAAGCTGGAAGTGCTGGGCGACAGCAAGACCCTCTATCCCAACATGCCCGAAACCTTGAAAGCCGCCGAGGCCCTAGTGAAGGATGGCTTCGAGGTTATGGTCTATTGCGCCGATGACCCGATCCAAGCCAAGCAGCTGGAGGATATTGGCTGCGTGGCGATCATGCCGCTTGGTTCGCTGATCGGCTCCGGCTTGGGCATCGTCAATCCCTACACCATCCATTTGATCAAAGAGAGCGTCTCGGTGCCAGTGCTGGTCGATGCCGGGGTTGGCACGGCCTCCGATGCCGCCGTGGCCATGGAGCTGGGCTGTGACGGGGTGCTGATGAACACCGCCATCGCCCAAGCCAAGGACCCGATCCGCATGGCACGCGCCATGAAGTTGGCCATCGAGGCCGGACGGCTATCCTATCAGGCCGGTCGGATGCCGAAAAAGAGCTATGCCGATCCGTCCTCCCCCATGGCAGGACTGATTTAAGCGGGCCACGCTCTCTGGGCTGGGCAATTCTTGCCGGGCCGCGCCATAGTTGACCCTCACCCGGCATAATTTGCCGGGTGGGGCGGCCCAAAAAGTTAATTATTTCAAGCCCTCCCCCTTCAGCACTGTTTGGCATCCCGTTTGCTTTGGTCTGCGTGACCGGTGGATTTCTGCCGGGCATTCGGATTGGAGATGTGTGATGAGTTCGTGGGGAACGCTGACCAACAGTGCCGTGGCGATGATGGCCCATTCGCACGCCCTGGGCCAGATTTCGACCAATGTCTCGAACATGAACACCACGGCCTATAAGGCCGTCGATACCCATTTCCAGACCTTGATGACCCAATCCTCGCCGCGCTTCGATTTCTTCTCGACCAAAGCGGTGGATTACCGGCGGGTTTCTGATCAGGGCAATATCCTGCAGACCGGGCGCAGCCTGGACATGGCGATCTCCGGCGATGGATTTTTCACCTTAAACACCGCCTTTGATGGCTCCGGCGAGACCCTCTACACCCGTGACGGCAATTTCACCGCCCGGATTGAAGGCGACGACAGCTATCTGACCACCTCTGACGGCCTGTTCCTGCGCGGATGGGCCGCCGATGGCCAGGGCAATTTCCCGGAGGTCAACACGGAAACCGGGTCCGTCGAAACCGATCAGCCCTTGGTGCCGTTGCAGCTCAACACCTTCGACACCATTGCCGGGACACCGACCACGGCGGTGACCTTGCGGGGCAACCTGGACGCCCGGACCTTCAACACGCCGCAGACCATGGGCATCACGGTCTATGACGCCCCTGCGGAGGGGGCGACGGCCAACACCGCCCATAACATGTTGTTGACCTTCAACAACGACACCACCCAGAACAACACCTGGAACTTGGCGCTGACCATGACCAATGGCGGCACCGCGACTTTGAACACCACCGAGCTGAAGTTCAATGGGCAAGGCGAATTGGTCCAACCGGCCACCCAGACCCTACAGGCAACGGTCAATTACCCCAATGGCTCGACCGGCACGATCTCCCTGGATCTGAAAAACCTGACCCAGTTCGCCGGGGAAACCCGGCAGGACGAGGTCCAGATTGATGGCATGAGCGAAGGCCTGCTGGCGGAAACCTATTTTGATTCGCAGGGCGTGCTGCATGCCCGCTATTCCAACAATGTCACCCAGCCGCTCTATAAACTGGCCATGGCGGACTTTGTCGCCCCGGATAATTTGGAAGCGCTGAGTGGGAATTTGTTCCGGATCTCGGAAGCCGCTGGGGAACGGCGGCTGTTTGGTGCCGAGAACAGCCTCGAGGGCGGCACTGGGCTGAGCCCGGGCTCCCTGGAAATGTCCAATGTGGATCTGGAGGATCAGTTCTCGCGGCTGATGACGACGCAGACGGCCTATTCCTCGGCGGCCAATGTGTTCCGCACCGCCGATGAAATGACCCAGACCGCCGCTGAACTGAAATAAGCAGCCTAAAGTCTGATGCCCATAGAGACCATCATCTTACCGTTTCTTCAGGGAACCTGGAGCGTTCCATAGGAACGCGACTGGCGCGCTGAGCGCCCGGGACCTTTAGGTCCCGTAAGCCAAGGCCGGAGGCCGCCCGGCGTCTGAGGGCAGCAAAAAAAACCAAAGCCAGAACCAAACCAACTACCCGTCTTTTTTCGCCCGCTCTTCAGCGATGAACTGGCGCAGGGCGTCCGGCCCCATGGCACCGGGGATAAAGGTCTCGCCGACAATAAAGGCCGGGGTACCGGAAATATTCAGCGCTTGGGCCAGTTGGAAACCCCGGGCGATGGATTTATCGATCTCCGGATCGGTCATATCCGCCTTCAGCTGTTCCGTATCCAGCCCGACCTGGGTCGCCACATCCATGACCACGGCCTCGGTATAGTCGCCACGATGGGCCATCAGGGCTTGGTGGAAGGCTTCATATTTGTCATCACCCTGGGGGATGGAGGCCAAGGCGGCCCGGGCGGCATAGACCGACTGCTCGCCCAGAATGGGATATTCATGGACCACCAGACGGACATTGCCGTCACCTTCGACCACCTCCATCAAACCTGGAAACACCCGCTTGCAATAGCCGCAGCGATAGTCGGAAAACTCGACCACGGTGATGTCACCATCGGGATTGCCCATCACCGGCAAGCCCTCAGGATGGGTCAGGACTTCGCCCAGCTCGCTGATCAGGGATTTGACCCGGTTTTGCTCTTCCAGCTGTTGCTTGGCCTTCAGCACGTCAAAGGCCTCGGTCAGGATCTCAGGATTGTCGATTAAGGTCTGGCGCACCAAGGCTCGAACCGCTTCTGCCTGTTCCGGGGTCAGGGCCTCTTCGGCCTGGACCGGGGCGGGCAGTGCGACCGCTCCGGCAGCAAGGCCCAAGCTTAAGGCGACGGCGGGAAGCAGGCCGAAGCCGGGAAGGGCGCGAAGGGACTGAAACGGGCGCAGGGCCATGGAGACACTCCTTAAGAAGGGCAGCAGACTGCCCTCAATGTGGCGGAGCAACTGAGGGGACGCAAGTTTTGCCGCAGCGCAACCCGATCACCCTCCCGTGAACAGCAGCCAAGCAGACACCCAGAGCGTGGTGATGATGCCGTTGAGCGCCAAGCCGATGCCAGCAAAGGTCCCGGCGACCGGATGGACGACAAAGGCCCGGGCTGTTCCCAGACCATGGGCGGCGATCCCGGCGGCAAATCCCCGCGCCCGGGCATCCCGGATCCGCAGGGCGTTCATCAGCGGTGTGACGATGATTGCCCCAAACACCCCGGTGACAATCACCAGCACGGCGGACAGCCGGGGCAGGCCGCCCAAGGATTCCGTCAGGCTCATGGCAATGGGGGAGGTGACGGACTTCATCGCCAAGCTGATGGTGGTCAGGCTGTCGGCACCGCTGAGCAGGGCGAGGGCCATGGCCGAGCCCAGCGCGGTGATCGAGCCGACCACCAGGGCTGTGACCAATGCGGGCAGGGCACGGCGGACTCGGTCCAGGTTTTCCAGCAGGGGAATGCCCAGCGCAATGGTGGCCGGACCCAGCAGGAAGTGGACGAATTGCGCGCCCTCAAAATATTCCAGATAGGGCGTATCGGTAACCAGCAGCAGGCAGACCAAGATCGCCACCGCGCCGATCACCGGATTGGCCATGGGATGCCGATGGAAAAACTGGCTGATGCGATCAGCGACCGCATAGGCCCCCAAAGTGGCGGTCAACCACAGCAGCGGGGAGGTTTTGAGATAAACCCACAGGACGGAAATATCCTCGGCAAAGCCCAGGCCATTGTTGGTGAGCGGTTCCATGTCAGGATCCCTCCTTCTCGCCAGAGGCCGGCGCAGGCTCGATCACCGCATCCGGATCGTCCAACTTCATCCAGCGCGAGACCAGCACGAAGCTGCCCGCCGTGGCGATGAAGGTCAGGGTGGTGCCGACAATGATGGTCAGTGCCAGCGGGACCCAGGCGCTGGCAATGCGCTCCAAATGCAACACAATCCCGGTACAGGCCGGAACAAACAGGATCGAAAGGTGGCTGAGCAGCCCATGGGAGACCTTGGAGAGGTTTTGCGGAATTTCGATCTTGGTCCCTGGCTCGGCCCCGGTCTCAGGCTTGGTCCGGGTCTCGGTCCTGGTTTCGGGCCTATCGGCACGCTTCATCAGGCGGCTGCGCAGGACCAAGGCTGCGATCAGCAACACCAGGCCGATGATTGGCCCTGGAACGCCCAGGCCGAGGGATCGGTCCAAGGCCTCGCCGACCAATTGGCAGACCAGCAAAATCAGAAAGGCATCCAACATCGGGAAACTCCTGTGCCGAGGGGGAAGCGGACAGGGTTTCAGAGTATCTTTTATCTAGATGCGAAAAAATGGGGGCGATTGCAGATAATCTTTGCGTAAAATGCAAAGAAAAGATCAGTTGCCCCGGCTTTGGTCCAACTGGCGTTGGGCATCAAGCACCAGATCCTGGGCTTTCAACCGGGCCGGAGAGTTCGGCGGCAACAGCTCCACCGCCTTGCGGGCCTGGCCGACCGCATCGCGGAAATCCCCCCGGCGCAAATGCATTTCCGCCGTCGCATAGGCGGCCATGCCCGAATCGCCGGACAGAGCATGGGCGGTGGCGGAGAGTCGCCAGGCCAGAATGTTGTTCGGATCCATGGCCAGGGCCTGTTGGGTGGCGGCGCGGGCTTCGGCCAGCAAGGACGGATCCCGGCTTTCGACCAAGGTATGGGCCAGGGACAGGGTGATCAGGGGCGAGCGCGGGGCCAATTGGGCGGCCATGCGGTAGGACGGCACGGCCTCAGCAATGCGCTGGCTGTCCACCAGCATTTGGCCGCGCATTTCATGGAAATAGGGGTCTTGGGGGCGGATCGCGATCAGGCTGTCGATCAGTGGCAGGGCTTGCTGGATCTGTCCGGCGCGGTAATAAGCAATGGCGCGGGCATAGATGGCGGGCAGAGACTGGTCGCTCTCCGGATAGCGTTGCAAGGTGGTCCGGGTTGGCAGCAGGAAGGCCCCGATCTTGGCTTGCAGCCGGGCATGGTTTTCCACCTCGGCGGCCGGAGGGGCAGCATTGGCGGCCCGGGATGTGGTCAGATGGGCGCGCACCGCTTCAACCCGGCTGCGGCTTAAGGGGTGGGTTCGGGCATAGGGATCCTGGGCCGCAGCGGTGAGCAGCTCTTGGTCGCCAAGGATCTCAAAAAACTCCAGAAACCCCCGCGAACTGTAGCCGCTGGCATCCAGGGCCCGCATGGCAAAGGCGTCGGCGGCGTTTTCTTGGGTCCGGGTGAAGGCCAGAAAGCCGCGCAAGGCGGCTTGGTTGCCGCCCAGAATAACGGCAGTGGCCACGTCGCCGCGCCCGGCGGCCACTCCGGCGGCCAGTCCGGCCAAGGCCCCGAGCAGGGCGGTGGTGTTGGCCTGGGCGATTTGGTCGCCGACCCGCAACAGGTGACCGCCCGCCAAATGGCCGATTTCATGGGCGACCACGCCGCGCAGTTGATCAACATTTTCCGTGCGCAGGATCAGGCCGGTATTTAGAAAGATCCGATTGCCGGTGGTGGCAAAGGCGTTCAGCCGATCATCGACGATCACCCGCAAGGTGACATCGTTTAACGACATGCCACCAAAGCGCAGCAGTGGCGCGGCCATAGAGGCAATGATATGTTCCACCTCCGCATCGCGGATGACCGAGATCCGTCGTCCCTGCTGGGCGTCTGCTGGCAGGGGGAACAGGGTCGGGACCGCGAAGCACAGCAGCATTAGGGCTCCGAACCAAGCCTTTGGTCGCCAGCGGCGCGGACCGGGGATCTTGGCGGAAGCGGAAACAAATAGGCGGATCATGCGGTATTCCCCGATGACTTTACGACAGGCCTTGCGGCGCGCGACCAGCCAGGCAAAAGGCAGCTTACCATCTGGAACGCCCATAAGCATCGTGCAAGGGTCTGCGCCGCCTGCAGCAACCGCTCCGGGGTCTTGGGGCCGTCGGTTTCGGACCACAGCCCTGGTGGCGGCACTGGGCGTCGGTTTGGCGGCCTGTTCAGAAGGCAATGATCCACAAGTCGGAGAATTGGGCTTTATCAGTGGATTTGCTGGCTTTGTCGCTGCCGATGATGCCCGCGCGGTCCTGATTGGCCAGGATGTGCTCAGCGCCGGTGGACGGGCTGCCGATGCCGCTGTGGCCATGGCCTTCACCATGGCGGTGACCATGCCGTCCTCGGTTGGCATTGGCGGTGGCGGGGTCTGCGTCTCCTTTGAACCGGATCTGCAAGAAACCAAGGCCTTTCTGTTCCTGCCCGGTGCGCCTTCGGCCTGGGCCACCGCCGACAGCCTCAGCGGCGATACGGCCGCGCGGGTCGGCGTCAATGAACCGGTTGCCTTGCCCGGCTTTGCCCGGGGCCTGTTCGCCTTGCATGCCAAACATGGCCGGTTGCGCTGGGAAAGTCTGCTCAGCGAAGCGGAAGGCTTGGCGCGGTTTGGCCATCCGGTCTCCCGGGCATTGGCCCAGCGCGCCCAGGCCTATCCGGCTGCAGCGGATCTGTTCGCCCAGGATTTGGCCGCAGCCAATACCTTAAGCGGCACACCGGACCCCTATTCTGCCACTGCGGTCACAGGCTTGCCCGAGGGCAGCATTTTGACCCAACGTGACTTGGCCCATGTCATCGGATCCATCCGCGCCAAAGGGGCCGGTGCCATGTATGGCGGCACCTTGGCTGGGGAAATCGAAGCCGCTGCGGCTTCGGTGGGCATGGCTTTGCCCCGCGCGGCGATGCGGGATTATCTGCCCCAGGTGGTGGACACCCGCAGTGCTTCTGCGGGCAATGACCTGCTGCATGTCCCGCCCATGCCCGCTTCGGCTCTTTCGGGCCTTGCGCTCTATACCGGGCAGGCGGCAGGCGCTGGCGCTGCGTCCTCTGCGGGGATCGAAGCCCCCTATGAGGCCTCCGCCGGTTTGGTGGCTGCGGATGTCACTGGCGGCGGTGTGGCCTGCAGCTTCACCATGGGGCGCCCCTTTGGCACCGGGCGCGTGGTTCCCGGCAAAGGCATTCTCACCGTCCCGGCCTCCGCCGTGGATGGCATCGGGCAGGGATTGGTGCCCATGGTGGTGTCCAACGAATTCGTCCGGGAGGTCCAAGCGGTGATGACCACCAATGGCCCTGGGGCGGATCGTGTGGCCGCAACCCTGGCCCAGGACTTGGTCCGGGGCAGCCGGACATCGCCCACAGCCGTGTCCCAAGCGGTCGGGATGTCCGGTCCAACCGGAGCCCGAGTCAATGCGGGCAGCTGTGTCGAAGCGATCTCTCGAAGCCCGGAAACCTGTCTGGCCGCCCATGATCCTCGGGGGGCTGGATTCAGCTCCGTGGCCGGTCAGAACTGAGCGATCCGCAGCACATCAACCTCATTGCAAGGAACCAGCGCCGATGGTCTTGAAGGTGGCCAAGCGGGGCCAAGTGCCGCCCTTTATTGTCATGGATGTCATGCATGCCGCTGCGGAGCGGGAGGCCGAGGGCAAAGAGGTGTTGCATCTGGAGGTCGGCCAGCCCTCCACGGGCTTGCCCGACGGTGCGCGCCAGGCCCTCAGCGAGAAGCTGTTCGCAGAGACCCTGGGCTACACGGTGGCGCGCGGCATTCCGGAATTGCGGAACCGGATCGCCCAGCATTACCGGGAGCGTGACGGGCTGACGGTGGATCCTGAGCAGATCTTTATCACCACCGGATCCTCGACCGGGTTTTTGCTGTCCTTTCTCGCTGCTTTCGAGGCGGGAGATCGGGTCGCGCTGGCCGCCCCGGGTTATCCGGCCTATCGGCATATCCTGACCGCCTTGGGCATTGAGCCGGTCCTGATCCCGGTCGGGCCGGACACGCGCTATCAACCCAGCCCGGATCATTTGCGCGCCTTGGCAAGACCGGGAGGGCCTGGATTGGATGGGGTGATCGTGGCCTCGCCCTCCAACCCGACCGGGACCGTGGTGGATGCGGCGGAGATGGCAGCGTTGTGTGAGGTCTGCGATCAGCTGGGCATCCGAATGATCTCCGATGAGATCTATCACGGCCTGACCTATGGCGCGCGCAAGACCGCGTCGGCGCTGGCCCAGAGCGAGAATGCCGTCATCATCAACAGCTTTTCGAAATATTTCTGCATGACCGGCTGGCGCTTGGGCTGGCTGGTGTTGCCCAAGGACATGCTGCGCGCCGTGGAATGCCTCGCGCAGAACTTTTTTATCTCCGCACCGGCGATTTCCCAATGGGCTGGGGTGTTGGTCTTTGACCAGATCCAGGCCTTGGAAGCCAATGTTCACCGCTATGCCCGCAACCGGGATGTGCTGCTGGAGGCCCTGCCCAAGGCGGGCTTTGAGCGGTTTGCCCCGCCCGATGGGGCGTTTTACCTCTATGCCGACGCCACGGCCTTGCTGGAGCGGGCCTATGGCCGGGATTGGGCTTCTGGCGGGGCGGATACGGACAGCCGCGCGCTTTGTGCCAAAATCCTGCAGGAAACCGGTGTGGCGATCACACCCGGCTTGGATTTTGATCCCGCACGCGGGGGCGGTTTTGTCCGCTTCAGCTTTTGTGGCGCAACCGAAACCATGGAGCAGGCCGGGGATCGCCTTATGGCGTGGTCACAGGCGCTTTAAAGTTTGTGCAGGCGACCTTTTTCACAGGTCCAGAACCCGCTCCGGCGGCAAAGTCAGGGTATAGCGCAGGCCATAATCCTCGCCCTGGTCAATGCTCAAGGATCCGCCATGGGCTTCCATCATTCGGCGACAGAGGATCAAGCCCATTTGTAAATCTTGGGCTTCGGCACTGGCCTTTGCGCCGTCTGCGTCGGTTCGGCGTCCCACAGGTGCGGCTGGCACGGTGCCGGAGGTGGTCACCAGCACGATGATCCCGAACAAACCGGCCATCTCTCCGCCCGCAACCGGGCCCGAGGTCGGCTTGTCGTCATCAACGCTCAAGGTCACCTGACCGCCGCCATGGCTGTCATGGATCGCCGTTTGCAGCAAGGTGAGGATGCAGTGGCGGATCAGGCGGGGGTCGGCGCGCAAATGGCGTTGAAACACTTTTGGCTGATGCCGCAGCGCGATCCGGGCTGATCGGGCTTCGGCATCGACAATCCGTAGGCAGGACTCAATCAAACCATCCAAATCAATATCGTCTTCGCTGAGATTGAAGTCCCCTGATTCAATGCGCACGGCGCTTAAATGCTCTTCCACCGTATAGAGCAAATGCTTGGCCGAGGCCTCAATGTCATTCAACAGCGCTTCGGTTTGGACTTTGTCCGGCACGCTGTCGGTCTGGGCCTGGCGCATCAGTTTGGTGTAGCCGATGATTGCGTTCAGCGGCGTGCGCAGGGCGGTGTTCATGGCCCCTAAGAACCGGCTTTTTTGCCGATTGGCCAATTCAGCGGCTTCGGTGGCTGTGCTCAGGGCGGATTCCCGGTCTTGCAGGGAGGCCACTTTTTCATCGCGCTCGGAAAGCGCCTTGCGGATGACCCGGGACATGGGCCGGAAGATGAACAGCACCTCGATGATCAGCAAGACCATCGTCGCCATCCACATGATGGTCTTGAACCGCATCAACCGCGCATTGGCCCGTTCGGCTTCGGTCTGAAGGGCGCGGGTCAGAGCGTCCAATCGCTCCGGCAACAGCCGGTCGGCACTGACCAGCATGGCGGTCAGGGCCTGCTCTTGGGCGGGCTTCTCAAGGGTTGAGAGGGAGCGGGCCGAGGCTAAAAAGTCGCGCAACACATCATTCAGAGACGGATCGCCGCCAAAGAAATGGTTTCTTTGCTCCGGCGGCAAATTGGGCGGGGCCATGGCCACCGGGCGGCCAATGCGGCAGGAAATCCCTTCCGCCGCCGTGGCTTGCAGGGCCTCCTGATCCCGGATCAACAAGGCCTGATGGGCGCGCTCCATCAAATCGGCGCAGCCACGCACCTGTTCCATCCGAACCGAGGCTTTGGTCGGGTCGCCGCGCACGGCATCGGTGGCGAACATGACAATGCGCTGGCTGAGCATGCGCTGACGACCGGCCACATTGATCTCTGCGGAGAGTTTCTCCTGAGAGCTCAATTCCGTGATGCTGACACCCCAAATCGCCGTGGTCACCAAGGCCACAAGGGTGAGGCCAATGGCGTAAGCCAGGGTTGGGGCCCGCTCGTGATCGACAAACCGAAAGGCCATGGTCTTCCGTCAAATGGGTGTCAGGACATCGTCTTTTTGCGGGGTAGGATTTTGCCAAGTATCACCCGCTGGCAGGGCTTTCAAGCAATAACAGCGGAGTGGGACCGTGCATCGCAACCAAAAAGGGGTCTGCTTCGTGAAAAGCAGACCCCTTTTTTGGGAATCCCGGGCCGGCGGTAGAGCCTTACCCCGGAGGCAACGGCCTCGTTAGGACACGATCCGTTGCCACCAGCCGGTGCGGGCCGGTTTCTTCGGATCATCGGCTTGCACCTCGACGTCGGCCGGTTCTGCAGCCATCGCGACGGCGGGCTCGGGCTCTTCAGCGGGCTCCGCTGCCGCTTCGGTCTCCAGCCCGGGAGCCTCTTTTACAGCCTCTTCCACAGCCTCTTCCAAAGCTTCAACTTCAGCCTCAGGCACGCTCTCTGGCGCGGCTTCCTCTATCGGTTCTGGGTCAGTCGCAAGCGGCAGGTCCGGCTCCACCTCAGCGACCTCGTCCTGGGCGGGAGAGGTCGCTGGCGTCTCGCCGGACTGGGCTTCCACAATGCTGTCCGCATCCATGGGGTAGGGGACGGCCACCGGATCGCTGGTGATGTCAGCGGTCGGGGTCAGGGCACCACTTTCCATGGCTTCGGCAATGGCATCCGGATCAGCAGGGATGGACCCGGAGAACGGATCGACCGCAGGCTGTCCATACTCACTTTGACCACCACCATGGCTGGCCGGGTTGTCCCCGGTCCGCTTGCGACGGCGTCGACGCCGACCCCGGCGATCTTGTTCGCCACTGTCTTCGCTGGAGTCATTGTCTTGGGCCTGGCTATCGCCATCGGCTTCAGCGGTCTGGCCTTCGCCATCCGTGCTACCATCCCCAGCGTCGCTGTCGGAGCGGTAGCGTCCCCGTCCCCGACGGCGCCGCCGACGACGGCGGTTGTCGCCGCCATCGTCATCCGTCTCCTCGCTGTCCTCGGAGTCGCCGGCGTCGCCCTCTGAGGCCTCATCGCCACCATTGCCATCGGCTTCGCCCTCGACACCTTCACTGTCCCGGCGACCCCGGCGCCGACGGCGGCGTTTGCGGCGGCGGCTGCCATCACCGTCATCGCTGCGGGCGTTGTCCTCGTCGGTCTCGGCCTCGGTATCACCCTCGGCGTCCTCGTCGCTGTCTTCCGGCGGCAGGTCCCGGGCGCGCGGCGGCGCGGGCAGGGCGCGGTCTGACCGCTCTGTCCTGTCGTCCTCGCCATCCTTCTCGTCGCGGCGATCCTGTTTGATCCGTTCCATGCGGTAATCAGGCACCACGAGGCTGGCATCGCCTTGCAGATAGACCTTAAAGCAATAGCGGTCTTCGATCCCGGCCAGCACATCGCGCTTTTGGTTTAGAATGTAGAGTGCGACCTCCGTGGGCAGATAGAGCGTGATCTCCGAAGACCGGCGCCGCACGCCTTCTTCCTCGATGATCCGCAGGGTGTGGACCGCCGCACTTTCCAAAGACCGCACCACGCCGGTGCCCTGGCAATGGGGGCAGGTCAGGAAGCTGGTCTCCATGATCGAAGGCCGCAGACGCTGCCGGGACAGTTCCAACAGGCCGAAATGGCTGATGCGACCGACCTGGATCCGGGCGCGGTCGCTCTTCAACGCATCCTTCAGGCGTCGCTCGACCGCCGTGTTGGAGCGGTTGTCCTCCATATCGATGAAGTCGATCACGATCAGGCCGGACAAGTCCCGCAGCCGCAGCTGCCGGGCAATTTCGTCCGCAGCCTCCAGATTGGTCTTATAAGCGGTGTCTTCGATATTGCGTTCGCGGGTAGATCGCCCGGAATTGACGTCAATGGCCACCAGCGCTTCGGTCTGGTTGATGACAATATAGCCGCCACTGCGCAACTGCGCGGTTGGGCTGTGCATGGCATCAAGCTGGCTTTCCACCTGATAGCGGTGGAACAGCGGCATGCTTTCCTCGCGATAGGGCTGGACCTTTTTCGCATGGGACGGGGTCAGCAGCTTCATGAAGTCCTTGGCCATGCGATAGCCCGCATCCCCTTCGACCTGAACCTCTTCGATATCCCTGGAATAAATATCCCGGATCGCCCGCTTGATCAGGCTGGCTTCCTCATGGATCGGGGCTGGGGCGCGGCTTTCCAGGGTCAGATTGCGAATGGTGTCCCAGGTCCGCAGCAGATATTCAAAATCGCGTTTGACCTCCGCCTTGCTGCGCTCCGCACCGGCGGTGCGCAGGATCACCGCGCTGCCTTTGGGCGCATGCAGATCGGACATGATGCTTTTCAAGCGCTTGCGGTCATTGGCCGAGGTGATCTTGCGCGATACCCCGCCACCGCGCGTGGTGTTGGGCATGAAGACGCAATAGCGACCGGCCAGGGACAGATAGGTCGTCAGGGCCGCGCCCTTATTGCCGCGCTCTTCCTTGACCACCTGGACCAGCAAAATCTGCCGCCGCTTGATGACCTCTTGGATCTTGTAATGCCGGATCGGGCGGGTCCGCCGGGGACGCCGGGACCGACCGGCGGCGCTGACGTCCGCATCGCCATCGCCATCGGCGTCACCGTCATCATCATCGTCGGAGTCATCATCACCGTCGTCGCTCTCTTCGTCAGCGTCATTGTCATTGTCGCTGTCGTCATCGGCGCGCATTTCGTCTGGGTCCTCGGACCCATCGTCACCGTCGTCACTATCGTCGCTGTCTTCGGCTTCAGCGGGATCGCCCGCTTCAGACAAATCGGCCTTCTCGGCGTCGCTGGTTGCCTCGGCGGCGTCCTCTAACGGTTCAGAAGCCACAGAGTTTTCGGCCTCAGCGGCGGTCTCTTCATCGACTTCCCCCGTCACGCTTTCCACGGGTTGCGCGGCCAAGGCGATGGTGCCGCTCGGCGGATCGGTGGGGTCCTCGGACTCTCCTTCAGCGGTTGCGTCATCCCCGCCATCCGGTGTTTCAGCCTGATCAGGTTGATCTTCGGGGCTGGCTTCGTCCGCTGCTTCAGATGCAATGGCGCTTTCTGCGCTATCGGCCTCTAGAGCCCCATCAACGCCTTGGGTCTGCTCCGCCTCGGGCTGGTCTGCCCCGGACTGATCTGCTTCCGCTTCTACAGGATCGGCTTGGCCAGCGTCGGCTTTGTCTGGGGTCTCCAGGCTGTCACCGTCGGCGTCGTTCCCGTCGTCGGTTTCGTCCTCTTCACCGTCCGCGCTGGCGTCCTCTGCCGCCAGGGTGTCGGCATCATCCTCGTCTTCGTCGTCGTCGTCGAGGTCTTCATCCTCGCCCTGATATTGGGCGAGCAGAGCTTCCCGATCGGCGACCGGGATTTGGTAATAATCCGGGTGGATTTCGTTGAAGGCCAGGAAGCCATGCCGGTTGCCGCCATAATCGACAAAGGCGGCCTGCAGGGAGGGTTCTACCCGAACAACCTTGGCGAGGTAGATATTGCCCTTAAGCTGCTTCTTGGTGGAGGATTCGACATCGAACTCCTCCAGGCGGGTTCCGTCTAGCACAACGACCCGGGTTTCTTCCGGGTGGTTGGCATCGATCAACATGCGTTTGGTCATACTGGATGGTTCTCCGCGACGCCGGGCCTGCCCCCAGAACAAGAGGAGGGCAGACAGGCTTCGGTCTGGTTGGAGACCGGCTGCGCAGAGTTGCTGTGACCGATGGACTTGGCGAAAGGACGCTCACGGAAAGGATGGAGGGGAGCCGGTGACGCCGGGACCCCAGCAGAACGCAGACCTCTCCTGTCTCGCTTCTCATTGGAGCAAGGGACAAGGCGGTTTTTGCGTCGTCTGCCGGGGGGCGCTCTGCCGCCACGGGCCTGAAAAGATCCTGCATGAGACCTGATTTCGCCGATCGGAACCACAAGCGGAGCCGGTCGGATGGAAAGGGTGGTCGATAACGCCGACGCCATGGCGCGCGCAGACAGGGAGGAGCCAAACCCGTATCGGACATATCCCGCCCCCGGCAGAAGCGGGGATCCCGTTATCGGGTGGCGGAGGGGCGAGGAACGCTCCATTTGAAAACCGCCAGGGGGACGATGCACCGTCAGGTCGACCCGCTGTCCGGACCCGGAACCGCCCATCAGATCTGTTTCGGGGCGATATCCGTGCCAGCATCGGAAACTCTCAAAGTTCACCATAACGGTTTGGGCCGCGCCGGAACAACTGCTTTCTTAGGTCGAAGGCGATCAGCGGTTTCCAACGCAATGAGATCCGGCGGTCGATTTTCAGGCTGCCAGCGCGTTTTCTGTTAAAAAATCAACGAGATTTTAGGATTTCCTCATTTAGTTTCTTGTTCAGGTCTCATCGGCGGGATATAAGAATCCCAAGGAATACTGGAGGTTAGCTGTGCCTGGGGCATTTCAGTCCGCGTCAAAGGCAATTGGGGGGGTGGTTTCTGCGCAGGCGGAGGGGCCCTTGCTGTCCCGTCGCGTCCTGCTGTCCGGCGTTTCTTTAGGCCTGTTGGGCCTTTTGACGCCGGGCTTCGCCCGCTCTGCTTTGGCTCTGGATGCGGCTGGCCCCATCGCTCCTGGACATCCCGGGGCTGCTGTGCGCCTTGGTGATCATGGCAGCTCTGCACGGATGGTGCTGGAGATGGGGGCCGACCGGCCCTATGCCTGGGCGGTGCTGCCCGATCCCTATCGTTTGGTGCTCGACCTTCCCGGAGACGCCTTCGAAACCGTGCGCCTGCCTGGCCGCGGAGCGTCTTTCCTGCGCGCCGTGCGCAGCATGGTCACCGGGCAAGGCACACCGCGCCTCGTGGTCGATCTGGCCAAGCCAGCCTTGATGGACCAGGCCTTCCTGATCGCACCGCGCTCGGGCCATGGCTGGCGTCTTGTGCTCGATCTGGTTCCGACGACCAAAGAAACCTTTATGGCCGCCCTAGGCAGTGGCGCCGCCCAAGGCGGCCCGGCGCTGGGCTCCTTGCGCACCGCCACGGCGGCAGCCCGTCCTGCGCCTGTTGCTCCAACAGCACCCGCAAGCCCGGCTGTGGCCCCGCAAGCCGCTGCGGCTGAAGTCACCGGAGCTCCCCTGTCCCTGACCAACCCACAGCCGATTGCCCCAAGAGCTGTGGCTCCGCAAACCATTCCGACGGCCACACAACCGGTTCAGACTCAACCCAGCGTGACCGTGGCGCGCCCGGACCCTGTGGCCCCTGTTCCCATCGAAAAAGCCCCGATTGAACAGGCAGCTCTTGAGGCACAGACGGCCCCGGCGGCGGAGGGACCAAACACGTTGCAGCGTCTGGCCCATGCCTTGGGTCCGGATCATGATATCCCGATCCCCCAGATCAAACCCCCGGTTCCGGCCTCCTTCCTGCGTGGCAAAAAGCGGGTGGTGATCCTTGATCCTGGCCATGGCGGGCGCGATCCCGGGGCCATTGGCGGCAGTGGCATTTTTGAAAAGCAAGTCACCTTGGAAATGGCCCGGACCTTGCGCAAGGCCCTTGAGGCCACTGGGCGCTACAAGGTGGTGATGACCCGCAACAAAGATGTCTCGGTGCGGCTGCGCGAGCGCGTCTCCCGGGCGCGCCATGCCGGGGGGGATTTGTTTATCTCCCTGCATGCGGATGCCCTGCGCAATCCAAAAGTGCGGGGTCTCTCGGTTTATACCCTGTCAGAAAACGCCTCTGATGCCGAAGCGCAGGCTTTGGCGGAACGGGAGAACAAGGCCGATATCATTCTCGGCCTGGATTTGTCCCATGAGAGCAAAGAGGTCGCCGATATCCTGATCGATCTGGCTCAGCGCGAGACCAAGAACCGCTCGGTGACCTTTGCCAACACCTTGATTGGCAATCTGCCCCACAGCGTGACCAAGCTGGGCAAGACCCGACGCTTTGCTGGCTTTGCGGTGCTTAAGGCCCCGGACATCCCCTCGGTGCTGGTCGAAATGGGCTTCCTGTCCAATGGCACGGATGAAAAGCTGCTGCGCACGGCGGCCTATCAGACCAAGCTGGCCCGCTCCATTGCCCAAAGCGTGGACACCTATTTCCTGCCCCAGACCCAAAGCGCGTTTCACCCATAAGCGCAGCCGTTAGGGGAATATCCTCTGGGTCCGGGGTGAAGATTGGCCGGAAGATCGGTGATCTTCGCCATATCCTTGCCCGGATCTGATGTCATCCAGTACAGTAACGCAAATTTGAAACGCGGCGGCAATCGGCGCGCCGTTGCGGCTGACGGAAAGAACGGTCCCGATTGGGGATCGACGAACGACGGATCCGACCATGATCAAACTCTTGACCACGCTGTTCACCGCTGCCTTTTTCGCTGGCTTGGCTTCGGTGGGATTGGCGGCCAATGAATTCGGTTCGGATTTGCCCGACCACCAGACCCTGAGCAATTATCAGCCCGATATCACCACCCGGGTCTTGGCCTCCGATGGCCGCTTGATGGCCGAATATGCCATTGAGAAACGGGTTTATGTGCCCATTGATGCGATCCCGCAGCGGGTCCGCGACGCCTTTCTCTCGGCGGAAGATAAGACATTTTACGAGCATTTCGGCCTGGACATGTTTGGTCTGGCCCGGGCGGTGGTGACCAATCTGGAGAATATGGGCACAGGGCGGCGCCCGGTTGGGGCCTCGACCATCACCCAACAGGTGGCAAAGAACTTCCTTCTGACCAACGAAGCCACCGTGCAGCGCAAGATCAAAGAGGCGATCCTGGCGCTGCGCATCGAACAGACCTTCACCAAGGACCATATTCTGGAGCTGTATCTGAACGAGATCTATCTCGGCTCCGGGGCCCATGGCGTGGCCGCAGCGGCGATGAATTATTTCGCCAAGAGCCTGGATGAACTGACCATTGCCGAAGCGGCCTATCTGGCGGCCCTGCCCAAAGCCCCGAACAATTATCACCCGACCCGGAAGACCGCTGCGGCCATTGGTCGGCGCAATTGGGTCATCGACCGGATGCTGGATGACCGACGCATCACCCCCGATGAGGCGGTGGCGGCCAAGGCAGAGCCCTTGACCACGCGGACCCGGGATCAGGCCCAGACCGCCAGCAATGCGGGCTTTTATGCCGAGGAGGTGCGGCGCTTCCTGAAAAAGAACTATGGCGATGACGGGCTCTATACCGGTGGGCTCTATGTGCGCACCACCATGGATCCGACCCTGCAAAACATCGCCACCAAATCCTTGCGGGATGGGCTGATTGCCTATGACCGCCGCCATGGCTGGCGTGGGCCGCTTGCCCGCATTGACGAACTGGCGGAGTGGCGCGAGCGTCTGAAAGAGGTCACCGCGCCTGATGGCATGTCCGACGGTTGGGAGCTGGGTGTGGTGCTGAAGGTTGAGGGCAGTGCTGTGGGCATCGGCCTGACCGACGGCAGCGGCGGTACCATTCCCTTTGCGGAGCTGTCCTGGGCCCGGCCCTGGCGCGAGGATCAGCGGGTTGGTCCGGCCCCGAAAAAGGCGCAAGATGTCCTGGCCGCTGGCGATGTGGTTGTGGTCGAAAGCCTGACCGAAAATGACAAGGGCGAGGCCTATCCCAATGGCACCTTCGGCCTGCGCCAGATGCCCGACATTGAAGGGGCCCTGGTGGCGATGGATCCGCAAACCGGGCGGGTTTTGGCCATGGTCGGCGGCTTCTCTCCAGAACGCAGTGAGTTCAACCGCGCCACCCAGGCCAAGCGGCAGCCGGGCTCGGCCTTCAAGCCCTTCGTCTATCTGGCCGCCTTGGACAATGGCTACACCCCGGCCACCATCATTTTGGATGCGCCCTTTGTTTATGATCCGGGACCGGGCCAGGACCTGTGGAAGCCGAAAAACTATTCCGGCAAGTTTTATGGCCCGTCGACTTTGCGGCTGGGCATGGAAAAATCCCGGAACCTGATGACCGTGCGCCTGGCCAATGCAGTCGGCATGGACAAGGTGGCGTCCTATGCGGAGAATTTTGGCGTGGTCGACCAGATGGAGCCGTTCCTGTCGGCCTCTCTGGGGTCGGTGGAAACCACGGTGCTGGATTTGACCACCGCCTATGCCATGATCGTCAATGGCGGCAAGCGCATTGAACCGACCTTCATTGACCGGATCCAGGACCGCTTCGGTGAAACCATTTACCGCCATGACCAGCGGCCCTGCCAAGGCTGTTTTGAGGTGGCCTATGATGGCCAGATCCCGCCGCGCCTGCCCGATGACCGGCAAATCATGGCCGATCCCATGAGTGCCTATCAGATGGTGCAGATCCTGCGCGGCGTGGTCCAGCGTGGCACTGGGGCGCGGGTCCAGGCGGTCGGCAAGACCGTGGCGGGCAAAACCGGAACCTCCAATGACTCCTTCGACACGTGGTTCATGGGCTTTTCGCCGGATCTGGCGGTCGGGGTCTTTGTTGGCTTTGATCAACCCCGAACCCTGGGGCCGCGGGAAGCCGGGTCTTCGGCTGCGGCCCCGATCTTCACGGCGTTCATGAAAGAGGCTTTGGCGGATATGCCCGATCGGCCATTCCCGGCCCCGGAAGGCATTCGCTTTGTCCGCATTGACCGCCATTCCGGTGTCCGGGCCGATGCCAGTGCCGAGGCGGTGATCGAAGAGGCGTTCAAGCCGGGCACCGAGCCGAGCTACCAGCCCGCCGTGGTCATCGATGGCTCCGCCTTGCCTTATAATGCCAGTTCCGGCTTCTTTGGCGGTGGCGATGGGTTCGCCCAGCCGGTGGTCGAACCGGGGGTCGCGTTCCCGGGCGGGGCTCCGGCTGGGGCACCGACGGGGGCCTTTGGCGCTCCGGCGGCGGGCGGCCTGTATTAACCTGGGTGCCCTGTGTACCATCGCGGTCAAAACCTTGACCGAGAAAGGCGGAGCCGGTATCCCATCGGCCCGCCTTTCCTTATGGTCGTAGGCTCATTTTATCGAAAGTCTGATCCACCATGCGTGCCGAAGCCCAAACCAAGGTCGATGAGATCAAGCAGTCCATGGCACTGCTGAGGAGGCATCTTTGACTGGGACAATGCTCTGCGTCGTCTCGAAGAACTCGATGCCCTGACCGAAGACCCCAATCTCTGGAACGATGCTGAACGCGCCCAGTCCTTGATGCGCGAGCGCACCCGATTGGACAATGCCATCACCGGCTATCGGGCCTTGGAGACCGAGTTGGAAGATTCCATCACCCTGATCGAACTGGGCGAAGAAGAGGGTGATGAGGAGAGCGTGACCGAGGCCTTGGATGGTCTTGCGGATCTGCAGGAGCGGGCCAAAACCCTGGAGCTGGAAAGCCTGTTGTCGGGTGAAGCCGATGGCAATGATGCCTATTTGGAGGTCCATGCCGGGGCTGGGGGCACCGAGGCCCAGGATTGGGCGGAGATGCTGCTGCGGATGTATGTGCGCTGGGCCGAGGCTGCGGGCTATAAAGTCGAGTATATGGAAGAGAGCTCCGGGGAAGAGGCCGGACTGAAATCCGCAACAGTGCAGATCAAGGGCAGCAATGCCTATGGCTGGCTGAAGACCGAAAGCGGGGTTCATCGTTTGGTGCGGATCTCGCCCTATGACAGCTCGGCCAGGCGTCACACCAGCTTTTCCTCGGTCTGGGTCTATCCGGTCATCGACGACAATATCGAGATCGACATTGATGAAAGCCAATGCCGGATCGACACCTACCGCGCCTCTGGGGCCGGTGGTCAGCATGTGAACCGGACCGACAGTGCGGTGCGTATCACCCACATTCCAACCAATATTGTTGTGCAATGTCAGTCCGAACGCTCCCAGCATCAAAACCGCGCCCATTGTTGGGCTATGCTCAAGGCCCGGCTCTATGAGCGTGAATTGCAAATGCGCGAAGAAGCCGCCCAGGCCTTGGAAGACACCAAGACCGATATCGGCTGGGGCCACCAGATCCGCTCCTATGTCCTGCAGCCCTATCAGATGGTCAAGGATCTGCGTACCGGCGTGGAGACCTCAGACACCCAAGGGGTCTTGGATGGCAAGATCACGGCTTTCATGGCCGCATCCCTGGCGGGCAAACTGGCCGGGGCTGCCGATGCCGCAGAAGATTTGCAGTAAAGCGCACCCGGGTCTTGCTGACCGCCTAGAAACCGTGGGACGGGGGCAGTCATGTTAGAATGGGCTGTCCGGATCTTGAGCGTGGCGCTGCTCGCCTGGCTGTTTATCGCCACCTATCTCTACATCTTTCAGCGCTCCATCCTCTATGTGCCGGGGCCGGTCGCTCCGCCGCCCAGCCAGACCCAGGCTTCGATGGCGGACGCGGTGACCCTAAAGACGGCGGATGGGCTGGAGCTATTGGCTTGGTGGCTTGCGCCTCCGGAGGATGCGGCCAAGGTGGTGGTCTATTTCCACGGCAATGCGGGCAATCTGCAGGACCGGGAGGTCCGGGTGCCGATGCTGCAAGAGGCGGGCTTTGGTGCGCTGATGGTGGAGTGGCGCGGCTTTGGCGGCAATCCCGGCGCGCCGAGCCAGGAGGGTTTGCTTGAAGATGGGCGCGCGGCCCTGGCATTCCTGGAGGCGCGCGGCATCGGCCCGGACCGCTGGGTGATCTATGGCGAGAGCCTGGGCTCCGGGGTTTCCTTTCTGCTGATGGCGGAACGCCTGCAGCAAGGCTTGCCCGGACCGGCGCTGATTGTCACCGAGGGCGCCTTTACCTCCGCCGTGGATGTGGCGGCCAAGCGCTATCCCTTCCTGCCCGTGCGCCCTTTGATGAAAGACCATTGGAACAGCATGGCCGCCTTGCCCGCTTTGTCCTCGGTGCCGCTGTTGGTGCTTCATGGCCAGCAGGATCACATTATCTCACCTGCCATGGGTCGGGCGCTGCTGGAGGCCTATCCGGGACCGAAGCGCGGCCATTTTCCGCAAGAGGCCAAGCATGTGGACCTGTTTATGCACGGTGCGGTGAAACAGATGGTGGACTTCTTGGCGGAAACCAGCAATCGTTAGCGAGAAGTGTAACTCTGGTTTTTCTCCTTCTGGTTCTGGTGTCCCATGCCCACAGAAATGCGCCGTTTGATCTTTTTGGAACGTGAATTGGCCGAGGCCATCAACGCGGTCCTGAAAAAAGAATGGTCCAAAATCCAGGTTGCCCAAGACAAGGCCCGGGCCATGGGCAAGGTGGAAAACCTGGATGGCGGTGGCGTTGTCACCAAATTGCGCTTCAACAGCGATGACCCTTTGGCGGTGACGGCGGTAACCAAAACCGCCCGGGGCAATGTGGCGGAGCGCGAGTTCAGTCAAAACGAACTGATCCCCGTGGTGATTGGCTATTGCCGGGATTTGAGCATTCCGGTGCCGCGCACCGGCCAAAAGCTCCTGCGCCGCGCAAAAGTCGGAATCGCCTTGGACATCACCATCAAAGACTGGTCCAAGCCGGGAACCTAATTCCGAACCGAGGTGATGGCTCCGAGGCAAGACCCAGGCCTGCGAAGCCCCGTCCCCGATACACGTGAACATAAGGGTGCGATGATGAGCGACGCGCTGTGGTCTGATGTCGATGCAATGTTCGCCGACGCCCTGGCCCCCGAAGACAAGGATCTGCAGGCGACCCGGGCGGCTACTGCTACAGCTGGGATGCCCGATATCGCTGTCTCCACCTTATCCGGCAAGTTCCTGGCCATAATGGCGCAGCTCCAGGGTGCCAAGAGCATTTTGGAAGTGGGCACCCTCGGCGGCTACAGCACGCTGTGGATGGCGCGGGCTCTGCCAGCGGATGGCCGTCTGATCACTTTGGAATATGATCCCAACCATGCCGCCGTTGCCCAGGCCAATCTTGACCGCGCCGGAGTGGCCGACAAGGTCGAGATCAAAGTCGGCGCGGCTTTGGATACCCTGCCGGGCTTAGCGGACAATCCGGCGCTGCCCTTTGATCTGGTGTTCATTGATGCCGATAAGGTCAACAATCCGGTCTACTACAAATGGGCGGTGAGCTATACCCGTCCGGGCAGTTTGATCATCATCGACAATGTGGTTCGGCGCGGCGCGGTCCTGGATGCGGGAAGCGAAGATCCGAACATCCAAGGCATTCGCACTCTGACCGAACAGGTCGCAGGCGATAGCCGGGTCGAGGCGACCGTCCTGCAAACCGTCGGCAGCAAAGGCTATGACGGCATCATGATGATCCGGGTGAAGGGGTGAGAAATCACCGGGCGTGAGGCGCTTGCTAAACCGGATCAACCCGGCCGTCCCGACAACCCTTGTTCTCGACCGGTGGGGCGGAGCGGATGATCTCGCCAAGATCCCCTTCGCCCTCGACAATGGGGCCGAGGGAAATCCGCAGCTCCCGGATCATGCGCTGTCCGGCATCGTCTTTGGCGCAGATCACTTCCAGCCGCTCTCCGGCACCGGCACCAAAGGCTTGATCCATGGCCCGCGCCAACTGTGTTCGGCTGACTTGGTCGCCGATCCGATCCGCGAGCAGGGCACCAACGGGGCTGTTGTTGATCAGGTCCTGCATGGCCAGGGAGACGGCGAAATAGCCCTCCGGCGTCCATCCGGCGCAGGTGCCATGTTTGATCCACTCATGGCGGTGCAGGCCTGACATCATGCCGGGCATGGCGCTTTCTAAGCGGCGGCGCAGATCATCGGACAGCGGCAAACGCGGCAGATCGAGCCAATCCCGGCGCTTGTCGATCCGCTCTAAGGATTTCGGCACGCCGCAATAAAAGGTGCCTCTGGGCTGTGGCCAAAGTCCGTGCAGGCTTAAGGCGCGGGCATCGGCGCGCTCTGGATGTTGGCTGGCACATTCCGGCAAATGCGTGCGGGTTTCACAAAAGGCCGGTTGCCAGGTCAGGGCCAAGACGAAGGCTTCCTCTGCGCTGCTCGGGTTGGCCGTTGATTGGGCCAGGACCGGCAGGGGGACGAGGCTGCCAAAGCCCAGTATCAGGCCGAGCAGAAAGCCCCAGGCCCAATATGTTGTGCGGGGGGAATAGGTCAGACCGAAAAAAACTACCATGGTAGTTGATCCATTGCGAAGCCGGTTCGGATAAGGTGGTCCCCATGCGGCGAGCACCCTGTGTGATCCTATTTGATCTCAGTCATGAAGCCCGAGACTTTTCCAGGCTGTCTGCGGCCCGGTGATACCACCGCTCCGGCATGCCTGCTTCGGCCCGTGCAGCCACATTAAACGGTGGTTTTGGTCCCCCTGGGCGGGTTTCCAGCACCTTGGCCTCGAACAATGCTTCCGGGTCCAGGCCGGATTGGTCGGCCAGCGCAATGAACCAGCGCACCCCAGCGGCCACATGGGAAACCTCATCGGCTGCGATTCGTTCCAGAACCGCAATCACATCCGGATCCGCCTTGGCCTGGCGCAGCCGGTCCAGGGCTCCAGGCGTGGTGTCCAGGCCCCGGGCCTCATGCACCATGGGAACGGCCACCAATCGGGCGACCAAATCATGAGAGGTCGTCTCAGCGGTTTTCCACAGCCCGTCATGGGCGGGCAAGGCACCATAGGCACTGTCCAGGGCCTCCAGCCGCTCGGTTAGCAACGTGAAATGGATCGCCTCATCCCGGGCCACCGCCAGCCAATCACTGAAGAACGCCGGTCCCAAATCCAGGGCCTGATCCGGAAACCGGGCCAAAATATCCCAGGCCAGATCGATGGCGGTTAACTCAATATGGGCCAGGGCGTGGAGCAACGCGATCAACCCTTTCGGACCCGTTGACCGCTTGGGCATGTCCCGGGGGGGACGCAGCTCCGGCCGGTCGAGCCGGGCCGGGCGGGTCGGCAAGGTCAGGGCGATCTGGCGGGCGCTATCCCGATCCGGCAGGTGACCATCCCAGGCCCCAGGTGCCGTGGCCTCCAAGGTCAGGCGCGCCTTATCTTTTGGGTCCGGCGTCTCCAGGATTGTCTTAGCCCAATGCAGGGGCGAGGGCTGTGGGATGGTCTGGGGTTGGGGCTGCGTAAAGGTCATAATTTGAACCGCTTCATCAACGGCACTCCGGCCCGGGTCAGGACCGCTGTCAGGCTGTTCAAGGTTGCCCGGCGGCTCCAGGAGAGATGCTGATCATATTGCGCCGTATACTCAATGAAGGGCTTGGCTCCGCGCAACCGTTTAAAGGAGGCTGCTCCGGCGCTCAGATTGATCGGGATGCCGCGCTCCAGGGCTTTTTCAAACACAGTGGCGATCAGCAGCCGGTAAAGCCCCAGCTCCCTGGGCAGGGTGGTGTCATAGCCTAGCATTGGTGTGGTCAGGACACCGCCATGCTGGAAGGTGCCGACCACGGCGACCAAACGCCCCTCTGCATCCCGGAAGCCTTCGAACTCCAACACCCCGCTGTTGCGGCATTGGCGTAAATAGGCCGCCGAGAATTGCGGGTTGTTATAGGAGTATTTCTGCAGATAAAGCTGGGCATAGAGCGCCTCGACCACCTCGAACTCCGCATCGGCGATGCCGTCATGGCCGGTGCGGGTCAGGGGCGTTTTCTTGAGCAACGCCAGATCCCGTTTGGTGTTCTGGCATTTCAGCCAGGATAGGTCCTGATGGTCGAACATATAGATTTGCCGGGCTGGCACGATCCGGTAGCGCGCCGCCTTGAAGCGTTGGAGCAAGGCATCATTGGCAAAACTGTTGAGGGACCGGAAGGCGATGAAATGCTCCGGATAGCGGTCCGCCAGGGTTTCGGTCAGGGCTTCCAGCCCCTCGCCCTGCCAGGCCGGATAGGGGTTGGTCGAAAACAACCAGTTGTTCACATAAACAATCTGGTCAATCCGGGCCGCAGATAAGGCCGCCTCAACCCCTCGGATCAGCAGGCCTAAGGGCCAGGTCGGCATTTTATCTTGCAGCACCGTCAGCTCTTCGCGGGCATAGGCCCCATAGGCATTGAGCGGGGAGACCACGTAGGAATTTCCGGTCTCCCGGCTGTTGACGGTTATCGGCATCCGATGGCCGTCAACGTCGATGCTCAGCAATTGGGTCTGAACATTGCGGATCGCCTGGCGGCTGTCAGCACCAATCAGGGCGGCGAACCGGTCCACATCCTGATCGCCTGTGCCAGCTGCCGACAAACCCATCGCATCGACAGCAGAGCCAGACGGATCGGCAAAGCCGGATCCCTCCGGGGCCTGGAGCATCCCTACAGACATGACGCCCCAGTCTTTGCCGGAGGCTTACGCAGCAGGCAGTCCCTGAACCACATCCAATATCCCCTCAACATGTCCATTGACCTTCACCTTGCGCACCACATGGCGGACGACACCGGCACCGTCGATGACAAAGGTGGAACGCTCAATGCCCATGTATTTTTTGCCGTACATCGACTTTTCTTTCCAAACCCCATAGGCCTCGCACACCGCGCCTTCGGGGTCGGAGCCTAAAGTAAACGGGAGTTCCTGTTTGGTTTTGAAATTATCGTGACTTTTTATGGAGTCCTTCGAGACGCCAATGATGACCGCCCCGGCATCGGTAAAGGCTTGATGCAGGTCACGAAAACCGACCGCCTGCTTGGTGCAGCCCGAGGTGCTGTCCTTGGGATAGAAATACAGCACCACGGTTTTGCCCTTCAGATCCTCAAGGGCCACCGAGCCGCCGCCATCGGTGGTCATGGAAAAGGCCGGGGCGGCATCGCCAATGGTCGGGAAGTCTTCAGCGCTCATGGGAGGATCCTCTAAGTCTAATGGGGTTGGTGCAAAGGTCAGGGCGGGGGCAATCTGGGTCGGTGCGTCCGGGGGAGAACGCAGATCAACGCGATGGGCTGGGCGGGTCCAGGGGGAGATCAGCGCCCAGGAGGGCGTTGAACACCGCGCGTGCCTGAGCGCCGCCGTCGCGCATATGCGCTTTCAAGGTCTCGTAATCTACGACATTGGGCATCAAACGGACCAATTTGGCCCGCAAGCCGGGGCTCAAATCCTTTTCCTGCGGCGGTCCGTCAATGGCGTGACGCAACACGGTCTGGACCAGGACACAATCCAAATGCCGGGTGATCAGGCTTTGCGCGTCGGTTTCGTCCAACACGCCCAAACGGGTTAGGTGCTGCAAGGCGCTGCCGGTGCCACAGGCGGTGCACAGGACGCTGGGATTTTCATGGGCATGGAGCAATTGCAGATATTGGGCGATGAAATCCACATCGACCAAGCCGCCCGGGGCATGTTTGACATCAAACACCCCGGTCGAGGGATGTTCCTTGGCCATACGGGCGCGCATATCCCGGACCGAGGCTTTCAGATCCTCGGCACTGCGCGGCGTGCGCAAAATCTCTGAGATCGCCGCAGACGCTTTTTCCATCACCTTGGCATCACCGCACACCACACGCCCTCGGGTCAGAGCCATATGCTCCCAGGTCCAGGCATCCATCTGGTGATAGCGAATGAAGGCGGTCAGGCCGGTGGCCAACGGGCCTTTGTTGCCGGACGGGCGCAGCCGCAAATCGACCTCATAGAGCGCTCCTTCGGCGGTTGGCGCCGATAGGGCTGCCGTCAGCCGTTGGGTGAGGCGGGTGAAATAGGTTGTCACCGGCAGCGGCTTAGCACCATCGGAGGTCTCAACCTCTGGATCGGCATGATAAATCACGATCAGATCCAGATCCGAAGACGCCGTCATTTCCCGGCTGCCCAGCTTGCCCAGGGCAATCACCGCCAAGCCGCCACCGGGCACATGGCCATGATGTTGGGCGAATTCTTCGGTAACCCGGGGCAGCAGGGCCTTCAGGCAGGCATCGGCGATGTCGGACAGGGCCTCGCCCTCTGCGCCGGGGTCCAGGTCGGAGCCGAGGGCGAGCAGGCCAACCTGGAAGCGGGCGTCATTGGCCCAACGCCGGGTGATGTCCAAGACGTCCTCAAACACCTCGGCCACGTCCAAGGCCCGATGAAGGGACTCCGCGCGGGTGGCCGGATCGGGCAAATTCGACAGATAGCCCTCGTCCAGCAGGGCATCGAGCTGGAAGGGGTGGCGCGCCAAATGGGCGGCCAGCCTGGGGGCATCGCCCATGATTTCGGCCAGCAAGGTCAGAAGTTCGCGATTGTGCAGCAGCAATTCGAACAGCTGCAGACCGGTGGGGATCCGGTCCAACAGCCCATCAAAGCGCAGCAGGGCCGTGCCGGGTCGGGCGGTTTCGGAAAAGGCTTGGAGCAGCCCCGGTACCAGGGCCGTTAGGCATTCGCGGGCTCGGACCGATCGCGGTGCGCCGGGGCGGCCAAAATGCCAGTTGCGGACAATGCGGGTGACCTGGGCCGGGTCCGGGAAGCCCATGCTTTGCAAGGTTTTCAGGGTTTCCGGATCATCCTTCACGCCGGTGAAGACTAGATTGCCAGCAGCAGCCAGGCTGGGGGAGTCCTCAAACAACTCCGCATAGTGGTCTTCGACCCGATGCAGTTGGATCAAGATTGCCTGCTGGAAGGCTGTGGCATCCGCATAGCCGAGAAAGATCGCGAGCTGATCCAGTTTTTCCGGGTCTTCGGGCAGGGTCTGGGTCTGCTCATCATGGATCATCTGCAGCCGGTGCTCGACCCAGCGCAAATAGACATAGGCCACTTCCAGGTCAGTGCGGGTCTCCGGCGCGATGACATGGGCGTCCGTCAAGGCCTCCAGGGCTGTCAAGGTCGCTTTGACCTGGAAGCGGGGGTCGCGGCCACCCCGGATCAATTGCTGGGTTTGCGCAAAGAATTCGATTTCCCGGATCCCACCGCGACCGGTCTTGATGTCATGACCGGCCACCGCAATGGTGGCACCCCCTTTGACCGCATAGATTTGGCGCTTCATGGAGTGGATGTCTTCAATGGCGGCAAAGTCCAAATGCCGCCGCCAGATGAAGGGGCGCAGCGCTTTCAGAAACTGCTCTGCGGCCTTGAAGTCCCCGGCCACCGGACGGGCTTTGATCATGGCCGCCCGTTCCCAGTTTTGTCCCCGGGACTCGTAATAGATTTCGGCGGCCGCAACGGTCATCACCAGGGCCGTGGAGCCCGGATCGGGGCGCAGCCGCAAATCCGTGCGGAACACATAGCCATCCCCGGTGCGTTCATCGAGAATGCGCACCAGATCTCGGGTCAGGCGGATCAAGGCCTCCTTAACTGTCCGGGGACCCTGATAGACGGTCACGCTGTGGTCAAACAGGACGATCAGATCGATGTCCGAGGAATAATTGAGCTCCCGCCCGCCCAGCTTCCCCATGCCCAGGACAAAGACTCCACTGTCCAGACCGGCCTTGTCCGGATGGGGTAAAACCAGTTCCCCTTTGGAGTGCGAGAGCATCAACAGATGATCCAAGGCCGCTGAGGTCGCCGCTCCGGCAAAATCCGACAAGGTCTCAACAACAAAAGACAACGGACGCAGATTGGCGATATCGGCCAGCGCGGTCAGCAGGGCGACGCGTCGCTTGGCGATCCGCAGTGCACTCATGACTTCGGGGGTGGTTTTCAGAAACGCCGCCGCCCGGGTCTCCGCCATGACGGCATCCAAGGTCGCTTCCGGGCCGTCGCGCATCACCCGGACCAAGAAGCCAGGATCCTTGATCAGACAGCCGGTCAGAAACGGACTGTTGCCAAACACCGCCTGCAACAGGGCCGTGGCCGCCGGACCCGGCTCTGCCAACAGAGCCCGATCCTCTGCATCGGGCAGGAGTCGCGTATTTGTGATGGCCTCTGACCATCGCTCCAAAGCCAAGGCGAGCTTGGCCGGATCAGCGGGTTGGGGTGGTGCCCCATCTGCTGGAAAACGGGGAAACTGAATGACGGACATTGGACACTCGAACAATTTCGGGCAGACTGATTGTGGCTATGCTCGCCGTGAAATCGGCACAGTTGGCAGAACATATGGGGTCGTCCGGCCCGGGTCCTATATTGGAAATGGGTCCTTGCTCGGCGATCAGCGATTGGTGTTGAGCGATTGGTGTTGAGCGTCTGGGGGCCGGGCGGTCCCCCTATGCTTCCTGACCTTAGGAATGTCTGTTGGTCAAAATTTGTTTAAAGGTTCTGCTCAATCTGATCGGAGCCTTGCTGCTCCTCATTGTGGTTCCCCTTGCTCTGTTGGCGCTGCGGCTGCAAAACGGACCCCTGCAGGTCGATTTTCTCTTAGATTGGATGGAAGAAGAGATCGCCCAGCATGTGGCGCCGTTTTCCATCGCCGCTGACGGCGTTCAATTGGCTTGGGGGGGTGCCGATGCCCCGTTGGATTTGCAAGTGACGGGCATTGGCCTGTTTCACCATGCCGCCCCCAACCCTGATCAGCCGTTGTTTTCGATCCCGGTGCTCTCCGCCACCCTCTCGGGCAGCCGGTTGCTGGATGGCGACCCGGCTTTGTCCTCCGTCACCGTCCAAGGCTTGACCGTCTCCTTGGTGCGCGATGCGGATGGCAGCCTGCATTTTGCCGATTCCGGCCTGGCGCTGGCGTCTTTGACCGGAGAGGCTGTGAACCGCGATGGGGGCCAAGATGGGGGCCGTATCGGTGGCGACAGCGGGGCCGGTCAGAGCCTGATCCCCGGTCCCCAAAGCCCTCCGGTGCTGGCCACCGGTCCCACAGATCTCCCCGATCAAAGCAGTTGGATGGGGCATTTGGATGCTGGTTTGTTCGGTCTGTGGCGGCAGACCGGCGGCATTTTGCGTGACGCCACCTTTGTCGACACGACCCTCAGTTTTCAGGATGCCGCATCCGAAGCCCGGTGGCATTTTGAGCAAGCCTCGGTCGATCTTGATGTCATGGGCAGCCCGATGGATTTGCAAATCTCCGGTCTGTTGCGGGTGGAGCCCTTGTTTGACCGCGCCGGGTGGCGGCCCATCGGGCCTTTGCCCCTGGATGCGGTGGTCCAACTGCATCGCCAGGACCGGCGTTTGGACCTGGCCTCGACCGCTGGAGCGATTGAGATGGCAGCCTTTGCCCATTGGCTGCCCGAGGATATTCCTGTGATCCGGCTGCCTCTGGCGGCCACCCTGACGGCGGGATTGGATCTGTCCCAACCGACTACGGCCCCCTGGGAGGCTCTGTTGGACGCCGCCGCCTTGACGGTCAATGCCGAAGCCCCCGGACGGGTGACGCTGCCCGAGCCCATCGACCAGACGCCGGAGGTTGAGACCTTGGAGCTGTCTCTGGCCGTTGGTCCAAAGCTGGAAAGCCTGTCCCTCAATCATTTCAAAATGGATCTGGACGGTGTCTTGCTGGTTGCCTCCGGGGACGTCACGACGCCCTTGACCGCGCCCGGCATTCGGATGGCGCTCGGCGTGACCGACCTTCCGGTGGAAGGGCTAAAGCGCCTTTGGCCCAAAACCGTCGCCAAAGGTGGGCGCAAATGGGTGATTGAAAACCTTGCAGACGGGTCAGCCCGCCAGGGGGATTTTGCCTTCGCGCTGTCTGGCCAGAGCTGGGATGCGCTGGATCTGGATGACTTGTCCGGGACGGTGCTCGCCGATGGCATGACCGTGCATTACCGCAAACCCTTGCCACCGGTGCGGGATGTGGAAGGGGAGGTTCGGTTCTACCCAGACCGGATTGAGATTGACGGCTATGCCGGTCACATCGGGCCGGTCTCCGTGGCCGAAGCCAAAGTGGTGTTCACCGATCTTGGGGGCGATGAACAAGCCGACATTTTTGTGAGAGCCGAAGGACCGGCTGCGGCAGCGCTGGATATCATCGACCATGAGCCGCTGGGCTATGCCAGCCGGGTAGGGGTCGATCCGGCGTCGGTTGCGGGAGAGACCGTGGTCGACCTTCAGTTCGACTTTCCATTGCGCGCCGATTTGACCTTCGATGATGTGCAATTGGATGTCTCCGGAACCCTGACAGAGATTGGCATCCCCGATGTGCTGTTCGGCAATGCCCTGTCCGAGGGCGCCTTCACCCTGACTCTGGATGAGGAGGGGCTTGATATGGTCGGCACAGCGGCGCTGGGGGGCGTGTCGGCCGGGATCGCCTGGCGGGAGAATTTCGGCGATGCGGCGGCGATCAATCGGCAATATCGGGTCCGTGCTGCCCTGGACAATGATCAGCGCGCACGCTTCCGTCTGTCCGCTGCCCCGTTCCAGCCGCCCTTCATGGACGGCGTGGCGGAAGGCAATGTGGTCTACACGGAAAAAGCCAATGGGGAGTCGGTGCTTGATGCCACCATGGATCTGACGGCTCTGCGGTTTTCCCTTGATGCCATGGATTGGGTCAAACCCGTTGGCGCAGCAGCGCAGACCCAGGCCCAGGCGGTGTTCCATGCGGCGCAAAAAGGCGGTGGGGCGGATATCCATTTCACGGTGGATGGGGTTGCGCCTTTGCCCGGAGGGGCCGGACCCGGATTGTCCGGCCAGGGTCGGGTCACCTTGGTTGGACCGGATCTGGACTTCCACCGCGCCGATTTTGCCCAGGTCCGCCATGGTGCCTCCCAATTGAGCGGCTCCCTAACCCTCGATGTGGATGGCAGTGTCCTTGTGGACATCGCTGCGGGTGACTTCGATGCGCGGGCCTTCACCGATTTGGGCGACACCACAGAAGGAACGCCAACCGCCTTACTGCCGCAGGATGCGGCGCCGCCCTTGGTTCAGGACCCTGCCGCCCCCGATGTGGTGGTGTCCTTTGCCCTGGAGCGGGTGCAGTTGACCGAAGGGATCTCCCTGCAACCGGCCCAAGGCCGTCTTGCCTTTCGGGGCGATGGCGAGAGCAAGCGCCTGGAGCAGGCTGATGTCGGCGGCACCTTGGTCGGCGGCAACCCGCTGCATTTTGTCTTGGGTTCCTCGGGAGGCGAGGACCGCACCTTTTCGCTGTCCACCGGCAATGGCGGCGCGGTGTTCCGGGCCTTGGATGTCACTGACCGGATCAGGGGGGGCCGCATGGCGGTCTCCGGCACCATTGATGCCACCGGCGGGGCCAAAGGCCAGTTGACCTTGGATGACTTCCGCCTCGTCGATGCGCCGGTTGCGGCCCAAGTGCTTTCCGTGGCGGGTTTGACGGGCATCTTGGATGTATTGGGCGGCGAGGGGATTGATTTCCAGCGCGCCGATGTGCCCTTTGAGCGCCAAGGCCCGATCCTCCGGTTCCTGGAAGCCCGGGCCTGGGGCAGTGCCATTGGCTTGCGGGTCAGCGGTCAACTGGATCTGAAGGCGGAGACCTTGGATTTGAGCGGGGCTTTGGCACCGGCGCGGGCGATCAATGATGTGCTCGAGGCGATCCCAGTTCTGGGCACACTCATGACCGGCATCGAAGGCGATGGTTTCATTGCACTGAATTTTGCCGCCACCGGTCCCACCGAGAACCCCTCGGTTTCGGTCAATCCGCTCAGCGCCATCACCCCGGGATTGCTGCGCGATCTGTTTGGCGGCTTGACCACAGCGGCCCCGGTACCGGAGGGCAGCGAAGGCGCGGTCGAGGCGCCGACCGGTGGGGATCGGCAAACCGATCAATAGCGGACCATTCCATCCCGACCGGCTGTTCCGCTCCTGCGCCGGGCCCTTGCCCGCTGTTGATGCTGAGACTAGGATCAGGCCCATCCCCCAAACAGAGTTGATTAACTGCAGACTAAAAAAGGGGAGGGGAAACCATGGACATCGCCGTAGCGGTGGATCGCGATTTCAGCAAGGTGGTCGGCCATGCCGGGCAATGCCGGCGCTGGCTGTTGTTCAAAGCCGTGGGTGAAGATGGCCAATGCCCAACCGCCCCGGAACGGGTGGTGTTGGAAAAAGAGCAGGTCTGGCATCATTTCAAGGACGACCGGCCCCATCCCTTGGATGGCATTGCAGCGGTCTTGGCCCAAAGTGCGGGCAACAGCTATATCCGGCGCATGGCCACCCGAGGCGCTGAGGCGACCATGACCGCCGAGACCGATCCGGCCCGGGCCGTGGCCGATTATGTCGCCCATAAACTGGCTCCTGCGAAACCGCGCCCGGTGATGGGGTTGGTCTGTAAGGTCCGGGATTTGTTCTCGGAGCATTAAGGCCGATCGGTTCGGACCCACCATGAAGGGTCACAAAAGCATAATATGATCCGGCAGGGTGTTATTTTTGCATTCAGCGCACAGCATTTGTGCGCTGCACAAGGCTTGTCTTCGGTATCAATCCAATGGCGAAAACCGTATTCTATCGGGGATTTCAAGCGTCGACTGGCCTTTGGGTCCAAAAATACCCGCTCCAAACGGTAAATAAGGGGTGGATTGGGGGGAACCGGGGTTCGTTTGCGCCAAAAAAACAGCAAGCGGAGGTACCCCATGGACCGTTCCCTGGACGAACAGGCACTCGATTATCACCGGATGGGACGTCCGGGCAAACTCGCCATCTCCCCGACCAAGCCCTTGGCCAACCAGCGCGATTTGTCGCTGGCCTATAGCCCTGGCGTGGCGGCGGCCTGCCGCGAGATCGCCCGAGACCCCAACACGGCGGCGCAATATACCGCCCGGGGCAATTTGGTCGCCGTGGTCTCCAATGGCTCGGCGGTCCTGGGCCTTGGCAATATTGGCCCCCTGGCCTCCAAGCCGGTGATGGAGGGCAAGGCGGTCCTTTTTAAGAAATTCGCCGACATTGATGTGTTTGACATCGAGATCAAAGCCGATGATGCGGAAAGCATGATCAAGGTGATCTCGGCCCTGGAGCCGACCTTTGGCGGCATCAATCTGGAAGACATCAAAGCCCCAGAATGCTTTGAAGTTGAGAAACGCCTGCGGGAGATGATGAACATCCCGGTGTTCCATGATGACCAGCATGGCACGGCCATTGTGGTCGGCGCGGCGGTGCTCAATGGCTTGCGGGTGGTCAAAAAGAAGATCGAGGACGTCAAGCTGGTCTCCACCGGCGGCGGTGCGGCGGGCATCGCCTGCTTGAACCTGCTGCTGTCCATGGGTCTGAAGCGCGAAAATGTTCTGCTGGTCGACCATCTGGGTGTGATCCACCAGGGCCGGACCGAGGACATGACGCCGCAAAAGGCCGAATATGCCACGGCGCGGGCGGAACGCACCTTGGCGGAAGCGATGGTAGAGTGTGACGTGTTCTTGGGCCTGTCTGCGCCCAACATTGTCAATGGCGATATGGTCCGCTCCATGGCCGACCGGCCCCTGATCCTGGCCTTGGCCAACCCGACCCCGGAAGTGGATCCGGAGGTGGTCAAATCGATCCGCGATGATGCGGTCATGGCCACGGGACGGTCGGACTTCCCCAACCAGGTCAACAATGTGCTCTGCTTCCCGTTCCTGTTCCGGGGCGCGTTGGATGTTGGGGCGACCACCATCACCGAAGAGATGAAAATCGCCTGTGTCGAGGCGGTGGCCAATCTGGCGACCCAATCCTCCACCCAGGTGGTCGCGACCGCCTATGGTGGTCAACAGAATGTGTTTGGCCCGGATTATCTGATCCCCAAACCCTTCGATCCGCGTTTGATTGTCGAGATCGCCCCGGCGGTGGCCAAGGCGGCCATGGATGGCGGGGTTGCCACCCGGCCCATCGAGGATCTGGAGGCCTATCAACAAAATCTCAGCCGCTATGTCTTCCGCTCCGGCCTGATCATGAAGCCGGTGGTCGACAGCGCCAAATCGAACAAAATGCGCCGGGTGGTGTTTGCCGAGGGCGAGCAGGAAAGCGTCTTGTTTGCCACCAAGACCATTCTGGAAGAAGGCGTCGCCCGCCCGATCCTAATTGGCCGCCCCTCGGTGATCGAAAAACGGGCCGCGCGGTTGGGCCTGAAGCTGATCCCTGGCGAGCATTTCGAGGTCATCAATCCGGAAGATGACCCGCGCTATAACGACTATTGGACCACCTATCACCGGATCATGGAACGCCGGGGGGTGTCCCCGGATGCGGCCCGCACCGTGGCGCGGACCAACACCACGGTGATTGCCTGCATGACCCTGGCCAAGGGCTATGCGGACGCCATGATCTGCGGCACCTATGGCCATTACAACTGGCACCTGCGCCATGTCAAAGACATCATCGGCCTGAAAAAAGGTGTCTCCGAAGCCGCCGCGCTCAGCCTGCTGATCACGCCCAAGGGCTCGCTGTTCATGGCTGATACCTATGTCAATGTCGATCCCAGCGCCGAACAGGTGGTGGAGATGACCTTGATGGCTGCGGAGCAGATCCGCCAGTTTGGCATTGCGCCCCGGGTGGCCCTGCTCAGCCACAGCAATTTCGGCAATGCCGATGACGCCTCGGCGCGGAAAATGCGCAAGGCCATGGCCTTGTTGGCGCTGCAGGATCCGGACCTGGAGGCCGAAGGGGAAATGCATTCCGATGCGGCGCTCAATGATGAGATCCGCAGCCGGATTTTCCCCAACTCCCGGCTCTCCGGCCAAGCCAATCTGCTGATCATGCCGGATCTGGACAGCGCCAATATTGCCTTGAACATGACCAAGGTGATGGCCGATGGCCTTCAGGTTGGCCCGATGCTGCTGGGGTGCGCCAAGCCGGTGCATATCCTCAGCCCCTCGGCCACCGCACGCGGTCTGTTCAATGTCTGCGCCTTGGCGGCCATCCAAGCCGATGCGCCGCCCGATGAGGGGGATGAGGCCGCCGCGATCAAGGCCGCTGAGTAAGAAGGGTCTGGGGCTCTCCTTCAATCTGCTCTGTGCCATGCCCATCTGGCAGGCAGTTGAGAGATGGTTGAAGGAGCCCCGCCCATGCCCACCGATGTTGCCAAGCCGCGCCTGATCATTCGCCGTGCTGATCTGGAGGATATCGCTGATATCCGCGCGGTTTGCGCCCGGTCCTATGCGGGCATGCAATATTCTGAGGGGCCTCTGCGCGGCCAGCTGCAGAATTATCCCGAAGGGCAATTCGTCGCCGTTCATGACGGCCAGATTGTCGGCTATTGCGCCACCTTCCAAATCTCCGAATCCGTCGCCTTCTCAGACCATGGCTGGGACGAGGTTACCGGCAATGGCTTTGCCTCACGCCATGACCCGGAAGGCGAATGGCTCTATGGCATGGAGATCTTTGTCGACCCGGACCATCGCGGCATGGGCATCGGCCAGCGGCTCTATGAACGGCGCAAACAGCTCTGTCGGGAGAAGGGGCTGAAGGGCATGGTCTTCGGTGCCCGGGTGCCAGGGCTGAAGGAGCGTTTGGACGAGGTCGGCTCCGTTGAGGCCTATGTGGAAGCGGTGCGGGACCGTAAATTCCGCGACCCAGTGCTGTCCTTCCAAATGCGCAATGGCTTTGAAATCATTGGGGTTCTGAAAAACTATCTCCCCATCGACAAGGAGAGCCTGGGCTATGCCGCCCATATGGTTTGGTACAACCATCTGGTGGTTGGACCGCAGGCAGAAGAGACCCCCTCCAAGCGGCTCGGCGATGGCTCGGGCTTTAAGCCCAAGGTCCGGGTCTCCATTGTCCAATATCAGCAGCGCCGGGTGGCCTCCTTTGAAGAGTTCGGCCAGAATGTTGAATATTTTGTCGATGTGGTCGCCGATTATCGGGCCGATTTTGTCGTCTTCCCAGAGCTGTTCACCTTGCAGCTGCTCTCCATCGACAATCAGCGCATCCCGCATTCGGAAGCGATCAAAGAGCTGACCAAATATACCGAACCGCTCAAAGAGCTCCTCAGCGGTCTGGCAATGAAATATTGCATCAACATCATTGGCGGCTCGCATCCGACCCTGGATGAGAATGGCGAGATCAAAAACATCTGCTATGTCTGCCTGCGCGATGGCTCGATCCATAAGCAGGAGAAGATCCATCCGACCCCAAATGAGCGCGATTGGTGGAACATTGACGGCGGCAACCGGGCCGACACCATCATGACCGATTGCGGTCCCATCGGGGTGCTGATCTGTTATGACAGCGAGTTCCCGGAGCTGGCCCGGCATTTGGTCGACCAAGGCGCGCGGATGCTGTTTGTGCCGTTCTGCACCGACGAGCGGCAAAGCTATTTGCGGGTGCGCTATTGCTGTCAGGCCCGAGCGGTGGAAAACCAATGCTATGTGGTCATGGCGGGCAATGTGGGCAATTTGCCCAATGTGGAGAATATGGACATCCAATATGCCCAAAGCTGCATCCTGACCCCCTGTGACATGCCCTTTGCCCGGGATGGCATTGCAGCGGATACCTCGCCCAATGTGGAAATGGTCGCCTTTGCCGATTTGCGCATTGACGATCTCAACACCGCCCGGGCCCGGGGCACGGTGCGCAATCTCAAAGACCGGCGCTTTGATCTGTATTCGGTGAACTGGAAGCAGCCGAAAGAAGGCTGAGCGCGCTCAACCCCTATTGGGCTTGGCGACATTCTTGCTGTTGGACCACGTCCATTTTGATGTGGTCCAGCTCAACGGTGGCTTTGGACAGCATGGATCCGGGCAGCGAGGTTTCCAGGTTAAAGGTCTGATAGGACGACAGGGCGATGACCATGTCCGGCACGTCGCTGTTGGTGATTTCGGCGCGGGCAAAGCCTTGGATCAGGGCTTCGGGGCCCCGGTCCGTGTCCACCTGACCGGAGACAACATAGCTGGAGTCCAGCATTTTGGCCTTTGCCCCCGGGGCGAACTCTTGCGCCATCAACTCCATGATATCAATCAAGACGGCATCGAGGTCTTGGTAGAAGGGATCGCCAACGGCAATTTGGGTCGCCTCTTCAAACCAAAACGCATTGGTCACAATGAAGGCGTGGCTGAGGGTTTGGAGCAGGTCATGTTCCATGCTGTTGACGGGGAAGACCTCTCCCGTCTGGCGATCCAACAGAGACCCATCTGGTCTGGCTTCCAGGCTGAATTCTTCCCCGGGCCAAGACGACGTGAATTTCAGCAGGCTTGTCGCCTCACCATCGGACAGCAGTTGGAAGACCAAACTGTTGCCGTCCTCGATATCCGAAATCGAAATCAGTTTTTGCCCGCCATGATCTGAGACGGAAAACACTTGCCGGGACCGGGATGCCGGGATCGGGATCGGACCGTCGGGCGTGATGATCATCGCGCAGTCATAGCGGGTTTCTGCGGGCAGGTTGAAGGTGAAGCCGGATTTTAAGGGGCTAACCGCACCGGGATAAAAGCCATAATCGATAACCCCTTCTGCCTGCAGAAGCTGGGCTTCCAGGTCCTTGAACTCTTGCCCGGCGGATGCTTGGCCCGCAAGCATCTGTGCCACCTTGTCCTGAAGCACGCTTTGCGAGGGGGCTTGGGCAGAGGCATTGCCTGAGAAGGTGGCGACCGCCAGAAACACGGCCATCAGAGATCTTACTGACATTGCTCGGTTCCCGGTCTGAGGGCGGGGGCAACGACATCCCCGATTGTCCCTATATTGGGTCCTTCCCAGGGATCCGAAGTCCATGTCACATGTTTTAGGCGCAAGAGAGTGCCGCCGTCACACTGCCCGGATTAAGGCATGGCGCTTTTTGCCCGCCGAGAGCTTGGCCGCCGTGCCATCCTCAGCGGTCAGGTCGGCGAGGGTTATCATCGCCTCCAGGTCATTAACGGCGACATCATTGACCCGCGCGCCGCCTTCCTTGATCAGCCGCTTGGCGTCCTTGCCGGAGCTGGCCAGGCCCGCCGTCCGCAGAAGGGTCGCCAGGGTCACACCGGCCTCAAGCTCTGTCCGGGGGATTTCAGTCACCGGCAGGTCGCCACCCAAGCCGCCTTGCTCGAAGGTCACTTTGGCGGTTTCGGCGGCAGCCACAGCGGCGTCCTGGCCATGGCACAGCGCCGTGGCCGCATCGGCCAGGACCTTTTTGGCCTCATTGATGCCCGAGCCCTCTAGGCCCTCCAGCCGTTGGATTTCTGCTTCGGGCAATTCGGTGAACAGGCGCAGGAAGCGGCCAACATCAGCGTCCTCGGTATTGCGCCAGAACTGCCAGTAATCATAAGGCGCGAGGCGTTCCGCATTCAGCCAGACCGCGCCTTGGGCGGTTTTGCCCATTTTGGCCCCGGAGGCCGTGGTCAGCAGCGGGGTGGTCAGGCCAAACAACTCGGGCCCGCCGGTGCGACGGCAGAGCTCGACCCCGTTGACGATATTGCCCCACTGGTCAGAGCCGCCCATTTGCAGGCGCACATTGAGGCGCTTGCTCAGCTCGACAAAGTCATAGGCCTGCAAAATCATATAGTTGAATTCCAGGAAGGAGAGGGTCTGTTCCCGCTCCAGCCGCAGCTTGACGCTGTCAAAGGTCAGCATGCGGTTGATGGAAAAATGCCGACCATAATCCCGCAGGAACGGCACATAGGCCAATTCGTCCAGCCAATCCGCATTGTTGACCATGATGGCGTCGGTCGGGCCATCGCCAAACACCAGGAACTTTTCAAACACTTTTTGAATGCCGACCATATTGCTGGCAATGGCAGCATCGTCGAGCAGCTTGCGGCTTTCATCCTTGCCCGACGGATCGCCGACCTTGGTGGTGCCGCCCCCCATCAACACAATCGGCTTATGGCCGCTTTTTTGCAGCAAGCGCAGCAACATGATCGGCACCAGAGACCCGACATGCAAACTGTCCGCCGTGCAATCAAAGCCGATATAGGCCGAGACCGGACCCTCTTTGGCCATCAGGGCCGACAGCCCTTCCGCATCGGTGCAGTCCTGCAAATAGCCCCGCGCCCGGGCTTGGGCGACAAAATCATTTTTGGCGGCGGTGGTGGATGCGGCGGTTTCGGCGGACATGGGAACCCTATGTGATCAAGCGGAGAAAAAACGCGCGGCCCGTCGCAGGAGCGTCTGACAAGACCGGGAAAGGGGGGTAGCATACCGCGCTCGGGCATCCCAGCCCCAATCTGTCTTGCGCCCGCCTGCAAAAGGGGATCCCCCGCATGTCCATGCCCCAATCCCAACCTGCTCCCCCAACGGATCCATTGCTGAGCGACGCCCCGATCCCGGTGGTCGGGTTGATGAGCGGCACCAGCATGGATGCCATTGATGCGGCCTGGTTGAGAACCGATGGCCAGACGGTGATCCAACTCGGCCCGACCATCGACATCCCCATTCCGCCGCCTCTGCGCGCCGCTTTGATGGCCCAGGCAACCCAGGCGCGGATGGTCGGCGATCTGGAACCCAACCCGGCTCTGGCGGAAGCCGAAGCCACCCTGACTGCTTTGCATGGTCAGGCGGTGGAAGCTCTGATTGCTACGCTTCCGGCGGATCTGCCGCCGCCGCAGCTGATCGGCATGCATGGCCAGACCTTGCTGCACCGTCCAGAGATTGGTCGGACCTGGCAAATTGGGGATGGCCAAGCCTTGGCGCAGCAGCTGGGTCTGCCTGTGGTGTATGATTTCCGCTCCGAGGATATGCGCCAGGGCGGGCAGGGTGCCCCCCTGGCCCCGGCCATGCACCGGGCCTTGGCTCAGAGCCAGCCACCAGAAGATTTTCCGCTGTTGGTGATCAATCTGGGCGGCGTGGCCAATGTCACCTGGATTGGCCCGGACGGTGCGATGGTGGCCTGTGACACCGGTCCGGCCAATGGCCCCTGTGACGATTGGGTGTTCCGCCAAACCCAGCAGCGCATGGACCGGGATGGCGCTTTGGCCTTGGCGGGCAGGGTCGATGAGGCCCGGATCGCCGAAGGCCTCGCTCATCCGTATTTTGACTTGCCGCTGCCGAAATCCTTAGACCGGCTCGACTTCACCGCAGATCTCGCCCATGGCCTGTCCGTCGCCGATGGGGCGGCAACCTTGATCGGCTTTTCCGCCGCAGCGGTGGCTGCGGTTCTGCCCCATCTGCCCGAACGGCCACGCCGGGCCGTGGTTGCCGGCGGTGGGCGGCGCAATCCGGCCTTTATGGCAGCCCTGCGCGCTCGGCTGGGCATGCCGGTGGATCCGGTGGAAGCGGTGGGATGGGATGGCGATGCCCTGGAGGCCCAGGCCTTCGGCTTGCTCGCCGTGCGCTCGGTGCGGGGCCTGCCCTTGACGGAGCCGGGCACCACCGGATGTAGAAACCCGGTCTCTGGCGGGAAGTTTTTTCGGCCCTCGCTGGGCGTGGCTTAGTGTTTTCTGCCCTCAGACGCCGGGCGCCGCTAGCGCGGCTTGGCTTTCGGCGGCATGGGCCGCCGAGCCTGCGGTCGCAGGCTTTGGGGATTCATTTTCGGCCCTCGCCGGGCGCGGCTTAACGCCGCTTGGCCCCGCCCGCAATGGGCTCTCCCAATGGGCCAATGGCCCACTGGGGAAATTACTTTACATGTGGGGACTAAGTCCCGGCGCTAAGGCCTAAGCCCCGGCGGCCAGGGCCGGGTCGGTCATAGCTTGGGCCAGATAAGCATCCACCGATCCCGCCAGCTGGTCATAATGCTGCGGGAAGAAATGGCTGGCCCCGTCGACCTGACGGTAATCCACCGAGATATTCTTCTGCTGTGACAGCTTTTGCGACAGCTTGGCCACCGACGGCTCGGGCACCAACTCATCGCGGGTGCCGCGAATGATCAGCCCGGAGGCCGGGCAGGGCGCCAGGAACGAGAAGTCATGGGTGTTGGCCTGGGGCGAGGCGGTGATAAAGCCGTTGATCTCCGGGCGGCGCATCAGCAGCTGCATGGAAATCCAGGAGCCAAAAGAGAAACCGGCGACCCAGCATTGCGCCGGGGCGGTGTTGACCGATTGCAGCCAATCCAACGCGCTGGCGGCATCGGACAGCTCCCCCTGACCATTGTCAAACACGCCTTGGGAACGACCAACACCCCGGAAATTGAACCGCAACACCGAGAAGCCGCGCTTCTTGAACACATTAAACAAGGTATAGACCACCTTGTTGTTCATGGTGCCCCCCTGATGTGGGTGGGGGTGCAGAACCAAAGCGATGGGCGCATTGGGGCGCTTAGAGTGCGAATAACGGCCTTCGAGGCGGCCTTCAGGACCATTGAAGATAATTTCGGGCATGACCGATTTGTTCTGTGAAGCCTAAGTGTGAGAAGGAGATGGGGATGTCATACTCTGTCTACCAGAGAAGACAATGCCGGAGATCAACGCCGAGCAGCCCGTTTGAGACCGCTTGAGCGCCGATTTATCACCCAAAAGGCGAAAGAGCCGGGGTGGAAAATACCGTATAAGTTCAGTTGGTTTTCTGCTCAGAAGGCCTGACAATATGTCAGGATATTCTTGACCAGTCTCATGGGGCACCATATAGTCCGTAGCAGGTGGAGTAATCCTTGGATCCGCACCTGTGGGTCGGAAATCCTTGTCTTCCCCCAAGACCACCAGAGTTTTTGCCGGGCTTAGCATCCCGTTTGGGACCCCAGCGTTTGCCGCACCATCCTTGTGCGGTCGCCCTGTGGATCCCGCGCATGCCGCGTCTCGACAAACCTTATCGGATTGCTCTGGTATTCTGGGCGCAATGCGTGGGGGCATGGGAAAGGCGGGTACCGGCAAAGGGTCGGGTCCTAAAAACAAGCGGTGGCCCCGGTTTTGGTCAACGCGATGGGTTTGGGGCGCAAGAATTAGATCGAACGCCCAGTATAGCATAGGCAGCACTATGGCTTTCAAGCGCTTGAGAGAAGATATCGACGCCATTATGCACCGGGATCCCGCCGCGCGGTCCCGTCTGGAAGTGTTGCTGTGTTATCCCGGTCTGCATGCAGTGCTGTTCTATCGGGTGTCGAATTTCCTGTGGCGCAAGAACTGGCCAACCATGGCCCGGGTGGTCTCGCAGATCGCCAAAATGCTCACCGCCGTGGAAATCCACCCTGGGGCCACCATTGGGCGGCGGTTCTTCATCGACCATGCCACCGGCGTGGTGATCGGGGAGACTGCCGAAATCGGCCATGATGTGACGATCTATCACGACGTCACCCTGGGCGGCATTTCCCTTAATCCCGGCAAGCGCCACCCGACCCTGGAAGATGGCGTGATCGTCGGGGCCGGGGCCCAGGTGTTGGGGCCGATCACCGTGCGCACCGGCGCGCGGGTCGGAGCCAATGCGGTTGTGATCAGCGAGGTGCCCCCGGGCGCGACCGTGGTCGGCATTCCGGCCCGGGTCGCCAAACGCGCACCGGTCGTCCAAGAGGGCGATTTCTGCAGCTATGGCATTTCCGATGGCCTGCCCGATCCGGTGGCCAACAAGATCAATGAATTAAACAATGCGGTTGAGCGCCTGACCCGGCGTTTGGGCGAATTGGAGCAAACCTACCCGTCGGCAGAGACTGGCGGACCATCCGGCAACGGCAAAAGCAAAAACAAGCCTGCGGGGAAAAGCAATGGCGAGGCCGCCTTAGAGGCCGCCGCCTTCTATCAGTCGGAGGAACGCGCGGAGGACGGCGCGCCCAAACCAGCGTGAAAGGACCAAGGGTATGCGTTTAAGCACGAAGGGACGGTATGCGGTCATGGCCATGGCGGACCTAGCTGCCCATAGCAGCGGCAAGCCGGTGGCTCTGGCGGACATCGCCGATCGCCAGGAAATCTCCCTATCCTACCTGGAACAGCTGTTCGGTCGGCTGCGCAAAGGCGGTTTGGTCAAGAGCGTCCGGGGTCCGGGTGGCGGCTATCTGCTCTCCCGCGATGCCGGTGATATGCGGATTTCCGATATCATCTTAGCGGTGGACGAGCCGATCCAGACCACCCGCTGTTCCCCGGGCTCTCCGGCGGGCTGTCACAACAACAAAGGCCGCTGCCTGACCCATGATCTATGGGAAGAGCTGGCCAATCAAATTTATCTCTATCTCAGCAGCGTCTCCCTGGAAGATGTGACCGAGCGCCGTGTGCTGGGCACCAGCGGCCTGATCGGCGATCTGGATGTGGAGGAACCCCAGTCTGTCGCAGGCTGATGGGCGTGCTTTGGTCTTAAAGGAACTCCCCCGGCCTGATCTGGGTTTCCTGCTGCTTTGCGAAGCGGCAGGACCCAGGGCGTTCTGTGGCGATCTTGGAGGGAGGCTACCCGCCCGTGAATGAACAGATGACAGGACAGCGGCACAAGGCTGCGTCTCCGTCTCCCTCAGACGGAACTGCGGAGCCCATGAGCCGGGATCAAGGGGCTGGGGTCTATCTGGACCACAACGCCACCGCGCCCTTGCGCCCCGAAGTCCGGACCGCCCTGATCGCCGCCATGGACCAGATCGGCAATCCGTCGAGCATCCATGCGGTGGGACGCCGGGCGCGGGCCATGGTGGACCGGGCGCGCGAGGCGGTGGCCACCCTGGTGGGCGCGGAGCCGGATCGGGTCATCTTCACCTCCGGCGGCACCGAGGCCAACAATCTGGCCCTGCGCGGTGGTGGTCGGTCTCGGGTCGCGGTCAGCGAAATCGAACATCCCTGCGTGCTCAAAGCCCGCCTTGATGCGGATTTGCTCGCGGTGGATAGCAATGGCCTGATCGATCGCGAGGATCTGGCGGAATTTTTGGCCGATGCGGGCGCGGATGGCCATGTCGCGGTCATGTTGGCGAACAATGAAACCGGGGTTTTGGAACCGGCCGCAGAGATCGCGGCGCTCTGCCGGGAGGCCGGGGCGCTGTTCCATTGCGATGCGGTCCAGGCTGCGGGCAAGCTTGACGATATCACCTTGGCAGGCACCGGGGCCGATAGCGTGACCCTGTCTGGCCACAAGGTCGGGGCTCCGGCGGGGATCGGTGCGTTGGTCTTGGCCGATCGGTTCGATCCGGCCCCGGAGATCCTCGGCGGCGGCCAGGAGCGGGGCTATCGCGCCGGGACGGAGAACCTACTCGGCATTGTTGGCTTTGGGGCGGCCATTGAGGCGATTTTGGACCATGGCCTCGCTGAGCGGGTCCGGATCGAAGCGCTTCGGGATCGGCTGGAGGCAGGCATTGTGGCGCTGTCCTCGGACATTATCATCCATGGCCGGGAGGTGGCCCGCCTGCCCAACACCATTTGCGCCGGGACCCCGGGTCTGTCGGCGGACCGGATGGTGATGAAGCTGGACCTGGCCGGGGTGCGGGTCTCCGCCGGGTCAGCCTGTTCCAGCGGCAAGGTAACGCCAAGCCATGTGCTTTCGGCCATGGGCTGCGATCCGACCGCTGCGACCGAGGCCATACGGATCAGTTTGGGGTGGAACACGACCGAGGACGATGTCGACACCACCCTCCAGGCTCTGGAGCGAATTTTCGCCCGCCGGGCCGGGTAATTTCTCGAGTGTCCCGTCTTGCAATTCGCGCACGGGATGCGCACAAAACAGCGCAGGCTGTGACGGCAGGGGCTCGGCCCCGGTCCGGCAGGCGTTTAGCGTTCCCCACCCCGGCGGCCCAAGCCTGTCCGGGGGTTCTTCTGTGGAGTGATCCTTTCCCATGCCCAAAGTGAATTTTGTCAGTTCCGATGGCAGCACTCAAACCGTCGAGGTCGAATCCGGGACCTCGGTTCTGGAAGCCGCCCACCGCAACAATGTGGATCTGGAAGGCGCCTGCGAGGGCTCGCTGGCCTGCTCAACCTGTCATGTGGTGGTCGACGAGGCCTGGTTTGACAAGCTGCCCGAAGCGACCGAGGACGAAGAGGACATGCTCGATCTGGCCTTTGGCCTGACCCGGACCTCCCGGCTCGGCTGTCAGATCGTGGTTGACGAGGCGTTGGACGGGCTGGTCTTGCGCCTGCCCACCGAAAGCCGCGACAGCCGGGGTTAGGCGGTTGGAGGAGGGATCCAACAGCCTGTTCGGGCAATTGCGGGCGGCCTGTCTTGAGGACTGGCAGGCCTATGTCGAGCATGCCTTTGTCCGCCAGATGGGCGATGGCACCTTGCCCCAGGACTGCTTCAAACATTATCTGGCTCAAGACTATTTGTTTTTGATCCATTTCTCCCGGGCCTATGCCCTGGCGGCTTACAAGAGCGAGACCCTGGAGGAGATCAAGGCCGCTGGCGAGGGCATGGCGGCGATCCTGGGCGAGATGGAATTGCATGTGGCGCTCTGTGGCCGCTGGGGCGTGACCCGCGAGGCTTTGGAGGCCCTGCCGGAAGCCAAGGCGACCATGGCCTATACCCGCTATGTGCTTGAACGCGGGCTGTCCGGCGATCTGTTGGACCTGCATGTGGCCTTAGCGCCGTGCGTCATTGGCTATGGCGAGATTGGCCGGGCTTTGGCGGCGCAGGACCGCCCGGATCACCCCTATCATGACTGGATCGGGGAATATGCCGGGGACGGCTATCAGGGCGTCGCCCAGGCCGCCGTGGAGACCCTGGACCGGCTTTATGCCAGCCGGGGCGGGCCGGGGCGGCTCGACGGGTTGGTGAAGACTTTCCGCCAGGCCACGGTGCTGGAGGCGGAGTTTTGGCAAATGGGGTTGGACCTCTCTTCCTAGGACCGAAGCGGGCCGGGGGCAGGGGTCCCACTCTTTCTTTTTAGGGAGGAGGGCGCTGTGGCGCGCATTGTGGTCGCCATGTCCGGCGGCGTAGACAGTTCCGTGACGGCAGGGCTGATGGCCGAGCAGGGCCACGAGGTGGTCGGGCTGACCATGCAGCTTTATGACCATGGCCAGCCTTTGGGCAAGAACGCCCGGACCTGTTGTGCCGGGCGCGATGTGGTTGATGCCCGTCAGGTCGCCGACCGGCTCGGCATCGCCCATTATGTGGTCGATTATGAGGGCCGGTTCCGGGCCGATGTCATGGAGCCCTTCGCCGATGCCTATCTGGCCGGGGAAACCCCAGTGCCCTGCGTGCTGTGCAATCAGACGGTCAAATTCCGCGATCTGGTCGAGGCCGCCCGGGATCTAGACGCCGACGCCCTGGCCACCGGCCATTATGTCCGCCGCCTCGATGGGCCGGATGGGCCGGAGCTGCACCGCGCCGTGGATCCGGCCCGGGATCAGAGCTGGTTCCTATTCGCCACCACCCGGGAGCAGCTTGGCTTTTTGCGCTTCCCGCTGGGGGGCTATCCGGACAAGGCCTCTGTGCGGGCTGAGGCCGCGCGGCTCGGCCTTGCGGTGGCCGACAAGCCCGACAGCCAGGATATCTGCTTTGTGCCCGATGGCGATTATGCCTCGGTGGTGTCGCGGCTGCGCCCCGGGGCGATTGACCCGGGCGAGATCGTCGACCTGCAGGGCCGGGTGTTGGGCCAGCATGACGGCATCATCAATTACACCATCGGCCAGCGCCGGGGCTTGGGCATTGGCGGCACCGCTGACCCGCTTTATGTCATCCGCCTGGATGCGGAGACCCGCCGGGTGGTGGTCGGCCCCAAGGAGGCCCTGGCGGTGCAGCGCATCGCCGTGCGGTCCCTCAACTGGCTCGGGGCCGGAGACGGCCCGCCGCCGGAGGGTGTGGCAGGGGAGATCAAGATCCGCCATGCCGCGCCGCCGGTACCGGCCCGGCTCTATCCCGGCGCGCAGCCCGGCACCGCCATTGCCGTGCCCGAGGTCCCGGCCCATGGGGTCGCGCCAGGGCAGGCCTGTGTGCTGTATGACGGCTCTCGGGTTTTGGCGGGGGGCTGGATCTCCCGCCAGGAGGTCGCAGCACATCCGGCCAGTCCGGTTGTTGATCAGGTGGCCGAGGCCTCTGGGGGCGCTGGGGCCTCCGGAGCCGCCCGGGACGTGGCGTGAGGACGGTCATGCGTCTTGACCAGGCGTTTTGCCGCAGCCATTTCCCGCAACTGAGCGATGGGGTGGCCTATCTGGAGAATGGCGGCGGCACTTTGGTCCCGCGCGAGGTGATTGAGCGCATCACCGCCCAGCTGTCTGCCGGGCGCAGCCAGCCCATGGAGCATGTCCCGGCGGGGCGGGCGGCCTCGGCGGTGCAGAAGGCCGGACGGCGGCGTTTGGCGGCGATGATCAACGCACCGGAGGAGGGCGTGGTCATTGGCCCGTCCACCACCTTGAACACCTATATCCTGTCCCAGGCCATGGCCGATTTGATCGGGCCGGAAGATGCGGTCTTGGTCACCGACCAGGACCACGAGGCCAATGGCGGGGCGTGGCGGCGTTTGGCTGAAGCGCGCGGCGCGGACTTGCGGGAGTGGCGGGTCGATCCGGTCACCGGCCTGCTCGATCCGGCGGACCTTCCGGCTTTGTTGGCCGATGGCCGGGTGGCGTTGGCCTGTTTCCCCCATGCCTCCAATCTGATCGGTGCGGTCAATCCGGTGGCCGAGATTGCCCGCGCCGTCAAAGCCGCCCGCAGCGCAGCGATTGTGGTTGCCGATGGGGTGGCCTGGGCCGGGCATGGCGCGGTGGATGTTCAGGCGCTGGGGGTCGATGTCTATTTGTTCAGCCTCTACAAGGTCTATGGGCCGCATTTGGGGGTGATGGCGGTGGATCCGGCTTTGGTCCGGCGCTGCGCCAATCAGAACCATTTTTTCCACGCGACCAATTGGCCGGAAAACATTCATCCCGGCGGCACCTGTTATGACCTCGCCGCCGGGGTTGAGGGCGTCCCGGCCTATTTCCAGGCCGTCCATGACCATCATTTCGACGCCGCCGCGCGGGGCGAAAAAGACGACAAGGGGGACGCCCAAACGGACGCCAAAACGGCACAGGCGGTCTTTGGCTTGTTTCGGGAGGCCGAGCGGGTGGTCACGGCGGGATTTGCCGCGTTCCTGGCCCGCCAACCGAAGCTGACCTTGCTTGGCCCTCCGGTGACCGAGGAAACCCGGGTGCCGGTGTTTGCCTTGGCGGTGCAGGGTGCTGATGTTGCGGCCTTGGCCGATCATCTGGCGGCGGCGGGGGTGACCTGCGGCGCTGGGGATTTCTATGCCAAACGCTTGGTTGATCGGCTGGCGGAGGGCCATCCGGATCGGATTGATCCGGCGCGCGGTGTGCTGCGGATTTCCTTTGCCCATTACAACACGCTGGCTGAGGCGCAGCGGGTGATGGATGCCCTTGAGGGCGCGGTTGCGGAGCTGTGAGGATCCGCAGGGAGTGGGGATGGGAATAGGGTTGACAGCGCGGTTGGGGTTGGGTAGGTAAGCGGCCTTTCCCGCGCAGGCCTGTTCGCGGCCTGGGCTTTTTGGTATGGCGGAGTAGCTCAGTTGGTTAGAGCAGCGGAATCATAATCCGCGTGTCGGGGGTTCAAGTCCCTCCTCCGCTACCATCTTTTCATAATCATACATATTGTAATGAATTGGCATATGGTCTGGTTTATCTGGCTTTGTATTCATATGATTTTTATATTTATGTCAGATTATAATTTCTTGAAACTATGAATACTCTCTTAAGAGCATATCTTACTCTCAAGAGAAAATTCTTCATCAAGCAACTATTCATAAGAGGGTGTGATGGCGAAGGCCGTTTCTCTGTTTTCAGGCTGTGGTGGGACAGATTCCGGCTTACATTTAGCAGGACATGAAGTTGTAATGGCAAATGATATTTTGCCCTATGCGAGAGACTTCTATTCACGTAACCTTCCTGATACAGATTACCTAGTTAAGGATATTGCAGAAATAAGGAGTTTTCCGAAAGCTGAATTGCTCGTTGGGTGTTATCCTTGCCAAGGATTTAGCCAAGGTGGGGCAAGAAAAGCAAATAGAAAAATCAATTACTTGTATCGAGAGTTTGATCGAGTTCTTCGCATTGTAAAACCGAAAGCTTTTATCGTGGAAAATGTTTCAGGTATGAGGCGGTCAGATTTGTCTCATCTATTGCAGGCTCAACTCATCCGTTTTCGATTAGCCGGTTATCGTGTTTCCTGGCAAGTGTTGAACGCTGAAGATTATGGAGTGCCACAAGAGCGGAGACGGATTTTTTTGGTTGGAATCCGTTCTGATTTTGGCCTGCGTTACGAATTCCCGCCGCCAACTCATGGACCAAACACAACAAATGAATACAAGACTATACGGGACACCATTGGTCATCTTCCTCTCTGGCCCAAAGGCGAATACAATAAAGAGAAGTTTCATTGGTACTACTTGTCTCGGAATAGGTACCGTGATTGGGATCAACTAAGCAAAACTGTAGTTGCTAGAAGTAGACACGTCAATTTGCATCCGGTGAGTCCTAAGTTGAAGCGAATTCATACTGATAAATGGGTTTTTCAAACGGATGAACCAGCGCGGAGGTTTAGTTACATGGAATGCGCTTTACTACAAGGGTTTGATAGAAATATTTGCTTTCCAGATACAGCACCTATGGAAGAAAAATATAAAGTTATTGGTAATGCTGTGCCGCCCCCAATTTTTTCTGCCGTTGCAGCCGCATTGCCAAATATATGGTAATTAGTCGCCTGTGAAGAATTCCCAAGCGTTTGGAAACGTTTAGGATTTCAGGCTCT
>JBMYTN010000026.1:0-59619 GCA_049604415.1 Rhodospirillaceae bacterium | reverse complement strand
CAGCTTGATCGCACTTAAAGGGAGGCAGTGTCAGGTGAATACCGTCTTTGTACAGCCGTCGTGCCCTATCTAATGCTCAAGAGCATGGCCTTTAATGCCCGAATGACCAGCTTTAGAAGTGTGCGCTTCAATTATGATAGTAGCGTTAAGCAGGCCTATGTTGTTATGCTACTTTATGGACTGATCACGTTCCTCAGCTTTGGTCTTTGCTATCCTTTTTTTGCCAAAGCTTATGCAAATTGGGTGGTCAACCACCATAAATTTGGCTCCGCTGCCTTCCTGTCAAACCCAACTCTCAAAGAGTTCTACTGGGCTTTCATAAAATTTATCGGAATCGTGATCTTCTCAGCTTTTATTGCCGTACTACTGATACTCACTCTAGAATTATTGAGACATTTACTCGATGACCCTAATAAAAATGATATATTCCCAAGAATGACTTATACTTTTCCAATATTCGTAATATCCGTAATCATTTTCTCGAGTTTTGCTTGGATCGTAAAACAGGCACTGTTTGCCTTGGAACGGAATCTCATTTTCTCGCACATGACTATGGATGGCGGACATGCTTTTTTGAGTACTGTGCATCCTGGTCGCCTGATGTGGATTGAATTTTCCAATATTGTTCTGATCATCTGCACCCTGACCTTAGCCCGGCCTTGGTGTGAGGTTCGCTACTACCGCTACTTGGCCGAAAACATCACGGTCCTGATCAATGGCGATCTGGAGGACATTGTTGGCGAACAGGCGGCCAATCAAGGCAATGTCACGGCGGCCGAGTTCGTCGATCTCGAAGTCGGCGGCATGGGACTTTAACCGCAATGAAACCGATCGCAAGCCCCAGGTCTCAACCCGCCGATCCAGGCCCTGCTTTGGTGTCAGGATTTTACCACCCGCCCCAGTCATCCGCCGCGATCCCCATTGTTATTTCTTTTCTCTCTCCGGCCGTCTGGCAGATCCGCCCCGATCCCAATAAGCCCGCGCCAGCCTCTTCCCCCTCTGTGCAATGGCCGCTGATCGTGTTCCAAGACCAGTTGGACATCTCTTCCCGATTGGCCGGTGTGGAGCGCCGCATCGTGTTTCCGAATGGGTCTCAGGTCACCACCCGAGAAGACGACAAGCTTGATCGCTTGCTGACATATGTCCCTGGCGGGCGACAAAGCAGCGTCTTAAGTCGGTTGGAAGGCGCGCCTAAGCGCATTATTGCCTTAGGCGTCGTCTGTTTAATTGCCATGGTGGTCATGCTGCGTGTCGCGCTGCCAACCGCTGCAGATGGGCTGGCCGTCGCCATGCCCCAAGCCCTGGTGGATCAGATGGGCAGCGGTTCGCTGACCGCGCTGGACCAAGCCCTGTTTTCACCGAGCACCCTGCCAACAGCCCGCCAAAGGGAGCTGGAAACTCTGTTTGGCCAGGTTGTATACGCCATGGGCGAAGATCAGCGTGACTTTACCCTGCTGTTCCGCGATGGCGGCGTCGTTGGAGCCAATGCCCTGGCCCTTGCGGATGGGACCATTATTTTCACCGATCAGATCATCGCGCTGATTGACGAACTGCCCGCCCCGGCAAATCAGGACCAAACCCAGATCGCAAACGAAGCGATTGCCGGGATCATGGCCCATGAAATCACCCATGTGACCGAGCGCCATTTGCCCAAAAGCGTGTTGCGGTCTGCGGGCCTCGCCGTGGTGATTTACCTAGTCGCGGGCGGTATGGATGGCGGTGAAGACATCCTAGCCATCGGGACTGGCGTCCTGGAGCTCAGCTATTCCAGAGAATTTGAGCGCGAAGCAGATTTGGGGGCTTGGAACGCCTTGGCGCAATTGGGGATGAGCCCAGAGGGGGTTGCTCTGTTTTTTGAAGCCATCGCAGACCCGGATCAGGACTCCGAATTTCTAACCTGGCTCTCCACCCACCCGGACACGAACGATCGCATTGAATTCTTCCGTTCCGGGCCACAATCCTAAACCATAGTCGACCATAAACCTCAACCAAGGTCGACATTCCGGGCTATTGTCACAAAATCGCCTTTTAGACGTCATAGTTTTACTAGATAAACAACCAAAAATATGACAGTCTATAACTGTCGATATAGACAGATGGCAGGACGTCTCCGCGAGCCGCCCCCCGAACTCCTCCAGATGCGGTCCTGCCAAAGCCTCACCCGACCCCTTCCCCTCACGTTTTGTGGGCCGGTGCCAGGCTATAGACCATGAAGCGGCGCACCAGTCATGTCCTACGAATTCCGCCATCTCGGCATCGTCAGTCGCATCGCCCCGGATGTTGACGATCCACTCCACCTAATGGAAGAGATCCGATCTCTGGTCCTGAAGCGGGCCTCGGATATGGGCATAACGGGTTTCATGCTGCTGAGTGCCCGCCATGTGGTGATGTTGTTGGAAGGCACGGAGCGTGATTTGCGGGGTCCCCAATCCAGCATTTTGCGCGAAACCAGCCTTCGGGCCCATCGCTTGCTGATCGAAAAGCAAGTGAACCGCCGTCTCTTTTCCCGTTGGCCGCTGCCCATTGATGAGCTTTCCCCAAGCGAATTCGCCCAATTGACGGGGGTTCCCCGCCATGTGGTGATGGGCGCGGCCAAGCCGTTCCTCGGGTCGGAAGATATGAACAAGCTGGTGGTCAGCGCCTATTTGAGCCATGAGCTGCAGCAGCCACCTTGGGCGGATGTTCGGATCATTACCCGAGAGCATGAAGAAGCAGCCATTGCGGCGCGCATAACCTAAGCGGTCCGTTTCCGGTCAATAACCAACACAGGCAGCATCAGAGCGCGGATCTAACCCGCCGCGAAGAAGGTTTGTGGCCGGATCGACCATCAACAGCCCTGTCAAATTGTCTGCCCTTTCAGGCTCCATCGAGGGCGCGCCAAACACACTGCCGGTGGACAAGGCACTGTGGGGATCCTCGGCGAACCAGAACAATTCTGTCAGAATGCGCGCCATAGCCTCGGATCGATTGCCCGTTACGCCCAGCACCATGCGATAATCGTCGGCCCCATGCCAAAATCCTGGGCAGAGCCCGCTGCGCGGCATACGACCCGGCAGCAAAGGATTGGCCCCGTCCTTCGACGTAAATCCATCCCTACGGTTCTGCCAGAGGACGCCAGTCCCGGACAGAACCAAAGCGCAGCCAAAGGCTCTGTTTAGTCCTTGTTGAACAGTAACCATCCGACCGGTGCGATCCGCCACGCCAAACCAAACCGAGCGATCCAGGTCGCCACGGTCTGAGGCAGGGGCTTCCATCGAATTGGTGCGCAATGTTTCGGCTTCTTCCTTCAGGCGTGCCACCGCCAGGATATGCTCGGGTGAAGTTGACATAGCAGCAGGGTCGCCAAGGGCTGCCATGCAGGTCTGATCTGCGCGATTGGACGCTTGGGCCAGGAGTGTATGGGGGTCAGCCACGGCCCGCGCAGCCTCCCTTTGCCGATACGACCAGGCCTGATCCCAAATACCCAAGGTCATGAGACCGGCGAGGCTTCGGGTTGGGGGTGGCGCCACCGCCAATACCCCGCGATGGGTCTGAATGGATAATGCGGGACCCATGGTCGGATGCCAGCGCTCCAGATCCTCAAGACCCAAGATGCTGCCACTGCGCTCCAGGGACGCCACCAGACTGCGGGCCAAATCTCCGCGATAAAAGTCATCCAAGCCAGCCTTGGAAAGCCAATCAAAGGTCCGGGCCAAGGCCGCTTGTTTGAGCCGGGCCCCTTCCCTCACAGGAACCGCTGTCTTTTCTCCCCCAGCGCCAAACAAACCGGCGGCGCCAGGGTCCTTGTTCAGCCTGTCCCAGTCCCGGGCAATGTCTCCTGCCAAAGAGGGGCTCACAGGCACGCCGTCTTTGGCCAATCGCATTGCCTCGGCAAAGAGATCAGACAGCGGCAAAGGACGCCCCCAGCGCTCAGCCAGAGATAAGGCCTTGGCCCAGCCCCCAACCAGTCCGGCAACGGTCAGAGCCGCAGGCCCGCCATCGCCCGGTTGTCGCGGGAGATCTGCAACCTCCCCCGAGCCCCCATTGACCCCCTGTGCTGCGGGTCCAATGGCCATGATACAAAGCGGATACTGCCCCGGCTCAGAGACCAACCAGACCCCATCCCCACCCAGGGAAGACAGATTGGGGCAGGCAACACTTAGCGCCGCTCCCACCGCCACAGCGGCTTCGACCGCATTGCCTCCGGCGCGCAAAACCGCCAGACCGGCTTGGGCCGCAAAGGGATGCGGGGCATGAACCATGCCGGAAAATGCGGTGATGCTGGTCAGCATTGGCAGCTGTTTCATCCAGTGAGAAGAATGATCCCTGGCATGTGGGGCGGGTGGACCCATTCGAAAAGCCGACATTGCTCAGAAGATCGAAAACACCGATAGTCTGCGGCCCTTCGGTTCCTTTGGATTTTGGTTCGTGCCCGACCCAGCCCCCAATCCCTCGTCATCAGCCAGCGATCAAACGCCACCGCCTAAGCCGCGCTTGCCGCTGCCAACGCCGGGGCTGATCCTGACCTTGTGCCTGGGTGCCGTTGGGGGTTGGATCTTCCATCTGTTGAACATGCCCTTGGCCTGGATGATGGGCTCCCTGGCGGCTGTGATGATTGCGGCCCTATCCGGTGTCGCGGTGGAACGGCCGATCAAACTGCGCTTGGTTTTGGTGCCGGTGCTCGGGGTGATGCTCGGCAGCGCGTTTTCGCCGGATATCCTCGACGGTCTGACCCGGTGGGTGTGGTCAGCGCTCAGCATGGCCCTCTATGCCGGGGTGGTCACCGCGATCATGTTCCACATCCTGACCCGCTATTGCCACTATGATCCAAAAACCGCCTTCCTGTCGTCCGCGCCGGGGGGCGTCAACGATCTGATTCAACTGGCCAGTCAATATGGTGCTGATGAGCGGGTGGTCTCCCTTATGCACGCCACTCGCATCGCTGTGGCCGTCTTCGTGGTGCCGATTTGGTTCCGCCTTGCCTATGGCGATCCCAGCGCAGAAACCGCCAATGCTGCGGACAGCGCCGCCTCCGGCATTGGCCAGGGGTTCACCTCATGGGGATCCTTGGGTCTGTATGACGCCGGGCTGCTCAGCCTGTGCGCCATTGGTGGCTATTGGCTGGCCACCTTGATCCGCCTGCCCGCCGGGGCCATCCTGGGGCCGATGCTGGCCAGTGCGGCCGTGCATCTGGCCGGTTGGACCGAAGCCGCGCCACCAACCCACCTGGTTTGGGCCTGCCAAATCGTGCTTGGCTGCGCCATTAGCAGCCGCTTTGCCGGGGTTTCCTTGCGCAAATTGGCCCGTGAAATGCTGATCGCAGCCCTGTCCGGTCTGTTTATGATTGTCCTGGCGGTGCCCATCGCCCTGATCCTAGGCGAGCTGCTTCTCCTGCCATCGGAAGAGATCCTGCTGGCCTTCTCCCCTGGCGGCTTGATGGAGATGGGGCTGATCGCCCTGTCAGCGGGGTTGGATCCCGCCTTTGTCTCGGCCCACCATTTGGTCCGGATCACCTTGGTGATCCTCATCGCCCCGATTGTGTTCCGAGCCTTGCTGGTGCGCCCGAACAAGACCAACGGATCTTAAACGTCCATCTCAAACCAGAGCACCGTACCCCGGCCCGGCCAGCTGTCCATGTCGATATCGCCGCGCATCAGGGCAGCCAAGCGCTTGGAGATCACCAGCAGCATTCCGGTGCGCCCGCGCTCACTGCCGACCTCCATGCGAATTTGGGCTGCTTTGGAGCGGCCAATGCGCTGATTGCCCCGGGCCATCAGACGCTTGTTCATCGGTGCTGGTTCGCTGCCAATTTCAAACCGCAAGCCCGCTCCCCCGCCAGCGCGACGGATGGTGCGCACCCCAATGGTGATGGTCCCCGGATTGGCCGCATGCATGGAGGGATCCAGACCGACAAAATTCAGCATGCATTCGGTCATATTGCGCAGGATCGCCTGCAGCAACTCGCCATCTCCCAGAATGCTTTGCGGCGTTCCGGGTCGGATGGCCAAGGCCAGTCTTAGGCCAAAGTCATTGGCCATCTCCAGATTGGCGTTGACCGCCCCTTCACAGACTTCTTGGACATTCACCGGCTGGAAGTCCAGATCCGCCAGCCCAGCTTCAAGGTCGGCAAAACCCCGCACATCATTAGTGATGGCGTTCAGAACCGTCAGGCAATGCTCCACTTTGGCCAGATCCGGCCGATCCTGATCAAAGGCATCATTCATCGCCGCGACCGGGAGCGCCAATTCGGTGCCCAAGACATTCAAAAACTCACCGTGGGCCCGCCCTGCCTGATCGGCGGACATTTTGGAGGCTCGGGCCTCTTCAATGCTGCGCACCTCATCGGACAAATCATGCAGGAACAGCAGGAACAGCACGCCCCCGACCGGGCGATGCAGTTCAGACAGAGTGAGTTCCGCCGGGAAGATGCCGCCATCGGCACGCAGACCCCGGACACGCCGGACAGGGTTGGTGACCTCCCGGCTGTCGCTTTCCCGGAACCAGGACAATGCGGTCTCTTCCTCGCCCCGATCCTCTTTCGGCATCAAAATGGCGACGGAGCGGCCAATCACATCCGCCCCCCGGCGCTGGAACATCAATTCAGCGGCGGGGTTGAAGGACACCACGCTGCCTTCTTCCGACACCGTGATCACAGGATTGGGCGTGCTCTCCAATACCGCTGATAAATAGGCTTTAGCCGCTTCAAATTTCCGATCCGCAGCATCGAGTTGCTCCGATGCGGAGAAGCGCAAATCCTCCATCCCCCGGGCAATCCGACCGATCTCATCATTGCGCTGGCGACCCGGCAGGGGTTCATCGCCGCCGCCGACGGACAAATGGCCCACGGCTTCCCCAAGATCGCCCAGAGGCTTGGTCACAGACCGACGCAGCAGGAAGGCGATCAGAACATAAAGGAACGCAAGACCAGCGGCGAGACCACCGGACACCAACAGCCGCTGCTCTTCCACCTTTGCCAGCGCCGCCCGGGCTTCCGTCCCGGGCTGGTCCAGCGCGTCGCGGAAGTCTGCGATCTCTTCAATGATTGGCGTGATCGAGGTGCGTGCATTGGTTTGCTGGGTCATCAGACCAGTTCGGGCGTCCAACAAGGTCGACATGGCTTGAACATGGATCAGAGAGACCCGCTGCAATGGCTCGCGGATTTCTGTGGGCAGACCCGCATCCTCCAGGGCCTGTCCAAAGCGTTGGCGCAAGGCGTCATAATCTTGCTTAAAGCTTGGTCCAGGTTCGGTCGATAACCGACGCTCCAAACCCACCAAACGCAATCCGATTTGCGTGACATCGCTGGCATAGGGCGGCAAGGCTGTCAGTTGAGCCTCGAAGGAATCCCCAATCGTGCGCAACCGCTCTTCTGGACCTCGGCCACTCTCCGGAGTGAAGCGGCTGGCGGCCTCCCGCACTTGGGCCAGTACGTCGGTCAAATATTGCACCCGACCGGACAGATCCTCCGCTTTTTGGGACAAGTCCGTCATCCCTGCGGCTTCCGCATCCAGCTTGATTTCGTCCAAGGCTGTGGCGATACCCTGCCGGGCGCTTTCCGCCTTCAAGGACGCCGGATCGCCCAGGGCAGCATCCAGAGCGGACAGACCAGCACGCAAGGATGGCAGGGCCGCATCCACCCGAGCAGAAGCTTCCACCGGGGGCCGCAAAGCCTCGACCTGCTGGCGCATAAACCAATCAACCCCGCCCCATAGGGCAGCAAACAAAACTGCCAGCAGGATCATCCAAAGCAGGCGGCCATTGACCGATCCACTGCGTCCCGGCGCTGGAGGTGCCGGTGGTGGCGCGGGCGGCGGCGCATGGGACTGGTCGAAATCCTCTACCGGCGTATCGGTCTCAAAGGCTGGTGTCTGGCTGCGGAATTGGGGCTGTTCCGCAGGCTCTGGCATAGCCCGGTCGAACGCCTCTTGGCGCGGAGCCTCGCGGGGGGCTGGGGGGAGGTCTGGAACCGGTTGTGGAGTTGGTTCTGGAACGATGGCAGCCGGCGATGGTGGGGTCGGATCCCATTGCGGTGGCTGTTCCGGCTCGCTTGTGACCTCCAGGCCATCGTCAAAATCATCGAACCGTTCCCCTGCCAAGGGACCAGCGCTCGAGGGTGCGCGCGCCGCAGCCGGGGCTGGCGCTTGAGCAGCCAGCGGTTCGGCCTTCTGGGAGCCTTGTTCAAATTGTTCGGCAACGGCTTGATCCGCCGAAGGATCACCGGCGGGTCTGGGCAAGACGCCCTCAGGGATCGGCGGATAATCTTCGGGATTGGGCGCGTGGAAATCAGAGAGCGTCTCAGGGCGCAGATCGGGCTGCGGGACCGGCGCTGCTTGCGGCGCCTGCGGCACAGCAGGCATAACAGTCGGTTGCGGCGGCACAGGTGCTGGCGGCGGATCTGCTATAGCGGCAGAGGCCACCGCAACGGGATCCGGCTGAACCGGTCGCGGTGATGGGGCCGGGGCTGGAGCGGGAGCCTGCAAGCCGGATTGCAGTGGCACGAGATCCGGCGCGGCCACCCCACCCATGGGATCGACCTCCGCAGCCACCGGGGTGGCCTTTGGGGCAGCACTTCCTAAAAAACCATCCAAACCGGTGGAGGTGGGCGGTGCGAGATCTGCGTTGTCATCGCCTTGACCTTGCACGGCGATGGCGGCCTTCAGGTCAGCAAGAGCCTCGGCCTCCGGTTCCGACGCGGCAAGGTCCGGTTCGGGATCAGGCGCGGGCTGTGGGACCGGTTCTGGATCTGATCGGTCTTCTGCAACCTCTTCGGCTTCAGCCCAGTCGGCAAATGGATCCTTGTCGCCCTCTGGCATCGCCCCAGACAGAGCTTCGGACAGGCCCGCTTGATCGACAATGCCTTGTTGTTCGGAGCGTGCCACCAGGGAGCCCAGATCAAACAAACCGTCCCCAGACTCCGGCGTATCGGTTTCCTGCACATCAATGGCGGGAGCCGGTTGAGCGGTTGCGGGGCTTGGCTTGGCGGCCGCTGGCGAGACCGGGGGTTTTTGCGGTGCCGCTGGCGCCGTTTTTGCCACGGTCGCCGATTTCACCGCCACAGGCCGCTGACGACCAGGCGCTGCTTTTGCTGCGGTTGCGGTATTGGGCGTGGCCGTTTTTGGCTCTTGCGGGCGAACCGGCTGCCGCGTTGTCGCTGCTTGGGTCGGGGTTGATTGCGGACGCTGTCCTGATCCGGACTTTACCCGCACCCCAGGCCTCGGTCGAGCCGCTGGTGCTGCGGCTTGCGTCGGTCCTGCCCGCTGGACTCTTTGTCCTGGTTGGGCTTCGGCACGAGGCTGCGCCTTGGCCGCGTTTGCGCTCGCTGCAGTGTTTGCCCCAGCCCGCACAGTGCGCACCCGTCCGGGCTGCGCACCGCCCGCTTGCTGCGGGGCCGTCGGAGCAACCGCTTTGCTCTCGGCTTGGCCCGCCGTCGGACGCTGGGGTCGCTGCGGACGCGGTGTGGATTGGGGCCGTTCGCTGGCCTGCGCCTTTTGGGCCGCCGGAGCGATCGGACGGTTGGAGGGAGCGGGCGTCGTCGTCGACGCCTTTACCTTTGGCCGCACAGGTTGGCGCGATTGTGTTTTCGGAGCGGGTGCGGCCTGTTGCGGCGGCTGAGGATTCGGTGCTGGAGCCGCTTGTTTGGGCGGCTGGGGCGTGGGTGCCGGAGCAGCCTGTTGCGCAGGTTGTGGCTTTGGAGCTGGAGCAGCCCGTTGTGCGGGTTGCGGCTGTGGTGCCGGAGCAGCCCGTTGTGCGGGTTGCAGCTGTGGTGTCGGAGCAGACGGCTGCGCTGGTTGGGGCTGCGCTTGAGGCGCCGGTTGAACCGAAACCTGCGGCCCAGAGCCACCGGGACCGAACGGACCCGCTGCGGCGACTGGCCCCGGTTGCGGACCGCCCCCACCCGGATGAGTAATCCGACCCTGGCTAGGCGCAGGATTTCCAGCCGGAGCCGCAACTGGGGTGCTCGGGGCATCAAAGAGAGAGCTACCGCCCTCAGTCAGCAAGGACGCGGTGTTTAATGGTTCAGGGGCGGGTGAGGCGCTTTGCGCGGGCGCTCCTGCGGGTGCAGGCTTTGCGGCCTGCTCAGGCGGCGGATCCGCTTTTGGTTTGGGAGGAGCGGCCTTGGCTGGTGCGACCGGGGGTTTGGGCACCCCAGGCGTAAAGGGTGCCGGTGCGACTGGAGCGGCAGCAACAGGGGCTGTGGCCGGAGCCGGTGTAGGCGGTGCGACCGATGCGGGTGCAGCGGGTGCTGGTGCTTGTGCTGGTGCTGGAGCAATTGGTGTTGGGGGAGACTGTTGCGCAGCGGGTTGGGCATCGGCTTGGGGCGTCTCGCCATTGCCGCGAAAGGTTGCCCCTCCGGCGCTGCCGGTGCCGACGATGGACGCAACGGTGGCAGCCCCGCCATTCACATGCCCTAGATTGTCGGCAACCTGTTGTCCAAGGGGATCGGAGGACGTGGCTTCGGAGCGCTGCGCTGCGGCAGGCTCCAAACCATCATCGGCACTGAAAAACTCCTCCCCTCCGGCATTGGGTGATCCTCCGCCCTGTCGACTTTTGGAGTTTGAAAATGGGAACATACCCAGCGCCGCCCGTTCAATGTCCGAGTCGCGAAGCTTTAAAAACATCTTCGCTTCTTTCTTGTATGCCTTGGATTCAAAGTAGATTCAAGAACTTCTCAATGGTTTTGAAATTCTTATCGCAAGTTGACATTCGTTTAGATTTTGCGACATCGATCAACACACTTTTTAGGTTAAGTCTACATAGGACCGCATCCAGAACGAATCCCAAAGAGGACGCCTCACCGCCCCGAGGAGGCCATCCATCGATCCAACCGATTAGAGAAAGTCGTATCTCAGTTCGCCTGAGAATACCAAAGGGTGTGGGGCGCACCTCAAAACGGTTTGCGCCCCACTCTCTTTGATATGGATCCTGTTGTTCGGGCCGCACCCCTATTCTGCGGCCATGGTCTCCGCCTGGGGTTTTGGGCTTGGGTCCATCGGTGCGGATTTGCCGCGCAAAAATGGCAGGATCGGCGCAGAGCGCTTGCTCGGAGCCCCTCCATCGGACCGGGCAGACCGGCCACCCCGTTGGAACAACAGATGGGCGCTGGGCACGAACAGCAGCGCCAACAGCGTGGCACCAATCATCCCCCCGGCGATGGCCGAGGCCAGCGGCCCCCAGAAGGCCCCCCCGAACAGCAACAAAGGAAAAAATCCGCCAATGGTGGTCATGGTGGTGGAGAACACATGGCGACTGCCCTCCATCACACGGTCCGCCACCGCGTCCGGGTCTCCTGCCATGCTCTTGGGGTCTTCGCGCAGAGTGGACATCACAACAATGCTGTCATTGATGGCCACCCCAAGCAGCCCCATGCCACCGACAATGGCCATGAAGCCCATGGGATAGCCCGCCACCCAAATCGACAGGAAGGCCAAGCCCATGGACAGCCCGCCCACGGTCATGATCACGGCCCCTTGGCGGAAAGAGTTAAACGCTAAGACCACGGTCCCGACCATCAAGACCATCAAGGGCAGGAAGATCGCCATCAATTGCCCTTGAGCCTGGGCGCTTTCCGCCCCTTCCCCACCGGTTTTCAGCCGATACCCGCCAGGCAAGGCCACCCCAGCCTCTGCAAGGCGCTGGTTGAAACTGGCCACGACCTCTGAGGGGAGCGTAAAGGCCACCAGGAAGCCCTGGATCCGGGTGCGGCGCTCGCCATTCATCCGCTGGATGGCATCCACCGTGCCGGTCAGGCGCAAGGTGCCCAGCGCTGAGAGGGGAACCAAGTCAGCCCCCGTGCCGCTCGAGGCGTTCGGGCGCGACAGGGGCATGGCGGACAGGGATTGCGGGTCACCCCGGACCGCATCCATCGCCCGGACCCGCACCGGCAGCTCTTCGGTGCCTTCCAAAACCGTGCCACCAGTCAGACCGTCTTGGCGGGCCCGCAAAGCCCGGGCAATGCCATCCAAGGTGAATCCAGCCGCAGCCACCAAGGTTTCATCGGCCTGGAATTCCAGCTTGGGCCGTCCGGTACCAATGGTGGTCCGGGTAAAGGTCACTCCCGGCGTATCGGCCAGCACCCGACGGATCTCTTCGCCCAAACGCTCCAATTCCGCCAGATCAGGGCCATAGAGCTCAACCTCAACCGGCGCATCAAAGGGTGGTCCTTGCTCGAAGGGCAATGCCAAGATCTCGGCCTCGGGCAAGGCTTCCGCCAAGGCTGCTTGCAAGGACACCAGGATCCGTCCGGTTGCTTCCGGGCTCTCGGTCACCACAAACCCACCGGCAAAGCTGGGGTCATTGTCGCTGCTGAAAATGGTATTGTAATAAACCATCGGTGGGTTTTCGCCGATGACCCAGAGATCATGCTGGATCTCCGGATAGCGTTCCAACACCGCCCGCGCCCGCTCCACGGCCGCACGGGTGTCTTGCAGGGACGACTCTCCAGACATCCGCAGTTGGACCTGGAACTGGTCGCGCTCCGTGGGTGGGAAGAATTGTCCGGGCAAGGTTGGCGCAACGACAAAGCCCGCTATGGGCAAAGCGAGACCCAGAGCCAGCCCAAGCAGCGGATGGCGAAACAGGAAACCGAGCAGGCCCCGATAGCGCCGGGATAGACCCGGCAGGTGGATCCCAGGCCGACGGCGCGGCATTCCGACCTCAAGCTCCCCCGTCGCGGCCTTGGCCCCCCGGCGTTCGAGCAGGCGATCAACAATGGAGGCCACCGCAGGGATCACGGTCACAGCCAAGGACAGGCTGATCACCACACACAGGATCACCGCCAATCCCATGGTGCCGACGAATTCGCCAGCCGCACCGGGCATCAGCACAATCGGCAAAAACGCCAGAACGGTGGTGGTGGTCGAGGCCAGCAGTGGGATCGCCAAGTGATTGACTGTGCGCTGGACCGCTTCCAGTGGCGTGGCGCCTTTGGCCCGGCGGCGATCAAACTCATCCACCGTGACAATGGCATTGTCGATCAACAAGCCCAGTGCAATGATCAGTCCGGTCACCGACATTTGGTGCATCGGCACGCCGATCAGATGGAAACAGAACAGGGCCATGGTCAGGGTTAATGGCAATGCCACCCCGACCAGCAAAGCCGAGCGCAGGCCCATCATCACCATCAACACCGCCATAACCAGCAAGATGCCGACGGCGAGATTGACGGTCAGGCCCGACAGACGGTCGGAGGTATAACGGCTTTGGTCGAACATGACCTCTGCGGCCACCCCTTGGGGCAGGCCGCTTTGGAAGCCCTCGACCAACTCATGCATTTGCGCTGACCACAGGTCGATGCGCTGGGATTGCTTCATCCGCGCCGACACAAAGACGGCCTCTTGGCCATCTACCAATGCCAGGCTGTCCAAGGGTTGCTTCAGGCCTTTGCGAATATCCGCAACCATGCCAACGCGCAACACAGAGCCATCGGCGAGCATTTTCAAGGGGATTTCGGCAATTCGGGCGGTCCCAGTCAAATCTCCGGCAACCTCCAAGGTCAGCTGGCGACCGGAGCCATGCAGCGATCCGGCGGTGGCCTTGGCGTCCGAGGCCTCAATGGCACTGGCCACGCCCTCTGGCGTCAGTCCATAGGAGGCCAGCACCGCCGGATCATAGGTGACCGTGATTTCCTCCTCGGTGACGCCGAACAGGGTGGTTTCCTTGGTGCCGGGCAGACGCGCCACCTGCTCTTCCAAGGATTCCGCCAGCCGCTGGACCAAGGCCTTGGAAACAACATCACCGCCTTCCACTCCGTTGCCGGCCTCACCCGCCCGCACCGGACGCAGGGCAATCAGGAACGCCTCAGCCTCGGGCAATTGCTTTTCAAATTCCGGCACCCCGGCATCGACGGGCAGATCCGGCGTGACGTCATCTAGTTTGTCGCGCAATTCAGACCAGATCGGCTCCACATCGGTGATGCTTTCTTCCAACTCTAGGGTGATCACCGACAAACCGGTGCGCGAGGTCGACGCCATCTCAACCAGCTCATCAATTTCGCGCAACGCGTCCTCGATGGGGTCAGTGACCAAAGCTTCAACCCGTTCTGGCGCGGCCCCCGGATAGGCCGTGATCACCGTGGCAAAACGCGGCGACAGGGAAGGGTCTTCCTGGCGCGGCAGGGCCTGCATGGCCCCCAAACCTGCCACGACAGCCAAGCCGACAAAAATCAGGATCAGGCGCGGGTTTTGGGCAAAAAGCATCGCCAGCCGCCCTGCGACCCCTTTGGCCCCGGAGGCCGGGGTGGTGTTGGAACCTTGGCTCATTGCTCAGCCCCCCGATTGGCGTTTACCGGCAGATCCAACTGAGACAAAACCGGCGCGGTACGCACCACTTGGCCCGGCACCAGCCGGTGGAGACCCCGGGCGACCAGCTGGTCGCCGTCTCGGATCGCACCTCGGACGAACACCCGAGCGCCATCCGTATGCAGGATCTCAACTTCTCGGCGGCCAATGGTGGTCTCCGATCCAGGCTCGGCATTCGCTGCGGCCTGATCCAAAGCATAAGCCGTCCACAAGCCGCGACGCCCGGCTTTGAGCGCAGAGAGCGGCACCCAGAAGCCGGGTTCGCCCTGCCAGCGATCGACGGAGAGATAGACCACATCCCCGGGGCGGCCAGCGGATTTGGCATCGGCATTGACATCGAGAACCACATCCACGGTCCGGGTTTCTCGATCCACCGCGTCCACCAAGCGGCGCACGGTGGCGGCCAACCCAACACCAGAAGCAACAGCGTCCCCTGCCCCTTCGCCTGGGGAGAGCGGGTCATCCATGGCCCGACGCAGCAACACCTGATCCCCGGTAGAGAGCAAGCCTGCTTGCTCCGGCGGTAAGCCAATCCGGGCTTCGAGAGTGCCGCTTTCTTGAATATCGAGCACGACGGCCCCCGGTGACACTGTGCTGCCCTCGTCCACATGGCGGGCCAGCACCGTGCCGTCATAGGGCGCGCGTAGCTCCGCCAAATCCAAATCGACCTGGACGGCCTGTAATGCGGCCTCGGCCTGGGCCACCCCGGCCTGGGCTTCGGCCAGATCGGCGCCTAAGGCTTGAGCCTCAAGGCGGCTTTCATCAAAGGCTTGGCGGGACACGGCCTGGCGGGAGACCAGAGCTTCCCGACGCTCAGTGGTCAATTCTGCCAGTTCCTTGCGAGCCTCTAAGGCCGCAACACGGGCCTTTGCGGCATCAAGGGAGGCCATTTGCTGAGCTTCAAGGCTCTGCAAGCTGCGTCGATCCAGCCGAGCAAGCACCTGTCCGGCCTGCACTGGGTCGCCCACATCGACCATCACATCATCCAACCGCCCCTGCCGCTCAAACGCCAAGGCCGATTGCCGCCGGGCTTCCAGGCGTCCGGAATGGGCCTCGATCCGGGAATAACCTTCTGCGATCCGAACCGTCACGGTCTCCACCATCAAGGGCGCGCTGGCATCCTCGGCCAGGGGAGCAACCGGACCCACCGGGCGGTCGACCTGCTGAGCTGTGCTCTGGGCCTCCAAGACCGCTTGACCTTGGCCCAGGGGATCCAAATCTCCGGCCAACAGATCCGGGTTTTGCACCAGGACCGTCCCGAGCCCACCGGCGACCAGCAACGCCAATCCCAAAGGAATGAAAAGGTGCCGCCGGGATCGCGGAGCGTGTGCGCTCCCTTTGGCCGGATCGGATCCGAGAGGGGTGGAGTCGGAGGGCAAAACGCCCTCGGATTGCAGTTTGGGACCATCCTGGGAGATGTGGTGATCCATGATATTCATGCTCCTGGTCGCAGTCGGTGCTGGCACAACAGCGGGTTTGTGGCCATTTCTAGGAAGTATCCGTATTTCCCTTGCGGTCGGATGATGCCATTTCGCGAAGAGTGCGATAAAATACGTCCCGGTCGCCGATGGACCATTCACGAAACGCCAATGGGACAGCGTCTCACCGCCCCGTTCTGCCATCCGATACGCAGGCTTTGCCGCGCCGGATCCGAAGTCCAGAGGACTGCTTCATGCCTGGTTTGACCTCCGCCACTTTATCGATGCATTTGCTGGCCGCGCTCTGTGCTGCCCTGCTGATGGCGTTTGTGGATGCGTTTGAGTGCAGCAAATATTTCCAGGATGACGCCACCCGGGCTTTTGTCTGGGCCATCATCATGCTGCTGGGCTGGACCAAAGTGCTGCTGGGCTGCATTGCCGTATCGTATTTGCTCGGCAAACGCCGCCCCGCCGGTGTGTTGGTGGTGATGATCGCTGGCATGGTGACTTCGGTCCCCTTGGCCTTTGAAGTCACCTATGTCCTGAACGCCATGGGGCCGAGCCAACCGATCGAAGAAAGCTTCTGGCTGACCTGGAGCCGCTGCGTCATTCTTGGTTCCTTTTTTGGCTGCATTGGCTGGTGCGGTATTCAGCGCATGCCCTTCCTGCGCCCACCCGTCGGATGGCGGCAAATGCTCAAGCAACTTGACCCGGAACACCGCCCCGAATTCTCGCTGTCCGGCGGTTTTGTGTCCGATTTGGGTCCCAGCTTTGCCTTGCCCGGAGGCGCCAGCTTGCGGGAACTGCAAGACGGCAATGCCCGCCCGGCAGCTTTGGACCGGCCCAACCGCCCCCTGACCCAGCGCATCCCGGGGGGCCTACCGGCACCGGTTGAGGCCCCGGCACAACAGGACGCCGGGGAGCCGACCCCGGACCTGCGGCTGGCCCGGATGCCCGAGGGACTGGACGGCTCGATCATTAGCATCGAATCCGAAGATCACTATCTCCGCATTCGCACGAACTCCGGTAGCGATGGCCTGATTCTAGGCCGCTTGACCGATGCGGCGCAGGAGCTGGGTGAGCATGCCGGACGGAGAGTTCATCGGTCCTGGTGGGTGGCCCGCAGCGCGGTTGCCGGTTCTGAACGGCGCGGGCGCTCCATGATCTTAAAGCTCAAGGACGGGCGCGAGGTTCCGGTGGCCAGGGCTCAAGTGCAAACCCTGCGCTCCGAGGGCTGGCTGTCCTGACGCCGCGCCTAGCCGGGCATAGATACCCCTGAACCTGCACTGGTTATCGCGCTGGTAGAAATACCAGTTGACACCCATTTTTAGTGAATAACCATAGATTTTAGATGCAATTTTTGGCATCCTAAGAAAAAATTTAGCAAGGCCACACTAACCTTTGGCCTCAGCGACAAACGATGAAAGTCTTCACCATTCTGAATGGGCCCATTCCCTTCTGATAGAAATCGGTGGTGGGATGGCGGGGATCGACTTGAGATGCTTCACACCGATGCCGAAGGCCATGGCGCGGCCTGCAGTTGCTCTATGTGCGCAGAGTCACAAGAAAGTGGCGGCCAGGGCAATGACGACAATCCCAACCCACTGAATTACGTCCTCAATGGCGGCAAATGGGGCGAAAGCAGCGCTTTTGGCACCACCGGCGGCGTGGTGACCTGGAGCATGGTTGGTGCTGGGGAAACCCAGGTTTCCTGGGGCACCTTGTTCACCGGTGCCTCGGTCGATTTCGCCAGCGTGTTCACCTTTGATTATGAAGCCGTCTTCCGCAAAGCCTTCGATGCCTGGGCCGAGGTCACCAATATCGTCTTCCAACAGGTCGTTGATCCAGGCGGCGTGATTGGCGAGGTCACCGACCCGAATTTCCGCCTGACCACGGGCCATATTGATGGCAATGGCAATGTTCTCGCCCGGGCCTATTACCCGGTGGCTGGGGCCGACACGGACACCCAGCATCCAATTTCCGGCGACATGTCCTTTGATGCCGGTGAAACCGGGTTTTGGACCGAGCAAAGTCTGTTCTTGGTCGCTGTCCACGAAATCGGCCATGGGCTTGGTTTGGGCCATGAACCCAGCGCGCTGGCCATCATGAACCCCTATTACAATGCGACCCTGACGGGCCTGCAGCAGGATGACATTAACGGGGTTCAGGCCCTGTACGGGATCGCCGATCCGATCAATCCCACAGCAACCCTGACCGTGGAGACCGACAATTATACCCATGAGGGCTTTGTTTCCGGGTTTATGAGCATTGAGGGCAGTGCTGCGGACAATATTCTCACCGCTGCTGTGGGCGGCAATAGCTTGGTCCTGAATGGCAATGACGGCAATGACACGCTGAATGGCGGCGATTTTGGCGAAACCCTTGATGGCGGCGCGGGCGATGACCGTCTGTTTGGCAATGCTGGCGACGACACTCTGATCGGCGGCGATGGTTTCGACGAACTCTATGGTGGCTCTGATAACGATACCCTGTTTGGCGGGGCCGATGACGACAGCCTCTATGGCGATGATGGGGACGATACGCTGTGGGGCGGTTTGGGCGCTGACCTGCTGTTCGGTGGGGCTGGCAATGATGTTATGGACGGCGAGGACGGGGCCGATGTGCTTGTTGGCGGGACTGGCCAAGACACACTGACGGGCGGGGCTGGCCGAGACGTTGTCTCCGGCGGTGCCGATGCGGACATTTTATATGGTGGCGCGGAAAACGATGCCCTGAATGGCGATGACGGAGCTGATACGCTCCATGGCGGCGATGGCGTCGACACCCTAAAAGGGGGCGCGGACAATGATGCCCTCTATGGCGATGCGGGCGATGACCTGCTCTATGGCGAGGATGGCAATGACACCCTGTGGGGCGGCGAGGGTCTCGACCAACTAAACGGCGATGCGGGCAATGACACCCTCTGGGGTGGCTTGGGCAATGATCTGCTGTTTGGCGGCCTGGGAATCGACGTTCTGAATGGGCAGGATGGAGCCGATTTCCTCGATGGGGGCGATGGCGATGACATCCTCGATGGCGGCGCCGGTGCCGACATCATGACCGGCGGAGCGGGCAATGACACGCTTTATGGTCAAGAAGATGGCGATCAGATCGAAGGGTCCGCTGGCGAAGATCTGCTCTATGGCGGTGCTGGCGAGGACCTGCTCAAAGGCGGGGCTGACAATGACACCCTGTTTGGTGAAGCCGATACGGATTTGATGTTCGGCGGGGACGGCGATGACACCATGGATGGCGGGGACGCCCGGGACCAGTTGCACGGGGATGATGGCGCAGACCTGATGCATGGCGGCGAAGGCAATGACTTGCTGTTCGGCGATGCGGGCAATGACACCCTCAATGGGGATGCCGGGACGGATTACCTCTCCGGCGGTGAGGGTGACGACACCCTGGATGGCGGCTTGGAGGCCGACCGCCTGAATGGCGGGCTTGGCGACGACATCCTGCGCGGGGGCTATGGCGATGACGAACTCGACGGTGCCGATGGCGCCGATGAGATGTATGGCGACGCCGGGGCTGACACTCTCTATGGCGGCGCAGGCGCTGACTTTTTGTCTGGCGGCACCGAAGAAGACCGCCTGTTTGGCGGCGAAGGCAATGACAATCTCGCCGGTGATGAGGGGGATGATTATGTCAGTGGCGATGCTGGCAGCGACACTCTAGGCGGTGGTTATGGCAATGACTTCCTGACCGGCGGCGCGGACACCGACTATCTTTACGGCAATCAGGGCGATGACACGCTCTCCGGCGATGGCGGCGATGACTATCTCCTTGGCCAAGAAGGCAACGACACCCTAACCGGCGGTACCGGCAACGACTACCTGGATGGGGGCGCAGACAATGACACCCTGTTTGGTCAACAGGGCGATGACACGCTCCAAGGTGGCGACGGCGATGACCAGCTGCATGGCGAAGACGGTGCCGATGTCTTGAGTGGTGGGGCTGGGGCCGATGGCCTTTATGGCGGTCTTGGCGATGATGAGATGTCCGGCGGCGACGGCGATGATTCCTTACTCGGCGATGCGGGTATGGACCTGCTCTTTGGGGACGATGGCGATGACCGCCTGTTTGGCGGCGCGGATAACGACACCTTATCTGGCGGTGTTGGGGCCGACGAACTTCATGGTAATGCCGGGGATGACCTCGTGAATGGGGGGGAAGGCTCCGATCTCATTTTCGGCGGTGAGGGCACCGACAAGCTCAGGGGCGACGAAGACTCCGATCAGATTTTTGGCGGCGCAGGCAACGACGAAATTGACGGCGGTGTCGGAAACGACTTTCTGTTCGGAGACGATGGCGACGATATCATTATGGGCGGCATTGGCAGTGACTATTTGGATGGTGGTGCCGGGTTTGACGGTGTTTACTACCTCCAAAACATGAGCAATTTTGAGATCATCGACCAGGGCAACAGCTATCTTGTGCGAGAATTGGCAGACCCAAACAACTCCGAGGTCTTGGTCAATTTTGAATATATCGTCTTCACCGATACGTTCTACGACTTATAATCCAGGACCGCCCTTCACGCCCCTACTGGCAGCACTGACACCGCCTGAGTGCTAATCCATTGATTTAAAATACTTTCTTGCATGAAGAGAAAAAACGCCGCAGACTAAAACCGTCATAAAAATGGAATGAAGGGTCTCAAAACCGAGACGACACCGTCCACCGAAGAGCAATGACCGGTTTTTGTTTCACTTGTGCGGAAGGATTTTCCCATGCGCTTTGTGTCTCCCGCCTCCGGTGCCGCTGCTGACGGCCAGAATGACGCTTTGACCTCCAGGGCTGATGAGAGCCTGCTGAAACAACTGCAAAACTACCGCCTGACCACGGCAAAAATCCTTTACCATTTGCCTGATCACCCAGCGCTTCTGCAGGAATATATTTGGCAGAAGCTTGATCAAGCCCCAGACTTCCCGGAATTAAAACGGTTTTTGAATTTTTGGGAACGATCTCTGGATGGTCGACTGCATTCCGTCCTGGTCGCCTCTGCAGATCTCATCACGCCCGGCCAGTGGCGCGCGGTCGATGGCGAGTGGGTGCATTAAACCAACTCTGGTTCGATCCAGATCTGTCCGACTCGAGGGGAGGCTCGCCGCCCCTCGAGATCCTCACATTTTGGTTAGCAGGTCCCAAATATGGGTTTCCTGACGGACACGCCACAATCCCTAGGGGGTTGGTGGGAAAGTCACGGGGTCGTGAACGGCCAATACCCCACTGGGCGCCACAGGTTTTTGCAAAACCGACCTCGCCGCGTATGGTAACGGGCTGACAATGCTTTCTTGCTCCCCCAAACGGTCCCGGGTCTGTGCATGATCACCGATGAAATGCTGACCTCAGTCCTGAAGCTCCCGGAGGAACCCAAACTCCGGAGCCCAGATGCCTATCTGCGCGGGGCCGTCAAAGCGGCTGAGGATGCGGCAAAGGGGCGGAACCTTAAACGGCGGGACAATATTGGGCTGATGGTGGCCCATGAGAATGCCCATCTTCTCAACGGTTTGTCTGCCGTGCTCCGGGGCAATGGCTTCTCCAATTGCCAAGTCACTGCTGACTCCGAGCGCATGACCAAGGTCCTGAAGCAAGGCCATGTTGAAGCCCTTGTGGTGTCCATGGACATGGCGGACCTGGATGTGCCCGATATGATCGGCCATATCCGCCGGGCGGAATGGGGCCTGTGTGACCCCTTCATCCCGGTGATCGCTGTGATGAAGGGCTATAATGACGCGGAAATCCGCAGGGTTGTCAGCAGCGGCTGTGACCGCATCCTTGGCGAACCGGTGGTGCCGGCCGATCTGATCGACCGCTTGGAACGCATCGCTCTGACCGGGCGAGACTTTATCATCGGCGATGACTATGTCGGCCCGGAAGGCGATGGCACCCAGGGACAAATGATGTCCTCGGAATATGGCCTGGTCACCGGGATCAAGCTTGGCCCGCCGCCGGATGGGGATCGGGTGGAAGTCCCCAATGTTCTCTATGAGCGCTTGGTCCGCGACCATGGGGTTTATGACAATCGCACAGCCTTAGCGCGCTATACCCATGTGCTGTCCTTGCGGCGCAGCGGTGTCCGGCTTTCGGAGATGCAACGCCTGATCGGCAGTTTGGTGATCCATGGCGAGGCCGGATCTTGGCCCCGGGGGGCCGAAGAGTGCGACAGCTTTGAAGAGGCGGTCGAGCGGGCCATCACACTGTGCAAAGACGGGGTCCGGCGCGCAGCGGGCACTGAAATCCATTTCATCGGTGACATCTGCCGCTCAACACTGCTGATCCTCAAAGCCATTCGTCCCAATCTGCCCAACTTGGAAGACCGGGATGCGGCCACCCTGATCCAACTCAACCAATGTTTCAGCGTCAGTCGCTTCAACCGGGAAGAAGGCTTGCTGATTGCGCCCCTGATCCTGGAAGGGGTCGAAAAGGCATATGGCAAGCCAAAAGCCAAACCGACCAAATCCGCTGATCTGGGCCTGCGACGGGCCACCCATTTACCGGACTCCACCGAGGATATCCGGCCTGAAGACCAGGCCCTGACACCGGCCCTGGAAGCTGCGTTAGATGCCTTGTCGGACAGCTTCGATTTCGAGGATGAAGACGACGCAGCAGCCTTGCCGTCAGAAGAAGATCTGGCTCTGCCCAAGGAGCTGGTCTCGAAATTGAAAGGCAAAGCCACGGAGCGCGGGCCGTTTATGATGGAGCTGCCCAAGGGGTCAGCCCAGACCAAGCTGACTGCCTTGATGGATGGCATGATCCCCTATCAGTTCTCCGCTTATTGGCCGGAGGGCTTAACGGACGCCGAACTGCCGCCAAAAGGCAGCCTGCCCTTCCCCTGTGTGCCAGCCTTTGCCGAAGAACTGGCCATTTTGAACCGACAGGCGGTCATCCCGGGCATGATGGAGATGCGCTCCATCCTGCATTGGATCGACAGCACCTTGGAAGCCGGGCTGGACCCACAATCTATCTTGTTCGAGATCTGCTCCGAACGGGGCACCTTTGTTCAAGGCTGGGACGTCGCCTGGGCCAATGTGGTGTCGCCCTCCTCCGGTGGCGGCGATGCGGATGATCCTCCGGGCTGGGAGGATGGGTTGCCGCCGATGCCGCCTTTGCCCGGCGAAAAACCCGTCCCGGTCCAAACCGCTGCGGCGAAAGGTCCCTCCATTGACCTGACCCATCTGGCGCTTTGGACCAGCATGCTGGGCAGTCGCAAATATGGCCTGAGCAAGGATGAGGCTCGACTGGTCTCTGACCTGTTATTCGTCCATCCGCCAAAACTGCGGGTCTTAAGCGACAGCCTTGATGGCCCGCGGGCACGCTTTGCCGCCGGAATGATCAAGCGCGATGTATTTTTGAAAGAGCTGGGCGAACGCCTGACCCGGGCTCCAGAAGCCGCCGCCCAAGCCCTGGCGTTGCGCATTCTGCTCGAACGGCGAGAGCTTGCGGAACTGCCGTCCTATTTGGCAGAGCTGATGAGCCATTTGGAACGGGCCGAAACCCGTTTTGCCCTGATCCATGGCTTCCACAAACGGCTCATTGCTGGTCGGAAATAGGGTCTCGCCCGGTTACCTAGGCGCTTTTGCTCTAGAATGACATGGAACCGTCGCACTACTGGTCCGTGCGGTTTGCTATGCAAGCGGCGTGGGGGTCCCCACACGCATCCGGCGCTTTGACCAGGGGAGGTCCCAACGCCGGTTCACCACCCATTCCGCCTGTCGCCTTCATTCCTCCAGGGAGAAAACCTCCATGCGCGCTTTTGCCGCTGGCTCCATTGCCGGACTCGCTGCCGCTTTGGCTGTGACCGCTGTGTCCGCCGAAGAACTCCGTACCTACACCTCCACCGATCCGATCAACGATCTGCAGACCATCTCTGTGGAAGGCGGTTTGACCCGGGATCTGACCATCGGCTTGGGCTCCGGAGCCTATCGGCATCCCGCCGATCCCGCCGACATGTTCTACGCGGTGTCCGACCGTGGTCCGAACTTCACCTGCGCGGCCGCCAAGAAGGTGATCGGGATCGAAGGCGAAACCATCTGCCAGGGCCGCAAGGTGCGGATCTACCCGACCGCCGACTACTCGCCGTCGATCTACAACATCCTGCTGAACTCCGATGGGACCTTCTCCATTAAGGACGCCATTGCCCTGAAGGACAAGGATGGCAATCCGATCAATGGGTTGACCAACCCGCTGACCAAAGCCAACACCGAAGTCCCGATCGATTTGCAAGGCAATGAATTGGCCCAAAGCGCCTCGGCGATTGATGCGGAAGGTATCGTCAAGCTGACCGATGGCACCTTCTGGATCGGTGAAGAAAACGCCCCGTCCATCTTGCATGTGACCGCCGATGGTCGCATCCAGACCCGGATCGTTCCCGAAGGCACCGAAGGCGATTTCGCCGGTGCCAAGTATGACGTGATCGGTGGCCTGCCGGAAATCCTCTATAAGCGGCAAACCAACCGGGGCATTGAGTCCATGGCCGTCAGCCCCGACGAGTCCAAGCTCTATTTCATCTTGCAAAACCCGCTGGCCAACCCTGATAAGGCCGCCTACGCCCAAGCGCAAAACACCCGCTTGTTTGTGGTCGACCGGGTGTCCATGAAGGTCGAGGCGCAATTTGTTTATCAGCTGACCCCGTTTGCCGACTGGCCGAATGAAGAGCTGACCAAGCAAAACACCCAGCGGATTTCCGAATTGACCGCCATCGGCAATGACCGCCTGCTGGTTCTGGAGCGCACCAACAAAACCACCAAGCTTTATGAAATCTCCTTGGACGGAGCCACGAATATTTCCGGCACCGCGTGGGATGATCTGGAAACCTCTCCCAGCCTGGAACAAACCAATGATGTGGCGTCCATCGACATTGTACCGACGGCGAAAACCCTGCGGTTTGACAGCGCCGATTACACCGATGTTCCGGTGAAGCTGGAAGGCGTTGCCGTGATGGGCGATGGCTCTTTGGCCCTGATCAACGACAATGACTTCGGCATCACCGGCCTGGAAACCAAAGTCGTGATCTTTAACGACCCGGCACTTACTCCTGCGGCCAATTAACTTAATCTACGCAGTAGCTTAGACATCTATCGATCCAAGAGCCCTGTCCGGCACAGACAGGGCTCTTTGTCCCCTTCTGAAAACACAATCGCGTCACTCCTTAGGCTTACATCTAGGCCCCTGGACAAAGGATCCATAACTTAAGGGGCATTGCCTATCCATTGCCCAGCCGTTACGATCCGAGCAACACATACCGCAGTGCAATAAGCGGTCGATACGCTCTGTTGAAGGAACCCTCCGATGCCCGTGACCATGGGGCCAGAACAGCTGATCCTGAACATCATTTATGGTGTGATCATTGTTGGGCTGATCATCATTGTCTGGAGCGCCTGGCGCAATCGGGAGAAGCGGCTCCGTTCGTTGAAAAACCTGCAACAACGGATGTCGGCAGCCCGCCGCAAAGCAGGGGCGGGCCAAGCCAAAGCCGGGGCCAAAGGAGCCGCTACGGCTCGCACGGCCACCAAGCCCCCAGCGAAGGCAGCCAAACCTTAAAACGCTAAAACTCCTGTGCTTTTGTCCTGACCCGCCTTTACCACGCCGGGGGACCAGCACCATATCTATGGACCATGTCTTAACCATAGAGACCGCGCGTGAAAGCCCTGCCCTTTAAACTCCCCTTCCTGAAAAAACGCAAAAAAACCCTGGCTGCCGTTCGGCTGCAGGGCGTTATCCAATCCAAAGGCCGGGCGGCCTTATCCCTGTCCAATGTGGCGGGCCCCTTAGATCAGGCGTTCAAAAAGGGCGACGCAGTGGCCCTAGTGATCAATTCGCCGGGCGGGTCTCCGGCCCAATCCCAGTTGATCCATGATTTTGTCCGGGATCGCGCCGAGCATCACAAAAAGCCGGTCCATGTTTTCGTTGAGGATGTGGCGGCCTCCGGGGGTTATTGGCTGGCCCTGGCCGGAGACGATATTGCCGGTCTGCCGACCTCGATCATCGGGTCCATCGGGGTGATTTCCGCAGGCTTTGGCTTCGTCGAAGCCTTAGGAAAGCTGGGGATTGAGCGCCGAACCACCACCGCCGGAGAAAACAAGATCCGCCTGGATCCTTTTGCGCCGCTAAAGCCGGAAGATGTCGCCTGGCAAAAGACCCTGCAAACCGACCTGCACAAAATTTTTATTGAAACGGTGCAGAAACGCCGGTCCGAGCAAGGCACAACCCTGCCCGAAGACGGTCCACTGTTTACCGGCGATGTCTGGCTCGGACAGGCGGCCAAGGAGAATGGTCTGATTGACCGGATCGACAGCCTCACCGCCTTTGCCCGGCGCGAGGATTATAAACTGCGCCCCTTTGGTGGCCGCCGTCGATCCTGGCTCAGCGGTTTGGTGGGCTTGGATGCGGAAACCCGGACCCAAAGCTGGATCGACCCGGAGGCTGCGCTTGATGCCCTGGAAACCCGGCTGGAAGACCGGATCCGCCGCCAAGCCTTGGGGCAATAACGCCCTATCGGTCCGCTTCGGCACGCCCCACGTTAAGAAAACATCAAGCGCCCCATGGGATGATGGGGCGCTGTGATATGCGGCTGCGCAGAAGGCGGATGCTGCAACACTGGGAGTCCCGAAATCCATGACTGTCCTGTTTGCCAATGTGCCCTTCGTCAAACCTGATGGCGAAGGCGGCCTGTGCACCGGCCCGAATGCCGGATCACGCTGGCCCTTCACCCTGAAAGGGTTGATCGATTACGGCCCCTTTCCGTTTTTCATGGGCTATGCGGTGTCCTATCTCCGCCTGCATGGCATTGATGCCCGCTTTTTTGATGCGGTGGTCGATAAGGTCTGGGACCTGACTCTGGTCCAGGAGCGGATCACGGCGGAAAAGCCCGAGGTGCTGTTCCTGGAGACCTCGACCCCCTTATGGCCTGATATCCGGACCATGGGACGCTGGGCGAAAGAAACGTTGGGCTGTCGGGTGGTGTTGGTTGGCCCGCATATTCAGGCCTTTGGCGAGGCGATCCTGAAAGAAGAGTCCTGGGTCGATCATTGTGTCATCGGCGAATATGAAAAACCGGCCCTAGACATTGTCCAGCGCGGCGCGGCCTCGCCCCGCCTGCACCGCTATGACCATCTGGATGACATCGATATGGTGGCGGGGGAAAACTTCCTGCCCTATCGGCCCATGGACAGCCTGTATGGCTATTGGGATCCGTCGATGAACACCCCCCGTATCCAGCTGACGGTTTCGACCTCGCGGGGCTGCCCGTTCAAATGCACCTACTGCCAATGGCCCAAGGTGATGAATGATGGGCGCTATCGCAATCGCCGCCCGGAGCTGGTGCTTGATGAGATCGCCCAAACCCGGGCCGCGTTTGACGCCCATCTGGCCGCCGTCAAAGCAGAGCTGGGCGCAGATCTGGCGACCATGGCAGAGATGCCGGACCGGATTTTGAACCAAGCGGGTAAGTTCATGGCTGATGGCGATTTGACCGAAGCCATGCGGAGCTATTCCAACCGCTGGAAGCTGGTCAATCTGCTGAACACGGACCCGATCTCGTCGGTGTTTTTTGACGATGACACTTGGAATCTTGGCCGCCGCCGGGTCCAGGCGCTCTGTGCAGGCCTAAAGGATATGGGACTGCCTTGGACCATGATGGGGCGGATCGACACCTTGCCGGTCCCAACCTATGACCTGTTGATGGACAGCGGCTGCGTTGGCCTGCGGTTCGGGGTCGAAAGCTTCAATCAGCGTCTGGTCGACAACACCAAAAAGAACCTGAACACCGAACTGGCCAAAGCCAATTTGACCGCGCTGGTGGAGCGCTATGAAAACACCGAATTCCATCTGACCATGATGAAAAACCTGCCCGGCAGCACCGAAACCGATTGGCAAGACGATGAGGCGGTGCTGATGGATCTGCACCAAAAGGCCGCCAAGCGAGGCAATAAGCTGCATTGGCAGGTCTCAGACTGCATCGCCTTCCCGGGCACGGAATTGTGGGAAGAGATGGTTGCCCGGGGCAAGGCCGCAGACCTGCAGGACTTCACCTTGTATGACGGTGCGCCGCGCAACAATGACAAGCTGGCCAATTTGGTCGGTTGGTTGGGGGAAGACTATCGGCCCTCCTGGTCGGACTACTCCAAAATGGGCGCGCCAACCAATCTGCCGACCTCCTAACCCCAGCCCCTTCGGATGATTGGACCCGGTATTTGAGCTCCCCGCCCCCCGTCGACTTCCTGATCTTTGGCGGCACCGGCTTTGTCGGGACGGGGCTGGCGCGGGCCTGGGTCCGCCAAGGCCGCTCGGTGGCGGTGGTGAAGCATCGCAGGGACCCGCTGCCGGGAACCCTGCCCGACAGTGTCACCCTCCTCTCCGGATCGGTGGACAGCGCTCAGGCGGCACAGGCCTGTCTGGCCAAATGCCCGGCTAAGGTGGTGGTCAATGCCGCCGGCCAAAAGAATGTGCGGGCGTGTGAAGCCGACCCAGAGGCCGCATTCGCCATCAACGCCCATGGCGCGGAAGCCATCGCCATGGCAGCGCAGGAAGCCAAGGCGGCCATGGTTCAGATCTCGACCGATCTGGTCCATGCCTGCGAGACAGGGGGCTATCACCCCGAGGATCCGCCGCAGCCTCGAACGGTCTATGGCCGCTCCAAACGGGAGGGCGAGACACGATGCCTGCAGGCCCATCCTGAGGCTCTAATTTGTCGGACCGGTGGGCTCTATGGCGGGTTTTCACCGCTGCTGCGCTGGCTGCAAGGGGCGCTTGCGCAAGGCGAGACCGTCGACTGCTTTACCGATGTCATCAACAGTCCGACCTATGGCCCCAATCTCGCCGAGATGATCTCCGCCGCCATAGAGGCCAATCTAAAGGGCTTGGTTTTGCATTGCTGTGGACCCCAGGCCGTCAGCCGCCATACCCTGTTTGAAACCGCCGTTGCGGCCCTAGGCTGGCAAAGCTTTCCGGGACAGCTCCGCCCCATCGAAGGCGGACAAACCCGGGATGCCCTGTTGCTTCAGCCCGATGCGTCCCTGGATGTCTCGGTGACCCAGCAGCTGTTGCCCGATTGCCCGTTTGATGCGCCGAGCCAGGGCTTTGCTCGGCTGCGGGACGAAGAAAGGACGGCCTTGTGAAACGCCTGGCGCCCTATATGACCCGAGGAGATGATCGGGGTCAGATGACCGGGATCACCCAGGATCTCTGGCATGAAGCCAATTTTGTCGAAAGCAAAGCCGGGATTGCGCGCGGCCGCCACTATCACAAAGACACCGAAGAGCTGTTCTACATCATCTCCGGCCACATCAAGGTGGAGACCATCCGCATGGCCGACGGGCACCGCGCCGAGACCACCCTGACCGATGGCGATATCTTGCTGATTGAGCCCGGGGAATGGCATTTGTTCACCACTTTGACGGACAGTCGCTGGATCAACATGCTGTCCAAAGCCTTTGACCCCAATAATCCTGACATGATCACCCCAGACACCCTGCCCCCACCGCCGTCAGCAGAGGACACACCGGAGCAGGAGGCGAAACAGTGAGCAAGGGGCGCGGATATCGGATTGGCTTTCGTCTCAGCTATACCGGCAGTTTTGACGTCGATAAGCCCGTCAATGTGATGGGGGATGAGTTGGTCGCGGTGATGCTGGGCCGTGCTCTCAAAGCCTGCGATGAGGTCGACACGGTCCTATTGGTCAGTGGCAAGGTCCCGCCGCCGGGGGTCGATGTGGACATCATGATCCACTTCAATGCCTTTTTGCAGATCAGCCCCGAGGTCCCCAACCTGTTCTATCTGCAGAATGTGTTCCCGCCCAATTTGTTCCCGGGCGGCACGCCGCAGGTGTTCAAAGATCACCGGGAGCTGTTTGACGGCTTTTTGTTCACCAGCGAGCCCCTGCGCAAGGCGATGGATGCGGAAGGCCTGGTGCTGCCCTTCGCCACGGAGCCCTCCTTTTTCCAACCGCCCGGCCCGGAAGGCCCGGATCCAGAACTGGCCCATCCGGTCTCCTTTTGCGGCAACAATATCCGCGGCTGGGAGGTCAATCGCCGCTTTCTGGCCCCGGCCATGCGCCATGGTCTGGTGATCTATGGCGGCATGTGGGAGCGCCGCCCCTATGACCGCCATGCGCGCGGCAAATTGCCCATGGACCGCCTGCCCGCGCTCTATGCGGCCTCCGGGATCAATCTGAACCTGCATCTGGACGAACATGTCCAATATGAGACCTTGAACCTGCGGGTTTATGACTGCTTGGCCTGCGGCGGCTTCATGCTTTCGGATCCCCATCCGGAGATCGAAGCGGAGTTTTCAGAAGCGGTTGCTGTCACTCAGGGCGACCAAGCCATGGGCGACGACATTCAACGCTATCTGAAAGATGCCGATCTACGGCAAAGAATGGCGGCGGTCGGGCGACGCATTGTGTTGGAAAAACACACCTATCGCCAGCGCGCCGACCTGCTGCTGCGGCATCTCAAAGAAATCCTCTAATTTTTTTGATCCGGCGTTAGGGCGCTGTAACCCAAAACCTGATTGCGTCCGGAATGCTTGGCCGCATAGAGCGCCTTGTCAGCCCGATCCAAGGGCGCTTCCAAATGGCTGTCCTCCGGCTCGACCTGGGCCACACCGGCAGACAGGGTGTATTGCAAGGAGCCTTGGTCCCAAGTCACGACATTGTTTTCGATCGCGATGCGGATCCGGTCTGCAGCCAGCTTGGCCCCATCCTCATTGGAGCGTGGCAGGATGACGCCGAACTCCTCGCCGCCCAAACGCCCGAAAATGTCTTCGGGCCGCAATTGCTCCAGACAAACCTCGACCAAGGCTTTGATCGCCAGATCACCCACCGCATGGCCATGGGTGTCATTGATGGACTTGAAGCGATCAATGTCCAACAGGGCAACGCAAACATAGGACCCATTGCGACCGGCCCGGTCCATCAACTCCGTGCCCCGGATGAAGAAACTGCGCCGGTTCAAGCAACCGGTCAGGGGATCGGTCAAGGCCAATTGCCGGTGATATTCCGCTGCGGCAGCCGATTGTCTTGTCGCAGGGCGGAAAATAAACAACGCCTCGAACACCAGCACCACGCCGACCACACCGACCAGAACCATGGACAAGAAGCGGATCTGATCCACATCTTGCGCCAACTCCTTGGCCAAAAGGTCAACGGACAGATCGAGCGCGTTTAACAGTGGCTCTCGGGCCGCCTGCACCAAGGCCTGATAGGGCGCAAAATCCGGATCCAACAGGGCTGGATCGGCTTCCAGAACCGAGCGCGCATTGGTCAAAAAGCTGCGCAGGGAGGCATCAAGCTGGTGCGGTTCTTCGTAATAGATTTGGTCCAGGGCCTCGGAATAGTTCTGCAGCATTATGCCGCTGTCCTGGCCCGTCAGGTGGCCGTGGATATCCTCGAGCGTGGCGACCGCTGCCTCTAAATCCAGCGCCGTTTGGGCTCGCTCCTCGCCTTGGGGCAGGCGGACCAAATGCTCCGAGAGCCAAGCAATCCGCTGGGTGAGCATGCGCTGCGCCCCAGCCTGATTGATCATGTCGCCGCTGTCGCGTTCCTTGCCGACCACATAGTGGAAGACAAGGTGAATGGTCAGGGTCAACAGCGCCACAATCACCAAGGCCCCAATATAAGCCAAGGTGAAGCGCCAATAATCCTTACGGACCTCCGGTGACCAATTCACCGGATCATGCAGGTTCTTAAAGTCCTCAGACCCGGAATAGGATGGGTCTTGCGGATGTGCTGTATCCTGCGGTGGAGCCATTCCACCCCCCAAACGAATAAACCCGAATAGGGGATCCTACTGGATTCCATCCAATGGAGACAAATCCTAAGTCTAGTTCTTATCTAAAGGAGATCAGTCCATGAACGGATCATGGACCAATATGGTGTCATCCCGCTCCGGGCTGGTGGACAGCAAGGCCACTGGCGCGCCAATCAGCTCTTCGACCCGGCGAATATACTTAATCGCGGTCGCGGGAAGATCGGCCCAAGACCGAGCGCCTTGGGTGCTTTCGGCCCAACCTTCCAGGGTTTCATAGATCGGCTCGACTTCTTCCTGGGCCCGCATGGAGGCCGGGAAGTAATCCAACACCATCCCGCCCAGACGATAGCCGGTGCAAACTTTCAGCTCCAAGATCCCGTCCAGGACATCCAGCTTGGTCAAGGCGATGCCGTCAATGCCGCCGGTCATCACCGCCTGGCGGACCATCACCGCATCAAACCAGCCGCAGCGCCGCGCCCGTCCAGTGACGGTGCCGAACTCATGGCCGCGCTCGCCCAAGGTCTGGCCGATCTCATCATCCAGCTCGGTGGGGAACGGTCCGGAACCAACCCGGGTGGTGTAGGCCTTGGTGATGCCCAGCACATAGCCGATGCTGCCCGGCCCCATGCCGCAGCCCGCCGCAGCATTGGCCGCCACGGTGTTCGAGGAGGTCACAAAGGGATAGGTGCCATGGTCCACATCCAGCATAGTCCCTTGAGCGCCTTCAAACAGGATCCGCTTGCCCTGGCGCCGCATGCCCTCCAATTCCCGCCAGACCGGTTTGGCATAGGGCAACAGCTTGTCGGCAATGCTCAGCAAACTATCGAGCACCTCTTGGCCGTCCAGTTCCGGCTGCCCCAAACCGCGCAGCAGAGCGTTATGATGGGTCAAAAGACGCTCGACCTTAAACTCCAGAACGGAGCGGTCAGACAGATCGCACACCCGGACCGCCCGACGGGCCACCTTATCCTCATAAGCCGGACCAATGCCGCGCCCGGTGGTGCCGATTTTGGAGGCTCCGGCCGCCTCTTCCCGCGCCCGATCCAAATTGCCATGCAGGGGCAAGATCAGAACCGCATTCTCAGCCACATGCAACAGATCGGGAGTGGCATGGACCCCCTGTTCCCGCAGGCGCTCGATTTCGTCGAACAAGGCCCAGGGATCAATGACCACGCCATTGCCAATCACCGAGGGCTTGCCGCGCACAACGCCGGAGGGCAACAGGCTGAGCTTATAGGTCTTGCCATCGACCACCAGGGTGTGACCGGCATTGTGACCGCCTTGGAAGCGCACCACCACATCGGCCCGCTCGGAGAGCCAATCAACAACCTTGCCTTTTCCCTCATCCCCCCATTGGGAGCCGACAACGGCCACATTGGTCATTAGACAGACCTTTCCTCTTTAAACGTTGCAGTTAGAGCGAGGCCCGGGGCCCCTTTGAGTGAGGTCTAGGCTGCGGCCTAATCCTCGAACAGATCGTGAAGCGCCACCGGCATCCCGCCTTCAGGCAGAACATGACTACAGCCCAAACGCTGGGCTTCGTCCTTGGTCCCGGCCAAGGCTCCGGGTGCATCGGGCAGATGGGTAACGGTCACCCATTGTTCCGCCTGGAGCTTGCGTCGACTGACCCAAGACAAATCCGCAGGCACCAACACCCGACGCGGTTCCGGCGGCAGCGGCGCATGGTCGGTCACCGCATCCAAATAGAGGGTGACGCCAACGCAAGGCGCGTTTTCCGGCTCCAAGAAAGACCGATAGCGCCCACCCCGGCCCAACTCGCCGCGCACACCGCGCCCGAACAATGTGAAGCTCGGCCCATCATAATATTCGAAACCGCGATGCTCCAAGGGATCCAAGGTGATGTCGGCCTCAGGGCTGGCATCCTGGACCCGGCGGGCCAAGGCAACCAGAGCATCGCGCATAGGCCGAACGGCCTCGGGCAACACCAGCGCTTCCAAAGCAGGCAAACAGCCTTCCAGAGCACCGACGGTTTTCACCAGGGGTGCGAATTGGGAGGCATGCTCCCCGGCAACCCGTTGCGCTTCGGCGAAATCTTTCTGTTCGAGCAGACGCCGCAAGGTCGTGGCTTGATCTTCGGGGATCCCCAGGGCCGCACACAGGGCCGGAACAAAGGGCGGCAGGTTCAAATCCAAAGTCACCGGTGGCGCTTCGGCTTCGGCCAACGCATCCAGGGCGACCAGGATCACTTCGGCTTCCCCAGCGACGTTGTCCACTCCGATCAACTCGATGCCGGCCTGGGCCCCCTGGCGTTCGGGACGCAAATGGGTGCCCGAGACCCGCAAGACCTGCCCGGCATAGGACAGGCGCAAAGGACGCGGCAGCCGCGCCAAACGGGAGGCCGCAATGCGCGCGACCTGGGGCGTCATATCGGCCCGCAAGCCCATCATCCGCTGCGATTGTGGATCCATGACCCGGAAGGTTTGGTCGGTCATGGCCGATCCCGGACCGGCCAAGAGGTGATCCTCAAACTCGATCAAAGGCGGTTTGACCCGATCATAGCCATTGCGGGTGAACACCTTGGTCAGGCGCTCAATCACCTTGGCCTCCAAATCCGCATGGGGCGGCAGCAGGTCGCGCAGGCCAGCGGGCAACAATGCTTTGTCGGAGGTCATGGAGGATCGCTTCAGGGTCTATGGGATCAGCAGATATGCGGGGGAGAGCCGCCTTTCCTAGCGCGGACCGCTTCCCGGTGCAATGGAAAGCCGTCCCCAAGTCCGCCGGATTTCGCTTTGGGCAGCCGAAGTGTATGGTCAGCCTCCCAATTGGTGCCCAAGGACCACGCTTATGGCCCGCTATGACCTGATTGGCATCGACTATGCCAACCTGCGACGACCGGACCCACAGATCGCGGGCGCAATCATGGCGGCTTTGGGCTCCGCAAAGACTGTGCTGAATGTGGGCGCAGGCAGCGGCTCCTATGAACCAGACGACCGCGAAGTGATCGCCTTGGAGCTTTCCGAAACCATGATCGCCCAGCGCCCCGATGAATCGGCACCGGTGGTCCGTGGCCGGGCCGAGGCGCTACCCTTTGCCGATCAGAGCGTCGATGCCGGACTGGCGATCCTAACCGTGCATCATTGGTCTGATAAGGCCCGTGGACTGGCCGAACTGAGCCGGGTCAGCCGCGACCGGGTTGTGATCCTGACCTTCGACGGCAGGTTTCCCGGCATATGGCTGACCGACTATATGCCGGAGCTGGCGGCCCTGGATGCCCGGCAAATGCCCGATCTGGAGGACTATGGTGCCTGGTTGGGACCGGGGCGGGTCGAAATCCATCCCGTCCCGATCCCCCATAATTGCGTGGATGGGTTTCTCTATGCCTATTGGCGTCGACCGGCAGCCTATTTGGATGAGAGGATCCGCGCGGCCATGTCGTCCTTCTGGGCGATAGGCGATGTGACCGAGGCTTTGGCGCGGTTGGACGCCGATCTCAAGAGCGGCGCTTGGGAGGCCCGCTATGGCGCGCTCTTGGATCAAGACAGCTTGGAGTGCGGTTATCGTTTGGTGGTTTGGGACCGCCAATAGGCCGCGATCACCCGAAAGACAAATCCGCTGCTTGGCGGACATGGGGCAAGGCACGCACCTTTTCCATCACCGCCTCGGGCAAGGCCTGGTCCATGGCAATCAAGGCAATCGCGTCGCCGCCTTCGGATTGGCGGCCCAGATGGAAGCTGGCAATATTGACGGCGGCATCGCCAAGCAGCATGCCCAACGCCCCAATATAGCCCGGCTTATCATCATTGACGGTGTAGAGCATATGCTCAACGAAGGGCGCTTCAATGGGAATGCCGTTCAAGCTGATCACCCGGGCTGAACCATCGCCAAACACCGTGCCCGACACGGTCCGGGTTTGCTTTTCGGTGGTCACGGTCAGGGTCACCATGGCGTGGTAGCCCTCGCAATGCTCGGTATTGGTTTCCACCACCTTCACATCCCGGTCCTTGGCGATCACCGGCGCATTGACCATGTTCACACTTTCCATGCGCGGCGAGAGCAACCCAGCCAAGGCCACAGCCGTCAGGGGCTTGCAATTCAGGCTCGCCGCCTCCCCCGCATAGGCCACTTCCACCGAAGACAAGCCGGACCGCACCACTTGACCCATCAAGGTGCCCAAGCCCTTGGCCAGGGTCATATAGGGCCGCAGCTTGACCGCTTCCTCTGCGCCGACAGAGGGCATGTTAACCGCATTGGTCACCGCCCCTTGTAGCAGATAGTCGCTCATCTGTTCAGCAACCTGGATCGCCACCGCCTCTTGGGCTTCCCGGGTTGAGGCCCCCAAATGCGGCGTGAACACCACCTGTTCCAGATCGAACAGCGGGTTTTCCCGGGCCGGTTCTTCTTCAAACACATCCAGGGCCGCCCCGGCCACATGGCCGCTTTCAATGGCCGCCTTCAGGTCGGCTTCAACGACAAGACCACCGCGCGCACAGTTCACAATCCGCACGCCCTTGCGACATTTCGCCAAGCTGTCGGCATTCAAAATGCCTTTGGTTTGCGGGGTCAGCGGCACATGCAAGGTGATGAAGTCAGCCCGGGGCAGCAATTCCTCCAGGCTGACACGCTCCACCCCCAGCACATCGGCGCGCTCTTGGGACAGATACGGATCATAGACGATCACCCGCATTTTCAGGCCCTTGGCGCGGTCGCAGACAATGGCACCGATATTGCCCGCGCCAATCACACCCAAGGTCTTGCCGCACAGCTCCGTGCCGATGAATTTGCTTTTTTCCCATTTGCCAGCCCGGGTCGAGGCATCTGCCCCCGGGATCCGACGGGCCAAGGACATCAACAGAGCGACGGAATGTTCTGCCGTGGTCACCGCATTGCCAAAGGGGGTGTTCATTACAATGACCCCCTGGCGGCTGGCCGCTGCCACATCGACATTGTCCACGCCGATCCCAGCCCGGCCCACAACCCGAAGCTTTGACGCCGCTTCCAGGATCTTTGGGGTCACTTTGGTGGCTGATCGGATCGCCAAGCCATCATAGTCGCCGATGCAGGCTTCCAATTCGTCCGGGCTCATCCCGACCTTCAGGTCGATTTCCACACCCCGGGCGCGGAACACCTCGACCGCCGCCTCGCTCAACGCATCACTGATCAACACCTTGGGCATGCGTGCCCTCCCTGACACTGTTTTGGTCGTTCATTGCTTCGGCTTCGCGCCGGTTGTGCCAGAACATGGCAGCATCACCCCGCAACGCCAAGACCCTAAATCCCGTCCCAGCCACGCCACCTGTGCGAGTCCTGAGAGTCGCTCGACTCGGAAAAGTAGATTTGAAAATGCGATTCATGAATTGAATCCAATAGATTATGGACGAGTCTTAAAGTCTCAGTTATGATTCTTCGACTAACTGGACTTTTTTGCCAATGGAGACCCGGATGTCGCGCCAGCACCCCTTGCCGACAGCTTCGGAACGGGCAACCCCGCCCCTCGCGGACCCCAAACGGGAGCCCGCAGGACTGCCCGCGCTTGTCCCTTCCGCCGAAATCACGGCGCGGGACCGGGTCACGGCAATGGCGGATCCAGGCACCGAGATCACCTATGCCTTCGCCGCCTTTTTGGCCGCCATTTTGCCAGGCAATCTGCAACGGGAAGCCGCTGCGGAGGCTGCCGGACGAGCCGCCCGGTCCCTGCGGGCCTATTACCGGCCCGACCGCGCCGGAACCCTTTACCGCGAAGACTTTATGCTGGCCGGATCCCTGTCCCGGCGCTGTGCGGTCAAACCACTGAAAGACGGTCCGGACCCCGCCGTTGACCTGTTTTACCAATTGCCGAGCCGCTGCTGCCCCGCCTCGGCCATGGAAGCCCTGACCGATGTTGCCAAAGCTTTGCGTTTAAGCGGCCATGCGGATGCGGTGCCGGTGCTGGGTGTTCCGGCCATCCGGCTGCGGGTTGGTCCCTTGGTGGTCCTGGTCCGTCCGGCGCGCGAAGATGGCGGCGTCTTGAGCATTCCCGGTCATGGCGACGGGCCGTTTCCGGTCTGGATCCGCACCGATCCGGTGGCCGAGGCCGCAGCCATGCGGACCTTAAGCCATGCCCATGCGGAACGGCCACGCATGTTGGTGGCGATCCTGAAAGCCTGGCGAGATCATTGCGGGGTTCCTGTTCCGGGCTTTGCACTGGAGGTCATGGTGCGGGCCTTTTACCGCGATGTCTCCCGCCCGACCGACCGCCCGGAAGATCCAGCGGTTTTGGTGGAAACCTTTATGGCCTGGGCGCGCAACGCCACGCCCTGCACCTTTGCGCTGCCCGGCGGCGGACGCAATCTGTTCATCGATGGCGATTGGCACCCCTATGCCGAGACAGCCTATTGGCGGGCCGTGCGCGCCCGAGGTCTGCTGCGCGATGGCGATGTCGGCGCAGCGTCGGAAGAATGGCAAGCCATTCTCGGTGGCCGCTTCCCGAAACTGGCCACCACCGTGTCTCTAGAGCGCGATGAGGCCAAAGATTTGGCCGCGACTGCCTAAGGCCAAGGACCGGTTAAGGCCTTGAAATACCTCACTTAAAATCAGGTCATAGCGCGCACCTAGTGCGCATTTTTACCACCCACATTCATATTTTGCTTGGAGGTGCGCACATTGTGCGCTATATTCAGATTGTTCGGTAACATTACCGTCACATTGAAACAGAGGGAGGGACCCGACAATGCTTCGCTATTTCTTGGTTGCGAAAGCTCTGGGATTGGTGTCCTGCCCGGAAAACACCGGCCACTGGTATGAGTATAACCAGAAGGAACAGTCGGCGTTTGACCGTGCGCTTAAGGCCCAACCCCGCCTGCTTGTCGCTGGTTAACATCACCTGAAAACTCCCAGAGGGCGCATGCTCTCTGGGCATTGAAAAACCCCGGACCTCTTGGTGCCGGGGTTTCTCACTTTTAGGCTCGTGGGCACGTCCGTTAATTCAAAAAGCGGAATTTCAGGGTGCCATCAATGGAGGCCAAGGCCCGGCGGAATCCGTCGCCTGCCTTAATGTTCTTTTGCACATCCACCACCACATAGCCGACTTCTGAATCCGTCATCAGATATTGGCCGCTGATATTGATGTTGTGGGAGCTGAAGATCTCATTCATTTGCGAGAGCACCCCGGGCCGATTGCTGTGGATATGCAGGAAGCGGGTCACATTGGCTTGCTGCGGCAAGGCCACTTCCGGGAAATTCACCGCGCCCAAGGTGGAGCCATCATCGGAATATTTCACCAGCTTATCGGCAACTTCACGTCCGATGCCCTCCTGGGCTTCGGCGGTGGAGCCACCGATATGCGGGGTCAGCAGCACATTTTTCAGGCCCCGGAGCGGGCTCTCAAACTGTTCCGCCGCCGCCTTAGGCTCTTTGGGGAACACATCCACCGCCGCGCCGCGCAGTTTGCCTTCCTGCAGCGCTTGGGCCAAAGCCTCGATGACCACCACATTGCCCCGGGAGGCGTTGATGAACACCGCCCCCTCTTTCATCCGGGAGATCTCCTGGCCACCGATCATATCAACGGTTTCCGGGGTGGCGGGCACATGCAGGGTCACCACATCAGCCTCGGACAGCAACGCCCCCATATCGCGGACCGGGCGGGCATTGCCCAGGGCCAGCTTTTCGACAATGTCGTAATAAATCACCCGCATGCCCAAGGATTCCGCCAGCACCGAGACTTGGCTGCCAATATGGCCATAACCGACAATGCCCAAGGTTTTGCCGCGCACTTCATTGGCACCCTTGGCGCTCTTGTTCCAGCCCCCCTCATGGCACTCCCAGGACCGTTGTGGCACGCCGCGCATCAACAGGATCATCTCGGCCAGCACCAACTCCGCCACCGACCGGGTGTTGGAATAGGGCGCGTTGAACACCGGGATGCCCCGAGCATGGGCGCTTTTCAGGTCGACCTGATTGGTGCCGATGCAAAAGCAGCCAATGGCGATCAGCTTCTCAGCAGCCGCTAGGACTTTGTCTGTGACCTGGGTGCGGGAGCGGATGCCGAGCATATGCACATCGCCAATGCGCTCAATCAGCTTGCCCTCGTCCAAAGCACCGCCCAGCAGTTCAACGGACCCATAACCATGGTCATTGAAATATTGGATGGCGGTGTCGTGGATGTTCTCCAGCAACAGAACACGGATCTTATCCTTGGGCAGTGACAGGTTGCTCATTGGCGGGAACCTCCCATATCAGCGCAGGGTCCCCTGGTGACCCCAGCAAAAAATCATGGCGCTTCCCCTAACACGGGGGCGTCGAGAGTCCTAGAGCCCTGTTCGATCCAATAGAGTCATTCTGACGGAGTGGGTTCGGTTCGGCGGTTCGAAAATGCGACATACCAAAAGGTTAGAGCGAATTCCAAGAGTCAATTGTCGCGGAATTCGCTCTCGTACAGTGTGGTGCTGCGTTTCGTGAAAAACCTTGCCCTTTGGCCGCAAAGGATCCCAATCCATGTCTTCTAATGACACCATCCATGCCCGCTTGGAAAGCCTTGGTCTAACCCTACCGGTCGCCTCCGCCCCGGTGGCCAATTATGTGCCAGCGGTGGCGTGGAACGGGCTCCTTGTGATCTCCGGACAGCTGCCCTTTAAGGACGGTGCCGTAATGTATCCCGGCCTGTTGGGAAGAGATGTCTCCGTTGAACAAGGCACCGAAGCGGCCCGGCAATGCGGGCTGAACATCATTGCCCAAGTGGCGGCCGCTTTGGAGGGAGATTTGGGTCGGGTTGAGAAAATCATCCGCCTAGGCGGGTTTGTCGCCTGCACGCCCGATTTTACCGCCCATCCCCAGGTGATCAATGGCACCTCCGATTTGATGGTCGCTGTTTTTGACGATATTGGCCGCCATGCCCGAGCAGCAACGGGGGCAGCGAGCTTGCCTCTAAATGCGCCCGTCGAGGTCGACGCATTGGTCGCAATCCGCGATTAGCCCCTTGATCCCGTGCTGCGACGCACCAAGCTGTGAAAGAGGCTCGGTTTCCTCATCCAGGATAGTTCAGCAAACATGCCCGACGGCGCCGACGGCACCACGGTTACCCTGCATGGATCGATCAACGACTTTGCCGTTGACGACTGGAATGCCTGCGCCGGGCTGACAAACCCCTTTGTCAAACATGGGTTTTTGTCCGCCCTGGAAGACAGCGGCTCGGTCTGTGCCAAAACCGGCTGGCTGCCGCGTCATGTTGCCATCCGGGACAGCGACGGCATCCTAAGAGCCTGCGCCCCGTTTTATGCCAAGGGGCATTCCTATGGCGAATATGTCTTCGACTGGGCCTGGGCCCAGGCCTATGAGCGGGCAGGCGGCGATTATTATCCAAAAATGCTCTGCGCCGTGCCCTTCACCCCCGCCACCGGTCCGCGCTTGCTGGTGCATCCGGACGCGCAGGATCCGGGGGAGTTGAAGCGCGCGATGGTCGCTGGCATGGTCCAGGCTGCCAGGCAGATGTCCCTGTCCTCAGTCCATTTAACCTTTTTGACCGAAGAAGACCGCGATGCGGCCACCAGCCTGCCCCGGATGCTGCAGCGGGTCGGCCAGCAATATCATTGGGAGAATAAGGGCTATGACAGCTTCCAGGATTTCCTGGATCTGATGGCCTCCCGGAAGCGCAAAACCATTCGCAAGGAGCGCGAAAAGGCCAACGGCCATGGGGTGGTGTTGCGGACCTTGGTCGGTGCGGACATCCAACCACGGCATTGGGATGCATTTTATGCCTTTTACCGCGACACCTCGGACCGGAAATGGGGCCAAGCCTATCTAAAGCGGGACTTCTTTAATCTGATGCCCGAACGCTGCGGCGATGATGTTGTGTTGGTGGTTGGCGAACCCGAGGGCGGCGGCGATCCGGTTTGCGGAGCGCTCAATCTTCAGGGCAGCGAGACCCTGTTCGGTCGCAATTGGGGCTGCGACGGTCACTATGGCTTTTTGCATTTCGAGGCCTGCTATTACCGGGCCATCGACTTTGCCATCGAAACCGGCCTGAAACGGGTCGAGGCCGGAGCCCAAGGCGATCACAAGTTGAGCCGAGGCTATGAGCCCCGCGCCACATGGTCGGCCCATTGGCTGGCCGATCCCGGATTGGAAAAAGCGGTTGCACGCTTTCTGCAACAGGAAGAGGCTGCGGTCTGCCAGGATATTGAGGCATTGCAGGCCTACACCCCGTTCCGGAAGCAAGATCCATGAGCGACGATCCCACCCCGCCCGCAGACGACAGCGACGCACCCGCGCCCATGGCAGGGCCGGTGACGGAGTTGGATATGACCATGCCGGTCACGGTGCGGGTCCTGACCTTTTGGTTTGGCCCATCCCGCCCCAGCAAAGACAGCAAAGCGGTCGCACCTTGGTGGTTTGCCAAAAATGATGGTGTCGATGCCGCCATCATCACTTTGTTTGCCAAGGATTATGGCGATGCGGCTGCTGGACGGTTGGATGACCTGCTCGGCGATCCCTTAGGCGGGTTGGCTCTGATTCTGATCCTAGACCAGTTTCCCCGCAATATGTTCCGGGGCTCGCCCAAAGCCTTTGCCGCCGACGCCAAGGCTCGGTGGGCCGCAGAGGAAATGATTGTGCGCGGCCATGATACGGCTTTGGCGCCTATTGAGCAGATGTTTGCCTATTTGCCCTTCATGCATTCTGAAGAACTGGTCGACCAGGAACGCTCCATCGCGCTGTGTGAGCGGGTTGGCATTGAGGCAAACCAAAAATCCGCCCTGGCCCATTTGGACTTGATCGAACGTTTCGGGCGCTTCCCACACCGCAATGGGGTGCTGGGCCGGGAAAGCACCCCGGATGAGATTGAATACCTCTCCCAACCGGATGCCGGGTTTTAAAGGGCTCGGAAGAAACCCTTCCGAACCCCTCAAATGCGTCGCTACATCACCTTTAATTCGCTCCTGAGGCCCTTGATGATGGCGTAACAGGCCAGCAAAAGCACGATGGTGAACGGGAAGCCCGTCGAAACCGCCATGGCCTGCAACGCGCCCAGCCCTCCGCCAAGCAACAGGGCAATGGCCACCAAACCTTCAAAGCACACCCAGAAGATCCGTTGCGAAACCGGGGCGTCGACCTTGCCGCCAGCGGTGATGGTGTCAATGACCAAGGAGCCGGAGTCCGAGGAGGTGACGAAGAACACCACCACCAAAACAATCCCAACAAAGGAGGTGATTGAGGTCAGCGGCAGTTCGCCCAACATCTCGAACAGTTTCAACTCCAGGGCCGCGTCAGCCACCTTGGTGATGCCGCCATTGACCATCTGATCAATCGCCGTGCCGCCAAAGGCCGTCATCCAGAACACCGAAACGATGGACGGGATCACCAACACACAAAGGATGAATTCCCGCACCGAGCGGCCCCGGGACACCCGGGCGATGAACATGCCGACAAAGGGCGACCAGGAGATCCACCAAGCCCAATAGAACGCGGTCCAGCCTTGGCTGAAATTGGCATCCTCACGACCAAAGGGCATCGACAGGGACGGCAGATAGGTCGCATAGGCCAGCAGATTGTCAAAAAAGCCGGTCAGGATGGCCAGGGTCGGGCCGACAAAAAACACAAACAGCAACAGCAGCAGCGCCAAGCCCATATTGATCTCGGAGAGGCGCTTCACGCCTGCATCCAACCCGGCACACACGGAGACAAGGGCCGCACCGGTGATGACCGTGATCAGCAGGACCTTGGAAACGTCATTGACCGGAATGCCAAACAGGAAGCTTAACCCCGCATTGGCCTGCTCGGCGCCAAAACCCAAGGACGTGGCCAAGCCAAACAGGGTGGCGAACACCGCCAAAGTGTCGATCACATGGCCGATGGGACCCCAGACCCGCTCACCAAAGATCGGGTAAAAGATCGAGCGCATGGTCAGCGGCAGGCCTTTGTTGAAGGAGAACAGGGCCAAGGCCAAAGCCACCACCGCATAGATCGCCCAAGGGTGCAGGCCCCAATGGAAGATGGTCGCCGCCATGCCAAGTCTTTGCGCTTCCTCCGCATTGCCCGCAGCCCCGGCCAAGGGAGCCCAACTGTCTGGAGATCCGGCCCCTTCGGCCACCGCAGAACTAAAATGGGAGATCGGTTCGGAGACACCATAGAACATCAGACCGATGCCCATGCCCGCTGCGAACAGCATGGCAAACCAGCCGGGATAGGAATAATCCGGCTTGGCCTCCGTGCCGCCAATCCGGACCTTGCCCAAGGGCGAGAGCATCAACACGATGCACAGCAACACGAAGATGTTGGCCGCTGACAAAAAGAACCAATCCAAGGTCGAGGTCAGCCAACCCCGCAAACCGTTAAACACCGGCTCCACATGGGATTGTAAGGCCAAGGTCAGGATGACAAAGGCCACCACAGACAGACCCGAAATCAAGAAAACCGGATTGTGGATGTCGAGGCCAAACGGCCCAAACTGAGTTTTGATATTGTCCTGGCCCACCTGATAATCGGTGGAAATCGGTACGGCTTTGCCCTCTGGCTCAAACAGCGATCCGTCGGCCATGCAACTCTCCCGTTTTGAGAAAAAAATTTGAAGCCCATTCCCAGAATGAGGACAGGCCCGATGCCAATCTTTGCGATATATTGCGGCGCAATATTCGCCCAAGGGTGGCTCTAGCGCGTGACCAAGTCAAGCCCCTGGTCCCAATAAGGCACCTCGCGCCCAAAGCGCTGGATCAAATAATCTATAAAAACCCGGACCTTAGCCGATAAATGCCGGTTTGGTGGATAGACCGCATGGATGGCCCCGCCCATACCCTGCCAATCTGGCAGAACTCGTTCCAGGCGACCCGCCGCGAGATGATGATGAATGATGAAGGTCGGTGCGAGCACAAGCCCAGCGCCGCTAACCGCTGCATTGACCAAGGCATCGCCGCTATTGGCGGTCAGGCGGGAGGGATGCTCGATCAGGACCTGCTGTCCGGATCGGTGGGTTAAATCCCAGTCTGGCAGAGAATTGCGCATAGTGTAGACCATGCATTGATGGGTGGCCAGATCATCGGGGTGGCGGGGCCGACCATGGCGCTCCAGATAGCTTGGCGCGGCAACAACAATGCGATGCAGCGCCGTTATCCGTCGGGCAATCAAGCTGGAATCCGATAGCGCACCGATGCGGATCGCAAGGTCATAGCCTTCTTCAATGACATCGACAAAGCGATCGCTCAGTTCCATATGGATCGAAATGTCCGGATGGGCGTCCAGGAAACCGGGCAGAGCGGACCCGATATGGCGTTGTCCAAAAGACATCGGCACATTCAAGCGCAACACGCCGCGCGGTTCCGCATGCAATCGGCCCACCGCATGCTCGGCTTCTGCCAGATCCGCCAAGATCGCCTGACATCGGTCGCGATAGGCCGCGCCGACTTCGGTTAAGGACAGCCGCCGGGTGGTGCGGTTGAACAACCGGGCGCCGAGATGATCTTCCAAGGCCGAGACATATTTGCTGACCACGGATTTGGACAGGCCCATGCGGTCGGCAGCTTTGGAAAAACCGCCGCTATCCGCGACCTGGACAAAGGTTTCGATCAAGGTCAGCCGGTCCATCGGATCCTCTCTGGGACAAGGTGGGTGGGGAGCGGATGGTCGGACAAATCCGGGTAACCGCACAAAAGATATAGGTAAAATATTCCTTAATTTCAGCTCACTAGGCATTTTTTGCCGGGTCAAATCTGCCCACAGCCACCAAATTTCCCCAATTTTGCCTTGGTCTGTTTACGGCTTATTCAGTCCTGCCGGTCACACTGCGTCTATGGCATCGGCTTTGCTTCTGCGGACATGCCCCCGGAACAAGGACCCTGAACCGCGATGCCAAAGGACACGGATCCGGCCAGCGTATCTCAACAGGACGTTGGCCCCATAACGAAGGAATTGGGTGCCATGAACGCCGTCGATCTCTCCATCGACTTCGATCATCTAACGCGGTCCCCGGCGATGACCCGCCTGGACGGTGGCCAGGCGACTGGATTGTCGGCCCCTGCCCCGCATTGGCAACCGCCGGTCCTTGGGGATCACAGCGCCGAGCCCCTTGGCAGCCTGACCGACGCCCGGCTCGACGGCACCTTGAGCCTGTTGGACTCCCTATTCTCAGAAGCTGAAAGCCTGCTTGGGGTTCCGGCCCGACGCACTTTGTCCAACAAGGATGAGGTCCGTCTGGATGCCCTTATTGGCGATATTGACGATTTGCTGGAAAGCCTGGATGCGGATCTGTCGCAGGACTCTGTACGGCTGCACCAACCGCCCATGCCTGTTGCCCTGCCTTTGGCTGCGGCCACTATTCCGGCGACCAATGAAGATCCCTTGCTGGTGCTGCTGCCGCGCGATGACGGTCCACTGAGCCTGGATCAGGAAAACGCGCTAGACCAGATCACCGCCCAATTGGATTTGGGTGCGGCGATGGATTTGTCGGCAACAGAAGTATTAACCCCGTCGCCCTGCCCTCGCCTGACCTTGGAAGAAGCCCGCCGGGTTGAAGCCCTGCTGAACTTCATGGAACATATCATCGGCGACAGCGTGAATACGGGAGGCGTGCTGACCCCCAATGCTGATGAACAGTTGACCCGGTTGATGAGCGAAGCCGACCGGCTGCTGGGCTATGACAGTGCTAGCCTGTCTCCGGTTCTGGCCAATCGGGCCAATGCCTCCGCCTCGACCAAAACCGATCTGAATGGATGGCGGCATTCCGTGCGAGCCCTGGGCAACCGGGTCCAAGACATGATCCCCGGCCTGGGCATGACCGCAAATGCGACGAAGACCGCCTAAGCGGTCTTCGCGTGCATGCCATATTTGTTGGTTTCTTAGCCTAGGGGAGGTCCCGGCATTTGCTACGCAATCCACGTTTTGGCTGCGCCAAAACACTTTGAACTCTCCCGGCATTTGCTGCGCAAACGCCTGCCGCGCTACCCGTGTTTTGGCTGCGCCAAAACACTTTAGTAATCAAAGACCAATTGGACCCAGTCGCTGGCAAAACGCAGCACGGAATATTCAACGGGCCGGTCTTCCTTATCCACATTGACGGACTCTGCCACCAATACCGGACGATTGCGCGGCTGACCCAGCCGGTCTGCATCGGCTGCACTGGGCAACCGCGCGCTGACCCGGGTCGAGGTCCGGCGAACGCCCAAGACCCCCATATCCGTCAGTGCCTGGCCGACCGATCCGGATTTGCGGTATTGCTCGCCAATATCGCCACAGCGTTCCTTGGGGAAGAAATGGGTGGAAACACAAATGCACCGCCCATCGGCTTCGCCCTGGCTGTCCAAGCGGATCACCGAACGGCCCGGATCCAAGGACAGGGCATCGGCGATGGCTTTGTCGGGCACAACCTCATCGGTGGCGATCAATTGCCCGCTGGCATTGCGGTTCAGCTCTGAGAGCACCGCATGGAACCGGGTCTTATCGCCCAACCGATAGTCTATAACCCGCTCTTGCACAAATGTGCCGCGCCCTTGCTCTACGCGCAAAACACCGCGCCCCACTAAATCAGCAATTGCCTGGCGCACGGTATGACGATTGACGCCGAAGCGGCTGGCAAACTCCAATTCCGTCGGCAGACGATCCCCAGGGGCAGACACACCAGTTTCAATATCATTTTCAATGATTTGTCTGATCTGTTTCCAGAGGGGAACACCATTGCTACGGTCGATTGACATGAGCACCTACCCTTTCAGTCTCCGCATATTCACCCTTTCTGATCCGTGATCGCTGGATGCCGCATTGCCTAAGAAATGCGACCTGGGAGGCAATCACGCGTCAGGCACGAGGTCTCTTCGGAGTTACTTTTTCTTCTCACGCAATAATCCTACCGCCCAATGGGTTCAACCAGATATTCCCACAATAAACATACTGGTATGTTGTCTGTGCATAGCAGGCGGCCTGGCAATCACTTGAATGCACTGAAGAAATTCCGCGTCCATGCGAATTCGCAATGAAAAAGGCCCGGCGCTCTGGCCGGGCCTTGAAAAAAGACCATAGAAAAACTAGCAGATTTTAGCGACTCGAGTCAGCTGTGCAGCCAGCGGGCAGCATTACCCCTCAACTGCGGCCCGGTACAGATCGAGCAGTTCTTCTTCTTCTGCCAGTTCCTGCTTGTCCCGTTTCCGCAAGGAAATCAGTTTGCGCATGATTTTCGGATCAAAGCCCGTCCCCTTGGCTTCGGCATACACTTCCTTGATGTCATTGGCGATATTCGCTTTTTCTTCTTCCAGACGTTCAATCCGCTCGATATAGGAGCGTAGTTGATCGCCTGCAATTCCGCCGGTATCGGCCATGGTCGTCAACCTCTGTATGGGAGCACGTATCGCCAATCCTGAATGGACAGCGGTTTGGGGACAGGATGGTAAATCCTGTGATAAGGCTGCGCACCCTACTCTCAAGCCAAACAGCCTTCAAGGCCCTGAACACGGCACAGCAGTTACCCAGAGCATCCCATGGTTCCCAACAACACTTCCGAGCCCACCCAAACAAGCGCCCCCTTGATCCGTGACCTTATCGCGGCAGACCGAGCCGCCTGGTCGCCCCTATGGCAGGACTATCTAGGCTTCTATGAAGTCGCCACGATGGATCCCCAGATCACGGAAACCGCCTGGCACCGGCTGACAGATCCGGTGTCCCGGCTCTTCGGGCGGGTGGCGGTTGCAGCAGATGGAACCCTGCTCGGCTTTGCCCATTGTGTACTGCATGAGGCGACATGGTGCATTGAGCCAATCTGTTATCTGGAAGACCTGTTCGTCACGCCCGAGGCCCGGGGGCGCAATGTGGGCAAGGCCTTGATCGATGATCTCCTAGCCCTGTGTCAGGACCGGGGCTGGGGGCGGCTCTACTGGCATACCAATACCGACAATGAACAGGCTCGGCGGCTCTATGATCGGTTCCGACCAGCCGACGACTATGTCCGCTACCGGATCCATATCGAAGAATGGACCCAGGACACATGACCAAAAAACAAGGCGCTGTTGCCGCCGGGGATCACCATACGGCCCAAGCCGCCCAGACCGTTTTGGCAGCGGGCGGAAACGCCTTTGACGCCGCCTTGGCCGGGATCGCCGCCTCTTTTCTGGCCGAGCCAGTCCTGTCCTCCCCGGGCGGCGGCGGTTTTATGATGGCCCGTTTGGGGGCCGAGACTGGCGCGCCGAAAACGGTTCTGTATGATTTCTTCGCCCAGACGCCGCTAAACAAAACGCTGGCAGAGCCCGATCAGACGCTGGATTTCCATCCGGTCCTGGCGGATTTCGGCGGTGGCAATACCCAGGAATTCCATGTTGGATCTGCGGCCATCGCCACGCCGGGCATGATGCCGGGCATGGCCGCCATCCATCACGATCTGTGCCGCCTGCCCCTGAAGGACATCTTGGCCCCTGCGTTGGCCCTGGCGCAAAACGGGTGCCCCGTCTCACCGCTGCAAGCTGACTTTTTGCAGGTCGTGGCCCCTATCATGCTGTTCAGTCCGGAGGCCCGGGCCGCTTTCGAGTGCCTGGAAAACCCCGGACAGCCTCTGCCCGCCGGAGAGAAAGCCCGGGTGGCCGGGCTGGTAGACTGCTTGGACCTGTTTGCGCAAGAGGGCGAGCGACCCTTCCGCGAAGGCGATCCTGCTCAGGATTTGGTGGCTCTGTGCCGCAGCCAAGGCGGGTTGCTGAGCCTAGAGGACCTGAAAAGCTTCACAGTGATCCGCCGTACCCCGTTACGCCAGCGTGTCGCAGGGATGGGCCGCGTGATGCTCAACCCGCCGCCTTCCTCCGGTGGTCCTTTGATCGCCTTTGCCCTCGCCTTGATGGAAGGCCAGCTTGGCGAGGACTGGGCGATGGAGGGCCTATTGCGCGCCAGAGCAATGGCGGCCACCGCCGATGCCCGCGCAGCCTGCGCCTTGTTGGATGAAACCACCGAGGACCGGGTCTCCCAGTTGCTCGATCCACAAACCGTCGCCCGATTCCGCCAGGACCTCGAACTGGATCATGGGCGCGCCTTGAAAGTCGGCGGCACCACCCATCTGTCGGTCATTGATGGGGCGGGCAATGCGGCGGCGGTCAGTTTGTCCAATGGCGAGGGCTGTGGGCGCATGCTGCCCTGCTGGGGCTATATGCCCAACAATATGCTCGGCGAGGAGGATATTAATCCCCGGGGGTGGTTCGCATGGGACCCGAACCGAAGGATCTCCTCGATGATGGCCCCCACCCTAGTGGAAGAACCCGATGGCAGCCTACTCGCCCTGGGCAGCGGTGGGTCGAACCGGATCCGCTCTGCGATCACCCAGGTGCTGCGCAATACCTGTGTCATGGGATTGCCCCTGGCAGATGCGGTGGGTGCGCCCCGGCTGCATGTGGAGGGCGATCTGCTGAACATTGAGGCCGGGTTCGCCGAGAATGAAATCAGCGTCTTGCGCTCTGGCTTCAATGGCCGCGTCAAGGCCTGGGACCGAAGCTCAATGTTTTTTGGCGGCGTCCATGCGGTGCGCCGTCGTCCCGATGGGTCCATAGAGGCTGCGGGAGACCCCCGACGCGGCGGGGCCACAGCGACGGCCTAACCTTCGGAGCTTGCGAGATTTGCCGTTGTTTCAGGGTGCTGGTACACTTGTTTCATCGTTATGGAGGAGCCTTTTCGATGGCCGATGTCAGCCTATCTGAAGCCCGGGACAATTTCGAAGACTTGGTTGCCCGCGCTGAAGCAGGGGAGGAGATTGGTATTCTCCGCAACGGCAAAACGGTCGCTCGCTTGGTTACTGCGCAACCTCCTGGGGAGCCCTTCGACATTGAGGCTCTCAAAGCCCTAACCGAGCGTCAACCGATGCAATCTGAATCCGCAGGACCCTTTGTTCGCCGTATGCGCGACGAGGACCGATATTGAGGCCCTATCTGGATAGCTCTGTTTTGGTTGCGGCTTTAACCAAAGAGTCCAAAACCAACGCGGTTTATTCCTGGCTCTCTGAGCAACAACCGCGTCATTGCATGATCAGTGAGTGGACACTGACCGAAGTATCTTCGGCTCTCTCTATAAAAGTGAGAACTGGCGCTCTTCTAAAAGACGAGCACGTCAATTGCCTCGCAGCATTTGAAAAAATGCAATCACGCACATTGAATGTGCTCAGCATAAGATCATCCTATTTTAGCGAAGCTGCTCGTCTATGCGGAACGCCAGATTTGGGCTTACGGGCCGGAGATGCCCTCCACGCGGCAATAGCCATAGATGTTCAGGCTGAAATTGTAACCCTGGATATTGGCTTTGCAAAAGCCTGTAAGACCCTTGGTTTGCCGGTCCTCACCCTTTGACAATGTCCTCCCAGCCTGCCTCCAGAACCGCCCCCTTCGAACGGCCCTCCTCCGACAGGCCAATGGCTTTTGTGAACCTTGGGGCGGGGACCCGCACCACCGGACATGGCCTGAATATGGACCGAGGCCCGGCCTATCAGCTGCAGCGCTGGGGTTTGCTTCGGCCCCAGGTGATTTCGTGGGTCTCGCCGATCGTCGGGCCGGAACGGGCCAAGCGCCTGCGCCCGCTCTGTAACCATGCCTTGGCCTATGCCGATCTGTGCAAAGGACTGCCCTTGCCCGATGGCTCCGTCCAAGCACTCTACCACTGTCACCTGTTGGAGCATCTAGACCGGCCCGACGCCAAAAAGCTGATGGCGGAAAGCATCCGGGTCTTAGCGCCCGGGGGGCTGTTGCGGATTTGCGTGCCCGACCTAAAAGGCAAGGTTGATCGCTACCTGGCATCCTTTACCCAAGCCGAGCGCGGCGACCAAAGTGCTGCAGAACACGACCGGCGCATTGCCTCGCTCTATGGACAAAGCGTGCGCAGGCGCAGTGGCGGCGACAACCGCCCGCCGCCAAAATCATTGGGGCGGCGCTTGGTTCGCTTTGTCGAAACCCTGCTGCTTGGCGATGCCCGCGCCCGGGGGGAAACCCATCAATGGATGTATGACGCGCTCACCCTCCGGGCCGCGTTCGAAACCGCCGGGTTCACCGATATTGTCGAACAGCAAATCGGCGTTTCGGGCATCGCTCACTGGCCAGAGATTGCCAAAGAGTTGGAATGGGGCGATGACAACCGGCCTTGGGCCCCGAATTCCCTCTATATGGAGGGGCGCAAAGCTCACTCCCCGGACTGAATTACGGTCTTGATCTCCGGTCGGGCCCCGGCGGTTTCGGCCATCAAATGGGCCACCACTTGGGATAAGGCTTCGGCTTCGGACATCCCGGACTGCAGCGCCTGTTGATAAACCGCGCGCTGAGCATGGGCGCTGGAGCCCCGGGCGACAATGGTGCGCATATGCTGCACCTCGCGCACACAGCCCAACGCCGCTGCATCCGGATTGACAAGATCGAGCAGCTCTTCGACCAGCTCAGGCATAGACACCACTGATCCTTTGCCAAAGTCGATCAATCCGCGATCCAGGCCATAGCGCTGGGCACGCCAGCGGTTTTCCTCCACCAGCATTCGGGCATAGGCCCGCCAGCGCTGGTTCTCCCGGCGCAGCCGATAGAGCATCCGAGTCAGGCAGACAAACAAGGCGGCAATGCAAACCGCATCTTCCAGCCGGGTGCAGACATCGGCAATGCGCATTTCCAAAGTCGGATAGCGATGCGAGGGGCGCAAATCCCACCAGATCTTGGTGGAATCCTCGATCACTCCGGCCCCGACCAGGGCATCAACATGGCGCTGATATTCCGTGTAGCTGGAAAAGGCTTCGGGCAGGCCCGTGCGGGGCAATTCGTTAAAAACGCTGAGACGATAGCTCATCATCCCGCTGTCCAATCCCTTCCAAAAGGGCGAGGAGGTGGACAGGGCCAACAGATGCGGCAGGAAGTATGACAACTGCCCCATCAAATCGATGCGCAGATCCGGGTCTTCGATCCCCACATGGACATGCATGCCGCAAATCACCAAACGGCGCACCGGTCCCTGAAGGTCCTGAGCCAAAGCCGAATAGCGTTCCTTATCCGTGTGCTGCAGGGCCTCCCATTTGGCGAAGGGGTGGGTCGAAGCGGCGATCAGACCCAGGCCATGGCGTTCGGCCTCGGCGATCACCAGGCCACGCAACACTTTTAAGCAGTCGCTGGCCTCAGGGACCGTTTTGCAGACCCGAGTACCGACCTCGATCTGGGCGCGCAGGAACTCTGGCGTCACCGAGCCTTCGGGGCTTTGCTCCGAGCCCGCCACCAGAGCCTCCATCAAGGCAGGCGGCGGATCAGCGGCAATGGCCCCGGTGCGCGGCTCCACAAGCAGATATTCTTCTTCGATGCCCAGGGTAAACGCCGGGTCACGTTGGACAATGGCAGGAGACGGGGCTCCGGACAGGGTGGTTGGCATGGGATCCTCCGTCCGATCCGTCAGCGCATTTCAACGCGATACAGGGTTTCTTCAGCCAGGACCACATCCAGCGCCCGGGCCAGGATCTTGGCCCATTTGGCCGCACCATCGGCATCACCGATTAGGTCTTGGCGGACCTCAATCCCGGCATAGGGCAAACCCGCAGCCTCGCCATGGGTGTTCACCGTATAGCCGACCTCCTTGCCCGAATAGGGCTGGTTGTCGCCAATGGTCAAATCCGGGTTCTGGCGGCGCAAAACATCAATGAAGGGGCGCGCCAAACGGTCATCATGGGCATAGAGAATGCCGATCTCCCAAGGCCGCCAGGCTCCATCCATCCAATCGGTACAGGAATGCACACCTAGAATAGCCGGAGGTTTGCCGCTGACCCGGCGCAGATGGGCCAAGCGGGTCGAGATCTCGTGGTGATAGGGCCAGAACAACGCTTCGGTCCGCGCTTCGGCTGCCTCCTCGCTCAGATCCGCATTGGCCGGGATCGCCGTGCCATCGCTTTCCTGAGGGATCGCGGATGGATCACCTGGGGCGCGGTTCGGATCGATCACCAAACGGGAATAACTTGCACTGACCGCCGAGGCGTCAAAATGCTCTGACAGCACCTCGGTCATTGCCTGCGCCCCAATGTCCCAGCCAATGTGACGCTGCAGCTCAGAGGCTGGTAATCCAAGATCCCCCAAACCCACAGGAACCCGGTATGCGGCATGGTCACAAACCAACAGCAAGGGCGTCGTTGCTTCAGGCCGCAGCACGCTGATGGCAGGCGGATCCGCTTCAGACAGGAGTGGAGACAGATGTGCAGGAGAGGAGGACGAGACAACAGGACTGGACATTCGGACCCCTGAGAGAAAAGACAGGACGCCATGCGGTCAACGCCCTTGTGGTGGGAGCCTAACCGAACTACTGAGGGATCCCAAGTCCCCTGCCCTATTTTGCGAAGCCCCGTTCCCGATGTCAGACAGCCCAGCCCCCACCGGAGCCGACCGATTTGCCTTTCCGATCCTGTTGCTGGGGGCGGCGGCCATCGCCTTTGCACCAATTTTTGTCCGTCTGTCGGAGCTCAATCCAACCGTAACGGCCTTTGAGCGCGCCCTCCTGTCGCTGCCCTTGCTGTGGCTGTGGATGCATTTGGCCGACCCGGCCCCGGCAAAAAACGGCAAAAACCCGGACCGCAAATCGACCCAGCCGGTGACCCGGCGGGACTATCTGTTGCTGGCTTTGCCCGGGGTATTTTTTGCCGGTGATCTTGGGTTCTGGCATTGGTCGCTCGATTATACCTCGGTCGCCAATGCCACCCTGTTGGCAAACTTCGCGCCGGTGTTTGTAACCGCCCTGGCTTGGGCGCTTTATGGGCAAAAACCGAGCCTGCGCTTTCTCCTGGGGCTGTGCAGTGCCTTGGGCGGGGCCGTAATCCTGATGGGGGAAAGCTTTACCCTGTCCACCAAGCATCTGATTGGGGACGGGCTCGGCATCATCACCGCCCTGTTCTACGCCGCCTATTTGCTCAGCGTCGCCCGACTGCGGGCCAAATTTTCCACCCCGGTGATCATGGCCTGGAGCACCGCCTGGACCACGCTCTGCCTGTTGCCGGTCGCCCTGATCAATGGCGGGGATTTGATCGCCACCACCCTCTATGGCTGGCTGGTGTTGCTGGGGCTGGCTTGGTTCTCCCATGCGGGTGGGCAAAGTATGATCGCCTTTGCCATGGCCCATTTGCCGCCCGCCTTTGGCTCGGTGTCGCTGTTGTTGCAACCGACCTTGGCGGCCCTGCTCGCCTGGGCCATTCTGGATGAGGCCTTAAGCCCCTGGCAGGGTTTGGGTGGTTTGTTGGTCCTAGCCGGGATCATGTTGGCGCGGCGCGGATCGCGTCCGGAGCCAGCCCCGACAACCGCGCCAAAGCCCTGAAACGGCGCGTTAAGGAAAAAAGTCATTCGGTTGACGGGACTCCGGGGCCTCCCCACATCCAACCGGGGAAGATTAAGAAACAAAACAAACGCCGCCTGATCCCAATAGTGGGGATCTTAGGGGAACCAAGAAAGGACGGCACCGGACCATGAGACGCGACCGCTGCGCTAAAATTCTCGCCACGCTGGGCCCGGCCACCGCCACCGAGGCCAAACTGGAATCCTTGGTCCGGGCCGGGGCCGATGTGGTCCGGATGAATTTCAGCCATGGCACCTATGACGATCACCGCAAGCGCTATGACCTGATCCGGTCCTTAGAGAGTAAGGTCGAACGCCCGATCGGCATTCTGGTCGATCTGCAAGGCCCAAAACTGCGGGTCGGCAAGTTCATTGGCGGATCGATCAAATTGAACACCGGAGCCATGTTCCGGCTCGACCAGGATTCGGAGCTGGGGACCGTGGACCGGGTCTGCTTGCCGCATCCGGAGCTGTTCAGCGCCTTGGATCCGGGTACTGATCTTCTGCTGGATGACGGCAAGCTGCGGCTGCGGGTCGAAAGTCTGGATGGCACCACGGCGGTGACCCGGGTGATCACGGGCGGCACTCTGTCGGACAACAAGGGCCTCAATGTCCCCAATGCGGTCCTGCCGATCTCGGCGATGACCGAAAAGGACCGCCGAGACCTGCAATTCGGCCTGGATTTGGGCGCGGATTGGGTCGCACTGTCCTTTGTCCAGCGGCCCGAAGATGTGGCGGAGGCGCGCAAACTGATCTCCGGTCGGGCCGCTGTAATCAGCAAAATCGAAAAACCCGCAGCCATTGACCATCTGGACGAGATCATTGAACTCTCCGATGCCCTGATGGTGGCGCGCGGCGATTTGGGGGTTGAGTGCCCGCCCGAAACGGTGCCGATCCTGCAAAAACGGATCATCACCTCCTGCCGGGATTTGGGCCGTCCGGTGGTGGTCGCAACCCAGATGCTCGACAGCATGGTCAATGCGCCGACACCGACCCGGGCCGAAGCGTCTGATGTCGCCACGGCGATTTATGACGGCGCCGATGCGGTGATGCTGTCAGCGGAAACCGCTGTCGGCCAATATCCGGTGGAATCGGTGGCGATGATGGACAAAATCATCCGCCGGGTGGAAACCGATGACACCTATCGGGCGATGGAAGACAGCCATGCGGAATCACCGGAGAATACGGCTGCGGATGCCATCAGCGCAGCGGCCTGCCAGGTGGCCCGCACCATCAATGCAGCGGCGGTGGTCACCTACACCTCTTCCGGTTCCACCACCCTGCGCGCTGCCCGACAACGGCCAACCGTCCCGATCCTCTGCCTGACCCAATATCAACGGATCGGGCGTCGGCTCAATTTGGTCTGGGGGGTGCATTCGGTGATCCGCCGCGATGTCACCAATTTGGCCGAAATGGTGCAATTCGCCGGAGAAGCCGCCTTGAATGAGGGCTTCGCCACCATAGGCGACCGTTTGGTGGTCACCGCCGGGGTCCCCTTTGGCACCCCCGGGGCGACCAATATTCTGCGGATCAGCTGGGTCGAGGGGCCGGAGAGCTGGGGGCAATAGGCCGCCGCCTAAAGCACTATGTCGGCATATCGCCCGCCAACAGCTTGACCATCAGCGCCTGATCAATATTCCCCCCTGTCAGGATCACCCCGGACCGACCGGAGCGCACCGATCCGTCGCGCAAAGTCTTGGTCAGGGCCGCTAGGGCCGCAGCACCCGCCCCTTCCGCCAAATTATGGGTGTCGGTGTAAAAGGTCCGCACCGCCTCGGCAATTTCTGCATCCGACACCGTCACCACATCCGCCGCCCCGGCTTTGATAATGGCAAAGGGCTCCGGCTGCGGATCCCGGCAAGCCATACCATCGGCAAAGGTGTTGGCCCGGTCGCTCGGCGTGGGATGCCCAGCGGCGAAAGACTGCGCAAAAGCCGGGGCGCCCTCGGCCACCACACCGATAATGTCGGTTTTCAACCCCATCAGGTCACGCACCGCAATCAGGCTGCAAATGCCAGACCCCATGCCGATGGGCACATAAACCCGGGCCAGATCCGGATGGGCGGCAAACAGCTCCCAGGCATAAGTCGCAACCCCGGCGACCAGATCCCGATGGAAGGAGGGGATGAAATGATAGCCCTCCTCATCGCGGATCCACGCGGCCTCCTGGCGGCTTTCATCAAAATCCTTGCCGCCCACCACAATGGTGCCCCCAAAGGCCTCCATGGCCGCGTTCTTTTCTGGCGAATTGCCCTCGGGCACAACGATCTTGACCGGCACCCCTGCAGCAGAGCCCGCCAAGGCCACCGATTGGCCGTGATTGCCCCGGGTGGCGGTGACAATCCCGCGCAGATCCGGATCCCGGGCCAACAGCCGATGGACGTAAACCAAGCCGCCCCGGGCCTTGAAGGATCCGGTCGGCGTGTGGTTCTCATGCTTGACCACAACGTCATGGCCCAAGCGTTTGGCCAGGAGCGGCCAGGCATAGGCCGGGGTCTGGGGCACCCGGCTTCGAACAATGGCCAGGGCCTGATGGATTTCGGATTCCGTGATGGCAAAGGGAGGGGCGCTGATGGCGTTCATGGCCGGGGTCTCCTGTCTTTTTTGCGAGACTAGGCTCGTGCCCTCGCCCTGGCTTTCACAATCCTGACCTCTTCTGTGCCCGGTCGTAGCAGCCCCCCTGCCCCCAGACCAGGACCGTGATATTCTGACTCCCATGACCACACCGCCCCCACACGCCCGCCGGATTGCCCTGCCCGGCCTTGGAACCTTGGAACTGCTTCCCGCTTCCGGCTATGAGGCCCATTATCGGCCAGCCCATGGGGTGATCGGCTTTGGCTTTGATGCCCAACGCGGCGTCCATGCCTTTGGCAGCGACCGACGTCGGCCCTATTTGGCCCCTCCCAACCAACTGTCTTGGGTGCCCGGTGGCTGCGATGTGTTCTCCCGCTCTGACAGCGGGGGCGAATATCTTTGTTTGACCTTTGAGACCCCGCGTTCGTCCCTGCCGGATCGGCGCATCGGGGCCATCACCCATCGGGATCCTTTGGGGCGCGGCATTGCCTTGGCCCGGCAGTTCCGACAGATCTTGCTCAGCGACGCATCCCCGGATCCATTGGCCCTAGAACAGGCTGCGCTGACCTTGGAAGATATTCTGATCGATCCCTTAGGCGAGGTCACTGCCCCGGAAGCCCGGCGCATGACGACACAACGCTGGCGGCTGTTCACGGATCGCGTCGAAGCGGAACTGGGCAGCACTCTGCGTCTGGAAGCCTTGGCAGCCGAGCTTGGCCTGTCCGCCGCTGCCTTTTCCCGCATGGTGAAGGCAGCCTGTGGCCAATCCCCGCACAGCTACATCATGGATCGCCGGATCGCCCGCGCCCGGGCCCTGATCCTTCAGGGCGCGACCAGCCTCGCCGATATTGCGGTCCAGACCGGATTCAGCTCCCAAGCCCATATGGCCACGGCGTTTCGCAAGCGCTTGGGCCTCTCGCCGAGCGCGTTCAGGACCGGCCTGTCCGGCCTATAGGGCTTCTGGCTTGGGACCGCCAAGCGCCCAATCGAGCAACTCGACCGTATGGATCACTGGGACCTCGGTGCCCCCAGCGATATGGCTGATGCAGCCAATATTGCCCGCCGCAATGGCTTGGGGCTGCTCCGCCTCCAGATTGGCCACTTTGCGTTCGCGCAGCTGTTGCGACAGATCGGCTTGCAGGATCGAATAGGTCCCCGCCGAACCACAACAGAGATGGCTTTCGGCAATCTCGCGCACCGCAAACCCAGCAGAGCGCAGCAGGGCCTTCGGGGCTTCGCGGACTTTTTGCCCATGCTGCAAGGAACAGGCCGCGTGATAGGCCACCACAAAACCTTTGGCCTGCGGGTCTGCCTCCGGGGCCGGATCCGGCAAGGCCCCAAGAGACTCCAGAAACACGGTGATGTCCATGGACAGGGCCGCCAACCGCTCCGCATCCTCGACCAAGCCCGGCTCCTCATCCCCGGCTAGGATGCGCCCATATTCGGCCACTGTGGTGCCGCAGCCCGAGGCGTTGATGATCACCCCATCCAGCGGCACGCCGTCCTCGGCGCGGAGCCAGGGTTGCCAGGCTTTGATATTGGCCTTGGCGAAGGCTTTGGCGCGCTCTTCCTCCGACAGGTGATGGGGCAGTGCACCACAACAGCCTTGGCCTTTGGGAATGACGACCTCAACCCCAAGACGGGTCAACAGGCGGATGGTGGCCTCGTTGATGCCAGGTCGCAAAGCGGGCTGAACACAGCCAGTCAGCAGTAGCACACGCTTTTTGCGCTCCGCTTTGGCGGGCTTCACACCGGGCGCATCGGTGGGCCGGGGGGCTGCCGGGAAGCCCTGGGCCTGCCCGGCCAAAGCGCGCAAAGGCCCCTCGGGCAAGAACCGGGCAAAGGGCTTCGACAAGGCCCCGGCGATCAGAGCAAAGCGGAACCGGGTGGGATAGGGCAGGATCCGCATCAGGAGTTCCCGCACCATGCGATCCGCCCAGGGCCGGGTCGAGGTTTCTTCCACATGGGCGCGACCAATCTCCACCAGACGGCCATAATCGACCCCGGAGGGACAGGTGGTCATGCAAGACAGACAGGTCAGGCAGCGGTCCAAATGGGTGCGCACCGTCTCCGTCGCCGGTTCGCCGGATTCCAGCATGTCCTTCATCAAATAAATCCGCCCACGCGGACTGTCCAACTCATCACCGAGGGTGACAAAGGTGGGGCAGGTCGCGGTGCAAAAGCCGCAATGGACGCATTTGCGCAGGATGGAATCCGCCTCCCGAATGTCGGGATTGGTCAGCTGCTCGAGGGTAAAGTTGGTTTGCATGGCGGGGATCCGCTGTGATCGGCGTCAAGGGGGGAAAAGAACGGCGTTGGCTCCGCTCTAGGCTGCGGTGACACTTTAACGATTGGCGTCATTGCAGCCCAAATTGGCGCTGAGCAGGAGGAAAGCGCA
>JBMYTN010000025.1:0-59855 GCA_049604415.1 Rhodospirillaceae bacterium | reverse complement strand
GCCGCGCTAGCGGCGCCCGGCGAGGGCAGAAAAAGGGTCGCCCCCAAACCCCCGCATCAGTCGATATTTCAAAAAAGAACGGCGCAGTCATCTTCCGCTCCCTATGGGAGCGGCAAGCCCATTGTGGGCGAGGCCAAGCCGCGCTAGCGGCGCCCGGCGAGGGCAGAAAAAGGGTCGCCCCCAAACCCCCGCTTTTATTCCATGGTTTCCTGGGGGTAGAGACCCCAAAAGCCGCTGCGGGGCAGCCAGCCCCGGAAGCCACCAATATTGGTCTGGCAAAACGCGGACTCCGGCGGGCAGACCAACAGCCGCCCGATAACCCCGCCACCAATGCGGGCGATGGGTTCCGCGCCAATTTCCCCGTCGCGGAACAACAAATGCTCGCCCTGCAAGGTGATCAAAGTCCGCGCCCCGGACAGCATGTTTTTGTGAATCCAGCCGACCTCTCCAGAAGGGTCACGGATTTGCCGCCAATTGTCATAGCGGGCCACCACCTCCAGGGGCAGACCCTGCTTGGTATAGGTGAAGCGCACCGGATAGCGCTTGCCCGGGCCGCTGCGCATATTGACCACCTTGGCCTTGATCGAGGCGAAATAGGGCAAACCGTTCCCCACCGCAGCCCCGCTGGGGGCCGCCGCCGATCCAGCCCCGCCTTCTCCCGGCAGATCCGCATCAGCCGTCGTTCCAGCAGCCTCCGCCGCCGCAGGGCCAGGCTCAGAAGGTGCTTGTTGCGCCGTGGCTGCGGGCGGGGTAGGCGTTTGGTCCGGCGGGACGTCTTCGGCCTGCTCCGGAAGGGCCGGTGCGGCCGGTTTGACTAGGGGTGGTGGTGCGGGAACAAGATCTTGGGCAACGGCCAGGCTTGGGGCGTGACATACCAGCCCAAACCCAGCGACGAGACCGCCGAGGCCGAAGAGAAAGGATCTTGCGTAGGAAAACGGGCTTCGGGGCATGACTCACGGTATGGATCAAGGACCAAGGCGGCGTACGGAACCTCAACATCTGTATAGCGGAACCGCACCCCGTTGGGCACGAAGCCGAACATCTGCAAAAAACAACAGAGAACGCAAATATTTACCCTTGGCCAGACTCGAGGGTCAAGGAGAACCGCTGCAGCGCAAGGTCCCCCCGATTGCCCAGCCTCAGGCCCTTAAAAATTTGGGGCGGACAGGCCTGAAACGCAATATTCCTCCAAGCGGGAGCGCTGGGCCCGGTTCGATCCGGTTGGTCTCTGGACAAGGCAATCGCATCTTGCTAGGCCAGAACGGCAGAGCGGAGTCACTGCCGTCCGGCTCCACCATCCCGGTGCAACAATCCTGGCCTTTGATTTTAGGGCGGGGAACCAACAAACCGGATGGGGGTGCCCTAAAAATACTGGCCAACGCCATCCACCTGTCTTGGGACCCGCATTGTGACCCAAGGCGGACGGAGTTTTTCTTTTTTGGTCCATCACGGATTGGTGGTGAACCCTGTCCCAGCATGTCGGAGACGCCTTGATGCCCCAGGCCAAGCCCCTCGTCATCGTCACCCGGAAACTGCCCGAAGTGATCGAAACCCGGATGATGGAATTGTTCAATGTCCGTCTGAATTTGGATGACCACCCCTTCACCCGGGAAGAGCTGGTCGAAGCGGTGGCCGAGGCCGATGTTCTTGTTCCCACCGTCACCGACCGGATCGACAAAGGGGTTTTGAGCAATGCGGGCGAGAATCTCCGCCTGATCGCCAATTTCGGCACCGGTGTTGACCATGTGGATGTGGCATCGGCCCATCAGCGCGGCATCATGGTGACCAACACCCCCGATGTGCTGAGCGAAGACACCGCCGACATGGCCATGGCCCTGATCCTGGCCGTGCCGCGCCGCCTGGCCGAAGGTGAGCGTCTGGTGCGGTCCGGCAATTGGGCCGGATGGAGCCCGACCCATATGCTGGGCCACCGGATCTGGGGCAAGCGTCTGGGCATTGTCGGCATGGGCCGGATTGGCCAAGCGGTGGCCCGGCGGGCCAAAGGCTTTGGCATGACGATCCATTACCACAACCGGCGCCCGACCACCCCGGATGTGGAGGCCGAGCTGGAGGCGACCTATTGGGAAAGCCTGGATCAGATGCTGGCCCGGATGGATGTCATTTCCGTGCATTGCCCGCATACCCCGGCGACCTACCACCTGCTCTCGGCCCGGCGTTTGAAGCTGCTGCGCCCCCATGCCTATATCGTCAACACCGCCCGGGGCGAGGTTGTGGATGAAAACGCGCTGGTGCGGATGCTGACCAAGGGCGAGCTGGCCGGGGCCGGTTTGGACGTGTTCGAACATGAACCGGCGATCAATCCGAAGCTGGTGACCATGGAAAATGTGGTGTTGCTGCCGCATATGGGCTCGGCGACCATCGAAGGCCGGGTCGATATGGGCGAAAAGGTCCTGATCAACATCAAGACCTATGCCGACGGCCACAAGCCCCCTGATCGGGTGTTGCCGAACCTAGTTTAAGTTAAAGGGCTGTGCAGGGCCGGTGATGGTCGTCCAAAGCGACTTGATCCCCCCTGGCCCGGGCCGTTGCGGCCCGTTGGGCAATGGAGCCGCCCGCTTTGGGATCCCAGCGTCGGGGGTTGGGCAGCACCACCGCCAGCCGAGAGGCTTGGCTGCGGCTTAGGGCGGCTGCGGCCACGCCGTAATGGTGCTGGGCAGCCGCTTCAGCCCCATACACCCCTGGCCCCCATTCAATAATGTTCAAATAGACTTCCATGATCCGGTGCTTAGGCCAGACCAGCTCCATCTGCACGGTGATCCAGGCCTCCAGCAGCTTGCGCGGATAGCGGTCAACGCTCCAGCCGGTCCAAAGCAGCAGGTTGCGGGCCGCCTGCATGGAAATGGTGCTGGCCCCGCGCAGGCGGCCGCCGCCCCACCAATGGGCGATGGCGTGGCGCAGCTCGATGGTGTCAAAGCCGCTATGCTGGCAAAACCGCGCATCTTCGGAGGCCATGACACTGGCGACCAGCTGCGGCGAGATTTCCTCCAGCGGCACCCATTGTTTGTGGAAACCCTCGCCCTCGACCATGCGGATAACCATCAGCGGCGTGATCGGCACCGGCAGGAAGCGGTAGACCATCAGGAACAGCATCGGCCCGCACAGGATCACCAGACCGATCACCAGCAAGGGGCGTCGGATCCGGATCCAGAGCCGCTGGAGGGCGGAAGGCGTGGACGGAGCGGAGGGGCTCAGAGCGCTGTTCCATGCCGCAGGGCGTTAAAAATGCCAATGCAGACGGTTCTCAGGTCTTCGTGGTTTTTCACCAAGCCGCTTTTGATCGCATCGCGCTGATATTTGAAGCTGTTGTTGAATTTCGGGGCCAAGCCGATCCAGACCTGACGGCGGCTGGGGTCCAGCAGCAATTCGGCCAGTTTGTCATCACCGAATTCTTCCCGGGCGAAGCTGAGAATGTCGTGGATCAGCTCCGGATTGGTGACATGGGTAAAGGCTTGGGACAGCTCTGGGGAGACATGCTGCGACACTGGCCCCAAAGCGGGCATCAAATGGCCGGGCACATTGACCACATTGTCCAAGGCACTGGGATTGCCCAAAATCGCCCAGACTTTGGTCCCGAATACCGGGGCGACTTGCCGGATCAACCGATCCGCATTGGTGCCCAGGGTCAAAAGGTTGTCCAGGCATTCCGGATGGTCGACCACCATTTCGGTGAAGGCGACCTGCTCTGCGGCCTGCAAAGCATCCCGGGCAGCGGCCTCCTTGGCGACTTCCTCGGCGGAACGTCCCTGGGATTTGGCCCCGGGGCCGGACAGGCCCAGCCGGACCTCGCCAAACACCCGAGCGCAGCCCCGGAGCAAATTGATGTCCGAATGGTCCAGCTTGGCCACCGCCTTGATCTGGGCCGGTTTGTTCAGGCGCCCGACCAAGGGACCCAAGGCCTCGACCTGGGCCGTGGTCAAGGTGCCAAAATCCCGCACCAGGGCAAATTGGTCCGTGCGAGTCAGATGCGGCTTTAAGATCTCGTGCAGGCCGTAGCCCGGAAACCGACGCCGATAGCGATCCGGAGAAAAATCCGGCTCTTTTTCTTTGCTCAAGGCACCGGCCAATTTGGCCTTCAAGGACTTGGACCGTTGGGTATCGCGCTTGGTTTCCCAATCGGCCCGGGCCTGTTTGGCCTCGCGCAGGGAAAAGGCCAGCTCCTGGCGTTCCAGGGTCATTTTCACCGCCGAGCTCAACAGGCCGCGCACCACCTGATCAAAGCTGCGGCCACAGGGACCGATGGCGGTGGTTTTGTCACTGACAATGGCGGCCTTGGCCTCTCCAGCGTCTCCACTTGGTTCCGCCGTCTGGGCCATAAAGAATGCCGCCATGCGCCCGTCTTGGCGCAAATGCCAGGCCATGTTCAACAATTGCGGGGCCAGTTCCGGGGCTTCCTTCAGCACATCGTCAATGCCCGGCAGGGCCAACAGCCTTTGGGACAGCTCTTTTTGCCCGGCAAGGTCGAGCAATTGCCGCAGCAGCTCATAGCCTTCCTGCAGGCGGGGCTTCAGACCCGTCCGGCCCTTGGCTTGGGGCGATGTTTTTGCTTTGGTTTGGGGCATAGGATCTGCAAAGACAGGGCAAACAGAGAAAAACGAAGCCTGCGGGAAAAACCGACCAAGATCCTAAAGTGACAGAGGATCGTTGAAGGGGTCAATACGGGTTTGGGCTGTCTTGGCCTGGATTATGCTATCTGCCGGGCCGGATGCTGGCGCGCTGGGGCTCCGGGGCCGGAGCCGGTCAAATCCAACAGTCTTGGGGCGCGATCGATGATTTCGTTCAGGATCCGCTCCGCAGAATCACGCCGATGCAAAACCCGGTCATCCACCAGCCCGCTATAGCGCTCCGAGGTTAGGGTTTTATGGGCGTCATAGAGGGTGCGGATCTCCATCAGGAACACATCTCGGGATCCCAGCGGCAAATGCTCTTCTTCGGAGATGGCTTTGAGGAATTTCAGCGCCCCGTCCAGCAGGGTGGACCAGATCGCCACGGTCAGCTTGTCGAACCGGATCGCCACGGTGTCCTTTTTGTCTTCGGGCAGCTTGTCGATCCGCCGCTCAATGACAATGGAGAACGCCAAGCATTCCGAAGTCAGCTCCCGGACATGGCCATAATCGACAAAGCTGGGGATCCTGTCCTTGACCTTGCGCAGGCCCTTGACCGCCTGGCGCAACAAGTCTATCCGGTGGTCCAAGACCCCCAGGAACTCATCCAGTTCCTTCACCAGCGCTTCGAATTGTTTGTCTGTCATGGGCCTGTCGATGGGGCTCGGGGCGGGTTCGGGTTAGATCTAGGAATCTACACAGTCTTTACTGTCCAATTCGAGCCCGGACGTCAAGCATTTCGCCGCGGCGCAGCAAACGCAAAGTGACCGACTCCCCGATCTTGCCAAGCCCGATTTGGCGGCGCAAAGAGGCACTATCGGCAATATCCCTCCCGTTGAGCGCCAGAATTACATCGCCAATGGCGAGCCCTGCCCTCTCCGCCGGCGTGCCCGGAAACACCTCGGCGACCAGAACACCATAGGGAATGTCTAGGCCAAGATTGTCCGCCAGGCGGGGTGAGACGGTGCGGATGGCGACTCCAAGCCGACCGCGATTGACTTGGCCGCTGGTCACCAGATCGGCCAGCACCGCCTGGGCGATGTCGGTGGGGATGGCAAAACCGACGCCCACATTGCCGCCACCTCGGGACAAAATGGCGGTGTTGATGCCCACCAGCTGGCCGTTGGAATTGACCAGCGCGCCGCCGGAATTGCCGACATTGATTGCCGCATCGGTTTGGATGAAATCTTCATAGCCATCGGGGATCAGGCCGCTGCGGCCCAGCCCGCTGATGATGCCCATGGACACCGCTTGGCCCAACCCAAAGGGATTGCCGATGGCAATGGCCAGATCGCCAACCTGAACCCGGTCAGCCCGGGCGAAGGGCAGGGCGGTCAAATTGGGCAGATTGATTTGCAGGACCGCAATATCGGTGCCCGGATCGCTGCCAATCAGCCGTCCGCGGGTCACCCGGCCATCCTTCAGGGTCAGGGTGATTTCCTTCGCTCCTTCAATGACGTGGTGATTGGTCATCACATAGCCATTGGCGGCATCAACGATCACCCCGGAGCCCGCACTGCCAACCAGGGGGTGGTCATCGCCCAGGCGCTCGGCCAATTCCTCCGGCAGGCCTTCGGGCAATCCCGCCACGGCCACATTGACCACCGCCGGGGTCACCCGCTCCAGCATTGGGGCAATGGTCAACACACCTTGGGCACCGCGCTCAAACACCGGGATCAGGGGCTGATGGCCAGATTTAAAGATCGTTTCCAGCGCTCCGGATTGGCTTTGCCCGGCGCTAAGCGCCGGAGCGGCCTGGGCTGGCTTGGGCAAACCGCCGCTGGTGCTGACCACCATGCCCAGACCAACGCCCAGCGCGAGGCTGGCGGCAATGGCGGGGAGGCGAGGAAAAAGGGGTTTCATTGCGGCAGTTCCCGGTTCCGGACGCATCTAGGAAGACAACAGAGGCAGCAACCGGTCTACGGACCGCTTGGCTCCACAGTTTCATATTGGATGACCAGAACAGCACCACAATGGAGCCGGAGGCTTCACGATTGAGGGAATAGGTTAGAAATCGAGATCCGCATAATGGGTCGGGGCGCGGATTCCCGGGATCGGCTCGGTCAGCAGGGGCCGAAAACTGGGCCGACATTTGACCAAGGCATACCATTCCTTGGCCTGGGGAAAATCTTCCCAGGGCACATCGCCCGCATAATCACACAGCGACAAATGCGCTGCAGCGGCCAGGTCGGCCATGGAAATCACATTGCCCGCCAGCCAGCGCCGCCGCTCGATCAGCCAGGAAATATAGCCCAAATGGGTGCGCATATTGGCCCGTCCGGCCCGGACCAGACGGCTGTCCGGAGCACCCTGATTGCGCACCCGACGCCAGAGCTTTTCGCCGCAGATCGGATCGCCGACTTCCAGGTGGAATTTACGCTCAAACCAACAAATCAGCCGCCGGACTTCGGCCCGGGAGTGAATATCGGAGCCCATGAGCGATGGCTCCGGATAGGCCTCTTCCAAATATTCCAGGATGGTCCAGACTTCCGCCAAGGTCGCCCCGCCCGGTTCGACCAAAACCGGGACCTCGCCAGCGGGATTGAGGGACAAAAACTCCTCATCGCGCTCCCACGTGGTTTGCAGGGCGATTTCCGCATCCAGGCGTTTTTCGGCGATGGCGATCCGGACCAAACGGGCCCCAGGAGACAGCCAGTGATAATAAAGACGGCGCATGATGGGGGCTGGAATAGCCTGAAAACTGGCGGGTGCCTACTGCCTTTTGCGCAAAGGCGATTAGATCCAGGCGCTCCCCGAGGGGAAGCGCCTGGATTTACGGATATTTTTAGCGTTAGGCGGTGGCCTTGTCGGCCTCGTCCTTGGGCTGGGTGACCGGGATCGGCAGCTTATCGAGCATTTCCTTCGGCACCACCTGACGGAAATAGGCCAGCTCGCGTTTCCAGTCATTCAGGATCTGCCGGGCCCATTTCGATTGGGTTTCTTCCACATGCTCAATGATCATGTCTTTGAGCTGTTCGCGGTAGAATTCCACCTCGATGGGCTGGCAGATGACGCTGTCTTCATTCAGCCGATCCGCCAGGGTGCCCTTGCGGTCATAGATATAGGCCATGCCCCCGGTCATCCCGGCGGCGAAATTGGCCCCGACCTCGCCCAGGATCACGGCGATGCCATTGGTCATATATTCGCAGCCATTGGAGCCACAGCCCTCGACCACCACCTTGGCCCCGGAATTCCGGACCCCAAAGCGCTCCCCGGCCTGACCGGCGGCGAACAGCTTGCCTGCCGTGGCCCCATACAGGACCGTGTTGCCGATGATGGTGTTTTCATTGGTCATCAGCGGGCTGGACACCGCTGGGCGGACCACGATGGTGCCGCCGGACAGACCCTTGCCGACATAGTCATTGGCATCGCCAAAGACTTCCAGCTTCAGGCCCTGGACGGCGAAGGCCCCCAGAGATTGGCCCGCTGAGCCCCGCAGCCGCACGGTGATATGGCCCGGCTGCAGGCCATGCATGCCGTAATGCTTGACGATATGGTGGGACAGATTGGTCCCAATCGCCCGCTGCACATTGCGCACCGAATAGGTCAGCTGCATTTTTTCGCCGTCATTCAGCGCGGCGGCAGCGTCTTCGACCATTTGCGCATCCAAGGTCGGGTCGACCTCGTTGCGGCCTTCGACGGTGCAGACCTTGGACCGGCCATTATTGTCCGGCTGGACCAGGATCGGGTTCAGATCCAGATCGTCCAAATGGGCTGCGCCCCGGGACATTTGGAACAGCAGGTCAGAGCGGCCAATGACGTCGGTCAGGGACTTCATGCCCAGGGAAGCCAGGATCTCTTTGACCTCTTCGGCGATGAAGCTGAACAGATTGACCACTTTTTCCGGGGTGCCGGTGAATTTGGTCCGCAGGGCATCATCCTGGGTGCAGACCCCGACCGGGCAGGTGTTGGAGTGGCATTGCCGGACCATGATGCAGCCCATGGCCACCAGGCTGGTGGTGCCGACCCCATATTCCTCGGCCCCGAGCATGGCGGCGATCACCACATCCCGACCGCATTTGATGCCGCCATCGGTCCGCAGGGTGACCTTGTCGCGCAGATTGTTCAGGGTCAGGACCTGATTGACCTCGGCCAGACCCAGCTCCCAGGGCAGGCCGCAATATTTGATCGAGGTTTGCGGGCTGGCCCCGGTGCCCCCGGAATGGCCGGAGACCAGGATCACATCGGCCTTGGCCTTGGCGACCCCGGCCGCAATGGTGCCAATGCCCGAGCGCGAGACCAGCTTGACGCAAACCTTGGCTCGCGGGTTGATCTGCTTCAGGTCATAGATCAGCTGCGCCAGATCCTCGATGGAGTAGATATCGTGGTGCGGCGGCGGCGAGATCAGGGTAACCCCCTGGGTCGAATGCCGCAGCTTGGCGATTTCGACGGTGACCTTAAAGCCCGGCAGCTGGCCGCCTTCCCCGGGCTTGGCTCCTTGGGCGACCTTGATTTCGATCTCGCGGCATTGGTTCAGATATTCCGCCGTGACGCCAAACCTACCGGACGCCACCTGCTTGATCGAGCTGTTGGCATTGTCGCCATTGGCATTGGGCTTGTAGCGCTCGCGCACTTCACCGCCCTCGCCGCTGTCGGACTTCGCCCCGATGCGGTTCATGGCAATGTTCAAGGTGCCATGGGCTTCCGGGGACAGCGCGCCCAAGGACATGCCCGGGGTGACAAAACGCCGCCGGATCGAGGTGATGCTTTCGACCTCGTCCGGGCTGACCGGATCAACCTGAGACTTAAAGCCCAGCAAATCGCGGATGGTGATCGGCGGCAGGTCGGCCAGGCCCTTGGTGTAGCGCTTGAAGGTCTGGTAGCTGTCCGTGGCCACCGCTTGCTGCAGGGTGTGGATCAGGCGGCCATCAAAATGGTGCGGTTCGCCGGACCCGCGCCGGACCCGGTACATGCCGCCCACCGGCAGCACCACAGCCGCGGTGCCGAAGGCCTTTTTATGCTGTTCGGTGACCTTCTTCTTGATCCCCGACAGGCCAATGCCGGAAATCCGGCTCGGCATGCCCAAGAAGAACTCGTTGACCAGAGCCCGGGACAGGCCGACCGCTTCAAAATTGCAACCGCCGCGATAACTACTGATCACCGAGATGCCCATTTTGGACATGATCTTCAGCAGGCCGTCATTGACCGCCTTTTTGAAGCGCTTCAGGCAGTCTTCCAGGGACAGATCGCCAAACAGGCCGCGGGCGCGGCGGTCGGCAATGCTTTCCTGGGCCAGCCAGGGGTTCACGGTGGTCGCGCCAACCCCGATCAGTACGGCGAAATAATGGGTTTCCAGAGCTTCGCCGGAGCAGACATTCAGCGAGGTGAAGGTCCGCAGCTGTTCGCGCATCAAATGGCTGTGCACCGCGCCGGTGGCCAGGATCATCGGCAGGGCGACCCGGCCCTCAGAAATACCCCGGTCGGTCAGGATGACATGTTCGCAGCCGCCCCGGATCGCTTCTTCGGATTCCTTTTGGATCCGGGTCAGTGCTGCGCGCAACGCGCCGCGCTCTTCGCTCGGATCAAAGGTACAATCCACGACCGCAGCCTTGGCCCCCATATGGCGGCGCATGGCGTCGAATTCCGAATTGGTCAGCACCGGGCTTTCCAATTGCAGCAGGTCGCATTGCGAGGCGTCTTCATCCAGGATGTTGCCCAGATTGCCCAAGCGGGTGCGCAGGCTCATCACCCGGGTTTCCCGCAACGGATCAATCGGCGGGTTGGTCACCTGGGAGAAGTTTTGCCGGAAGAAGTGATGCATGCCGCGATATTGGTCGGAGAGCACCGCCAGTGGTGAATCATCGCCCATGGAGCCCAGGGCTTCCTTGGCATCCAGCACCATCGGGCTGAGCAGCAGCTCATGGTCTTCCATCGACTGGCCATAGGCGACCTGACAGCGGCGCAGGGCCTCGGCGGACAGATCAGCCTGCTCGCCGGTGCCAGACTGGATCAGGCTGTCAATATTGGTGATGTTTTGCGTCCAGGACGCATAATCCTGCTGCTCGGCCAGGAAATTCTTGATTTCGGTGTCTTCGTAGAAATTGCCTTCGGCCAGATCGACCGCGATCATTGCGCCGGGGGCCAAACGACCCTTGGCGGTGACATCGCTTTCATTGACCCGCACCATGCCGGTCTCGGAGCCAACAATCAGCAGCCCATCCCGGGTGATGGTGTAGCGCATCGGGCGCAGGCCGTTCCGGTCCAGACCAGCGACCACCCAGCGGCCATCGGTGGCGGCAATGGCCGCCGGACCGTCCCAGGGCTCCATGATGCAGTTGCAATAATTGATCAGATGCTGGTGCTCTTGGGACATCCGCCGATCCTGGTTCAGGCTTTCGGGGATGACCATGGCCTTAACCATCGGCGCTGCGCGACCCGCACGGCAGAGCAGTTCAAAGGCCGCATCCAGGGCTGCGGAGTCTGAGCTGTCGCGCTGGACGACGGGCTTCAGCTCTTCGATGGTTTTGCCAAAATTGGTCGAGGCCATGCGGGTCTCATGGGCCTTCATCCAATTGATATTGCCATTGACCGTGTTGATCTCGCCATTATGGGCCAGCATCCGGAACGGCTGGGCCAGACGCCAGGTCGGGAAGGTGTTGGTGGAATAACGCTGGTGGTAGATGGCGAAATTGGAAATGAACCGCTCGTCCAGCAGGTCCGGATAGAAGGTGGACAGCTGCTCGGCCAGGAACATGCCCTTATAGATCACCGAGCGGCAGGACAGGGAGCAGACATAGAAGTCATTGATGCTGGCATCCTGGACGGTGCGTTCAATGCGGCGGCGGACCACATAAAGTTCCCGCTCCAGGGCTTCTTCATCAATGCCCTTGGAATTGGCGATCATGATCTGTTCGATTTCGGGGCGGGTGGCATTGGCCTTTTCCCCGATCACGGTGGTGTCCACCGGAACCTGACGCCAGCCATAGATGGTGTAGCCCGCATTCAGGATCTCGGATTCCACAATGGTCCGGCAATATTCCTGGGCGTTCAGATCGTTCTTCGGCAGGAACACCATGCCCACGGCGATGTCGCCGCCCCGGGGGTCGTGGCCGGTGTTTTCCACATGCTCGCGGAAAAAGTCCTGTGGGATTTGGACATGAATGCCCGCGCCATCGCCGGTCAGACCATCCGCATCCACCGCACCCCGGTGGAACAGCACCTTCAGGGCTTCGATCCCGGCTTCCACCACACTGCGGCGCGGCTTGCCGTCAATGGAGGCCACCAGGCCTACGCCGCAGGCATCATGCTCATCGGCGGGGTTATAGGCATGGGCGCTGTGCAGCAAATCCACATTGCGCTTGTAGCGGGCGATTTCTTCCACAGCGGTTTCCGGAGCGGAGGCAATGGCTTTGGTCATGTCGTCGTCTCCTGGGATGTCCCGGCCTGAAGACTGAAACAGGCGCGGTCCCAATAGGGGGTGCCAGCAGGTCCTGGCACTGTCGAGAACAAAAAAACGCTTGAATTAGGAGGCTTTGGCGAGCGCTTCCATGTCACGGCTCAACAGCTTGGTGTCGAGATAGGTGGCAATGCCTTCAGCGGCGTCGCGGCCATCGCGGACCGCCCACACCACCAAAGAGGCACCCCGGACGATATCCCCGGCGGCAAACACCCCGTCCAAACCGGACATCAATGTCCGATTGTCGACCTGGATGGTGCCCCAGCGGGTGATCGGCAGGCCGGGTTCGCCAAACAGTTTCGGCAGGTCTTCCGGCTCGAAGCCAAGGGCTTCGATGACCATATCGGCCGGGCTGTCGAACTGGGAGCCTTCAATGGGTTCCGGGCTTTGCCGTCCGGAGGCATCGGGCACACCCAGATGCATGCGGATGGCGCGCACGGCAGTGACATTGTTGTCGTCATCGGCCAGCACCGCTTCCGGCGCAGACAGCCAGACAAACTCAACACCTTCTTCCATGGCATTGGCCACTTCGCGCTGGGAGCCGGGCATATTGGCCTGGTCGCGGCGATAGAGGCATTTCACCGAGGTCGCGCCCTGGCGGATGGCGGTGCGCACGCAGTCCATGGCGGTGTCGCCGCCGCCCACGACCACAACATTCTTGCCCTTGGCGTTCAGGGTGCCGTCATCGAAAGCGGGCACACTGTCGCCCAAGCCGTTTTTGTTCGACGCGGTCAGGTAATCCAGCGCCTTGAACACGCCATTATGGCCCGCGCCCGGGACATTGAGCATGCGGGCCTTATAGACCCCGGTCGCGATCAGGATGGCGTCATGTTTGTCGCGCAGCTCGGCCAAGGTGGCGTCGCGTCCAACTTCGAATTCGGTTTTCAGGGTGACACCGGATTCTTTGAGCAGCTCGACCCGGCGCTCGACAATGTCTTTTTCCAGCTTAAAGCCGGGAATGCCATAGACCAGCAGGCCGCCGATCCGGTCATAGCGGTCATAAATCGTGACCTGGAAGCCTTTCTTACGCAGCTGTTCCGCTGCGGCGATGCCGCCGGGGCCGCCGCCAATGATGCCAATGCTTTCGCTGCGCTCGGCCTCCGGGGTGATCGGCTTGACCCAGCCTTTTTCAAAGGCGGTGTCAGTGATGTATTTCTCCACCGCACCGATGGTCACCGATTGGTGCCGGGATTGTTCCAGCACGCAGGAGCCCTCGCAGAGCCGGTCCTGCGGGCAAATTCGGCCACAGATTTCCGGCATATTGTTGGTCGCCGAGGACACCGCATAGGCCTCTTCCAACCGTCCGGTGGCGGTCAGCATCAGCCAATCGGGGATGTTGTTCGACAGCGGGCAGTGGATCTGACAGAACGGAATGCCGCATTGCTCGCACCGAGAGGCTTGGTCCCCGGCGCGCTCATCGGAAAAGCCTTGATAGATTTCGTCGAAGTCTTCCCGCCGTTCTTCCGCCTGACGCTTATCCGGCATTTCGGCTTCCAGGCTGATAAACTGCAACATCTTCCGGGACATCGGCCAATCTCCTGTCGGGAGCATACACTCGATTTTCAGTACGGATCCGGTCGCGCCAACCTCCCTGAGCGATGCCTCAAGGCTGCGGTGGTCCAGCGACGCGGGCGATTGCGGCGTGGAGGGCACGAACGGGTCGGATGTTTCTCCGCCCTTTTGGGTGCCTTCCCGACCCTCTATGACCAAGCTCTCATCGCACAGGTCATTGGGTCCTTAGTGTGGGTTTGATCCTGTTTCACCCCTTGGTCCCACCCGTGTGTGACAGAGGTCGGCCCTCAGTCAGCGGAAACCCTTGGATCAAACGCCAATGGCATTCAAGCGCTCTTCTTATCTTGCTTTTTGATGTCCGCCAAGCGAAAAATCTTCAATAGGTCAGTACGCGATAACGACCTGCGTATGGGGCGCGCGATGCCCTTCGGGAATGAGCCTTGAACAAGCGCAAAGGCAGTGGGGGCAATAAATATAGTTACCTTATTCTGACCTATCATGACACTTGGGCCTGGGCTTTGTTCGATGATATAAGCAGACATCCCATATCTGGTGGCTTCATCCCGTGACATACCTCCACATCCTGGTTTTGGCCCTGGTCCAAGGGGTGACGGAGTTTCTGCCGGTCAGCTCCTCGGGCCATTTGGTTTTGGTGCCCTTGCTGACCACATGGCCCGATCAAGGCTTGGCCATGGATGTCGCGGTCCATATCGGCACTTTGCTTGCCGTCTTGCTGTATTTCTGGCGTGACCTCTGGTCGATGATCATTGGCTGCTGGCGGTTTTCGAAAGGCCGCCGGGATCCCGGGGCGCGGCTGGCGGTGATGGTGATTTTGGGCACCCTGCCGATCATCGGCGCTGGCGTGATGCTTAAGGACCATATGGATGGGTTTCGCACCCTGGAGGTGATCGGCTGGACCACTTTGGGGTTTGGCCTGCTGCTTGGCTTGGTGGATCGGCTGTGTATGACCGTTAAGCGCATGGAGCATATTGGGGTGCTCGACACCCTGATCATTGGCTTGTTTCAGGTTCTGGCCTTGATCCCGGGCACCAGCCGGTCGGGCATTACCATGACGGCGGCGCGGTTGCTCGGCTTTGAGCGCTCCGATTCCGCGCGGTTTTCCATGCTGCTGTCGATCCCGACCATTGTTGCGGCGGGCACCCTGGTCGGTTTGGATCTCTATGAGGCCGGGGATTGGGCCGTGACCGAATCCGCCGGGATCGCCGCCGCCTTGGCCTTCCTATCGGCTCTGATCGCCATTGCCCTGATGATGGCATGGCTGCGCACCGCTGGCTTTGGCATTTTTGTTGTCTATCGGGTGATCTTGGGCACGGCGCTGTTGCTCATCGCCTATGGGATCCTGCCCCTCCCCACCCTGATATAGAGTAGAGAGCTTCAGGCCCCCGTCCTTTGACCAAGACTGAGGGGAAGCCTCTTAGGACGTCCCGGTGCCGCGCAGGATCATGAAGCGGTGCATGGCCCCGAAGCGGTCCATATAGGATGGCAGGATTGCCTCAGCGGCTTCGGGCTCAATGCCCAAATCGGCAAAGGTCGGCAGATCCCCGGACACCACATTGTCCTTTTCCATCAGGGTGACCTGATCACTGGTGATCAGCGGCTTGGGCAGCAGGCCAAGAATGGCACCTTGGATGCGGGCGACAAAGAATGGCAGCGGGACGACCATGGTGGAGCGCTTGGAGGTTTTGACCGTCAGCTCCATGATCTCGCGCATGGAATAGACCGTTGGGCCGCCCAGCTCATAGGTCTGGCCTTGCTTGGCTGGATCTTCCAGGCAGGTCACGATGGCCTTGACCACATCGCCGACATAGACCGGTTGGAATTTCGGGCCGCCGCTGCCCGCCAGATCGAAGCCGGGAATGCTGCTGTCCTCTTTTTTCACCGGGCGATAGCCATCCCGGGTGAAATAGGGCAGGGCTGGGGCCAGGCGGGCCATGCTGCCAAACAAATTGAAGAACTTGTCATCGGGGCCGAACACCACGCTGGGACGCAGGATGGCAGCGGTCGGGAAGGCGGCCTTGACCTTTTCTTCGCCCTTGCCTTTGGAGCTGGCATAGTCGGCCGGTCCTTTGGGGTCCGCGCCGATGGCGGAGACATGGACCAAAGCTTTCACGCCCTTCTCAGCGGCCAGCTTGGCGATGGTCTCCGCACCCTTTTCATGCACGGCGGTAAAGGTCCGCTTGCCGCTGGGGGTCAGGATTCCGGCCAGATTGACCGCATAGTCGGCTCCGTCCAGGGCGCTGGCCACGGAGTCCGCGACCATCACCGAAGCCGGGGTCGGCGCAATTTGGCCCAGATTGCCCAGCGGCTTTAGGAACATGGCTTTTTGGATGTCGGGCACGGCAACACGAACCCGGGCGCCGCGATCAGCCAGAGCGGCAACCAACTGCCGACCGATGGCACCAGCCCCCCCGAACACTGTGACCACTGAACCTTGCATTTGCCCGCTCCCCCACTTCCTATTCGCTGTGTGCGGTTATTCTATACCGCGCTTTACGTCCTGCCAAACCGCTGGGATCATAGCAAGACCTAAACCCGAAAAGGACGATGGGACCTGCCGTCAAATCCGCCGATTTGGCCCAAAACCACGCGGCGCAAAAAAATTGTCATTTGGGGCCAAAAACCGAGGGATGGCGTATTGACAGGCCCCCGCCTCTCGGTCATTGTCCCGGCCCTCGCCCCGAGCCCAGGTGGCGGAATTGGTAGACGCGCAGGTTTCAGGTACCTGTGACCGAAAGGTCGTGGAAGTTCGAGTCTTCTCCTGGGCACCATTTCTTTTTCTAACCTGTCGTTGCCCTCTAGAATTCTGAAAATGCTTGATTTTTTCGAGTTCAAACAGCCTGTTTCGCGAGTGTATGCCAGAGGTTCCGCGAACGCCAATTTCGGCACCATGGCGCGGGCCTGCTCGCTTCCGATTTTCCAGCATTCATAAGGGTTTGCGAGGAACCGCAACGAGAGTTCAAACACCTCGGCGAACGGACGCACCGGAACGGGCTTTTTTCGCGCTTTTTCCTGGGCGATCAGCTTGTCGCGCTCCAGAGTCTCGATCCGACCTTCAAAGGCCTTCAGCGCGCGCGGGTTCGAGACATCCAGCATCCGATCCACGGTCTTCTCGATTTCGGTTTCGATCTCTCGGACTCTCACTTCGGCGGCCTTGGTGATCTCGGCCAAACGTTCCCCCTGTGCCAGCCATGCCTTGGTGAACAGCGCCTTGGTCATTGCCAGGAATGGCGTGCTAGGCGTCAGCGCCTTCAGCTCCGCCTCAAAACGTTCATGCAGCTTCGCGGCTGGGATCGTCTTTCCGCGCTCCGAGCAGCCTTTGTGATGGCAAAAATAATACGGATATTTCTTGTATTTGCCCTTGCTCCAGCCGCCCGTGAGCGAATAGCCGCATGCAGAACAGCTGACCACGCCCCTCAAGGGGAAATCTGATCGGTAATCGACGCGCGCAGGTGCGAGAGGACGGCCTTTCAGGCGGTCCTGAATGCGCCAGAAGGTTTCCTTGGAGATGATGCCTTCATGTTTGGCCTCGCGCATTGAGATGCCCCAGGACGGCGCGGAGATGTACCCGGCGTAGAGAATCTGCGCCATCATGCGCGAGACAGTCATATTCCGAATGCCGCCGTTCGGTGTGTCTTTGGGAAACTCCGGCTGCGCTTCCAAAAACCGCATCACTTCGGCTCGGGTCTGAAAACGGCCCGCCGCGAAGCCTTCCAAGGCCTCGCGCACAATGGAGGCCTTGGGCTCATCGTGGACGAGAACCTTCCCGCCGCCTTTGGCCTTTACATACTTGAAGCCAACCGGGGGTACCGAGCGCACGCAGTAGCCCTGCTCAACGCGCGCGATGGCCTTTTGCTTGTTCTGCCGACCCATTTGAAGACGCTCAAGCTCACCGGCGGCGGCGGAAATAATCTCGTTAAATCGCCCTTCCGGCGTATCCTCAAAATTAAAATTTAGGCACTCGCGGGTCGCGCCGCGCTCTGTCATGACCCGGCGCAGCTTGAGATGAAATTCCACGTCGCGCGAATAGCGCTTCAGGTCGTCGAAAATCACGACGAAGCGCTCCGGGGCCTTGGCATCCAGATAGGCCAGAAGGGCCACCATGCCGGGCCGATTTATGAAATCACCGCCGCCTGACACATCATCAGGGAACACGGCCTCCACGGTGTAGCCTTTGGCGTCCGCGTATTGGCGGCAGCGGTGCTCCTGACTGTCCAGGCCCGAGCCATCGGTTTTTTGCTTCTTGCCGGAAACCCGGCAGTAAATCAGTGCCTTTTGCGGTTTATCCATCCCTCTCTCCTTTCTCACCAGAAAAAGAGGTGTCCCGGTTCTGGCGAACGAACTCTTCAATCAAATGACCATGGGAAGAGTCTAACACTTCGGCGGTTCCATGCGGCGCGAGAGCCGGGTTGTCAGAGGTTTTTCCACAGCTTTCCGCCGCTTGCTGGAGTGGGTGGACGCCCCAGCCCATAGCAATGAACTCGCGGACGATGTTCCAGACCAGAGTGACGTATTCGGCCTTCTGCTCATCGCTCCAATTTGTTCCATCCAGGAATTCGAAGAATTCCCGCGGGTCGAAATTCAGAACGTTGATGGTTGCCCTTTTGTCATTAGGGACATTAAGGCTTTTGGTCTTGTGCGCGGTCATAGTGACTCCTTTTTGCTTTGTTAATACTCTCTCGCTCCAGCGCCTCCTTTCCTTACATGCACAAGAACAAAAACAGAACATTTATAGATGAATGCTCGTACTTATGCAAGAAAAAGCTGTGGCGAACTTGTCTTAACGGGAGTAATCAGATCGAGTGCGACTTGGCGCTCTGTCTTGTTCTTTGCGACGCTCCTTGAAGTCCTCGCGACGGAGTTCTTCGGTGCGATCGTATGCTTTCTCGGCAACCCGTGAGAGCTTCAGGAGGTCCGCGCCGATGAAGCTGTTGGTGTCGCGGTAATTGCCTTGTTCATCCTTGTAGGTTCGGGCGACGGAGACGGAGAAAAAGTCTCGCTCCTCTCCGGTGTTGCGCCAGATGGAGGCCTTGATATTGCCGTCCTGCACTTTGTCTTCGGGACCGTTATTATTGTTTCTATCGGTCATGACTTGTCTCCTTATCGAGTGCGGTTGAGGTTGCGAACGCGCCCACCTGTTTTGGTATCCGTCCGCTCCGTGATGAAGGCAGCTTTGCGGGCTTGCCGCGCTTCGTCTTGCCAACGCCGATTAAACGCGGCGCTATCTGGGCCGTGCGCCATGTCCGGGGACGGGCGCGGCACGGGATGGGGCTCATCTTGCGTCACCATCAACGAAGAGCGCTGAAGCTTGGTGGCGTATTCCGTCCGGTTGCTGATCTCATGCACGGACTCAGCGAAGGTTTTTTGCGGAGAGTCTGCTTGGATCGGTGTTGCGCTGATGGTCTTGGCGAAACTGGTGGTCATCCGATGGTGCTCCATGTGCCGTTTGCGTATTGCGGGAGATGGGCGAGATGCGCTGGAACCGGAGCAGTGATGACAGGCCGCCAGGCGGGACCGCGCGGCGTCATCACCTGCACATGACTGTTCGGCCCGTGGAAAGGGTTCGGGTGGGCGCGCCTGGCCATGAAGGGTTGCTCGTAATAGGGCTGCTTTTCCGCCCAGAGCGGGCGGCCCAGCCCATCGGCGAAGATCACTTGCCTATCGCCCGGCATGGCGAGGAGTTCATCGACGGAGGCCAAAGGAAGCTGCTTGAGCTCTGGCAGGTGCGCAAGCCGCGCTTGATGGGTTAGCTCCAGCCCAGCGCGAAACGGATCGCCGCCATGGAACATCGACACGGCGGCCCGTGCATGGGCGTGGCGGGCGGCCTCCCGTCGGCGTTCATCGGTGTAATGGATCGTGCGCTGGCCCAGCATCCGGGAGAGCAAGGCGGCCGTTGTCTCATCTCGCACGCCAAACCAGTTTTGGAGTGCGGCAGAGGACAAAATCTTGTCCTGGGCATTCTGCCCTAAGTCGCTGATTTGTTTTATGCTTTGGAAGAAAGCCCAGGGGCGGATGCCGGTCCCGGCATCCTTCGTGAACGCGCTGACGACCAGCGGGAACTTGCCAAGCTGTCCGCACTCATCAAGCAACCACGTTTGACGGGGCGCGGCGGGGGCGCGGGCCTTATAGATCTGCGCCGCCACGAACATGGATTTGACCACCGGAGCCCACGCGGTGACGAAGTCGGCGGGCGGCAACAAATAGACGTTGTATGCTTGGTCGCTCTGGCACAGATCGGCGAAGGAGAAGTCATAGGGTGGCGAGACGGACTCCATTAGGATCGGGTCCGACAGGGCCGAAAACGCCCGTGTTACCTCACCCAGAATGCCCTTGAAGCCACCGGAGGAATCTTCGCGGGCATTGGCGATTTCTTCCTCGACCCGTTCGGCGATGGCGAAGCCGCTCTCGGTCATCTCGAAGGCGAAGTCGAGCCACGCCTCTCCGCCCGCCACCATCAGATTGACGATGCGGTACAGCGCAGGAAGCGTCAGAACGCCCTCCACCCGCACTAGGGTGAGGATCACGGCTTCAAGGAACTCTCGCGCCCGTCCTTCGAAGTAAGCCGCATTGCCGCTGCCGCTGGCGGTGATGAGGTTCTCGCATAGCAGCTTGGTATCGGAGACAAGTGTCGGACTGTTCGCCCGCACGAAATCCACCGGATTGATCCGGTTCTTGGGCAAGTCATGGAGGCCCAGCGGGTTCCAATAAATGCAGGCCTTCGGCCCCACGCTCTGACAGCGGCTTATCGCCGCCAATTCGCCACCCTTGATGTCGAGGATCAGGAGCGTCCCCGCATACATCCCATCGCAAATGTTATAACCAATCAGGTCGCGCAGCTTGCCCGAACGGGCTCCGGCGACACAGACACCGCCGCCCATACCGCTATAAAACAGCGGACGGCCACCAAGGAATCCGACCAACAGAGAGTCGCGCGAGCGGGTGAACATCCCCGCCCGCGCCACCTCTTCCAGCCCCGAGAAATGGGCGGTGCCGAACGGATGCGTCGTATGATCGATCCGCGCCGCCATGGGGTTCTAAAACCCCGGCAGCGGGGACAGGAGATGCCCCCAGCGGATGGTTGAAAAGGTGATGATCGCGCCGATGGCGTACCAGAGCACGATCCGGCACACGGAATAGATCACGACCCCGGTGAGCGCGAAGCTCACGAAGTACATCAGGTCCGCGAAATCATCCGAGCCATAGGCATTTCGGGTTAAGTCGGCGACGAACGGGCCGACGAACTCGAACAGATACGGTGTCCCGATGACGGCGGCCAACAAGGCAAGGCAGATGCTCAGGAGGTCCTGGCCCGGCGGACCATCACTGCCAGACGCTCCTTGACCGCCCGGAACCATGGGATAGGGATTGGACATCACTTGATCTCCCGTTTGTGGAGAAACGAAACCCCCGGCCCTCAATGAGGGCCGGGGGCTATTTTGAAGTCGCCTATCCGAACACCGCGTTCAGAACGACAAGACCAACGGCAACAAGAAACAGGACACCCCAGACGGCATCCCAGTCGGTCACCGTTTTGTAGACGGCACCATTGACATTGTGGGTCTTCACTTTCTTCTTAAACATGACCAGTTCCTTTCAGCCTGGGTGCTTTTGGGATGGCGCATGCCGACCCAGAAGCGTGTTCTCTACCGCCGATCAGCGGCGAAGAGACCTTGGCTTGGATCGTGGAATTTCGTCGTCGTCAGTTCGTCGTGACGACTTAAGTTATTGATTTTATGGAGACTATTTTGCCGATTGCAGCGGTGCCCAACACTCCGGCGATGGCGGAGTTTCTCGCGGCGCACCTTTCGTTCTTCATGGCCTTCAAGCGCACGTCGGGCCTCAAATGGACGAAAAAGCGGGTCGCTGATTATGTGACGGGCAGCGAGCAGATATCCGGCACGCTCAGTGACTCGACGGTTGGTCGCTTTCTGGACCCGTTCTGTTCGCAGGCACCTTCAGATTCGACGATCCGGTTGATCGCCGAATTTCTCTTGGTCATGGGCGCTATAACGGAATCTGACCTTAGGAATGGGAATGCTCCCTCCATTCTGCGGCTCGCGGGAGCCATTTCTGATTGCTTTGGAAGGACCATCAAAGAGGCAACGAAGGACTTCAAAAAAAGTATGCAGGGTCATTTTCGTTTTCTGAGACAGCATCCCGGCTATGTCTTGGAATGCAACGCTACGATGGCTTATGTCCAAAGTGCTGATACGCTGACCATTGAAGAGGAGGTTCGGCTCTATCGCGTCTCCAAACCCCTTGAAGCACACGCCATGCAGAGACAAGCGGAATTGCCTGCTGGGTGGTCGCGCATCGCGCTCAGTGAAGTCGGGGGTGTCGAGCTGTTAAAGAACTCGGCAAGCGGTGTTGTCGTGGTCGATGACCAAATCGGACTGGCGATCTTTCAAGGAGATGATGGGCACTTCATATCGGCCGTGAATATCCAAGAAATAGTCTTCGGTTCTGAAGACCAGGTCATCAATCTGCGTGTGACCCGGAACCAAGGATGGGTTGCCCTGGATGAAGGACAGATCAGCAACACCAAAATCATTACCAAGACCAGTCGGCCAGAGAATGTCCTCCAGGTCCTTTCCGGCGAAATGACGTTGAGTAAGATTCCCATAATCCCGCTGCGGCGGGGGCAACGAAAAACTGTGGACGACTTGGCTTCCGCTGCTGAAAAAATCCGGTATTTCACGCACAATTATTTCGAAGAAAAACAAAAAGAAAATTCAATGCGTAAGCCAGATGTGAGTGATATCGAGGACGCTGTAAACAATGGAGATTTACAGGCTTTTAAGGCCGCTCTGGATGCGGGGGCCGATCCCAATTTTACGTGTCAGCGAGCGACGCTTCCCGTGATTTTCAGATTTGCCGGAGCGGGCCAGATCGAGTGGATCGAGGCAGCACTTGCGACGGGACGCTTGGACTTGAACGTCTTTGACTCACGGGGGCTACCGGCCAGTTCCACGGCCGGAGAGAAGGCCCGTCGCTTAGCCCCGTTCCCGGGGATGGCCGAGCAGGCCAAATGTTTAGCTGACACTATGAGTCTGCTGCGCGCCGAGGAAATCCGTCAGGAAATCGACTTTTTCAAAGATCGCGAACCCTAATCTCTGTCGATCAAGTCTTCCCGAATATCCGCCACCCCTGCCTTGATGGCGTTTTCGATTGTGGTGGCTGTTTCGTTCATATGGGGGCGAAGGATAGGATCGATTGCCTGATAGCGCTCAAAGGCCCTTGGGTGCCCCGATTGGCTTTCAGATAAATCGAAGCCCTGCATTTCGATCCAAGCTTCCAACAGGTCAAACAAATGCGCCATGACGAGCGGTGCACAGGCGATCTTCGGGTCGATGTAGACGGTTGTGTCCTTGGCCTTTTCTCCGGCCCCAAGGATTTGAAGGAATAGTTCGGCGGCTTGGACATCCGCTTCAATCTCTTGTGTCTTTGATGCCGCTTGTTTCAGGTGCTCCTTTTGGTGGTGGACGATTTCATGACACAGGCAGAACACCAGTATTGCCCGTGCAAGGCCTTCCGAGATATTGAGCAGATGGGCATAGGTCGTGTGGTACGGTTTGACGCGTTCTCTGACGTCTACATATTGCGTCGCGTCCAAGTACAGGCTCATCAAGCGATCAATATCCTCAATCAAACCGGGCCAAGTACTTCTTTTGGGGGCCTCAAAGGCCGCGACACTTGCCAGTAAAGTCATCGCGGATAGCCAGTATTCGAACGTCAAGTCAAGGCCAATTGTCTCTTTGCCTTTTGTATTATCCACTGAAAAAATGCGCGCCGAATAATATAGACCAAAGTGAAATTCATACTGTGATTGTTCGAGGCCCAGAACACGGCATAAATCCGCAAAAATATCCCCTTGTACTGTTTTGCTTTCTTGGCGCACGGCTTCACGGTCAAAAGGCAGTCCAGCGAGAAGCGCGACCTGTTCGGCAAGATCTAAGGAAGAGTCCGTGGCCGCCAAGCGCTCGAAAGGCTTCCGGTCCTTTCTGATTTTCATCAGACCCCCGCTAGGTCATAAATATTGTGCCATCATGACATGGACAATGATTTGTTCATTTCCAATCATTGGGCCAAACCGTTCAATTAAGCGGCCTGGTTGAGGCGTTCTCCAAACTTGGCTCATGCCGCGTCTCTCATCCACGCCAAGGCCCGGGTGATGGTGCGTGGATGCACGGAGTGCAGCGCGGCCACCTGTTCCGGTGTCATTTTTCCCACGGCGATCAGATGGTGCGCGGCCAATATGTCTTCCGTTGTCATCTTCCGGGGCCGTCCGATTACCTTGCCCTTGGCGCGGGCCGCGTCCTGTCCGGCAACGGTGTTCTCCACGATGATCTCGCGGGTGAACTCCGCCACGGCACTGAAGATATGGAACACCAGCTTGCCGCCCGGTGTAGTCGTGTTGATCCCCTCGGACAGAGAGACAAAATGCACGCCCATTTCCTGAAACCGCACCAACAGATCGGCGAGATGCAGCACGCTGCGCCCCAGGCGGTCGAGCTTGAAGACCACCACGCTATCACCGGGCTCTAAAGCCTCCAGCATCTGGTCCAGGCCGGGGCGGGAACTCTTCGCGCCCGAGACCCCGAAATCCTCAAACACGGCGTCACAGGAAACCGCCTTCAGAGCTTGGCGCTGCATGCGGAGTTTTTGGTCCTTGGTGGAAACGCGGGCATAGCCAATGCGCCGCCCCTTGCAATCGATATCAGGCCAAAAGCTCATGGCACACCGCCTTTCAGGCCGGGTTCGAAGGGGACAAAACCGATCCTTTCTGTCAGACGGCAGCAGCGGGCGTTTTTTGGGCATACAGGCGCATTCACGTTCCGTGAGAATGGCGGAAATCCGGGAAAATTCAAGTTTGCAATTATCATATTCGTAAATATATCTCCTTCAAGGCAATATTGATCAGTTATGTCTGATGCATTGACTGTAATAAAACAATACAAAGGGGAGTCTTATTCACACAAATATTTGCCTTTTGTGAAATATAGGCGTATAAAGAAGGCGTATTTGAGAAATTATATAAGCGGTGATTTTATCATGAGTGCACTTAGACAGACATTTGCAGGGACAGAATCCAAGGACACAGCCAGCCCAACCGAGGAAGGCATGACGCGCAGAGGCATGTTGGAATGGCTAGGGCGCGGTGCTGCTGGGGCAACCGCCGCCGCCGCACTGACATCTCTTCCCTTTAATCAAGATGCACAGGCTGGTGAGCCACGCACAGCTGCGATCACAGACGAAGAGGCCCTTGCCATTACTGCTCGTCGGCGTGAAATGCGACATTACTCTCAAGACCCTGAAAAACGAGGGGTTGGGGTATTTATAAATTTACGCAAGGGCTCTAGTGTCAAAGGTAAAGATATTGGCGAGTGGATAAGAAATCAATTTGCCGGCGTAAACGTACCAGTTGATTACCGAATTAATCAATCCCAAGGTACAGCGACAAATATAACCTTCTATGTCCGCGATTCTGACTACACATACAATGTTTCTAGCCTGCAAGATCGCATACACGACGTGTATTCTAAATATAAAGCTGCATGGTTGCCAGAAACCGCTTCTCTTGTACCAGAAAGAGGTTAGTAAAGATTGTTTCTGATTATATTTTGAGCAGGTACATCTGCGAGGTTTTGTCCTTCTATTTGAGGACTAATCTTGTTTTCGGCTTGTGCTTCAGTTTCGCCAAGGCTCAGAATGTTATAGCGCGGTGTAAGAGGCTCCGGCTTGACGGAAAGGCCTTCAGATATATCTGAGGCTAGTGATGTGCCAGAACCTAGTAGTGTGCTACCTGCCAAAAGGCTGTTTTCCTGTTTGAACAACTGTTCGTCAGAGTCGTCATTTTGAATTGTGGTATCACCTTCATGGTCTTGGTTTCCTGATACGATGCCAACTACACGCCCTTGAGCACCGCCGATTGATTCCGCAACGGCTTCCGCTATAGCTGTCCCGCGCTTTTCAACTTCATCCTCAACTATTTCTCTATGTTCTTCAGGGTTTTGATGCATGAGATTTTCCATTCTCTGCATCTTCTGTTCCATGGCAGCACGTTGCGCTTTCATGGCGTCATGGTCCTGACTCCAGTCTAGCCAGGCATCGTATTCCGCCTGTGTGATCTCTCCACGTGCGAGCTTGTCTTTCATGGCGTCATTTTTGGCGTCGAACTGATCTTCTTCTGGCAAAGACGCAAAATAAGCTAGCTCCTCTGCTGTGAAGTGTTTTTCTTCAAAATCATCAATCTTATTTCTCAATGCCGCAATCTTCGCATCCAAGGCGTCCATCTGCGCTTGTAAAGCTGCCATGGCTAATCTGCGCGCATCACTTTTGCTACGCTCTTTTGCTTGAGCGATGCGTCTTTCTTTTTCCTTCTCTCCTGCGCCCGTGATCTCAATGCGCCCAACGCGGGTGCCAGATAGTTCAGCGCGGCGTATTTCGTCGAATTTCTCGCCCTCAAGGCGCGCCTCTACATTTCTGCGCTCAGTTTCTGTTGGTGAGTCAGCGGCAATCGCGTTATGCCCCTCCAGCTCGATACGTTCTATATCGCCATCCATGAAGCGAGCCGTTTCTGCGATATCATCCAATATGCTCGCCCCTGCCATGCCTTCTGGCTGGACCTCACTTTTTATAGCTTTTACTGAATCATCTGGCGATTGAGCCATGACATACCCCTTTAAATCCCTGTTACACGTTACATCCCTCTCCTTGCTGTGACTTTCTTGCGTGCCAACTAGACAAAAGAAAAAGATTTACTAAACATGATAATTATGCGATTAATTGCTTAATTATTCGTTATTATGTAAATACAATTAGAGATTAATTTTAATAAAATGATATTAAAAATTTTTCTTTACTTGTTTTTAATTAATGCAAGCTATGATGTATGGGCGATATTTTGATATAGGGGCTTCATGAGTAATATTATTCAATTTTGCAGCAAGATGTACGGCAACAAATCAAAGAGTTTTGGTGCGTTTTCCAACGGTGGAAACGCAGAGCGCGTACCGGAAAACGATTTCTCTGTGAAGCTGGAGACGCCGCTCAGCTTCTCTGTTTCTAAGAACCATACACGTCGCACCGCGATCAAACGCGCACTAAAGGGTCTACAGGGCCGCACAGTGCAGCGCTTTGTGAACTGGTACAACCGTATGATGAGTACGCATCTCATCGGCAAATTCACTAAAATCGCCATGCGCCTTGACCGGGACAACTTCCGCGTAGAGATGAAATATAAAGGCTCTTTGAATAATTTTTACGCAACGGCATATATGGGCGGCTATGAGCATCAAAAACGTCCAGCAATACTTCTGTACGGTTCCAATCATGACCAGCAATATAACGGCCAGCTTCACCCGCGTAAGGTCCGACAAGCCATTAAAGACCTCATCGAAATGTCTCGCCACAGTGACTTGTTATATCCGCGATATTTTAAGCATCCCAAATAATCTGGCGAAAACCAAGGGGCCTGCCCCCTGAAATCATCAGCGGGTGGCTTGCTGGCATGGGTCAGTGCATTCGGGTTGACCATTGGGCATGGGTGCTTGAGCACTGCGAAGGCTGGGACGACGCGGCGCGCTGACGGATAAGCGGTGCACCTGACCCGAGGCGCGAAGGTGCAAACCGAAAAACCAAAAAGGACAAAAGCGTAAAACGCAAGAGGTGCGCGGTAATACCGCGCCTCTTGGTGGCCCCTGGGCGGGGCCACCTGCTCGAGCCGCTGCGCGTCCCTCGGGAAGGGGGCGTGCCGCCCCCTGTCCAACCCCCTGCTGGTTGGCCCGCGCGAGCCAATTGAAACGTCCCGGCGTTTCATGCCCGCCAGCGCCTCTCCGCTGGACCAAGTCAATGCTAGCCACAAACCTTGATATCCAAGTATGAATTAGGAGATCTCTTAAGCGCTGACCCACCACCGTCCTATGTGGACATTTCAGCTTCTTGCACCTTATGTCGCTGAGGGAGCCACAAAGCTCTGTTAGAATACAGGCTCAAAGTGGGACGATGAATCGTGAACGCCATTGAGATTGAAGAGGCCATAGCTGTACACCGTCACAACATATAAAATGATCTAATGAATGCACTTGATAGCCAGGGTTGGCCGATAGAGCGCATATCGAGTGAGTCTGGTTAATGACGCTCAATTTCAATCCAAGACATCTAACTCATACTGAGCAGGGCAAGAAATGGCTGGCGCAGTTCGAACCCTTGGACCAGGAACTTGCCTTCGCCGTAGCAAATAATCTGACTCTTGTGTCTCATATAGAATTTGAACGAAACCTTATTGCGAAGATCGAGGAGGTGGCGAAGGATTTAAGGGGAAGCGTTGGGCTTTTTGCTATTCGCGAGCTTGAGAAAGAAAAAACCGATTTTGGAAGTCCTGGTTCTGTATTGCCGTTTTATTCGCAGGTGAAAAGCGCTAATGGCAAGTCCGTCAATGCTCTATCACCCTCTGCGGATCAAGGTAGTGAGGCGCGAATAGCCCATATCATTCGTCAACTTTGCAAATCTGACCAGGGAAAATACTTCAATCACCCAACCATCGAAGTCCTAAGAGCAGGGAAATGTGACGCAATAATTTTTGTTGATGACTTTATTGGTTCTGGTACGCGGGTTTGGGATTTTCTGACAAGTTTCTGGATCGAACCCACCATTGTCTCATGGCTTTCAGGAAAGCAGATTAAGTTTCATGTGGTCACCTATTCTGGTACGGAGGACGGCATTGAATTTGTGTCTCGTCATAAATCAAAACCTTTGGTCCATATTTATCGAGATGCCCCGACATTCCATTCGTTCTTTTGGGGGGAGAAGAATGAGAAGATCAAAGAGCTCTGTAAAAAATATGGGCGAATTGCCAATAAGAAACGCAAAAAAATGTGGTGTGGCTACAAGGAAGGGATGGCCGCTCTTGTATTCGAGCATGGCTGCCCAAACAACACACCAGCAATGCTCTGGGAGCCGGATTTCAAAGGGAGTGGGTGGATTGGGCTGTTTCCCAACCGAGTTGTTTCTGACGGGGTCGCGTCAGTCTTTCCGCCCGAGATCGTCCGTGGTGATGTAATTCGAATTCTGAATGATGCAGGGCAAACCAAACTAGCAAGTTCTGGAAGACTTATTAGGCGTGGGATTGCCGGGCAGATCATATTGACGGCACTTGCTCTGATAGCGAAGGGCAAAAAGAAGCGCTCAACGTTGTGCTTTGCAACTGGATTAAGCACTGCAGAGTGCGAACGCTTGATTGAAAAATGTATCAAGTGGCAATTCATTTCACCACAGCGTAGGATAACACCGAAAGGGTTAGCAGAACTGAATGCCGCAAGAAGATCGAGGAAAGAAAAGCCAGAATCTCAAAATCGAGGTTCTGAATATTACTTTCCTCGACAGTTGAGAGGGACCACGGATGACTAGTGTTAGCAAGCAACATATTAGTTGCTGCAATTACTTTCTAAGTGGTTGTTGGGGTAAGGATTTCCTGATCCCTGTGGAAGAGCCTACGCATGGCTGGAGGCAGAGCACTCTGGCTTCTACCCACGTATGCCTCAGGTCGCCAGAGCGCTCTGCCGCCTGCGGCGGCGCTCGGAGTAGTTAGATGTGGTCCCCTCAACGCTATAAAACAGATGGTAAAAAGGCAGGCCGTTCAGACGAACTGCTTGAGAAGGCAATCGTTCAAAGCGAGATGCTGCTGAATGCAGAGCACCATTTGCCGTCGATTTTGACGCTGAACCATTTATCCGAAAGAAGCGGAATCTCTCGTTCAACGATCAGGGGGTTCGTTAATAGAACTGACCATGACGCCTACGAGAGCTTCTCAGTTCGCAAACGGTCTGGAGGACGACGTTTCATTAGGGTTCCTTCGCCTCAATTGATGCAACTTCAGCGATGGGTTAATGAGCACATATTAGCGCCACTTCCCGTTCATCCAGCCAGTCACGCATTCACAAAAGGAAGTTCTATATACAAGTGCGCCGCAAAACATTGCGGAGCGCAGTGGCTGGTTAAAGTAGATGTAATGGATTTTTTTGAATCTATCTCAGAAATTCAAGTTTTTCGTGTTTTCAAAAATCTAGGATATCAGCCTTTAGTCGCGTTTGAGCTGGCTCGCATATGTACTATCCGCTCTGTATCGCGTAGCCCGCGCACTTTATACAAGCAATGGAAGGTTAATAAACCAAACTTACAAATCTTAGATTATAATTCCCCACTCTTAGGCTACGTCCCTCAGGGGGCGCCTACCAGCCCGCTACTGTCTAACCTAATTATGCGAGATGCTGATCGCAAACTGGCTGAAATTGCGAAAACGAAGGGTCTTACCTACACCCGCTATAGCGATGACCTCTCATTTTCTACTCGTAAAAAAAATTTTACTCGAGATATGGCTAAGCAAACAATTTACGATGTGTACAAGGTGCTTTCTGAGTTAGGGCTTAGGCCGCAATACCGGAAAACAACTATTGTCCCGCCAGGAAGCAAAAAGATCATTCTTGGTTTGAATGTTGATGGGAGCGAGCCTCGCCTTCAAAAGCACTATAAGGATCGCATTAGGCAGCATCTCTATTATTTGGAAAAATTTGGACCGAGCATTCATGCAACGGAGCGTGGTTTTGATTCAATTTGGGGATTGAAGTCTCACCTACAGGGTATGATTGATTATGCCAATATGATTGAACCTGAATATGCACGTTCTTGTTTCGAGCGCTTCAATTCTATTGAGTGGCCAGTTTGAGTTTCTTGATATATTTAAGAAATTTACACCCAATTTTTAAGAGGATTGGTGTCGATCACTATCTATCGTGTTCTGCCGATAATTGCTTCAGCTGATCTTTTTGTGTTTTTGATTGATCGGGGCTGCGCCCCATCCTCCGTCAAGACCAAGCCCTTCGGGCGGAAAGCGGCAGACCGTGGCTCGCTGCGCTGCGCCCGCACCATCTGCCACTTTCCGGTCTTGACGGCATCCCCCCGCTCATTGGCGCGGGCCTAGTCGGCTGCATACGCAACCCCTAGACCAAAACAAGAAGTGAGGGACATGAACAAAATCACATTACACGCTCAACCATACGATATCTCGGCATCCGGCTTTTTTTTCGAAACGGCAGAGCAATATCAAGACCGTGCCGCTGCCTGCCGCAACGATTTTGGCCAACCCGTCGAAGAATTCGAAATCCAGTTCATCGACGGCGAGGCGCTGGATTGCGCCTTGGCGCAGGCCTGGGGCATCAATCAAGCGAATTTTCCGGCCTATCTGGAAGCCCTGGACGACTGGGACGAGGACCGCAAACGCCGATACATCATTGCGGTCGGTGAGGCGGCTACGACCATGAACAGGTCGCCGACGATCCAGACCATGACGGTGTGGATCTCTACTACCTGGACGGCCTGCGCGATCTGGCGGAGAGCTTCGTTGACGAAGGGCTTTACGGTGAAATCCCCGAGCCTCTGCGCTTTTATATCGACTATGACGCAATCGCCCGCGATCTCAGCGCCGATTTCAGCGAAACCGAAATCGGCGGGGAGCGAGTGGTCTATGCGTGCCGATAGATCGTCGCGAGCCGAGCCGCCATCCATCGAGATCATCGCTCGATGGATGGCCCTCTTGCACGGGTACGAGCGCGCCCTTGACCCGCCTCCCTCCGCTTTGCCTTGAAGGCTTCGCGGCGCTGATCTCGGTCCGATGTCGCTGCTGGTTCTGGGGCCTGGGCCGATGAGGCGGCAAAGTCCCAAGAAATGTCCGGTTTGGGTGCCCTCGGCGGAGACCGTGGCGGCTCCCGCGCGGCGCGCTGCTTCGCGGGTACTTTTTTGGGCGTGGCAATTTTGCCCTGCGCCACGGCTGCGAACCGCGTGCGGTCGGCCTGGAGCTCTTTGGATGTTTCCCGGTATCGGGTGCGCTCGCGCACCTGGATTAGGGCGATCTCCCGGCGCTGTTGGAGATGGGCGAAAACCAGCTTGTCGCGCTCGGCTTTGTCGCGGGCAGCGGCCTGGGCGGCCTCCCGCATGTTCGCTTCAATGATTCGCCGATGTTCCCCGCGCAGGCGATCCCATAGCCCCTTAATCCCCGAGCGGAAGCGATCTTGTCGGGCGCGGGCTTCTGCGTCTTGCCGCATCCTGAAGCCCTGGTCCTGGACGGCCCGCTCCGTGCGCTGTTGGGCCACAAGGTCGGCACGTTTTGCGGCAAAGGCTTTGCGCTCGGCCTCTCGGCGCTGATCCAAGTCCTTTTGCAGTGCTTGGGCCTTCTGGAGCATATCGGAGCTCCAGGCGGCCTTGGCCTCATCCACGCTTGGCAGGCCAGCGGGATCGCCGAGCCGTTCGCGCACCTCCCTGGTTTTCACCCCGGCATATTTCGGCAGCGAATAGGCCTCGCCCCGATAATCGATGGCCACGAAGCCGCGCCTATCGCCCTTGGCCAAGCGATACCCGCGCTCTTCCAGGGCGTATTTCAGCGCGCCTTTGGAATCCGACACCGCCCAGGCGTCTTGGATGTGAGTTTTGATCTCACGCGGATCGACGCCGTTGCGCTTCGCCTGTTGCCACTGCTCCAGGGTGAAATTGCGCGGATCGCGCTGGCTGCGCTCCACAAGGCCGCGCGGCATTGTCCAGCCGTGCTCCCGGTGAATCTCACGGGAGACATCCAGGAGCTTTTCCCCGCTATGGGACATCTGCACCGCCTTCATTTCGTCGGCCTTGATGCGGCTCCAGACCGCATGGGCGTGGCGGCGGCCTTCCTTCTCATGGAACACAATCGCGCGCGGCTGGCCAGAGAGACCGAGCTTGTTTTCAGCGCGCTCTATGGCGCTCTCAAAGGCCTCTGTGGACACGGTGGCATCGGGAGGCGGGTTGAGGCTGAGGGAGAACAGAAACTGCTTACAGCGCGTGCCTCGGCTGACGGCATAGGCCTCCGTGAGTGCGTCGCCCAGATTGTCGGAGGCAAAGCCGCGTATCTCATGGACGCGCACATGGTCGTTCTCCTCCTTGAGGAGATGCTGCGCCAAATCCTTCGCCCCGCCGCGCTGATTGCCAATCAGGATCATGGCGAGCCATCGACGAGCCCCAAGGCAGATACCAGGAGGCCGCGCATTGTCCGCACATCGGCGCAGGCGGATTTAAGCTCGGTTTCGACCTCGTCATCAACGATCAGCGCGCCGCGTTCGGCGGCCACGGCCAGCAGGCAAAGATGTTTTCCGAGGTCTGATGTGCCGAGCATGGCCAGCACTTGGCCAAGCATGACGTAATCCATGGCGGGCAAGCGGGCGGCCTTGCGGGGTGTCTCGTGATCGCCGAGCAGCTTTTTTCGGATGTATCCGCCAAGGGGGCGGTTCCCGGCCTTGCGCTCCAGGTAGGCGCGCTCTTCCGCACTCAGGCGGATGGAGAAGGGAGCAGGGCGCTTGCCGCCGCTCGGCTTCGCGCAGGCTTGTTTTGGAGGAGAGTTCATGGTGTCGGCTCCTCCCACTCCTTGGGGATATCCGACTCTAGCGCCTTTAGTTGGTGCTCCCAGTCTGCTAACTCTTGAAAAATGGTGTTCAAGGAAAATCCCTGAGGCAGCACCATCTCTTTATGTCTCACGACAGTTCGCTTCGCTCACGTCTCCGACGGGGCGGACCATGGGGTCCGGCGCCCCTTGGGCGCTGATGCCAGGGCAACCTATGTTGCCGCTGGCATGATTTTCTGCCCTCGCCGGGCGCCGCTTAACGCGGCTTGGCCCCGCCCTAGAGTGGGCTCACCGATCCCAGGAGGATCGGATACCGGCCACAGAGCCCATTTCACGCATTTTGAATTCCGGCCCGATTTGAGGCAGGCGCTGTGTCACCGGATCGTGACCACAGCCGGGAACGAAGCGTTCAAACCAAACGCGAAATCCTGTATCTTAATCCTTTATTTAGACTCTCGCCTCGGGTTTTGCCGTGCTGGAATCCTGGGGCTAAACGCGTTTGGGGCTGTTGGGGCGCAGCATCACGCTGAAACCGAGTGGCAGCGCAGCTGTTATGGAACCCTGATCCATGTGCAACATTTGCTTGAGCAACACTGCGAAAGCCATTGAGGTCAACGAGACCGTCAATGTTGAGCATGGTCTTGCCGTGTCTGCGCTCAGCACCGACAATCTCGGCTACACCCTGTTTAGCAATGACAATAAATGGGGTGCCTCGGACGCCCTGGGCACCAGCGGCGGCGTGGTCACCTACTCCCTGACCGGTGCCCTGGATCAGGTTTATCCCAGCTACACCAGCAGCTTCGGGTTTGACCAAACCCTCGACTGGTCCGCGATCAATTATATCGATTATGCGGGCCTGATGCGCGATGCCTTCGATGCCTGGTCGGCGGTGTCCAATATTACCTTCTTAGAGGTCGAGGATCCGGGCACCAGCCTGTTCACCACCGGCGATCCGGATATCCGCATTTCTTTGGCCGATTTTGGTTTTTCCTCCACCTATGCCTTCGCCCATGCGCCGCCGGGGGCCGGATCCTATGAATATGCCTATAATGGCAATATTGTTTTCAACCAACATGCCGCGTCCTGGCCCGGTTGGGGCTATTGGAATGATGGCCTTTTCACCCATGTGGCCGTGCATGAAATCGGCCACGCCATCGGTCTGCTGCACAATGAAGCCTCGGGCAATGTGATGCAGGCCACCGCGTCGCGCAGCGCCCAGTTCCAGGCTTTAGGCGACGGCGATATTCGCGGAGCCCAGGCGCTCTATGGCAGCGTCGGCAGTGAAGAGATCAAGATCCAATTGGCGGCAAGCGAGGCCGATCGAACGATCACCGGCTATATCTCCGGACAGCTGACCGTCGAGGGTAACGCGCTTAACAACAATATCGCCATCCACAACAGCAGCGGCTTTGTCACTCTCCTTGGCGGCGGGGGCGATGATTATCTGAGTGGCGGCGGCAATGCCGACAGCCTCTATGGCGGGGCCGACAATGATGAGCTGATCGGCAATCAGGGGGCCGACAGGCTGTTTGGGGAAGCTGGAACCGATCGCTTAGAGGGCGGCGAGGGCGCTGATCACCTGGACGGTGGCACCGACAGTGACACTCTGCTCGGCGGGGCCGGAGATGACACCCTGCTCGGCGGCAGCGGCAATGACACCATCACCGCAGGCACCGGCAATGACCGTGTCGAGGCCGGGGTTGGCAATGATGTGGTCTATGGCGGTACCACAGCCCCAGAGACCGGGTCCGATGGCAATGACACGATTTTGCTCGGGGAGGGCAATGACAGCTACTTCTCCGGCGGTGGCACGGATTCTCTGAATGGCGGGGCCGGTCAGGACATCCTCGATTTCACCGATTCGAAAGATCTTGTCGTCGATCTCGCAGCAGGCACGGCCACCGGTGTTTACAATCGTGATGGCACGTCAGGGGATGTGGCCTTCAATCACACCCTGAGTGGCTTCGAAGACATCCGGGGTGGGGCCGCCGATGACAGCCTGACCGGAAGCACCGGGGCCGATATCCTGTGGGGGCGGGATGGCGCTGATCGCCTCTATGGCGGCGAAGGTGATGACACCCTGTTGGGCCATGCCAACAACGATCTTCTGCGAGGCGAGGCCGGAGATGACCTGCTGTCCGGCGGCAGCGGCGATGACCTGCTGTTTGGCGATGCGGGTCAGGATGACCTGAGTGGAGAGGCCGGTACGGATATCCTCCATGGCGGGGCTGGGAATGACAGCTTCACCGATGCGGCGGGCTTCGGCTCTGACCTCTATCTTGGGGGCAGTGGCAATGATCAGCTGACCAAATCCGTTGGCCCTTTGGGAGAGGCAGGGTTTGATGTTTTTTATGGTGGGGCTGGTTTTGACTCCGTCACCATCAACGGCCATGTCAGCGACTTTTACAGCCTGAAAGACGGCAACAGCGTCTCGATCATCGAAAAAGTCGGCCCGCAAACCAGTGTCCTGGTGACCCATGAGGTGGAGAGCTTCACCTTTTATGGGCTGAACACGGCGACAGGGATATATGAGACCCAGCAGTTTCTTCTCGAGGATGCGGGGTCTTTCAATTCAACTCACCCCGATCACCTTTCTTCAGGAGCGTTGATCTTCGGTCCAGGGGACCAGATTGGCAATCAATACGCCCAAGCGGCGCAATCGATGTTTTTTGAGGATCTGACTGGCAAGGCGGCTCTGGACGATGTCGCCATTGATCTGAATGCCCTGTTCTACAATCCCAATGCGGTCCAGATTGAGCGCTATGAGATCAGGGTCCTCGACCCCAGAACCCAGCAGGTCGTCCAAAGCGCAATTGCCCCTGAATCCGTCTCCGATAATGGGCTCTATACTCTGACCGATGTTGGACAGAACATCGTCAAAGATGGCTTGATCCTGAGCGTCACAGCGGTTCAGCAAGGCCTTGGTGGGGTGGAGCAAAAGGCGGAAGCCCAGGTGTTTCTCGCCACGGAGGACACGGCCCAGGACGCCTTGCCTATTCCCACCCAACCGCCAGCTCCCCTGGTGACCATTGAAGAGCCCGGCCCGCTGCCCTTCGTTCCGCCACCGGAGCCGGTGGTCCAGATCCCACAGCCCATTGTCGCGGCCTCGACCACGGCGGCTCCGATTGCCCCGCCGCCCCCGCCCCCGCCCCCGCCTCCGCCCGCGCCAGCACCACCAACCAGCACACCCCCGCCCGTGTTCATTCCGCCGGGGGGAGACAGCGGATCCGCCGCTCCGCCGCCGTCCCAAGTCGACAAGGCCAAGCAGATCCTGGAGGACAAGAACCTCGATGCATCGAAGGTCGAAAAGGTCCTGAAATTCTATGATGTGACCAACACCCAGTTCGAGATCGCCGGGGACACCTCGGTGCGCGAATCCGGGCAGTTTTCCATGCTCAAAAAGGCGGACGGAACCTGGGGCATGTTCGATGGCGTCAGCTTCCAGGAACAGTCCACAGCCAGCAATCAGATCCAGTTTGGTGATTTCACCTATTTCCTCGATGACACCACCCTGAAGGACAATGGTTTTGATCCGGGCAGCTTGCGCGATTTTGACGGCAATGCGCTGGGGGCCGAGGCCGACTGGTCCTTGGCCGGTATTGCCGATGTGGATGGCGATGGGTCTCAGCAATATTTGATGATCAATGCCACCCTGGGCCGCTGGGCCTCGGTCAATGGCGACCTGAACATGGCCGACCATGGCGCGGGCGGTGCGACCCGGGTTGTCGGGATCTACATCGATCCCTTTGTCGCCGATGGTACGGTGGAACAGGGCGGTGAATTCGACAGTCAAACCCGCTTCACCAATGATCTAAAAAATTCAAATCTTTATGTGCTTGGGAATATTGATGGGGATCAGAACGGATATCAGGACGTCTTTTTCAGAACCGTCGATGGAACCGCCTATTTGCGCGCCGTGATGCATCAGGACGGCAATATTCAATATGCCAATTACATGGACTGGTCCCAGTTGGACAGCTGGATGAAAACCCATGGCGTCGAAGAGGCGTTTTACGACGATTGGGTCAGTTTGTAACGCCACGGTCCATCTTTGCTGGCTCTGACAGCAGCCCTTCCCCCGCGCAGCGGGTTTCCGGAAAAGTGAGGGTCACCGTGGTGCCCACGCCCTTTTCGCTGTCGATCCGGAGGGATCCGCCATGCAGCTCCACCAAGCTCTTGGTCAAAGGCAGACCCAGGCCAGTGCCTTCAAAACTGCGTGCCATGCCGGTTTCGACCTGACCAAAGGTTTCCTGAGCTTTTTCCAGCTCTTCAGCGGTCATACCGATGCCAGTATCGCTGACCGAGAACACCATCCCCTCACCCGTTTTGAATTGGGCGGACAGGGAGACCTTGCCGCCATCGGGGGTGAATTTTACCGCATTGGACAAGAGGTTTAGCAGCATTTGCTTTAAGCGTCGGCTGTCCGCCCGCAGGGCAGGCAAGGCGGGGTCCTGCTGGACGGTGAGGACAACGCCATGGGTGTCCGCATCCGTTTCGACCATGCGCAGGCAATCAGCGATTTCTGCCCCCACATCGACGATCTCTTCAAGCAAGGTGACCTTGCCCGCTTCAATGGCGGAGACGTCGAGGACATCGCTGATCAACGCCAGCAGGTGAACCCCGGATTTATGGATATCGGTCAAGTAATCCTTATGCCGGGCATTCTCCATTTCACCGAAATAGCCGCCCAGGATCGCTTCTGAGTAGCCGATAATGGCGTTCAGCGGGGTGCGCAGCTCATGGGACATATTGGCCAATAGATCCGATTTGGCTCGGCTGGCCAACTCCGCCTGCTGTCGGGCGAATTCGGTCTCGGCCTCCATGGCCTTGCGCTCGGTGATGTCCTCATGGATGGCGACATAATGGGTCGGGGTGCCGTCATTGTCGTTGACTTGCGAAATGGTCAAGGCCGCCCAGAACAGCTGGCCGTTTTTGAGGCGGTCGCGGATCTCGCCGGACCAAATGCCATCGCGTTTCAGGGTCGACCACATTTCGCCATAGAAGATATCGGGGGTTTCGCCGGATTGCAGAATGCGCGGTGTCTTGCCCAGGACTTCGCTTTGCTGATAGCCGGTTTTGGTGAGGAACCCTGGATTCACATATTCGATGGTGCCGCCCAAATCGGTGATCATGACCATGATCGGGCTTTGTTCCACCGCTTCTGTGACCTTGCGTAGGTCTTGGGTGCGCTGGACAACCCGATCTTCAAGCTCGGCCCGGGCGTCCTCAAGGGCCCTCTGGGTCTCCAGCAAGGCCTCAACGGTTCGGGTCAACTGGGTGTGGTTGGCCGCAATCGCCGTGCTCATCTTGGTGATGGACTGACCAAGGGCTTCCAGTTCCTGACCACCGCCGCAATTCGGGACCTCTAAGCCGTAATCGCCATTGGTGATCTGGTCCGCAACCCGGTTGAGGCGCTTTGCGGAGCGGGAAATCGCTCTGGCAATGACCACGCTGCCCAGCGTGCCAATGGCCAAAAACACCAAAAAGACCACCCAGGACAGGATGGTGGTTTCCAACAGCCGGGCGGCCAGGTCATTGATGGAAATGCTGGCCCCGAACACATAGGTGCGGCCATGGATGTCCTGATAGGGCACCAGAACCATGCGACCATGGCCCCATTCATTTTGGAACGTGGAAAACTCTGTGGTCCCGCTGTTCATGACCGCCGCAAAAGCGTCAGGATCTGAATGGACGCTGAAAAAGCTGGCGTGATCCCCTTGGGTGACGTCTTTGCTTTGCGATGTGGCCGTGGTGAAGACCACCGATCCATCGGCGAGGAAAAGATTGCTCCAAACATATTGGAACCCGTTTTCTTCCGCGACTCGGTTACTGGCCTCAATCAAGGCCAAATAGCGCTCCTCGGAGAGGGAGTCAGGTGTTAACAGGCCGTCGTGAAAGTCTGTTCCGACCATGCGCCGGGCCATCATCGCCCCGGTAAGCAGTTTTTGATCCACCCCATTAAGATATTCATCGCGCTGGGTTTCATAGAGCGAATAGGCCGAGATCGCCGAAACACAGCCGTGGATCAGCCAAAACGCCAGCAGGATGCGCCACAGCAGGGTGGTTGGTAGTCGAAAGCCCATAGATCCGTGCTTTTTTGTACAGCATTAATGTGGGGGATTATAAATCTGTGCTTAAGCAAAAGGAACCTTCATTCACCGGATGATTATTCAAAAGGATGATCAGACGCGGAGGTCAAAAGGCAAAAGGTCACAGTCTCAATTTGGAAACACAAGCCAAAAGAAGCGATCTCGTTCTTGTTCCGAGCGTTCCGGCGCACGTCACGCTTGTTCAGCCCATAACGCGACTCACGGCTTCAGCAAGCCAGGTTCGGGCGTTCCTCAAAGGTCTCCACGTTCGGGCGCGGCGCGGTAGAAGAAGCTCAACAATTTTAAAATTGATCCATAAATAGCCTTATTTATATTAAGGGAAAAGAAATTCTGCTGAGAAAGCGACCCCCGCCCCTCTTCGATTCTTACTAAAGCCGAGCGATCACTTGGCCTTGAGGGCTCAAGGTCAGGTTTTCTTTACAAGCAGTCGGTGTATCCCATCCTTCTGTTCGCCTACTTCTGGGTCAAAGCTTAAAATTGTCCAGCCCATTTCTAGAACTGAACGCGGGACGTTTTCCAAGGGCTCTCGACCTTTTAGTCGGATCTCTATGCTGTCGCCTTTTTCCAGGGATTCTATCGCCAGCTTGGTGCGAACGAACGTCATTGGGCACACATCGTTGGTAATGTCGATTTGTTTCATTGACTAGCCAGTCTCCTAAATCTTACGGTTATCTCTAAGCGAGACTTACTTGAGACTTGATTTAGCCATCTCTTACCTCTACAAGCTTGAAGATGTTTCAGTACTGGAAGGCAAAACCATGTCGTCTGAGTTGTCACGGTCGGAAAAAGTCAAGCTGACCGTTAGCATCGTTTCCGCTCATATGGGCAAGAACAATGTAGCGGTCGATGAAATTCCCACCATCCTTGGCGATGTTTATAAATCAATCAACGCATTGGCGTCTCCTGAAGAGAAGGCACCGGAAAAACCGGAACCTGCTGTGCCGATCAAGAAGTCAATCCATACGGACTACTTGGTTTGCTTGGAAGATGGCAAAAAACTCAAAATGCTCAAACGCCATCTGAAGACGGCTTATGGTCTAACGCCCGAGGAATACCGAGAAAAATGGGGTTTGCCGGCCGATTATCCGATGGTGGCCCCCAGCTATGCCAGCAAACGCAGCTCTTTGGCCAAGCAAATCGGTCTGGGCACGCGGACTGGACGGAATGTGCAGGGGTCTAAGTGATCTGAGCCCGTTCAAAGCCATCGGTCTCCATCAGGAAGGTTACCAAGCCTGTAACCTCCAAGGTGATGTCCTGCCTCAAATTGTCTTGGGTCATCTTGCGCGCGCGCAATCCCGCTTCGCAGAGCAAAAAGCGCGCGCCCAGGGCTGAAAGAGCGCTGAGCAAGGTCTCCAGGCCGGGCAGCCCTTGATCTTGGAACTGCTGATCCGTGCTCCGGGCATCGCGCAAAGAGGGGTCTTCCGTCCAAAGACCCTGCCAGCCTGGCACAGCCTCGGTCTGATCTCCGGCAAGGTTGGGTGCGCGCAGGGTTTCGCAGCCCCCCATGGTGAAGAACAGCACCACCGGCCGATCCAAGGCCGCCGCCGCCGCCGCCAGGGACAAGGCGAAATGCACCCGCTCATAACAACCTGACAACAAGGTCACCGCGAGGGCCGGTTTTTGCGGTTTGGCTCCGGTGGCCTGCGCGGGTTCGGTCATGGCAACGCGCCATCGGCTGTGAGGCCGGTGATGGTGGCTTCAGCGCTGCAAAGCGGACAATTCGGGTCGGGCTTCAGCCGAACTTCCCGGCTGGTTGCGGACAGGCAATCGAAAATCTGGAGCCGACCGGACAAGGATGTGCCAATGCCAAGCAGCTCCTTCATCACCTCAACGGCTTGATAGGACCCCAGAAGGCCGGTGACGGCCCCCAATACCCCGGCCTCGGCGCAGCTGGCCGTGGTTCCGGGCGGGGGCGGTTCCCGGTAGAGGCAGCGATAGCAGGGGCCTCCCGAATGGGTTTTGAAGGTCGAGATCTGGCCATCAAAGCGCAAGACTGCCGCAGAGACCAAGGTCTTGCCGAGAAAATGGCAGGCATCATTGACCAAAAACCGGGTGGCGAAATTGTCGCTGCCATCGGCGATCACGTCATAGGGGGCAATCAGCGCCTCTGCCGTATCGGCGCTGAGGCGTAGCGGATGGCGGATCAGGGTGACATCCTTGTTCAGGGCGGCAACCCGATCCGCCGCACTGTCGACCTTTGGTCGCCCCAAATCGGCGGTGCCATGCAGGATTTGCCGTTGCAGATTTGACGCCTCGACCCGGTCATCATCGACCACACCGATGGTGCCGACCCCGGCTGCGGCCAAATAGGTCACCAACGGCGAGCCGAGACCTCCGGCCCCAATGACCAGAACTTTGCTGTTCAGCAGGCGGGCCTGGCCGGTGCCACCAACCTCCGGCAGCAGGATATGGCGGGCATAGCGCTGGATTTGGTCTTCGCTGAAGGTCAGATCGGGTGCGGACATGGTCTTTCTTAGGTTTCGAAATAAAAATACCCCCTGGCGGCGTCTTGCGCGTCACCGAGGGGGTATTCCTATAGCCCGGAAAACCGGGGGAGCCAATGCGACATCAGCATCCCTTCGGTCTTTGGCCGTTTTGGTTTGGTTCGGTTAGGCCGGTTGTTCAAACAGGGCCGTGGACAGATAGCGCTCGGCAAAGGAGGGCAGAATGACCACGACGCATTTATCCTTGTTTTCCGGGCGTTTGCCGATTTCGACCGCCGCCGCCAAGGCCGCACCGGAGGAGATGCCGATCGGCAGGCCTTCTACTTTGGCCGCCTGACGGGCCACGGCGAAGGCGGTTTCATTGCTGACTTGGACGACTTCATCCACCAAAGCGGTTTCCAAATTGCCCGGAATAAATCCGGCGCCAATGCCTTGGATCTTATGCGGGCCAGGGGCGCCGCCGCTGATCACCGGGCTGTCTTCGGGCTCGACGACCACCAGCTTCAGATCCGGATTGAATTCTTTCAGGACCGAGCCAATGCCCGAGGCCGTGCCGCCGGTGCCAACCCCGGAGACCACAATATCCACCTTGCCGTCGGTATCGGTCCAGATTTCCTGGGCGGTGGTTTTGCGGTGGATGGCCGGGTTGGCCGGGTTGTCAAACTGTTGCAGCATCACCGCGCCGGGGATTTCCTCCACCAGCTCTTGGGCCCGGGCCAAAGCGCCCTTCATGCCCTTCGGAGCCGGGGTCAGTTCAATCTCGGCCCCCAGATGGGTCAGCATTTTGCGCCGTTCCACGGACATGCTTTCCGGCATGGTCAGGATCAGGCGATAGCCCTTGGCGGCGCAGACAAAAGCCAGCGCGATGCCGGTATTGCCGCTGGTCGGTTCAACCAAAGTGGCACCCGGGGTTAGCTTGCCCGCCTCTTCAGCCGCTTCAATCATGGCCGCACCAATGCGGTCTTTCACACTGGCCAGGGGATTGAAGAACTCGCATTTGCCAATCAGATCGGCGACGACGCCATTCTCCGCAGAGAACCGGGGCAGGCGAACCAAAGGGGTGGCACCGATGGTGTCCACGATGTTGTCGTAAATCTTGCCGCGGGTCTCAATGCCCGCCGGGGCCACCACATTCATGGTATTTACCTCCAAAAAAATGTAAATTAGACGCTATTCACAGCGTTGGGAGCCATTTTGCATTCCCCCGAAGGACTGTCAACGTCTGTTGGATCAACACAACGGAAACGAGCGCTCGCCCCATCGGACGACCGCCTTCAGCCCTAAATTAAGGTAACCAATTGATTAAATGGTGAAATTCATGGTTTTGTCGGCCTCGCTGGGGATGCCGCCCTGGAAGGCCCGGGTGCAGAGATCGTCAATGGTCAAAGCATCCAGCTTTGCCATCACCTGCTCATGCAGCTCGTTCCAGACCGGGCGCACCACATGGCGGCCCAGATCGGAGCCGGGCAATTCGGTCACCGGATCTTCAGAGGCTTCCAGATCCCGCACCACGCGGATGACTTCGCCAACCGTAATTTTGCGCCGTTCGCGGGCCAGACGATACCCACCCTTCGGGCCGCGCACCCCGGTCAAAATCCCATTGCGGACCAAATGCTGCAGGGTTTGTTCCAAATACCGCCGGGGAATGCCCTGGCGTCGGGTGATCTCCCGGCTTTGCACCGGCTCACCGCCAGCGTGATAGGCAATGTCCAAGACCGCCTCGATGGCGAACAGCATCTTTTTTGACAGCCTGATCATGGTGCAATCCTCCTGATCGCCTGATCCAGCTGGGTGGGTGAGAAAAACGCACCAATGCGCTGGGCCAGCCGATCGCCAATCTCTGCTTTCGACTGGAGGGGCCAATCCTCCACCGCGTCTGCTGTTATCAGATGAACCGTATTCATATCGCCGCCAAAGCTGTCACCGCGTCCGGTATTCCCTGAACTGGAGACATCATTGGCCAAAATCCAGTCACATTTCTTCTTCAACCGCTTCGCCCTGGCAAAATCGATGACCGAGTCCGTTTCAGCGGCGAACCCAACCACCAATTTCGGACGCTTGGTCGACGCTGATGCAATATCTGCCAGAATATCGGGATTTTGCACAAGATGAAGGGTTAGCCGGTCTTCGGCGTTGTTTTTTTTGATTTTTCCCGCATTCGGACTTTCAACCCGCCAGTCTGCTACCGCTGCGGCAAAAACCGCAATATCCACCGGGAGTGCGGCATGACAGGCCTCCAGCATCTCCTGGGCGGAGGTGACAGGATGCAGGGCTACGCCGACCGGGGCAGATTCCTGGGTCGGGCCGCTGACCAGGGTCACCGCCGCACCATGGCGCTGCAAGGCCGAAGCGATGGCATGGCCCTGCTTGCCCGAGGAGCGGTTGGCGATATACCGCACCGGATCGATCGGTTCATGGGTCGGCCCGCTGGTGACCAAAGCCGAGTAGCCCGCCAACAAATCCGAGCCTGCGGTTTCGGTTTGGAGAGCATCTATGGCCGCCAGGATGTCCGCCACTTCGGCCATGCGGCCCACGCCCTCTTCACCGCAGGCCATATCGCCCGGGGTGGGGCCGACCATATGCACGCCCCGGCTTTTCAGGGTCGCGACATTGGCTTGGGTTGCCGGGTTGGACCACATCACCGGGTTCATGGCCGGGGCCATCAAAATGGGTTTATCCGTTGCTAGCATCACCGTGGAGGCCAAATCATTGGCCAGGCCCATGGCGGCTTTGGCCATAAAATCGGCGGTGGCGGGGGCAACAACCACCAAATCGCAATCCCGGGCCAGGCGGATATGGCCCATTTCGCTTTCTTCGGTCAGGGAAAACAGCGATTGATGCACCGGATTGCCAGACAGGGCAGCGAAGGACAAAGGCGTGACAAAAGCCCCGGCGGCCTCCGTCGGCAGACAGCGCACATCGATGGCGCGATCGCCCAAACGGCGCACCAGATCCAAGCTCTTATAAGCAGCAATCCCGCCGGTGATGATCAGCAGGACTTTGGTGACGGGCACGGTCTTCGTCCTTGTCGCTCTGGGCAAAAAAGGCTTCACCCGATCGTCTTACGCTTATGGTCCTGTGGCGGATCACCCCGGCTCAAAACTTTTGTCAGGGAGTTTTTTGAGGCGGGTAATTCAATCACAGGTAATTTGATTTTGATTTGACGCGACTACAGGTAACGCCAGCCCGGGTCAAAAAGCAAGGGAATGCACACCAATGGTCGGAAAAACCTTTTCGTACTCACCTTATGGTTAATTGGTGATGACCAAAATAATCAACAAAATCAACAGGAACCAGGTGATGAACCAGGGGGCACCGATTCTCCGGCCCTTCATATCCCGCAAGGTTTCCGGCGACAATTTAACACCAGAGGTTTGGGCACTCTGGAGTAATTTCTCCGATTCGGAGAGAATACGCGGCAGTTTTTCCAGCGCCGACCCGGCAGAAACCGCCATGTCCCGCATTTTGGCTTGCGGCCCCATATTGTCCGCGATCCAGGATTCGATCAGCGGCTGGGACAGCTCCCACATATTGACCTCAGGGGCCAGTTTCCGCCCCACCCCTTCGGTGATCAGCATGCTTTTTTGCAGCAACAGCAATTGCGGCTGGGATTGCATCTCGAAGGTCTCGGTAACCTGGAACAGCTGACCAAGCAGCTTGGCAACGGAGATTTCATTGAGCGGTTTGCCAAAAATCGGTTCCGCGATTGACCGGCAGGCCTGGGTGAAGGCCTCAACGGATTTGTCGGCGGGCACCCATCCGGCTTCGAAATGCACCTCGGCGGCGCGGCGATAATTGCCGGTCAGGAAGGACAGCAGCATTTCGCCCAGGTAGCGCCGGTCATTGCGCCCGATCCGGCCCATAATGCCGAAATCCACGGCGACCAGGGTGCCGTCTTCTTCGACAAACATATTGCCCGGATGCAGGTCAGCGTGAAAAAAGCCGTCCCGGAACACCATATTAAAGAAGGCGTTGGCGGCGATTTCGACAATCTGCAGGGGATCGATCCCGGCTTCACGCAGGGCCTCGGGCTCATCGACCCGCAGGCCAACCACCCGGTCAATGGTCAGCACCCGCTGCGAGGTGCGCTGCCAGTCAATGCCCGGAACCCGGAAATGCGGATCGCCCTCGAAATTTTCGGCCAATTCGCAGGCCGCTGCGGCCTCGAAGCGCAGATCCATTTCGATGGTCATGCTGTCTTCAAAGGCCTGGGCGGTTTCCACCGGCTTCAAACGCCGGAAGGAGGGCTGGGTCATTTCAACCAGCCGGGCAATCCAATGCAGCAGCTTGACGTCTTCTAAGAAGGTCTCCTCGACCCCGGGGCGCAGGATTTTAACCGCAACCGGGCGGTCCGGCTCGCCCTCCGGGGTCTTGGTGATGGCAAAATGCACCTGGGCAATGGAGGCTGCGGCGACCGGCGTTTCCTCAAAGCTGTAGAACAGATCTTCGATGGGCTGGTCGAAATCGGTTTCCAGGGTTTTGCGCACCGCTGCCATGGGGAAGGGGGCAACCGCGTCTTGCAGCTCCGACAAATCGGTGGCGATCTCCTCGCCGAGCAAATCGGCCCGGGTCGACAGGGTCTGACCGAATTTGATGAAAGAAGGCCCCAAGGCGGCGAAGGCCGCAGCCAGCCGCTGGCCCGGGCGGCCCGAGACCGAGCGGGAGCGGAACACCCGCATCGGGGCCACCAGGGGGGCCAGCGGCGTGATCCGTTCCAGCGGGAACAGGGCATCATGCCGGGCGAGGACCCGGGCGATTGTCATGAGACGCAGAATATGGCGGAACTGTCCGATCATGGGTGGGGGTTACACCCGCCAGCCGCAATGGATGGCCGCGATGCCGCCGGAGAGATTGCGGTGGTCACAGCGCCGCAAACCGGCCTGGGTCATCCGTTCCACCAGAGCTTCTTGGGCCGGGAACTGGCGGATGCTTTCGGCCAAATATTGATAGGCCGCCGCATCCCCGGCAATGGTTTGGCCCAAGCGGGGCAGCACCGAGAAGGAATAGCGGTCATAGATCTTGTCTAGGACCGGCAACACAACTTTGCTGAATTCCAGACACAGGAACCGACCGCCGGGTTTCAGCACCCGACGGGCTTCCCGCAATGCCAAATCAATATCGGTCACATTGCGCAGGCCAAAGGCGATGGTATAGGCATCGACCGAGCGGTCCGGCAGCGGCACGGCCTGGGCATCGCCCACCATCCAGGACAATCCGTCGACAAAGCCCCGATCACTGGCCCGGTCGCGCCCAACCTTGATCATTTCATGGTTGATGTCCAAAACCAGGACCTGACCAGGGGTTTCCTGGGGGGGGCGCAAGGGGTCCGTGCGGGCATCCACTTCGGCGCGTCGGGTGACCCGATCGAGGATCCGAAAGGCGATGTCTCCGGTGCCGCCAGCCACATCCAGAAAGCGTTGACCGGGCCGGGGGGCCAGGCGGTCGACAAAGATCGATTTCCAGATCCGATGGACGCCCATGCTCATCAGGTCGTTCATCAGGTCATATTTTGGCGCAACGGAATCAAAGACCTGCCGCACCATGCCCGCCTTTTGGCTGGACTCCACGGTGCGGAAGCCGAAATGGGTGGTGCTCGGTTCCTTCGTCATGGCCGGGAGATTAGACTACGGCGTTGATGGGCGCCATACCAAGATCGCGGCTCCCCTGTCGTGAGAGTAGATTTGTTGGCAAAGGAAGATCCACCCCATGCCTGAATTGCCCGAAGTGGAAACGGTGCGCCAAGGCGTGGCCCCGGTGATGGAAGGCCGACGCCTGTTGGCCTGCACCCTGCGCCGTCCGGATTTGCGCTGGCCGATCCCACCCGATCTGGTCCAGATGGTGACCGGAAAAACCTGCGCGACCGTGGAGCGTCGGGCCAAATATCTGTTGATTCGCTTTGCCACGGGGTCCGTTTCTGGCACCGTTTCTGGCCCGGTTTTGCTGCTGCATTTGGGCATGTCGGGCTCTCTGACGGTCGCCCCGCTGCAGGACCATCCCCCACCCCGGACCCATGACCATGTCCTGTTTGACTTTGCTGGACCGGATCCGGCCCGTGCGGAGAGCGGCGCAACCCGAGTCACCTTCCATGACCCCAGGCGGTTCGGCTCTCTGGATCTCGCCGATGCGCAGACCCTCCCGGCCCATCCCCGGCTCCAGGGCCTGGGTCCCGAACCCTTTGATGAGGACAGCCTCACGCCGGAGCGCTTCTTGGCCCGTTGCGAGGGCAAGCGCACCAGCTTGAAAGCCTTGTTGCTCGATCAACGGGTGATCGCGGGTCTGGGCAATATTTATGTCTGCGAATCCTTGTTTCGCGCCAAGCTCTCGCCCCTGCGCCAGGCGGGCAGCCTGACGAAGACCGAGGCCAAGCGGCTGCTCAAGGCGGTCCGAACCGTGTTGCAAGAGGCCATCGATTCCGGCGGGTCCTCCCTGCGCGACCACCGCCAAAGCGATGGGACTTTGGGTTATTTTCAGCATCGGTTTCAGGTCTATGACCATGCGGGGGAGCCTTGCCCGCGCTGCGGGACCGCCGAGGAGATTGAACGAATTGTTCAAAACGGGCGCTCCACGTTCTATTGTAACGCGTGTCAATTGTGAGTGTGAGCCGGTGGGAAGAGGAAACAAGACGGCATGGGCATGATGCTTGGTCAGAGGGCTTTGATGGCTCCGCATGGTTTCCGGATCGGATTGGCGCTGCTGGCCCTTTGTGCCGTGTTGGCGGCTCCCCTGCAGGCGCAGCAAAGCGGCACGGCCTTTGTCCAGGGCTTTGAGGACCTGCCTTTGATGGACGGGCTGGCGCAAAACCCCAATGACACCCTGATTTTTGAAACCGCCCATGGACGGCTGGTGGAAGCCGTCGCGGCCGGAGCGCTCAGGGCGGCAGCGGTGCAGCGGTTTTATGCCGATACCTTGCCGCAAATGGGCTGGACCACCCTGGGACCGGACCTGTTTCAGCGCGATCAGGAGCGACTAAGGCTTGACTATGGCGGTTCTTATCCCAACCTGACGGTTCGATTTTCTCTCGAACCTGCCGGATAAAAGGCGGAAGACCCTCCCGAACCGGGACCCAATACGGCAGGAAACCTCCACATTTCGGTGCATCAGACGGATGGTGGTTGGATGCGTGATCCAACGCGACTCCACCGGGTGTGCCCTTGCAGTCCCCTCCGTTCCGGTGGGGACTTCTTGTGACCATGCTGACCCTGGCACCTGGCTCGGGGTCGATCACTCAGGAGCAGCCTTCATGGCCTATGAAAACATTCTTGTCGAAACCGATGGCAAAGTTGGTGTGATCACCCTGAACCGTCCCAAGGCCCTCAACGCCCTGTCTTCCCCGCTGATGGCAGATGTGGAAGCCGCTTTGGCGGCCTATGAGGCGGATCCGGACATCCATGTGGTCGTGTTGACCGGCAGCGAGAAAGCCTTTGCCGCCGGGGCCGACATTAAGGAGATGGCCGATAAGACCTATATGGACTGCTATAAAGAGGACTTCATCACCAAGGGCTGGGAATGCGTCAGCCAGTTCCGCAAGCCGATCATCGCGGCGGTGTCCGGCTTTGCGCTGGGCGGCGGCTGTGAAGTGGCGATGATGTGCGATTTCATCATTGCCGGGGAAAACGCCAAATTCGGTCAGCCGGAAATCACCTTGGGCATTCCGCCGGGTGCGGGTGGTTCTCAACGTCTGACCCGCTTTGTCGGCAAGTCCAAGGCCATGGAAATGTGCCTGACCGGTCGGATGATGGGGGCGGAAGAAGCCGAGCGCGCCGGATTGGTGTCCCGGGTGGTGCCGACCGAAGATCTGAAGGACGAGGTCATGAAGACCGCCCATAAGATCGCCTCCATGTCCATGCCCATGGCGATGGTCATCAAGGAATCGGTCAACAATGCCTATGAGACCACCTTGGCCCAAGGGGTGAAGGCCGAGCGTCGCCTGTTCCACGCCGCCTTTGCCACCGAGGATCAAAAGGAAGGCATGGCCGCCTTTGTTGAGAAGCGCCAGCCGAGCTTCACCAACAAGTAAGATGGCGCGGTTTTGCCCGCTGGTTTTGCGGGATTGTTTTGACCGCTATACCCTTGACGGGGCGGGTGGATCGGCGTAGAAGGTCCACCCTTCGCGTCGTCCTATAGGGGGCGGCGCGAACCCGGTTGCTTTGAGATCCGCTCTGATCTGTCCGGCAAAAATGCAGAGACGGTTCAGCGGACTCACAGGCCAGGGAACCACCATCTTCCAAGGGATCCATTGGGTCGGAGACGGGGTGGTCTTGGCCCCCTGCACGGAATGGACGGTATGACCTGATTGGCCGGGAAACCGGTCGGTCACTGAATTGTTTTGAAAGGTTCCCATGGCCCATCACAAGTCGGCGAAGAAGCGTATCCGTCGAAATGGTCGTCGCTTCGAAATCAATCATTCCCGAATCATGCGGATTCGCACCTTCCTGAAGAAGGTTGAAGTTGCGATCCAGTCCGGTGATTCCTCTGCGGCGCAAACCGCGCTGAAGACCGCCGAGCCGGAAGTGGCCCGGGGCGTCAGCAAGGGTGTTCTGCACAAGAACACGGCAGCACGGACCATTTCCCGACTGAATGCCCGGGTAAAAGCCCTGCAGGCCTAAGGCCACCATCCCACCGGGGAACCAAGCTTGGATCACGTAAGCTTGGTTCACAGGCGGTGGGGTTCATGGTCAATAGCTGAGCCCCATGCTGGGGCTTTTTCTATGGCCTTTGGACAGGATGGGGGTGGATCGGGTCTGTCTTTTGGCCGTCGAGTCCGTTCGACCCAGGGGTCAATTCCGCGCTTTCGTCATATTTCCTTCACATAACTGCCCCCCGCTGTCCTTCAACGGGGAGTGGATGTTGGATGCTGGCCTGAGTCCACCCAGGAATTGGGATAAGGCTGTCATCAGACCGTCAAGGAGTTGTAACGAGTCTCAACCTCCATTGACCTGAACGATGTCGATGGAAATTGGAAAAATTGCCTTATTTCAGACGTTTTCCGCACATCTAGGGGCATTGAGGGTCTCTGCCGCCAAATGTGGTGTCAAATATTATAACTGCAGAAATGCGCCAGCTAACCGTTGTTTCAAAGGTTAACACTGCTTACTGTGAGAATCAGCACAGAGGGTCGGTCGTCTTAGAGGATCAAGAAATGTCGGAATCACAGGGAAAACTAAATAAAAATGCACATAATACTGATTCTGAACTGGAATATTGTCCGAGTATGAGACCGTTACAAAAGTCATTTGCTTCATAGGACTTCATTGAGAAGCCGTTTTACAAGGGTTTATGGGGCCGGGCGCACATTATCCAGGCAATAAACCAAAAACACGAACCGGGGTCCCCCGGTTGCCGCAATCAGGTATCGATAGGCATCAAAATCCGTCTCGTCCGGTCGTTCCACGTCCTGTGAACGGCTTGTCCCCTTCGCAAAAGCTTTGCTTTGTCAAAAGAGTGGTCCGCCGATGGCGTTGACCGCTGCCTTGGGGACGCTCAGTTGGACGATGATGCCGCAGTGGGGTGAGGTGAAAAGCGTGAGTGGTTTGATTGATCAAGCCTCAGTGGCACGGTGGGAAAAGGTCAGAAGCCATCTGAAGCGCGAATTTGGCGAAACCGCCTTTCGCAGCTGGGTGAAGCCACTCACCCTGTTCAGCACCGAGTCCGGTACCGTCAGCCTGAAAGCCCCAACCCGTTTTATGCGCGATTGGGTTGCCACCCATTATGCGGATCGGATTCGCAGCCTGTGGAGCCAGGAAGATCCCAGCGTGCGCAGTGTTGATGTGGTGGTGGCCTCGGCCCCCAGTGCTTCCCCTGGCCCTGGCCCTGCTGCCGCGATGGCCCCCGGGAAAATGGAGTCTGGACCTTCTGCCGTCCCGGTCCAAGCGACTGCAGCGGTGTTGGACCGCCCGCATCCGGTCTCAGTGGACCCCGCGCCCAGTCCGGCCACCCCGGTCATGCCAGCGGCATGGGGCCGCACGGGTCCGACCTTGACGGACATGACGGCGGAGGAGCGCGATACCGGCATTTCCGCCTTGTCCTTTCCCTTGGACCCGCGCTTTACCTTTGAAAATTTTGTCGTCGGCAAGCCCAATGAGTTTGCCTATGCGGCGGCGAAGCGGGTGGCGGAAACCGATTCCCAAACCGTCTCGTTCAACCCTTTGTTCTTGTATGGCGGGGTGGGGTTGGGCAAAACCCATTTGATGCATGCCATTGCCCGGCGGGTGAAGGAACGCACGCCAGAGCGGCGCATGCTCTATCTGTCTGCGGAAAAATTCATGCATTTGTTTGTCCAGGCGCTGCGGCGTCAGGACACCTTGTCCTTTAAGGAGCAATTCCGCTCCGTCGATTTGCTGATGGTTGATGACATTCAATTCATCAGCGGCAAGGACAACACCCAGGAAGAATTCTTCTATACCTTCAACACCTTGGTCGATCAGGGCAGTCAAATCGTGCTGTCTGCGGACAAATCCCCCAGCGATTTGGAAGAAATCGGCGCTCGGCTGCGCTCCCGTCTGGCCTCCGGGCTGGTGGCCGATATTCACCCCACCACCTATGAGCTGCGCTTGGGGATCTTGGAATCCAAAGCCGAGCAGCTGAAGGTCGACGTCCCGGTCAAGGTGCTGGAGTTCATCGCCCATAAGATCAATGCCAATGGCCGCGAGGTCGAAGGCGCTCTGATCCGGCTGGTGGCCCACGCCCAGCTGGTCGGACGGCCGCTGACCTTGGAAACCGCCCAGGATGTCTTGCAGGATCTGCTGCGCTCCCATGACCGGCGCCTGACGGTGGAAGAGATCCAGAAAAAGGTCTGCGAGCATTTCAACATTAAGTTTTCGGAAATGGCCTCGCCCCGGCGCACCCGGTCGGTGGCGCGCCCGCGCCAGGTGGCGATGTATCTGTGCAAAGCGATGACCAGCCAGTCCTTGCCCGAAATTGGCCGACAGTTTGGCGGGCGCGACCACACCACCGTGATCCATGCGGTGAAAAAGGTCGATGAGTTGATCGAAAAGGACCGCAGTTTTGCCGAAGATGTCGAGCTGCTGCGGCGCATGATGGAAAGTTGAGACCGCTTGGATCCTTTTGGTGCCAAAAGCCGCTGAATTTTCCGAGTTTGACGCGTAAAAGGCATTGGTTGAAGCGGGCCGGGGACCTATACTCCACGGCCCCGGTCAACAATAGGCTCTGGCAGCCGGTCGGGTCCCTCCGCCTTCGCTTCAAAAAAAATTCCTACCGGATGTTTGGTATATGAAGCTGACCATTGAACGCTCCGCCCTTCTTCGTTCCCTTGGACATGTGCAAAGTGTTGTGGAGCGTCGCAACACCATCCCGATCCTGTCCAATGTGCGCATTGAAGCCGGGCCCGAGGGCTTGTCGCTGAATGCCACGGATATGGATATCGAGATCGCCGAAACGGCGACGGCGGATTGTGCGGCCCCCGGGGCCACCACCGCGTCCGCCCATACGCTCTACGAGATCGTGCGCAAACTGTCCGATGGTGCGGATGTGGAGCTGTCCATTGGCGGCGATGCCGGTGTGTTGCAGCTGAAATCCGGTCGGTCCCGCTTTGCCTTGTCTTGCTTGCCGGTGGAGGATTTCCCGGCCATGAGCCAAGGTGAATACAGCCATGGCTTTACCCTGACGGCGGCGGATTTGCGGGGTTTGATTGATCGGACCCGCTTTGCGATCTCCACCGAGGAAACCCGCTATTACCTGAACGGCATCCATATGCATGCCACCCAGAGCGATGGGGTTGATGTGTTGCGGGCCGTGGCCACCGATGGCCATCGCTTGGCCCGGGTCGAAGTGCCGCTGCCCGAGGGTGCTGCGGGCATGCCCGGGATCATCATTCCGCGCAAAGCGGTGCAGGAGCTGCGCAAGCTGATCGATGAAACCGGCATGGATGTGGGGATCTCGCTTTCGGAGCATAAAATCCGCTTCGCCTTTGATGACACTATCCTGACCTCCAAGCTGATCGACGGCACCTTCCCGGATTATGAGCGGGTGATCCCGCCGGACAATGACAAGGTCCTGGAGGTCGAGTGCAAGGTGCTGTCCTCGGCGGTGGATCGGGTCTCGGCCATTTCCGTGGAAAAATCCCGGGCGATCAAAATGGCCATGGATAAGGGCATGGTCACCTTGTCGGCCAGCAGCCCCGATGCGGGCAGTGCGGAGGAAGAGGTCGAAGCCTCCTTCAGCGCCGATCCCATCGAAATCGGTTTTAACTATCGCTATTTGCTCGACATTTTGGGGCAAATGGAAGGCGATGCCGTGCGGATGACCTTCTCCGATTCTGCCTCGCCCTCGGTGTTGCGCGATGTCGCAGATGGCTCTGCGGTCTATGTGCTGATGCCGATGCGGGTCTGACGGCCCAACGCCCGACGGGTGCGGCGTGACCCCACCGACAGACTCTGATCCGCCACTCCCCGCACAGGCTGGCTGCGCGGTCACCCGGCTGACCCTGACCGGTTTTCGCAATTATACCCGGCTGCGGCTGGATGTGCCGCCAGGCTCCGTGGTGCTGACCGGCCCCAATGGCGCGGGCAAAACCAATCTGCTGGAAGCGTTGTCTTTGCTGGGGCCGGGGCGCGGTTTGCGCGGGGCGGCCCTGGCGGATTTTCCCCACCGGGCCATCGCACGCGGGCCGCTTGGCGATGAGGATCTTGGGGATCTGGACGGGGAGGACGAGGGCGGTGGCTCGGGCGTGCCTTGGGGGGTTTCCGCGACCTTGCTTGGCCCCGATGGCCTGCCGGTGGATCTGGCCACCGGGGTTGAGGCCGCAGGCTCCCGGCGCCAAGCCCGGATCGACGCGCGACCGGTGCGCGGGTTGGCGGCCCTGTCCGAGCATATGCCGCTGGTGTGGCTGACCCCGGATATGGAGCGGTTGTTTCATGAAGGTGCCAGCGGGCGCCGCCGGTTTCTCGATCGCTTGGTCCTGGCCCTGGACCCCGAGCATGCCGGACGCTCCGCAGCCTATGCCCATGCCATGCGCGAGCGCGGTCGGTTGCTGCGCGACGGTTTGCGGGAGGATGCCTGGTTTGCCGCGCTGGAAGACAGCATGGCCCGCCATGGCACGGCTTTGGCGGCAGCCCGGCGCGAGGTAGCGGAGCGCTTGACCCAGGATCTGGCCGACCATGGCGGGTTGGGACTTGCTGAGGATGGCAGCAGCAGGGAGGTCGCTGACCAGCCGCTGTTTCCCCGCGCAGCCCTGACGGTGACCGGGGATCTGGAGGATCGCCTTGGCTCCGGCCCGGCCTTGGCGGCAGAAGAGTGGATGCGGGCGGCTTTGGCAGAAGGTCGACGGGACGACGGACGGACCGGCAGCGCCTGTGTTGGCCCCCATCGGGCGGATATCCAGGTCCGGCATTTGCCGCGCAATATCGGGGTGGAATATGCCTCAACGGGCGAGCGCAAGGCGGTTTTGATCGCGCTTTTGTTGTCACTCGCCAGGGTCATGACCCGCGTCCGGGGACGTCCTCCGGTGGTTTTGCTCGACGAGGTCGCGGCCCATTTGGACCCGGAAAGGCGACGCGCCTTGGCCCATGTGCTCAAAGCATTGCGCACCCAGGTTTGGGCGACGGGAACCGACCTGCAAGCCTTTGACTCTTGGGAAGGATTCGCCCTGTTCCTACGCCTTGAAGACGGCGCTGTGGTGGGGTAAAAATAACGGGCAATGTATCGTGATCTCAGGCCCGCTGAGCATGGGCCCATGGGCCGCTGTCCTTAAGGGGCCCCGAACCGGATCACGCTCCAGACGGTCCCTCTCTTTTGCGACCGCCACAGATGTATCGAAAGACCCCCAGTTCATGACCCAGAATGCCCAGAGCACCGACTATAATTCCGATTCCATCAAAGTTCTGAAGGGGTTGGAAGCCGTCCGCAAACGGCCTGGAATGTATATTGGCGATACGGATGACGGGTCAGGCCTGCACCACATGGTCTATGAGGTCGTCGACAATGCCATTGACGAGGCTTTGGCGGGCTATTGCGATCAGACCGATATCGTCCTGAATGGCGATGGATCGGTCAGTGTCCGGGACAATGGCCGGGGCATTCCGGTGGACATCCATAAGGAAGAGGGGGTTTCGGCGGCGGAAGTGATCATGACCCAGCTCCATGCGGGGGGGAAATTTGACCAGAACTCCTACAAAGTCTCCGGCGGTTTGCATGGCGTGGGGGTCTCTGTGGTCAACGCCCTGTCCGATTGGCTGGAACTGACCATCCGCCGCAATGGTCGCATGCACAAAATGCGCTTTGAACATGGCGTGGCGGTCGCCCCCTTGGCCGATGTCGGCCCGGTGGAGGGGCGCTCGGGCACGGAAATCCGGTTCATGGCCTCGCCGACGATTTTTTCCCAGACCGACTATGACTTTGCCACTTTGGAGCATCGGCTGCGCGAGTTGGCCTTTTTGAATTCCGGGGTCAGCCTGACCCTCAGTGATGCCCGCAAGGCCGAGCGGCGTGATGTCAATTTCCACTATGAAGGCGGCATTGAGGCCTTCGTCAAATATCTGAACAAGTCAAAAACGGCGTTGAATGCCGCGCCTTTGACCGCCGAGGGCGAGCGGGACGGCATTGTCGTTGAATTGGCCATGGAGTGGACCGAGAGCTATCACGAGACCGTGCTCTGCTTCACCAACAATATCCCGCAGCGGGATGGCGGCACCCATTTGGCCGGGTTCCGGGGCGCTTTGACCCGGGCGATCAATGCCTATGCCCAGGAAACCGGGCTTTTGAAGCGGGAAAAGGTGGCGCTGACCGGCGATGACATGCGCGAAGGCTTGACCTGCGTGCTCTCGGTGAAGGTGCCCGATCCGAAATTCTCCTCCCAGACCAAGGAAAAGCTGGTCTCCTCGGAAGTTCGGCCCGCCGTGGAATCCGTTGTCGGCGAAAAACTGGCCCAATGGCTGGAGGAAAACCCGGGGGAAGCGAAAAAGATCATCGGCAAGGTGGTGGAGGCCGCTGCGGCCCGGGAAGCCGCCCGCAAGGCGCGGGAATTGACCCGGCGCAAGGGGGCGTTGGATATGGCCTCCCTGCCCGGCAAGCTGGCCGATTGTCAGAACAAGGACCCCGCTGAGTCCGAATTGTTCATCGTCGAGGGTGACAGCGCCGGTGGTTCGGCCAAACAAGGCCGCGACCGGGCGTTCCAAGCCATCCTGCCGCTGCGGGGCAAGATCCTGAATGTGGAGCGGGCGCGGTTTGACAAAATGCTGTCCTCGGAACAGATCGGCACCCTGATCGCCGCCCTTGGCACCGGGATCGGGCGCGATGATTTTGACATCAGCAAGATCCGCTATCACCGCATCATCATCATGACCGACGCCGATGTGGATGGCAGTCACATCCGCACCTTGCTGTTGACCTTCTTCTTCCGGCAAATGCCCGAGGTGATCGAAAACGGCTATCTCTATATCGCCCAGCCGCCGCTCTATCGGGCCAAGAAGGGCAATTCCGAGGTCTATCTGAAAGACGACCGGGAGATGGAGGATCACCTGACCGCAGGCGGTTTGGAGGATTCGGTGCTCAATCTGTCCGATGGCACCCAGATTGCCGGACCCGACCTGCGCGCCCTGGTGGATCGCGCCCGCCATGCCCGGTCCCTGATCATGAACATGTCGCGCATGGTGCCCTGGCGGCTGCTGGAACAAATCGCCATTGCCGGGGCCTTCAATCCGGAGATCCTGGCCGATCGCACTCGCGCCTCCGAAGCGGCGGCCTATGTGGCCCAGCGGGTCAATCTGCTGGAGCCGGAAGGTGACGGCACCTGGGAGGGTCAGATCAGCGATGAGGGCCTTGTCTTTACCCGGATGCTGCGCGGTGTGCCGGAGCGGCATGTGGTCGATGGGGCGGTGATGCAATCGGCGGAGGCCCTGCGGCTGGATGGCATGGCCGCTGCGTTGCAGGAGGTTTACACCCACCCCTCCACCCTGCGCATTAAGGAGCGGGACCATACGGTGACCGGCCCGATGGGTTTGGTGGAAGCGGTGCTGGAGGCTGGCAAAAAGGGCATTTCCCTGCAGCGCTATAAGGGCTTGGGCGAGATGAACCCGGAGCAGCTGTGGGAAACCACTTTGGACCCGACCGTGCGCTCTTTGCTGCAGGTTAAGGTCTCCCAGGTGGATGATGCGGAAAATGTGTTCTCCACCCTGATGGGGGATGTGGTCGATCCGCGTCGGGACTTTATCCAAGACAATGCCCTGAATGTGCGCAATCTGGACATTTAGGCCGTAAACGCAAAAACGTCCTGTTTATGAGTCCACGGCCTAACCACCGGGTCAAATCTGGTCTTCCTGGGACCCGGTGATCCTGTGATATGATCGGGTCGGGATCTGAGGCGGGGAAACCGAAGACCATGACAGGACGGATCATCACTTTACGGGCGGCGGATGACCACCGGTTCAGCGCCTATTTGGCCGAGCCGGAGACCGCTCCGCTTGGGGCGGTGGTGGTGATCCAGGAGATTTTCGGGGTCAATTCTCATATCTGCGATGTCTGTGACCGCTGGGCGGCCAAAGGATTTCGGGCGGTGGCTCCGGCTTTGTTTGACCGCATCGAACGCGGGGTGTCCCTGGCCTATGACCCTTCCGGAACCGGTCGCGGGCGGGCCCTGCGCCAATCTCTGGGCTGGGAAGATCCGCTGAAAGACATCGCTGCGGCTGCCGATGCGGTGGGCCGGGGCGGGCCGGTGGCGGTGGTTGGTTTCTGCTGGGGCGGATCCCTGGCCTGGCTGTCGGCCTGTCGGCTGCGGCTGGTGGCAGCGGCCTGCTATTATGGCGGCCAGATTGTCGATTTCCAGGAAGAGCATCCCCATTGCCCGACGGAGCTGCATTTCGGCAGCGCCGATCCGCTGATCCCGCCGGAGCATGTGGAGGCGATCCGGGAGCGCCACCCCGGCACCCCCCTCTATCTGTACGAAGCCGGACATGGCTTTAACTGCGACCGTCGGCAGGATTTCGACGTCGAGGCGTCTGCAGTGGCGCAACAGCGAACCGAGGCGCTGTTTGCCCGCGCCTTTGACCTAGGCCCCAATTGGGGAGCCCCGAATGGATCTGACTCCTGATGGCGGACACCGGCCGGCCAGAGGATCCACCCGACCTGTGGGGGGAGGAGGAGGAAGGTGCCTCGGCGTCGCGGGCGCAGGACTCTCGGGAGCTTGAGGAACCGGCCTGGGTCAGCGAAGAGCCTACGCCGCGCAAACGCCAAGCCCCGGTTGAGCCGGACTGGGTGCCCAAAGAACCGAAAAACAAATCCGGTGGCCAGCCCCAGGCCTTCATTGAAGGTGAGGATGAGGAAGAGGATCTCTCCACCAAGCCGCTGGAAGAGATCGTTGATCCCATTGAACGGATGCGGGTCCGCCATGCCCGGCAGCGGGCCAAGGAGCGGCGGAAGGAGCGGGCGGAACAACTGAAGGCCGAGGCCAAGGCGGCAAAAAGCCCGCTCAAGTTCATGTCTGGGGGTGGCGCTGCGGGTCAGGGGGATGAAAATAAGGAGCTGAAGGGCTGCTTGCGGATGCTGGTGATCCTGCTGGTCGTCGGCGGGATTGGCTGGGGGGTGCAAAGTCAGTTTGATCTGTTCGGCCAATTGTTTGGCGGCTCTGAGGATTTGGACGTGCCAACCCAACGGCGCAGCTTGACCAAGGTCGACGCCATGGAGGAGCAAAGCAAGCGCACGGTCCAAAGCGGCGAGCGCACGGCCTCGCAACCCACCGCCACCCGCTTGACGGCCCCGGATCCCGATGCCCCGCCACCGGAGGAGACCGCAAGCGGCAGCCTGCCGCAAAGCCCTGGGGCGTCCCGGCAGGTGCTGCGCCCCACCATTCTCGGCCATATCGAACAGTTGGCTCCGACGGCGGGGGCATCCACGGCCCAAGGCAGCATCGATCAGGTGTTGGATGTGATGCAGGAAGAGCAGGTCTGTTACCAGGGCCGCCCGGCCCGCCGGGTGACCAGCTTTTATGGCCTGACCGACGGCTTTGCCGTCACCTTCGGCCCGGAAGGCCAAGCCCCGCCCGATCCCGGCCCGCGCCTGGAATTCCTACCGCCCAATATGGGCGGCAAGGATCATTACTATGTCACCGTGATTTCGCCCTTCCCGGTGCGGGGCTTTGAAGGCGATAACGCCCGGGAGATTGCGGCCGATGGCGCGACAGTGGGCCGGACCATCCTGTCCTGGATTGCCGAGGTCGCCGACGGCTATTGCACGCCCGCCCCTGCCCCCGCCAGCGGACCGGCGGCAGCCACGGAGCCTTGAACCGCTCCGGCGTCGGAGTGTACCGGCAGGCCCTCTAGAGCCCGGTTCGATCAAATAGGATCAATTCTGTTTCTCGATTGGGGTGTGCGATCCAGTGGTCAG
>JBMYTN010000024.1:0-62951 GCA_049604415.1 Rhodospirillaceae bacterium | reverse complement strand
GTTTCATTGATCAGGCCTCCAGGATCTCGGCGGCGCGGTGGATCCCGGCGCGGATGCGGTGATAGGTGACGCAGCGGCAGACATTGCCATCCATGGCCGCATCGATGTCCTCATCGGTCGGCTTCGGCGTCGCGGCCAGCAATTCAGCGGCCTGCATGATCTGACCGGACTGGCAGTAGCCGCATTGCGGCACGTCAAGCTCGGCCCAGGCCTGGCGCAGGGCATCGGCTTCCCGGCCACCAACGGCTTCGATGGTGGTGACGGTGGCACCTTCGACATCTTCCAGGGCAGTTTGGCAAGAGCGCACGGCAACACCGTCGACATGGACGGTGCAGGACCCGCACAGGGCGACACCGCAGCCGAATTTCGTGCCGGTGAGCTTCAATTCATCACGCAACACCCAAAGAAGGGGCATGGAGGGGTCCGCATCGATTGTGCGGTTTTCCCCGTTGATGGTAACGTTCGTGGCCATTGCAGAACGGGCTCCGTATGAGGGGGGAACGGTGGGGGGTCAGGGGTAAACTGTACGGTGTAGTGTAATGTTTTTCTGGCGTCTGTAAACTGTAAAGTTTACATTGGTTCTGCATGACCCATAGACAAGATCAGGAGTGTTTGGCGGATGCCGCCAATTGAAAAAAAGCGCGAACAGATCCTGGACGCCGCCGTGGCGGAGTTTCAGCAAAAGGGCTTTGCCGGGGCGAGCATGGACCGGATTGCCGAGCGCGCTGCCGTGTCCAAGCGCACGGTATATAACCACTTCGAGAGCAAAGAGGTCCTGTTCGACGCCATTGTCCGGTTGATGTTTTTGGAGGTTCGGGAAACGGTGGTTGCCCCCTATGTGCCGGGCAAACCGTTTCGGGAGCAATTGATCGCGCTCGGCCGCGCCGAAGGCCGCCTGTTGCAGTCGGAGCGCTTTATGGCGCTGGCCCGGATGGCTTTGGGCGAAACCATGCGTGCCCCGGAAATCGCCACGGCGGTCCAGGAAGAGTCGGAAAAATTCATCGCCTTCAGTGAGTTTATGACCGCTGCGGCAGCCGATGGGGCCATTGCTGAAGAGGACATTGACGAGGCCGCCAACCAATTCGTGGCTTTGTTAAAAGCGCGCTCTTTCTGGCCCTATGTGCTGGCCGGTGGTGCCATCGGGGCTGAGGAAATGGAAAGCATTGTCCAAAACAGCACGGCCACCGTGATGGCCCGATTTGCGTTAAGGGATTGAAAATCCCACTGAATGTGAAGAATGCTATTCATTTGGCAGCACCTTATAATATCAGCACTCTTAACAACCTGCCAAATCACCTTACCCTTAGCCAAACAATTTATTTATACTTAGTAGCCAAGTATAACTTGGCTTAATTTACGAACAAATGACTTGGATTTTTTGCAGTATTCTTCAACAAGAGAAAAACCTGTTCCGTTCTCATGTCCGTGAGCAATACGATCGCGAAGTGCCTTCAAACTGTCTACCGCATCCCTTTCTGTTTCAGAACTTGCTTCCATAATCTCGGGCCACCACTTCGGATCGAATTGATCAGTCACGGTCTTAATTTTATCACAGTTCAGAGAATTGTGGCGCGATACAGTTCTTTCCACAAAACGTCTCATCTTTTCATTACCGTGAGTTCTACCGTACTCAGATAGTATATTTATAACTGATTTCTCGACATGGCCAGCGCCTGCTAAAACTAAATGACTTGAAAAAACGTGCTGCAAGCCCAGATCAGCGTCATCGACCGCGTTTCGTAAATCATACATAAGCTTATCTAAACGCTTTTCTTCACTCGTTATTCGCGGCGGCGGCATCCAAAAATTCCTTTGCTTTAGTTATTCTTCCAATCACATGACTTTCATTAGAAGTTGATTCTGCAGTCATACGGACAAAGTCACTGTCTTCGGAGAGAGCTCTACTAGCAGCAACTATCGCATCGGAGCCAGCATTCGGATTTTCGGAGACTGCAACCATAAGCGCGTCAAAAAATGCAACATTCATTGAGCGTGTCAGGCGAAACGCTTGCTGTCCCAAGGCCTGGTAGCTTCTCTCAATGGCGCTTGAGAAAGAATCAATATATTGTTGGAGTTCTGCTTCTGACTTTACTCGATTTGCCGCCATGAAGTCGTTCAAGAAACTTTTCATTGGACGTGTATAATTGTCTCGGGAGAACCGAAGCGCCAGAAAACGCAGAATTAATTCTTGGTCTTTCGCGCGTTTATGCATTGGCCCAAACACACTACGCCAAGCATTATTCTCATTAACCTTTCCGAGCATGTTTTGAAAAGTGCCGTGATACACGGCGGCACGCATCTCCTGCGGTTGTAAGGGCGTACCATTCGAGTTAAGTCGTTCAAAAATATGGAAGACTGAACTGTTACTGTCATCTGGAGCCATCTGCTGAATAATCATTGCATGAATGATGGCATCTTCGAACCGACGCTGATCTTCTTCTTCTAATTCCATTAGCGTTTTGCTTTCAAAGCGCGGGTTAACATCCTTCAGCTTGAAAACTCTTTCATTTTGCGGGAGACGACCCTTTTTGAAGGCATGAAGTGTCGTCAATCTCTGCAAACCATCAATGATCAAAAGTTTTTGGCTTTCCTCTTCTCGAAAAAGAAATACACTTGGGATTGGTAAACCTAGCAAGATTGATTCAATAAACTTAGAGGCCTGAGGCCAAGTCCAAACAAAATTTCTTTGAAATTCAGGACGATAAATTGAACCTCGATCAAAACGTTTAACCAATCCGTCAACATCGAAATCTGCACCAGATGTCGTAATCTGGTAAACGACATCATGGTCATCTAATTTTTCGTTTTTTTCATCTCCATCTAAAACTGATTCAGAGTATTCATCGAGATCATTTAAAGCAAAATTATCTTGCGACATAATATCCTCCTGAACAATTTTTAACGAAACCATCTCTTGAGACGAATATGGTTATAGGAACTAAGCTTCTGGAAGCGCTTCAAAATTACCATACATGTTCTAATGATGCGACATCAATCATATCGTTTCATTGTAAAGGTTAAGAGCCTTTTTTGCAGTCTGGAGGGCCACAACGCCCGGACCGTAGTCGCGGCCCTGTATCAGGTTCGATGTCCCACCGAACCTGATACTGTCACACTCCGATAATGGAACCCTACTGCCCCTGACCCAGGGAATAGCCGGGCGTCCCATCAAAGGTGTAGAGATGCTCGGTCTTGATGAAGGGCACGGCGGCATCGCTGAGTTGACCCAACAAAGTCACCACATCGGACGGCCAGAGCGGTGCGCCGGACTTGCTCATAAACCGGCAGCGCCAATGGTCGGTGCAGAAGGTTTCCGGCAGACCATTGGGCCAAACCTTGACCCCGCGATTGGTGATCAGCACCAACTCCCACGGCCCCTTGGTGGCGATTTGCAGCTTGGCCGCCAAGCCGTCCGGACTGATATCCTGATGGACAAAAACATCAATGCCGACCAGATCCTTTTGCGCTGGCGGCTGGCGCACTGGCTTGGGCAGCACAAAGGGCTTGGACTCGCCGCCATAACGCACAGAAGGCAGACTGAGCGGCATTTGGCCCAGCCGGGCAATGACCGCGTCGGCAAAGGCCTGGGTACCAACTTTTAAGGTCGAAACCCCATCCTTGTAGATGTCGAAGGTGTGGATCCCATCTTCGATGGTCTTCAGCCAGGCATTGTGTACCGCTTCAGCGACTTTGGGCTGGCCCAGATGCACCATCATCATAACCCCGGCCAACAACAGACCGGAGGGATTGGCGATGTCCTGCCCGGCAATGGGCGGGGCCGAGCCATGGATGGCTTCGAACATGGCGCACTGCTCGCCGATATTGGCTGAGGGGGCCAAGCCGACCGAGCCGGTGATCTGGGCGGCTATATCGCTGATCACATCGCCATAAAGGTTCGGCGTGACGATGACATCGAACATCTCTGGCGTATCCGCCAAACGGGCGGCACCGATATCGATGATCCAATGGTCGGTCTCGATCTCCGGATAGTCCGGGGCGATCTCGTCAAACACCTTGTGGAACAGGCCATCGGTCAACTTCATGATGTTGTCTTTGGTGAAGCAGCTGACCTTTTTCCGGTTATGCGCCCGGGCATATTCAAAGGCGTAGCGGACAATGCGCTCGCAGCCGGGCCGAGAGATGATCTTCAGGCATTGATAGACCTCATCCGTCTGACGATGCTCGATCCCGGCATAGAGGTCTTCCTCATTTTCCCGCACGATCACCACATCCATATCCGGATGCTTGGTGGCGACAAAAGACGGATAGGTCACGCAGGGCCGCACATTGGCATAGAGCCCCAAGGTTTTGCGCACCGTGACATTCAAGCTCTTATAGCCGCCGCCCTGGGGGGTGGTGATCGGGGCTTTGAAGAACACCTTGGTCCGGCGCAGGCTGTCCCAGCTTTCCGCTGAGATCCCTGCGGAATTGCCACCGCGATAAACCTGTTCGCCAATGTCGATGCGTTCAATGTCCAGCTTGGCCCCGGCGGCCTCCAGGACCCGCAGGCTGGCCTCCATGATCTCCGGGCCTATGCCGTCGCCATAGGCCACCGTGATCGGCGCTGCCTCATCGGCTCCAACCAGGGCCACCATCTCTGCCATTTCCGCCTTCGACACCTGAACGTTCATTGCCATCCATCCCTTTCTGTGAGGTTTGATGGGATAGATATGAGGGCGACTGCTGAATTGTAGAAATTGATATTGCTTTGGATAGCCATTGCATTCTTTAATGACTGGATGAGCCTGCCCTCCCCCTTGGATGCCAATCTGCTCCGCGCCTTTGTCGAGGTCGTGGACAGCGGTGGCTTCTCCCAAGCCGCAACCCGGTTGCGACGTGGCCAATCGGCGATTTCCCTGCAGATCAAGCGGCTGGAGGAGCGCCTAGGGGTGCGCCTGTTTGATCGCGGCCCGCGCCATGTCCGCCTGACGCCGGAGGGGGAACGGATCTTGGATCTGTCGCGCCGGATCCTCAGCCTGAATGATGAATTGCTCTCCCGCACCCAGGAGCCGGAAATGGCGGGGCTGGTGCGACTGGGGGCACCGGAAGACTTCGCCACCAGCCATTTGCCCCAGGTACTGGCCAGCTTTGCCCGGACCTATCCGCAAGTCGCCTTGGAGGTCACCTGCGAATTGACCTTGGAACTGCTGGAGCATTTTGAAGCCGGGGAGCTGGATCTGGCCTTGGTGAAGCGGGTGCCCTCGGGCGGCCCGCAAGGGATCCGGGTATGGCGCGAACCGCTGGTCTGGGCTGGGGCGCATACGGGCCTTGTGGATGGTCCGGGTCCGGTGCCACTCGTGGTGTCGCCCCGTCCCTGCGTCTATCGCAAACGGGCGACCGACGCCCTAGACCGGGCTGAGCAGCCCTGGCGCATCGCCTATACCTGTGGCTCGCTGGCGGGCAATCATGCCGCCATCCGCGCCGGATTGGGGGTCACCGTGCTGCCCCAGGATATGGTGCCCGAGGATCTGACCGTGCTCTCCGAGGGTCTGCCACCGCTGGCGGATACGGAAATCGCTTTGATCACGGCGAAAAAGCTGAACCCACCGGCCCAGCGCTTGGCGGAAACCATCATCCGCGCTTTGGAGCGGGTCAATCATAGTCTCGGAGCAGATTTATAGGACGCAGACCTTTAAGGCGTGGATTTTTAATTCGCAGTCTCGGTGAACCAGATCCACCCCCGACCGTACAAACCAGTGTAGTCGTCTATTTCAGCGGTTTGGTTTGTGGGGCAGTCCAGTGCAGGTGGTCTGGTTTAAACGCGACCTGAGAGCAGAAGACCATCGCGCCTTGGCCGCTGCGGCCCAGGTCGGACCGGTTCTGCCGCTTTATGGGATCGAACCCGCACTGTGGCGCGAACCGGATATGGCCGGGCGGCATTGGGCCTTCATCACAGAGTCCCTTCAACAGCTTCAAGCCGACCTGCACCGACAGGGCCAAACCCTCGTGATCCGCGTTGGGGAAATCACTGACATCCTCGAGCATTTCCGCGCCCAAGGCCAATTGACCGCGCTGTGGTCCCATGAGGAAACTGGCAATGGCTGGACCTATGACCGGGACAAAAAGGTTGCCCGCTGGTGCCGCCATCACGGCATCCCCTGGCAGGAGCTGCGCAATCACGGGGTCCAGCGCCGCCTGAAAAGCCGCAATGGCTGGGCGAAAAGCTGGGACCAGTTGATGGCGGAGCCAATCACAGCGTCCCCTGCCCTAACCCCGCTGCAAATCGATCCCGGTCAGATCCCCTCGGCCAAAGATCTCGGTTTGGCTCCGGATCCCTGCCCGGAGCGGCAGCGAGGGGGCCGCCGGGACGCCTTGGCCCTGCTGGATAGCTTTTTACAGGAGCGCGGCGAAACCTATCGCAGCGCCATGTCCTCGCCTGTGGATGGCGCGATGGCCTGCTCCCGCCTGTCGCCGCATCTGGCCTGGGGCACGATGTCCATGCGGGAGGTCACCCAGGCGGTCTGGCGCGCGCAACTGGAGCGAAAAGGCCAGCGCGGCGGCGCGGCGACCACGTGGCGCGGATCCTTAAAGTCCTTTAGCGGGCGGCTGCATTGGCACTGCCACTTTATGCAAAAGCTGGAAGACGAGCCGAGCATCGAGTACGAAAATTTCCATTCCGCCTATCAGGATTTGCGGCCCAGTACGCCGGATCAGACCCGCCTTGCGGCCTGGGCCAAGGGGGAAACCGGGCTGCCCTTTGTTGATGCCTGCATGCGGTCCCTGCGGGCCACCGGCTGGCTGAACTTCCGCATGCGGGCCATGGTGATGGCCACCGCCAGCTATCATCTCTGGCTGGATTGGCGCGCCCCGGGCCTGGAGCTGGCCCAGCTGTTCACCGATTACGAACCGGGCATCCATTGGTCCCAAGTACAAATGCAATCGGGCACCACCGGCATCAACACGGTGCGGATCTACAACCCGGTCAAGCAAGGCTATGACCAGGATCCGAGCGGCGTCTTTACCCGGCGCTGGGTGCCGGAGCTGGCCCATCTGCCAGATCATCATCTGCAAGAGCCTTGGAAATCGGACCAGGCCGAGGCGCTGATCGGCAAGACCTATCCGGCGCGCATCATCGATCACCTTGCCGCCGCCAAGGAGGCCCGGCAACGGGTCTGGGCGGTCCGTCGCGGACCAGAGTTTCGGCATCAAGCCCAAGAGATCCAAGCCAAACATGGCAGCCGCAAAAGCGGCATTCCCAATCGGGGCCAGCGCAAATCCGCGTCGAGCTCCCCGTCCCCGCAACTCGATTTACCCTTGGTGAGCCATGGTTCCTAAAGACAGTGCTGCTGCCTCCCTGTCCTTCATCGATACCCTGCCAGGGCTGGACCTGCCAGCCGATAGCATCAGTTTCACCCCAACCCGCTCTGCCGGGATGTCCCGCCTGGAGCTGTTTGTCGGGCGGACCGGCCATCACTATGCCAATCACCGCAATTATGATTATGGGCCGGAGGACCGCAGCAATATCTCTGTCCTCTCGCCCTGGATCCGCCACCGGCTGATCACCGAGGAAGAGGTCCTGCGGGCGACCCTATTGCGGCAAAGCCCCAGTGCCGCAGAGAAATTTATCCAGGAGGTGTTTTGGCGCGGCTATTTCAAAGGCTGGCTGGAACAACGCCCCAGCGTCTGGACCAGCTACCAAGCCGACCTGTCTGAGGCGCTGCAAAAGCTGGATCATGATGCAAAGCTGAAAACCCGCTATGAGGCCGCCGTGACCGGACGGACCGGCATTGATTGCTTCGATGCCTGGGCGCAGGAGCTGGTGCAGAGCGGCTATCTGCACAATCATGCCCGGATGTGGTTTGCCTCGATCTGGATCTTCACCCTGCGTTTGCCTTGGACCTTAGGGGCAGATTTCTTTTTGCGCCACTTGCTCGACGGCGATCCGGCGTCCAACACCCTGAGCTGGCGCTGGGTGGCGGGCCTGCACACCAAGGGCAAAACCTATCTGGCCCGCCGGGAAAACATCGTCCGCTACACAGAAGGCCGCTTCGTCCCCCGGGACCTCTCCCCCTCCGCTGAGCCCTTACAGGAACGCCAAGACCACCCCCGGCGGCCCCTGCCCGCCTCCGACCCGCTGCCCACCGGAGACTATCTGCTGTTGGTCACGGAAGAAGATTGTCGCCTGGAGGAAAGCTTCCCAATCCCGCCCGCAGCGGTCTTGGGGGCCTATTGTCCTGCGGCCCGCTCGCCCTTGCCCGTCGGAGAGCCCGCCCGTACCTTTGCCGTCGGAGCGGTGCGTGATGGGCTGGGTCGGCTTGGCTCCCGAGGCGCGGGAGATCTGTGCGAGGAGGACCGTTGGGCCGAGGCCGTTTTGGCCCGCACCCACCAGCTGGGGCTGAAACAGGTGGTCAGCGCCTATGCGCCGGTCGGCCCGACGGCGAGCCGATTGGCTGCCCTGAAACAGCGCCTGGGCGTAGAAGGGGTAACCTTGTCCTGGGTCCGCCGTCCCTATGACAGCCTGACCTGGCCCCATGCAACGAAGGGATTCTTTGCCTTGAAGCAAAAAATCCCCTCCTTGCTAGCGGAGCTCGGCTTGGCCTGAACTCCGCAGTCCATCAACTGCGCCTCAGCCTGTGCCGCTTTCCAGGGTTTCGAGCACCCGGTCCGGGGTGAAGGGCATGTGACGCAAACGCTTGCCGGTGGCGACATGGAAGCCATTGGCAATGGCGGCGGTGACCATGGGCGTGCCGACCTCGCCCACCCCGATGGGCGGAGCATCCACATCGGCGACATAAATGTCGATGGGTGGGATCTGATTGGCCCGGGCGATTTCGTAGTCCCAATAATTGCTCTGGACCACCTCGCCGTTTTCGATATCGATCTTCTCGCGCAAGGCCATCGAAAGGCCGAAGATAATGCCGCCCTCGATCTGGTTTAGGGTGTTGTCCGGGGAGACGATTAGACCGGCATCAATGGCGGCCCAGAAATGGGTCACCCGAATGTCGCCGCTGTCGGCATCGACCGCGACCTCGGCAATCCCAGCGGCCATGGAGGAGCTGTATCCGGCAAAGGACAGCCCCAAGGCCCGGTCACCGCGATTGGCCCAATTGGACATCTCGGCAACCTTTTCCAGCAAATGGCGGCCCCGGGGATTGTCGGCGAGGAGATCCATCCGGAAGTCCAACGGATCGCGCCCGGCCTGCTCGGCCAATTCGTCCATAAAGGCCTCAGCCGCGAAGCTGGTATAGGCCGCGCCAATGCCGCGATAGGGTGCCAGACGGGCCTGACGCGGGGTGATGATGTGATCGGCCCGGAAGTCGGCAATGCCATAGAACTTGCTTTCCGCCCCGCGCATGGAGATCACATCATTGGGCTGCACCTGCTCCCAGCGCACCGGGTTGAAGAACCCGATCACGCTGGGGGTGGCGACCTTGTGATGCAGGCCGCTCAGCTTGCCCTCTGCCGTCAACCCGGCTTCCAGCTTTTGCGCCGCTGCAGGACGGAAGGTGCCATGTTTGACATCATCCTCCCGGGTCCAAATCACCTTGACCGGACGCCCGACCGCTTTGGAACTGAGCACCGCGTCGCGGACATAGTCCTGATTGAAGGCGGTGCGGCGACCAAAGCTACCGCCCATGGTCATCATGTTCAGCCGGACTTTGTCTTCGGGGATGCCCAGCGTGGTCATCACCGTCCGGGTGGTCCAGGATTGGGTTTGGGTACCGACCCAGACCTCCGCCCCTTGGCCATCGGCATCAACGGAGGCCACCGCTGCCATCGGTTCGATCTGGGCATGATAGGCATAGTCGGACAGATAGATCTGGCCATAGGTCCGGTCTGCCGCCGCGATGGCCGCCGGGGCATCGCCTTTCTCGGCCCAGACCGCTGCCTTGGCGTTGGGATCCTCCGCCGCCTGAGCATAGAGCGTCAGGGTCTCCTCGCTGTTATGCTGGCGGGCCGGGGCGTCTTCGCTCCAGGTGACCTCGACCAGGAACCGCGCATTCAGCGCCGCCCACAGGCTCTCGGCCACAATAGCCACCCCATCGGGCAGAGCCACCACATCGAGCACTCCGGCCACAGCGCGGGCCTCGGCATCAAAGATCTCGAGCGGGCGTTCGCCCTCCACCGGGGCCCGCATCACCGTGGCATAGGCCATGTTTGGCAGATCAACATCGATGGCGAAAACGGCCTTGCCGGTGGATTTGGCAATGATATCCCGCCGGGGCAGATCCTTACCGATGATCCGGAAGTCGGCCTTGTCCTTCAGGGCGACCGTCTCGAAATCGGGCACCACGACGCCATCGCTGCCCAAGGCGACCAGCGTGCCATAACTCATGGTCCGGCCATCGGGGGCGATCACCAGGCTCGGTTCCGTGCGCAAGTCCGCCTTCGGCACCCCCAGTTCCCGGGACGCGATCTGCAGCAAGACATCTCTGGCCTGGGCACCGGCGCGGCGCATGGGCTCAAAATAGGCCTGCACCCCGGTGCTGCCCGCCGTATAGAGAATGCCGCCGAAAATGGCATTGCCGAACCGGCGGTCATCGCGGTTGAGCTGGACGATCTGGACATCCTCCCAGTTCGCATCCAGCTCTTCAGCCAGGATTTGCGGCAAGGTGGAATAGCTGCTTTGGCCCATTTCCGTGGACGGAAACACAATGGTGATCCCGCCATCGGCGCGGATGGTCAGCCAATGATTGACGTCCAACGCCTCGCCCGCGTCGCCTTCACCTGTGGACGCCGCATCCGTCGCCGCCTGGGCCTGCAGCGCGGTAACACCGCCAACGCCCAGAGCAAAGGTCAGGCCTGCGCCCAGCTGGACAAAGCCACGCCGCGACAGCGCAAGAGGATCGGTTGCGTGGGTCATCTCAAACCTCCTTCGCGGCGCGTTCGACGGCTTTAAAGATCCGGTTATAGGTGCCGCAACGGCAGAGATTGGCGCTCATGGTTTCGACAATCTCGTCCCGGCTTGGCGTGGGATTTTCGGCCAGCAGGGCTGCGGCGCGCATGATCTGACCGGACTGGCAATAGCCGCATTGGGCCACCTCCTCGGCAATCCAAGCCCGCTGCACCGGATGGCTGCCATCGGACGACAGGCCTTCAATGGTGGTGACCTCAGCGCCCTCAACGTCTTCTAGGGCCAATTGGCAGGAGAACATGGCTTCCCCATCCACATGGACGGTGCAGGCCCCGCACATCGCCGCCCCGCAACCATATTTGGTGCCCTTCAGCCCCGCCGTATCGCGCAGGATCAGCAGCAGCATCTCATCAGGCGGATTGGAATATTCGACGGGTTTTCCGTTGAGGACAAATTTGACCATTGGCCTTTCCTTTGTCATAAGGGCAGACTAGCGTTGCAATTGAAATGGTGCTCGTAATTTTTCTATCAAGTGGATCTATGTTTTATTGCAGCTTTTTTTGGCAACGGAAAAAGAAACACTCTGTCGCAAATTTTAGGACAATCGAATATTGAGGCCACAAGGTTTTTAGGGGGATGATTTCAGACTGAAGACTTTGACGCTATGCTCGATCCCGGTGATCGGGGTATCGCCGACCTCGACAAACTCTTCCGGCGCGCCAATGGCCTGGACGGTCTGATCGGAGAGCAGGATCCGGGTCTGCTTGGCCTTGTTCAACTGCTCTAAGCGGGCGGCAATGTTGACCGTGCTGCCATGGACCGTGAAAGACAACCGGGTTTCCGTGCCCACGGTCCCGGCAATCAGATCCCCGGTATGAATGCCGATGCGGATGGAAACCTGCTGCCCGGCAAAACGCTCCCGCTCCACCAGATCCAACAGCGCCTTGGCCGCCCGTACCGCATGGCTGGCATGGTCGGCCTCCGGCACCGGGACGTTAAAGCTGGCGAGAATGGCATCGCCCTGGAACTGGTTGATGGTGCCGCCATGCTCCATGATCACCTTGCCTGCGGCATCAAAATAGGCGTTGAGCATATCCAGCAGCGCCTCCGCCCCCAGCCGTTCCCCAAGGGCGGTAAAGCCCTCCAGATCAACAAACAGCACCGTGGCCAGACGCTTTTGCGGCACCAGACGGCCACGATCACTCAGGATGGCGCTGGCCACCGCGTCGGGGACATATTTGCCAAAGGTTTCGCGGATAAAGGCCTGCTCGGCGCGGGATTGCTCACGCTCCTGCTCCGCGAGCAGGCTGCGCCGCACCAGGGAGCGGGAGCGCTGTACCAGCCCGGCCACCAGGGCCGCTGAGAGCAGCATCATGGTGATTTCCACCACCCGGGAGGGTGAGGAAAAGAAATGGACCTGCCCATAAAGGGCGGCGATATCCGCGGTTGTCGCGCCCTCGGTCGGCAGGGTTTCCCAGCCAATGGTTTCGGGCAGAAACAAAACCCGTAAGGACAACACAGTCCACGCCAAGGCGCAGCCTATGCCAGCCGCCAGGGCGATGGCCGGGCGGTAAGCAAAACCAATGCTAATCCCATAGAGGATCAGAAGCGCGAAATAGGAGGTCCGATAGGGCATCTGCTCGGGCAGATTAAAGCCGGAAAACGGATTGGGCACGGTGATCACCACGGCCAAGGCAATGGCCTCAATGAAGATGATACCGATCAAAAACATGATCCATTGGGCGCGGAAATAGGACACTAAGCCCTGGACCAGGGTGGTGAGCAAAAACAGGATCACAAAGCCCAGCGGCCAGTAGAGCGCCGGTGGTTCAATGGTCAAATAGAGATAGGCGGACATCACCGCGATGATCAGGCCTTTGGCGCAGAGCGCCAGACGCATGCCGCTCCATTCCATTTTCCGCAGCGAAGCCTGAATAGAGTTCGGCTGGCTCAGTTCGGTTGCGCCCGCATCTTTCATGGTCCCTGTCGCCTCGCCCTATCCGTGTTTTTATAGTCAGGATATGTGGTTATAGGCTGTACGGAAGGCGAGGCTTAAGGGATTGATTTTTGCGTTGGAGACAGTCCTCACGGGCCGCAACGATCTCGCGGAACAGACTGTCGGCCTGATCGCGCAGGCGGCCTGTGAATTTGGTTTTATCGGCTTGCTCGGCCCAATCGAACTCTTCGGCCATGAAACGTTCCAGGTCCGGGAAGCGTTCGACCTCACGTGATTCCGCCAAAGTCGCCTTGCGGGTGATCAGCGCGTCAATCTGGTCGACCAAGGCCGGGTCCATCTCCAAGCCATTGACAAGCTGTTGGATGTTCATCGGCGGGATGTCATCGGGGCGCAGGCGCATCCAGCGGATCGCCAAGGCCGGGCGCAGCACGTAAAAATATTTTTTCAGCCGCACGGTGCCGCCATCCCCATCACCAAAATGCAGCTTGGTCTGGCGGCGGCCCAAATGCAGATAGTGATACAGGCAGGCGGAGCTATGGGCAGGCTTTTGCGAAAAGGCGACCAGCTTGTCGCAGTCGGCCTGCCGCCAGCGATAGCGGATCGGACTGGAAAGCCACTCATAGAGCACCGGGTTGGGCTTCATCATCAGCCCCAGGGCTTTTTTGAGATCCCAGCCTCCGATATCCAAATCATCGCTGATCGGGCGTTCAATCACATCGCGCCCCGGCCAGATGGTCAAATACCAATCCCGTCGATGCACATAGACAAAGCGCACATCATAATCGCTGTCCGGGGAGGGAAAGCCCCAAGCCCGGCTGCCGCTTTCAATGGCAAACAGGATCTGCACCTGGTGCTCGGCCTCAATGCGGGCCAGCTCGGTTTCGATTTCGGCGCGGACCGGATCGCTGATCGAAGAGACAAAGGGGGGCAGCGTGGCGCGGGGGTTTGACATGCGGGGGGAGCCCTGAGGGGTGCTGGAAGAAAAGACCCCAATCATAGGCCGAACCTGTATCCATCCGCTAGCAAGGCTGCGCAGTTGTCTCCAGTTGGGGCTCGCCCAACTCCGCCGCCCAGGGCGGATTGGCTCCGGCGCGGGAGACCGTTACCCCGGCTACGGCAATGCCAAAGGCGACGGCTTTGTGCAGGCTCTCCGGGGAGAGGGTCGATAGAGCAGCTTTGGACAGCAGCCCTTGGGCGGCCAAACTGGCCAACAGCCCGGCATTAAAGGTATCCCCGGCCCCGACCGTATCAACCACACTCACCGGGGAGGCAGTGACCTCCAGGCAGGCACCGGAGCGGGTAAAGGCCACAGCACCCTCCTGGCCCAAAGTCAGAATGACAATTTCAGGACCCTCCCGCAGCAGGCTCTTGGCCTTTTCCCGCACCGAGACGGCGCGACGGTCCAGCCACTGCAGATCCTCGTCGGAGACCTTGAGAATATCGGCCTGCCCGATCATGGCGACGAGGCGAGTGCGAAAACGATCCTCATCGGCGATGAAATTGGATCGAATGTTAGGGTCCAGCATCACAAAATGGTCAGGGGCATGCTGGGCACAGAGTTGGGCATAGCTGTCCCCACAGGGCTCGCAGGCCAGACTGATGCCGCCGAAATAAAGTGCCGAGACCTGGCTTGAGAGCCTCGGCAGTTGGGTTGGAACCAGCATCCGCCCGGCAGAGTTCTCATCAAAAAAGCTATAGCGGGCCTGGCCCTCCTGCAAATCCACAAAGGCCAGGGTGGTGGGTCGGTCCGAGACGATGCAGTGCGCGGCGTCCACATGGCTTTCCCCCAGCCGAGCCCGCAATTGATCGCCAAACAGGTCTGAGGACAGCCCGGTCAGCAGGCCGACCTCCGCCCCAAGGCGGCCCAAGGCGATGGCGGTGTTGAAGACCGCCCCGCCACAATGGGGCACATAGCCCAGGGGTCCCGCCACCGTCGGGGTTGGGATCATGTCGATCAGGGCTTCGCCGCAGCACAGGATCATAATCGGCCCCTAATGCTCTTTGCGCAGACCGGTGGATTGCACAAAGCGGTGGATGCGATCCGGTTCGGCTTTGAAATATAGGGTCGATCCGGCGGCCTGCTCCGGCAGGGTGGCCATTTTGGCAATGAACTCGGTGCCGTCCTCGGCGATCAAATGGACCAGGACATGCTCGCCCAAATGCTCGGTCAGCTCCAGGCTGCCGCTGATGATCGCCTCCTCCGGGCCACAGACCTGCAAATGCTCCGGGCGGATGCCAATGATGGTATCGGCTTCGCCAAAGGTGGAGTGCTCAAAAAAGTTCATCGCCGGGCTGCCGATGAAGCTGGCCACAAACAGATTATGCGGACGGTCATACAGCTCGACCGGATTGCCGACCTGCTCGACCCGGCCATCCTTCAGCACCACGATCTTGTCGGCCAAGGTCATGGCTTCGACCTGATCATGGGTGACATAGATCATGGTCGAGGTCAGGCGTTCATGCAGGCGGGCAATCTCCAGGCGGGTATGACCGCGCAGTGCCGCATCCAGGTTGGACAAGGGCTCGTCAAACAGGAACACCTCGGGCTCGCGGACAATGGCCCGGCCAATGGCGACCCGCTGACGCTGCCCCCCGGACAGAGCCTTTGGCGTGCGTTCCAGATAATCGGTGATGTGGAGCACCTTGGCGGCCTCCCGGACCCGACGGTCGATTTCCGCCGGGGGCGTTTTCGCCTGCTTCAAGCCAAAGGCCATGTTGTTATAGACGGTCATATGGGGATAGAGCGCATAGGTCTGGAACACCATGGCCACGCCGCGCTTGGACGGCGCGACATCGTTGACCACCCGCTCCCCGATGGAGATCTGGCCGCCGGAAATGTCCTCCAGCCCGGCGATCATGCGCAGCAAAGTGGATTTGCCGCAGCCGGACGGACCGACAAACACCACGAACTCGCCATCCTCGATATCCAGATCGATGCCATGCATCACCTGGGTGTCGCCATAGGCCTTGGTGACATTGCGGATTGTTAAGCCGGCCATTGTTTTTCCGTTTCTTCGATGGATGTCAGTAGGGATGGGACGAAGCGCAGATCGCGTTTGGGCAGGTCACCCCAAAGCGGGGCATGCTGGGCCAAATCGATCTCTCGGCCCGATGCCAGCAGCGGTTCAAGCTGGGGCCAACAGGGCTCGTGATAGGGAATGGCGACCCGTCCCGCAGCGGCGCGCCGGGCATAGACCACCCAGCTGGCAACACAGGACAAGCCAATGCGCGGCAAGACCCCTTGGCGCAAACAGGCCTCCAGGGTCGGGCGGATATAAAGCTGCATTTTGGAATAGCCATCCATGCAGATCCGCTCTAGCTGGTCGGCAATGGCGCTGTTGGAAAACCGGGCCGCGATTTGCTGCAAATAGGCCTGGGCATCAAAGGGCAAGGCGATGTCCGACAGGCCAAGCAGGACCTCCTGTTCCTGATAGGCGTCAAACACCGCCCGCAAGCTTGGATCCTTGATCGCCTGATCAAAGGTGGAGTGGCCCGCCAATGCGCCGAAATAGCACAGCGCCGTGTGGCCGCCATTGAGGATGCGGATCTTGGCTTCCTCAAAGGGATCCACCGTGGTCACCACCTGGACACCAGCGCGGCCGAGATCGGGCATGGGGGCACAAAACCGGTCTTCGAGCACCCATTGGCTGAACTGCTCGCCATGGATCGGGGCCAAGGTCTGAGCCGGGAACAGGCCTTCGACTTCGGCAATCAGCGCGTCGGTGGCCCGGGGCGTGATGCGATCGACCATGGAGCTGGGAAAGCTAACCGCCTGTTGCACCCAATCGAGCAGAGCCGGATCGGCCAGATGGTGCAGATAGGCCAGGACATTGGCTTTCAGCAGCCGACCATTGGCGCGGATATTGTCGCAGCACAAAATGTTCAAGGGCTGGCCATGGGCGGCCAAACGCCGGTTTAAGGCCCGGGCCAGATAGCCATAAACGGAACTTGGCGGTCCCCCGGCCAGCTCTGCGGCGATCACCGGATCGGCACTGTTCAAAGAGCCATCATCGGCCAAGTAATAGCCGCTTTCGGTAACGGTGATGGTTAGGGCATGGACCGTGGGCAGGGCCAGCAGCGCTTCGGCCTCCTGTGCATCGTCCACCCAATCGGAAAACCGGCAATGGGCGCGCACCAAACGCAGCGCCTGGGTTCCATCCGGTGCGGTGGTTTTGAGCAGATAGCCCTCAGTGGCCTGTTGCATCTGGGCAAAACTGTCGGCCTCAGAAGCGCGCAGATTGACCGCCGCAATCCCCCAACGCAGATCGCCGGTGGCCTGCATATAGTCATCGATATAGACCGCCTGATGGGCGCGGTGGAACGCGCCGCAGCCCAGATGGACAAAGCCGATGGCGCAGTCCGAACGGTCATAGGTCGTGGCGCTCAGCAGGGCCGCGCCCGGAGCCTGTGCAGCAGCCTGGGTCATGCCTGCGACCTTTGTTTCGGGGCCAATTCCCGCAGCGCGGTTTCGCGAAACTCTTTAGGCGTCATGCCCTTGGTTTTCAGGAAATTGCGGTTGAAATTGGCCAGGTTCTGAAAGCCGACCGCAAAGCAGATCGAAGAGATCTGATCATCGGTGGAATAGAGCATGGAACAGGCTTGGCTGACCCGGACCCGGTTGACGAACTCAACAAACTTATTGCCGGTGATGCGCTGAAAATTGCGCGAAAAGGCCGGAGGGCTCATGCCCGCCATTTTGGCGGCGATATCGACCGAGATCTCCTCGGCATAATTTTTGGTGATGTGGTCCACCACCTCGGCAATGCGGGCCTGCTTGGAATTGCCCAGTGGCGCGATCATTCCTGGCACCGAGAGCGAGCGCTTTTCCGCATGCTCATTGATGCGCACCAGGAAACGCAAAAAGGCGACGATCCGCTCCGGACCCCGGGTGCTGCGGATCCGTTCAAAATGGCCTCGAGCGAAGGTCGGGTTGAAGCCGGTAAACTCAATGCCGGATTTGGCCAGCTCGAACATTGCCTCCATTTCCCGGAATTCCGGGAAGGCCAGGGCCAGCTGGTCAATGCTCTCCTGGCTAAACTGCACCAACATGTCGCGCACGGCGATGGGGGCCGGGTGAGAGCCTTCCACCGTGATCCAGTTATGGGGCAAATGCGGGCCGGTCATGAACAGGGAGCCGGGCTCAAACTCGCCGATATAATCGCCGACAAAGGCCTTGCCCCGGCTCTCCAATAGCAAATGCAGCTCATATTCCGCATGGCTGTGCCAGCGACAAAGATGGGTCGGCCAGCCATGCTCCAGATAGCAAATGGTCTCGGTCGTCCGATCCACATATTCAAATTCGGGTTCGATGATCGACATGGCCTACCTCAACACCGAGCCGCCATCGACGCTCAGGGTCTGCGCCGTCATATATTGCGATTGGTCCGAGGCTAAAAACACCGCCACCCGGGCGATTTCGAAAGGATGGCCCATATAGCCCAGCGGCACCGCCGCGCCGACTTCGGCCTTCTTTTGGCCCAGCGCCTTGCCTTCAAATTTGGCGAACAGGGCATCGACCTCTTTCCACATCGGCGTGTCGATCACGCCCGGGGAAATCGCATTGACCCGGATTTTATGCGGGGCCAGCGCCAGGGCTGCGGATTGGGTGTAACTGATGATCGCGGCCTTGGTGGCGCAATAATGGGCGACCAGGGCTTCGCCCCGATGCCCGGCCTGGCTGGCCAGATTGATGATCGAGCCCGGCTTGCCCTGGGCGACCAGAGCTTGGGCAGTGGCCTGCATCACCGCATAGGCCGCCCGCACATTCAGCCCGAACAGCCGGTCATATTGCGCCAGATCCGCCTCAAGCACTGAGCCCATATCAAACAGAGCGGCATTGTTGAACAGCACATCCGGTGCGATCTCGGAAATCCAGTCACACAACGCCGACAAGCCTTGGCCGTCGAGCAAATCAAACGGGCGATAGTCCACCGCACAGGCCCCGGTGAAAGCCGGGCCGAGGTCGCAAGCAAAGACCTCCGCCCCCAGGGCCGCGAAATGCTCCGCCGCAGCCTGGCCAATGCCGCCATTGGCCCCGGTGACCAGACAGCGTTTGCCGGTCAGAGCGGTGGGGGCTGGATCGAAGCCGGTCATTTCACCGCTCCGAAGGTCAGGCCCTTGACCAGTTGTTTCTGGCAGAACCAGCCCAGCACGATGATCGGCCCGACCGCCGCCGCCGAGACCGCCGACAAGCGTCCGAAGAACAGCCCTTCCGGGGCGCGGTTGCCCTCAATCAGTTTCGACAAGGTGGCCGCTTCCGTGGTGGTCAGGCGCACGGTCCAATAGGCTTCGTTCCAACAGAAGATGAAACAGAGCAAGGCAGTGGAGGCCAAACCGCCCCAAGCCAAGGGCAGGACGATGTCCTTCATCTCGCCGAAGAAGGTCACCCCATCCATCTTGCCAGCCTCAATGATCTCCTTGGGGATTTCCTTGAAATAGGTGAACAGCATCCAGACCACGATGGGCAGGTTGATCAGGCTGAGCACGATGATGACCAGGAAATGGGTGTCGTAGATGCCCAGGAAGTTCTTGGTCAAAAAGGTCATCGGATAGAGCACAGCAGCCGCAGGAAGCATTTTGGTCGACAGCATCCACATCAAAATGTCCTTGGTCCGACGGCTGGGCTGGAAGGCCATGGCATAGGCCGCCGGGACCCCGACCACCAGGGTCAACAGGGTGGCAAAGACGGAGGTGATGACCGAATTGGCGGCAAAGCGCCAATAGTCATAATTCTCCGTCATGTTCAGATAGTTTTCCAAGGTCGGGGTAAAGGCGATCAGGAATTCCGGCTTCACCGCATCGGCATCGGTCTTAAAGCTGGTCAGGAGCATCCAGAAGATCGGGAAGAAGAACAGGATGCCCACGGCCCAGGCCAGCACCGGCCAGAACAGACGGCTGAATTTGGATTGTTGTGCGACGATCATGGCAGCGTCCCCTAGTCCATCAGGCTCTTGCCGATCATCCGCAGCAGGAAGATCGCGACAATATTGGCGAGGATGACCGCAAAGATCCCGGTGGCGCTGGCGGCCCCGATATTGTTGGCGGCGAATTCACCGATCAGATAGGGCAGGTTCTTGTTGCCATTGCCCCGGCTGACGATCTCGATCTCCGCATAAAGCGACAGATGGAAGATCGCCTGGATCATGACCACAATGGCAATCGGGCGGGCCAGATGCGGCAGAGTTAGATTGCGGAATTGCGACCACGCCCCGGCCCCATCGAGAATGGCGGCCTCCTTCTGCTGCTGGTCTTCAGATTGCAGCGAGGTCATGAAGATCAGCACCGCAAAGGGCGTCCATTGCCAGGTCACCATGATGATGACCGCATAGGCCGAAGTCTGGGTGGCGCGGAAGGAGATCGGTTCGAACTCCGGCCAGAGCGAGAAAAACGCCCCCAGGACCGGAAAGTCGCGCAGGCCATCAATCATGCCATTGAGGCCCGCCACCGCCAGACCATTCAGGCCCAGCACCGGATCCAAAATCATATTGATCCAGAGCACCGCGTTGACCGCAGGCATGACAAAAAAGGGCGAGATCAGGAGCACTCGAACAATGCCGCGCCCGGGAAAGGTCCGGTTGATCAGCACGGCAATGGCCAGGCCGAGGCCCACGGTCAGTGCGAGAATGCTGCCAACTATCAGGATGCTGTTATTGACCGCCAGCCAGAAATCTTTGGCCCCGAACAGAACAAATTCATAATTGCCGAAGCCGCGCCAATTGCTGAGCGCTGGTGTGGTCCATTCCGGGTGACGCAAATTGTTCAACACATAACGGATGAACGAAAAATAGAGGGTCATGCTGAGCGGGACCAGCATCCAAATCAGGAGCAGGAGCACCGCCGGGGTCTGCAACAAACGCGGTATGGTTCTATTGTTCTTGCTCATGGCCTTGACGTCCTATGAGAGGCTGTCCCGGCCCAAACCGGACCAGGGACTTTAGGAAGAGCGGGAGACAGGTCCGGTCCTCCGACCAGCGACGGCCGGACCCCTCCCCCAAAACGCTCTTAACCAAGCAGGTGTTTGTGCTTAGAAATACCCTGCTTCTCTCATAATCGCCTCGGCGGCCTCCTGGGAGTCCTCCAGGGCTTCCTCAACGCTTTTCGCCCCGGACAGGGCTGCGGCCATTTCCTGGGCCACGGCGATGCCGACTTCCGGGAATTCCGGAATGGCGGCGAATTGCACCCCGACATAGGGCTTCAGATCCGTGGCTTTCGGTGCCGCAGACTGGATCGCAGCCAGCTCCGCATCGGCAAATTTGGCAGCCGCGTTAAACTCCGGATAGGCATAGGTCGAGGCCCGGGTGCCGGTCGGGACCTTGCCCCAGCCGAACTCCGGATGCTCGGCAACGGCCTTGATGTACTCCTTGGAGGTCGCCCATTCGATGAACTTGGCGGCTTCCTCTGCATTGGGCGAGCCAGCGGGGACCGCCATGGCCCAGGCCCAAAGCCAGTTGGCCCCGACCGGATTGCCCGCATTGGGGGATTGGGCATAGGCGACGCCATCGACCTCAAGGAAAGAGGCGGCGATGGTGGCATCAATCCACATGCCGCATTTGCCCTCGTTATACAGCGCCAGGATTTCGTTGAAGGAATTGCCTTCGGAGCCCGGCGGGCCATAGGTGCCCAGCAGATCGACATAGAAGGTGATGGCCTGTTTCCAGGCATCGCTGTCCAGGGTCGGACGGTAATCCTTGTCGAACCAAGCCCCGCCGAAGGAGTTCACCATGGTGGTCAGGAAGGCCATATTGTCGCCCCAACCCGGCTTGCCGCGCAGGCAGACCCCATAGACGCCTTGGTCCGGATCATGGATCGCGGCGGCGGCGGCCTTGATGTTGTCCCAGCTGTCATTGTCGCTGATGGTGACCCCGGCGGCATCGGTCAGGTCTTTGCGATACATCACCATGGAGGACTCGCCATAAAACGGCGCGGCATAGAGCGTGCCATTGGCCGACAGGCCATTGCGGATCGCAGGCAGCATGTCGTCCAGATCATAGGCGGCACTGAAGCTCAGCGGCTCGATCCATCCGGCCTGGCCCCAGATCGGAGCCTCCTGCATGCCGATATTGATGATGTCATATTGCCCACCACCGGTCGCGGTGTCCGAGGTGACCTGTTCGCGCAGGACCCCCTCTTCCAGGGAAACCCAGTTCAGGGCCACACCGGTTTGCGCGGTGTAGGCTTCCGCCACCTTCTGCATGTTGATCATGTGACCGTTGTTCACGATCGCAATGGTGAGGTCCGCCGCAGACGCGGAATAGGCGGTCAGCGAGGTCGACGCGGTCAGAACCACACCCAACGCCGAGGTGCGCAGTAGATTCATTTTTTCCTCCCTTGATTGGACGCTTAGTGCGTCACTGGGGTTATGGTCCCCTTTTGGAGCGAAATTGGTCTAATCATTTACCACTCAATTCCGATAGTTTTTTGCAGCAAAAACCCGATTGAACCAATTTTTTATAGCGATTTTGTATTAGAGCGGCCTCCCACCCGATCCTTCGCAGCGCAGCATGTCCGACCACGGCACTGCACAATGCATCCGGCAGGGCCACGCCACCCACTCCGGACCCTCGCGACAACACTTTTTCAGCGCCATGAAGCTTCATTCGAAACCGGCGTCATCTGGTGCTACAGTCCTGGCGGGCAATGCCTTGCGCCCTGATCAACCGCACAGATCGGAGCGCACGGGTGCCAAGACAGTGGCAAAAAGGGTTTCGTGAAATGCAGCGTTTGTGGGTCCTGGTGTTTGTAGTCCTCGCCATGCATTTGCCACTGGGCATAGCCCAGGCCCAAGTCCCTCTGCCCGCCGAGGATAGCGGCACGACCCTGGAGGCGCTGGTCGAACAGGCCGAGCAGGAGGGCTATCAGATCCTGCTGGTGCCCCGGGACTCTGGCACCTCCGCCACCGCGGAGGGCGCGGAGGCAACCGATATGGTTGCGGTGACCTCCAAGCTTGGCGAGCGGGCCCGGGATGCGCGGCTGAAATTCAGCGAGATTGTCCAGGATCTGCCGCTGCTGCCGGGCCATTTGGATCGGGTGGTGCACCGGGCCGCAGAGGACAGCACGCCCTGGTGGCCCCTGCTTTCGATCGCGGCAGCCGGGCTGTTCCTGCTAATCGGCTATTTGGCCAGCCGCTTGCAGGATGGTTGGCTGCGGGAGCGCTTTAAGCATCTCTACACCCCGCATCCCCAAGACCGCTCGGACAAGATCGCCTATCTGCTGTTAATGGTGGTGATGCGGTCCTTAGCCGTAATCACCCAGGTGGCCATTGCCAGCCTGTTGATGATCGCGGTGACCCCGGATGACCATGCCTGGCGGACCGCCATCAGCTTGATCATTCTGGGGGTCGGCGTGGCCCGGGTCGCCATTCTGATCTTCCAGGCCCTGATCGTGCCCTATGTCAGCAGCCACCGCCTGCTGCATCTATCCGATGCCGACGCGCTCAGCCTGTTCAAAGGCTTTGTCGTCGCCATCTGGGTCGCGGTGCCGATCACCACCACCTGCATGGTCATGGACGCCATTGGCATTGATCGCCGCGCCCATATTCTGATGCTGGTGGTCGCCACCCTCTTGTCGGCGCTGTTCTTCATCGGTTTGGTGCTGAAACACCGCCAAGCCATTGCCGGGGCCATCCTCGGCCCACATCCGGAGCAACAGGGCTTAGGCGTCAAAACCCTGGCCGGAACCTGGCATGCCATCGCCATCCTCTATCTGGCCGGAGCATGGTTGGTGACCACGGTGCGCTTGCTGCTCGACCAGCCCGGCGCGCTGGGGCCGATCATGGCTCCGCTGATTTATGGCGTTCTGGCGCTGGCGACCTATGGCATCGTGCTGTTGTTCCTGGACCGGGTGCTGTTCCGCCCCAAACCGGAGCTGCTGCCTCCAGAGCCGGAAACGGAACCGGACGCAATTGGGGACGAGGCGGGCCTTGTAGACCCCGCTCAGCAGGCCAGCGCCGAGCCCATCCCTGCCACACCGCCTCCTCCACCGCGCAAGGGCATGAAGGATCTGGCCGAACATGCTGCGGTGCTGTTCATCCTGGCGGCTTATTTGCTGGCGGTGGTGAACAATTGGTTTGGTGTCGCGGCGGAGGACTCCCCGGCCTTTGCCGCCATCAAGGACATTATCCTGGTCGCCTTCATCGCCTATCTCGCCTTCCAGGCCGTGAAGGTGAAGGTGGACAATCTGATCCAGGAGGAAGGCGGCGATGACGGCCCCGGCGAGCCCGGCGATGAGGGCGGCAAGGGCGGTGCCTCCCGGCTGGCCACTCTGTTGCCGATCTTCCGCAATTTCCTGCTGGCGATCATCGCCACCATTGCCGGGATGATCGTGCTCTCAGAGCTTGGCGTCGACATCGCCCCGCTGTTTGCTGGGGCCGGTGTGGTGGGCATTGCGGTTGGCTTTGGCGCCCAGACCCTGATCCGGGACATTTTCTCCGGGGCCTTCTTCCTGATGGATGATGCCTTCCGCAAGGGGGAATATATCGAGATCAGCGGCACCCGGGGCACGGTGGAAAAAATCTCCATCAGGTCCATGCAGATGCGCCACCATTTGGGGCCGCTGCACACCATCCCCTTTGGTGAGATCACCACCCTGACCAATTACAGCCGGGATTGGGTGATGATGAAACTGCCCTTGCGGCTGACCTATGACACCGATCTGGAGCAGGTCCGCAAGCTGATCAAACAGCTGGGCAAGGAGCTGCTGAGCCATCCGGAGGTCGGAGAAAACTTCCTCCAGCCGCTGAAATCCCAAGGGGTGCAGCAGATGGAGGATTCAGCGATGATTGTCCGGGTAAAATATATGACCAAGCCCGGCGATCAGTTCCAGGTCCGCAAAATCGTCTATGCCCGGATCCGGGAGCTGTTCGAGGAGCATGGCATCAAATTCGCCAGCCGCGAGGTTACGGTGCGCTTGGCCGAACAGCCGGACCGCCCGCTGACGGAGGAAGACAAAACCGAGATCGCCGGAGCTGTCCGGCCTTTGCTGGACGAAGAAACCCAAGCGGGTGCGGGCCAAGGACAGGCGGAGAAGGACGCGCGGTAACCTCTGCCCTTCTCCCAGCCCGTCCTCTACTGGTCCAGCCGGGCGTCCTCAGAGAAATGCGCGACCTGGATCTGGAGATCCTTGATCGCCGCCAGGACCGCATCGCGCTGCTCCAGCAGGTCCGGGATCAGGGCCTGGGCGGCCTCGACCTCGCCCTGGGTATAGAACCGGTCAATCTCTGCGGCGATCCGATGCACCTGAGTATGCGGGGTCTCAATGGCCTCAAAGCCCGGGGTGTGGGCGTAAATCTCGCTGGCCTTGCCATAATACCATTTGCCGAACCGGCATTTCATCGGGTCGTGGATCACACTATGGGGGATCGGCACCCCCTCCTTGATCGCATGGATCAGCAACGTGATCCAACGCCGATGCTCGACCTCGAAGGAAAACAGCGGGAAGTCATTGTCATCCCAATAAAACTTGTTCAGCGCCCGCCATTCCGGGGGCACCGTCCAGCCTGCCACCCAAGGCGCAATCTCTGCCGCCGGGATCGGCTTGGAAATGCCATAGCCTTGGGCAATGTGGCAGCCCAGCTGGATCAACATGGTGCCATGTTCCACCGTCTCCACCCCTTCGGCAACGGCGGTCCGCTGGAAGGCGGTGGCCAGCCCCAACGTGCCCTGAACAATGGCAAGGTTCTCCGGATCCAGCAGCATGTCCCGGACAAAGGACTGGTCAATTTTCAGGGTCGAGGCCGGCAGGCGCTTCAAATAGGTCAGGGAGGAATAGCCGGTGCCAAAATCATCCAGCGCAAAGGAAATCCCCAGTTCCTGGCAGGCCCCGATCACCCGGGAGACCTGGTTCACATCCCCCAAGGCAGCGCTTTCCAGGATCTCCAGCTCGATATCCTGATTGGGCACGCTGGGATGGCGGTCGAGAATGTCGCGCAACAACTGGACAAAATCCGGGGCCTGAAGCTGCAAAGCCGCCACATTGATGCTGACCGATAGCGCCAGACCCTGGGCCCGCCACGCCGCAGCCTGGGCCACGGCGGTTTCCAGCACCCAAGCCCCAATGCGCACAATGAGCTCATGGCCCTCAATCAAAGGCAGGAATTCCAGCGGCGGCACAAGACCTCGGCTAGGGTGGTTCCAGCGCAACAGCGCCTCGACCCCCACCACCGTACCCCGGCGCAAATCGACCTTGGGCTGGTAGAACAGCACCAGTTCCTGGTTCTCCAGCGCCTCCTCAATGCGGGTGATGCGGCTGTTCTGGATCCGAGCAGTGCGATCCTCCGCCGGGTCGAAAATGTGGTAGTTGTTTTTGCCGCCTTGCTTGGCCAGATACATCGCCTGATCCGCATGGCGCAGCAAGGTGTCAGTGTCGCTGTTGTCCTCGGGATAGAGGGTCACGCCAATGCTGGCGGTGAAGGTCACCGAAACCCCATGGACCGAGATCGGCTGGGCGATGGTTTGCAGCAGGCGGCGCATCATCTGATCGCATTCCGAGGGCTGCTTCAGCCCCATGAACAGCAGCACAAACTCATCGCCGCCGAGCCGGGAAACCGTATCGCCGCCGCGCAAACGGTTGGAAAATCGTCGGGCCATTTCCCGCAACACCATGTCCCCGGCCTCATGGCCATAGGTGTCATTGATCGGCTTAAAGCCATCAAGATCGAGATAGCACACCACCATGATGGTGCCATTGCGGTTTGACTGCGCCATGCCCTGGACCAGACGGTCAACCAGCAGAACTCGGTTGGGCAGATCGGTCAGCGGGTCATAAAACGCCAATTGCTTGAGCTGCTTTTCCTGCTCCTTCAAACGGCGGATGTCGGAGAACACGGCGACATAATTGGTGACCTCGCCATCGCTGTCCCGCACCGAGGAGATCGAGAGCAGTTCCGGATAGACCTCGCCAAATTTATTGCGGTTCCAGATCTCGCCGCGCCAACTGCCTTTTTGCGAAATCGTCTGCCACATCTCGGTGTAGAACGCGGCATCATGGCGGCCGGATTTCAGGACCCGAGGGTTGCGGCCAATCACCTCCTCGCGCTCATAGCCGGTGATCCGGGTGAAAGCGGGATTGACCTCCAAGATGTTGCCCTTGGCATCGGTCAGGCTGATGCCCTCATGGCTGCTGTTGAAGGCGGTGGCATGCAGACGCAAATGCCGCTCGGCCCGCTTCTGGGCTTCATAGCCCGCCAGGATTTCCCGATTGGCCCGGATCAGCGACCGCCTTGTGGTCTCCAGATGGATAAAGGTTGCGGTCAAATAGGCGATCAGCAGCAGGGCAGTGACAAACAGTAGGATCCGGAACTGCTCGGCTTTATGGATCGCATTGGCATGGCCGACGGAATACAGGCTGAACAGTTCGTCATGAAGACGGTTTGTGGGCAGCGCCAACAAATCCTGGGTGATCTGGGTCACCTCAGCCATATGGCTGGCGGCGATGGCACCATGGCGGATGACATTCTCGGCATGATCCCGACCACCTCGCACCCAAACCGCTTCCTGCAGGGCGGCGAGGCTGGCTTCCATCTTATAGCGACGAATTGGCGTCGGAGTGCCGACATAAAGCAAGGTGTCGCGCACATAGCGTTCCAGTACTTCAGGCCGGTCGGTATCCTCCCTGGCGTCAAACAGACGGTCATTGGTGGCCGATAGGAAGGCAATCGCGTTGTGCAACACGGCATTTTTGCGCTTAAAGCTGTCCACCAGCAGTGCTTTCTCCGCCAAAGCCGCGCGCAAGGCCTCCGCCTTCCCCAGCAAGCGCTCCCGCGCCGTACCGGAGAGATAATCTGGGGGATCCGCCGCATAGTCCGCATAGGTTTGCAGATCGGCCATATAGGCCGTCAACGCATCGTAATTCAGGATCAGGCGCAGCCGGGCGGCCAGGACTTCGCCATCGACTTCGGCATCCAACTCCCCCAGATCATGCAGCTCTGCCAAATAGGCTTGGTGCACGCCCGGCGTGACGGCACGGGCCTGGAAAAACAACCAAGTGAGCAGGCCGGTCGCCGCAACCAAAATGACCGCAAAGCCCAGCATCCGGCTATGTGGCCTTCTTTGATCGGCAGGCTGGATCGGCCCTTCGCTCATTCCAGCACCTCGCCGTTCCAGGTCCCGGTCAGGCTGTGCAGAAAGGCGGTGATGGCCCCGATCTCCTGATCCGAGAGCTCGCGCCCCAATTGGAAACGCCCCATGATGGACACGGCGTCTTCGAGGGATTTGGTCGAGCCGTCATGGAAATAGGGGGCGGTCAAGGCGACATTGCGCAGGCTCGGCACCTTGAAGACATGCCGGTCCTCCGCCAGACCGGTGACGTTAAAGCGGCCCAAATCGGCCTCGGTTGGTTGCCGTCCAGCAAAGTAATCCCCAACCACGCCGAAGCGCTGGAACAGATTGCCGCCGACGGCGACCCCTTGGTGGCAACTGGCACAGCCATAATCGGTGAACAGACGATAGCCCCGGCGCTCGAGCAGGCTCAGGGCATGGCGCTCGCCATTCAGATAGCGGTCAAAGGGGGAATTGGGCGTGATCAGGGAACGCTCAAAGGTGACGATGGCATCGACAATGGCTTCAGCGGTCAAACCGTCTGGATAGATCTGCTCAAAGGCCTCCACATAGCTGACATCGGCCCCCAGCTTGGCCAGAACCTCCGGCCAGTTCGACCCCATTTCGATGGGATTGTGCACCGGGCCGGAGGCTTGGTCGACCAGGGTCGCCGCCCGCCCATCCCAGAATTGGACAAAGCTCAATGCACTGTTGAACACGGTCGGCGCATTGATCCCGCCTTCCGCCCCATTGATGCCAATGGAGACCGGCAATTGATCCACCCCGCCGCTGCTTAAGCTGTGGCAGGTGGCACAAGACACCGTGTCGTCATGGGATAGGCGGGTATCATGGAACAGGCGTTCACCCAAGGCGACTTTGTCCGGAGGCAGCGCCGGGCCGGGCAGCAGCGGCACCAGGGGCGCACTGCCAAAGGACCGGTCCGAGGCCAGACCCGGATGGGCGGCGGCGTCAAGGCTGGTCTCGCCGTCCTGGAACGACAGAACAACGGCCAACACAAAGACCACCAGCAAACCTGCGCAGATGAACCCCTCTATGCGTCGCATCTTCTTTGAATACCAGCCGGTATCCCCCCTGTCATACAGACGCCCGATCGGTGACGCCCTTCAAAGCCTTTGGGGGGCTTCCCCCTCCCCCGCAATGGCTGTCTTTAACTCTTGCTCTTCAACCAAAGAGACATAGAATAGAGGCAATTGTTTTGCCAAAAGTCACATTACTATAAGACTACCATGGGACTAGGCAGAATCACATACCAAATGGTCGCCCAGATCTACACTAAGGCCTAGCCCAGTTTGATTAGAATCCAAGAAAGGAATAGGACAAAATATTACAAATTTGCGACTCGTCTACTTGGGAGAGACCGCAGGCGGAGCAAACCGAGCAATCTGTCCACATCAGCAAAAACGACACTCCAGATCACGGTAATGATTGACGTACATCATAAGCTTGCACACATATCAAACTCCCAGGGAGCACAACCGTTGTGAGCAAGCCAACCGTCCATGATATCGCCAAAGCCGCAGGCGTCAGCCTCGCCACGGTGGATCGGGTCCTAAATGCCCGACCCGGCGTGCGGGACAAGACCATCGCCAAGGTCCAAGATGCGGTGGATCGGTTGGGCTATGTCCGCGACACCTCGGCGGCCAATCTGGCCCGCCAGCGGCAATATCGCTTTGTCTTCGTCCTGCCCACCGGCCCAAGCCAGTTCATCGCCGGGCTGACCGGGGCCTTGCTGGAGGCCTATGCGGCGCAAATCGCCGAACGGGTGGTGCTGAATGTGGTCACCGCCCCGACCAATGATCCCCATGCCCTTGTCGGCTGCCTGCGCGCTCTGAAAACCGACCGCTTGGACGGCGTGGCGATCATGGCCCCGGAAACGCCGCAGGTCCGCGATGCCATCGCCCATTTGAAGGAAAAAGGCCTGGCCGTGGTTGCCCTGGTCTCTGACCTGCCCAATTCCCAGCGGGATTATTTCATTGGCATCAACAACATCGCCGCTGGCCGAACCGCCGCCCTGCTGATGGGACGCTTCGCCAAAACCCCCGGGGATATTCTGGTGGTCTCCCATTCCCTGGGCTCTCGGGACAGTCTGGAACGCCGCCTAGGCTTTGACCAGGTGATGGCCAGCGATTTCCCGGCTTTGAGCGTTCTGCCCTCCGTGGAATCCTATGGCGATCCGGAGCGGATGGAAAAGGCTGTCGCCACAGTCGCCCGGGAACGCCCCGGACTGATCGGGCTCTATTCCATGGGCGCGGGCAACACGCCGCTGCTCAATGGCCTGCGCAAGTCCGGACGCCTGAAAGAGGTGGTGGTGATCGCCCATGAGGTCACACCCACCACCCGCCAAGCCCTGCTCGGCAATGAGATCGCTGCGGTGATCACCCAGAATGTCGGCCATCTGGTGCGCAGCGCTCTACGGGTCCTGCGCGCACTTTGCGATGAAAGCGCGATTTACGAGGCCCAGGAGCGGATCCGTATTGAGGTGGTTTTGCGGGAAAACCTCACCTGATTTTTCAATAAATTCAGACCTCTAAGTGAATGGCTCGTTCCACTTACAAAAAAATGATGTACGTTCCTCAAATTTGCTCTGGAAAAGCTGAGCCCCCTTTCCCATCTGCAGTTTTGCGTTGCTAATCCCCGTGGCAGTGCAACCAACCAAAAGAATGGACTTCAAAAGGGAGGACTGGGAGCAATGAGGACCACATCTTTGTGCGCCGCAGCCGCACTGACCATGACGGTCGGTCTGGCCGCCACGGATGCGCAGGCGGATGATTTGACCCTGTGCTGGGCAGCATGGGACCCCGCCAACGCTCTGATCGAGCTGTCCAAGGATTTCGAGGCCAAAAGCGGCCATTCCATGAGTTTTGAGTTCGTCCCCTGGCCAAACTTCGCCGACCGCATGCTCAATGAGCTGAATTCCGGCGGCCAGCTTTGCGATCTGATGATCGGAGACAGCCAGTGGATCGGCCTGGGCGCCGAAGCCGGGCATTATGTCAAGCTGAACGACTTTTTTGATGCCCAAGGCATCTCCATGGATGACTTCATCCCCGCCACCGTGACCGGCTATGCGGAATGGCCCAAAGGCACGCCGAATTATTGGGCATTGCCCGCTTTTGGCGATGTGGTGGGCTGGACCTATCGCAAAGACTGGTTTGAACGCCCGGAATTGCAGGCCGAGTTTAAGGAAAAATACGGGCGCGATTTGGCGGTGCCCAACAGTCTGGAAGAGCTGAAGGACATCGCGACCTTCTTCCAAGGCCGGGATATCGATGGCACCACGGTCTATGGCGCGGCGATCTATACCGAGCGCGGCTCCGAAGGCATCACCATGGGGGTGACCAACGCGCTCTATAATTACGGCTTTGAATATGGCAATCCCGCCAGCCCCTATGAGCTGGAAGGCTTTGTCAATTCCGACGGCGCCATTGCCGGGCTGGAGTTCTACAAGGCGCTGTATGAATGCTGCACCCCGCCGGGCTCTTCGGACTGGTATATGTCCGAAAACATCGACGCCTATAAGTCCGGCCAAGTCGCCTTGCAGATGAACTTCGCCTTCATCTGGCCCGGGGTCCATGCGGATGCCAATGTGGGCGGCGACAAATCAGGCTATTTCCCCAATCCGGCCGGTCCGGGGGGCCATTTTGCCCAGCTGGGCGGCCAGGGGATTTCCGTGGTGTCCTATTCGGACAGCCAGGATGCGGCACTGGACTATATCCAGTGGTTTGCCCAGCCGGAGATCCAAAAGAAATGGTGGGAGCTTGGCGGCTATTCCGCACTGAAAGCCGTGGTCGAGGATCCCGGCTTTGCCACCAGCCAGCCCTATGCCCAGACCTTCTTGGACAGCATGGCCATTGTGAAGGATTTCTGGGCCGAACCGGCTTATGCCTCCCTGCTGCTGTCGATGCAGGACCGGGTGCATAAATATGTCATCGCCGGGGAAGGAACCGCCAAAGAGGCGCTGGACGGTCTGGTGAAAGATTGGGTCGAGGTCTTCGAAGACGAAGGCAAACTTTGACCTGATTGGGTCCGGCGGCTGCACCTCCCCACCCCGGCCGCCGGACCACCCTCGCACACCCCTGACGACACATCGGATCCGTTTGCTGTGGATCCATCCGCAGCAAACCCCCTTTATGCACTGCAGCCGGGATAGGGACGGATGTCCAAGTCACTGATCGATCGTGCTGCCCAGGCCACGCCGCCGCAACTGGCGCGCCGGGTGCGCGGCTTCTCCGAACGGGCCATTGCCTGGACCTTCGTCGCCCCAACCATTGTGCTGTTGCTGGCGGTGAATATTTTCCCGCTGCTGTGGACCATCCAGCTCAGCTTCACCAATTACCGGGCCAACCGCCCCAATGCCGAGGTCAAATGGATCGGCCTGCGCAATTACGAGCGCATTCTGACCGATCCGGACATTTGGCTGACCATGCAGGCCACCGCCCATTTTCTTTTCTGGACCATTGTCCTGCAGGTACTGATCGGCTTCGCCCTGGCCTGGTTGATCAATCGCAAATTCAAAGGCAATGATTTGTGGACCACCATCATCGTGCTGCCGATGATGCTCTCGCCTGCCGTGGTCGGCAATTTCTGGACCTTCCTCTATCAGCCGCAAATCGGCCTGTTTAACTATATGGTCTCCTTCCTGACCGGGGCCGAGGTCACCAGCTTCTCCATGATCGGCGATACAGCGCTGGCGCCCTGGGCCATTGTCCTGGTCGATACCTGGATGTGGACGCCCTTTGTCATGCTGATCTGCCTGGCGGGGCTCAGATCGATCCCGGACTCGATCTACGAGGCCGCCGAATGCGACCGAGCCTCGAAGTGGCGGCAGTTCTGGACCATCACCGTGCCCATGGTGCTGCCCTTCCTGATGCTGGCGGTGCTGTTCCGGGGCATTGAGAACTTCAAAATGTTCGATCTGGTGGTCCAGCTGACCGGTGGCGGCCCGGGCAACATCACCACCCTGACCTCCATCGATCTAAAGCGCGAGGCGTTTGAGAAATGGCGGACGGGCTTCTCCTCGGCCTACGCCATCATCTTGTTCGTCACCGTCTTTGGACTGGCCTCGATCTATGTGAAGGCCCTGAACAAGGTCAAAGAGCGATGAGCGCCTATTCCATCACCGAGCCCTCCAAGCGGCAGAAATGGATCGCGGGCGTGCTGGTCATCACCTATGCGGTGATCACCTTGCTGCCCCTGCTGTGGATCATCTCCACCGGCTTCAAAAGCTCCGCTGATTCCATCGCCTATCCGCCGAAGATCACCTTCGAGCCATCCCTGGAAGGCTATGTCAATCTGTTCACCACCCAGACCCGGCAGACCCCGGAATTTCTGGCGGCCAATCCGCCGAGCAATTGGTATGAGGAAATCGTCCATGACAAGGGCATGGTGATCGCCGGTCCGTCGCGCTTTGGCGAACGGTTCTTGAACTCGGTGATCATCGGCTTTGGCTCGACCTTCCTGTCGGTGTTTCTAGGCACCCTGGCGGCCTATGCCTTTTCCCGGTTCCGGATCCCGCTGAAGGACGATTTGCTGTTCTTCATCCTGTCGACCCGGATGATGCCGCCCATCGCCGTGGCGATCCCGATTTTCCTGATGTTCCGCTCCGTCGGCCTGTCGGACACCCATGCCGGGATGATCCTGCTCTATACGGCGGTCAATCTGTCCCTATCGGTCTGGCTGCTGAAAGGCTTCATGGACGAGATCCCGCGCGAATATGAAGAGGCCGCGCTGATCGACGGCTACACCCGCTTCCAGGCCTTCTACAAAGTGGTGCTGCCCCAGGCCGCCACCGGCATCGCCGCCACCGCGATCTTCTGCCTGATCTTTGCCTGGAATGAATATGCCTTCGCGGTGCTGTTGACCTCGGGCACGGCGCAGACCGCCCCGCCCTTCATCCCGACCATCATTGGGGTCGGCGGCCAGGACTGGCCCGCCGTGGCCGCCGGAGCAACCCTGTTCCTGCTGCCGGTCATGGTCTTCACCATCTTGCTGCGCAAACATTTGCTGCGCGGCATCACCTTCGGAGCGGTGCGCAAATGAACGGCTTTGTTCAAGACCTGCTGCGGTTCCGCCGAGGGGCCTGGGAGATGGTGGCCTCGGTGCTCATTGCCTTGGGCGTGTTCATGCTGATGCAGCCCTTCGTGCTCTGGGGCTTCACCTATTCCTTCCTCGTCACCTTGGTCGGCACGGTGATGTTCATCATCGTCAGCCACTTTCCGGAGTGAGTGATGGCCGAGATCATTGTTCAAAATGTGCGCAAGACCTTTGGCAGCTTCACCGCCGTACAAGGCTCCTCGTTCAAGGTCGAGGATGGCGAGTTCTTTATGCTGCTCGGCCCATCGGGCTGCGGCAAAACCACCACCTTGCGGATGATTGCCGGGCTGGAGCTTCCGACCTCGGGCGAGATCCTGATTGATGGCGAGGAGGTCAGCCAAAAGCCAGCCCGGGAGCGCGACATCGCCTTTGTCTTCCAGATGTTTGCGCTCTATCCGCATATGAATGTGCGCCAGAACATCGCTTATCCCCTGGTCAGCCAGGGCATGCCCAAGGCGGCGGTGAAGGAGAAAGTGGCCGAGGTCGCCAAGATCCTGGGCATTGAGGCGCTGCTGAACCGTCCGGTCGGAGGCCTGTCCGGCGGAGACCGGCAACGGGTGGCTTTGGGGCGCGCCATTGTCCGCCATCCGAAATGCTTCCTGATGGATGAGCCGCTTGGTGCCTTGGATGCGGAGTTCCGCGAACATATGGCCGAGGAGCTGCGCGCGCTGCATGACCGCATGGGGGCAACGACAATCTATGTCACCCATGACCAATTGGAAGCCATGCAGATGGGCGACAAGATCGTGGTCATGAACCATGGCGTCATCGAGCAATTCGGCACGCCGCAAGACATTTACGACAAGCCCGCAACCATGTTTGTCGCCGACTTTATCGGCTCCCCGGCGATGAACTTCCTCAAATTCCACGGCGATCTGCCCGCCGGGGCCACCGAGGTGACGATGCACCACCATCGGATCCCGATCCCGGCTTTGCAGGAGGCCTTTGATGGCGATCTGGCCTATGGCATCCGGCCCGAACATGTGGCCCTGACCGACGCGTCCCCCTATCGCGCCGAAATCCTGGCGACGGAATATCTTGGCACCACGCAAATCGTCACCCTGGAGACCTTGAATGGGGAGGTGAAAGCCCGGATCGGCTCGGCCCAAAAGGCCCGGGTTGGCGAGACCGTTGGCCTCAGCTTTAACGGGGCCATGGCGACCTTGTTTGACAATCAAACCGGGCGTGCCTTGCGCTCGGCGCTGAATGCCGGAGTGCTGTCCCATGGCTGAGGTGGTGCTGGACGGGGTCAGCAAAAAATTTGGCCCCACGGTGGCGGTGGAGGACATCTCCCTGACCATTGAGGAAGGAGCCTTTGTCGTCCTGCTCGGCCCGACCGGGGCCGGGAAGACCACCACCTTGCGGCTGATTTCCGGGCTCGACCAACCCGATACCGGCGATATCCGCATCGCCGGGCGCTCGGTGATCCGCGACACCCCGGCCCAGCGCGGCGTGGCCATGGTGTTCCAGCAATATTCGCTCTATCCGCATATGACCGTGCGCGACAATTTGGCCTTCCCGCTGCGCTCGCCGATGTTGCGCACCCCGGAGCCGGAGATCGCGCGCAAAATCGCTGAGGTGGCCGAGGTCCTGAAGATCAGCCACAAGCTCGACAACAAGGCCACCGCCCTGTCTGGTGGAGAAATGCAGCGGGTTTCCATCGGCCGCGCCCTGGTCCGCCGACCGGAAATCTATTTGATGGATGAGCCGCTGAGCTCCCTAGATGCCAAGCTTCGCGCCGATCTGCGCATTGAGTTGAAGCGGATCCAGGCCGATCTGGGGGCGACCCTGCTCTATGTCACCCATGACCAGATCGAGGCCATGACCTTAGCGACCCGGATCGGCGTGCTGCAGGAGGGCCGTCTGGTGCAAATCGGTACCCCGCGCGAGATCTATGAGGATCCGGTCAGCCTCTATGTGGCCGGGCGGCTCGGCCAGCCCCGGATCAACGCCCTGCCCGCCGATCTGTTCCCCGGCGCACCCCGCGGGGCCACCACCATTGGCTTGCGGCCTGAACATATCCGCCAAGGCGACGAGGGCCAGATGGCGGCGGTGACACGGATTGAGCATTTGGGTGACCAGACCCGGCTGCATCTGTCCCTGCAGGGCCAGGACATCGTGACCTTGACCGATGTGCATTCGGATCTGGAGCCCGGCGACCAGATCGCCGTCGCCCCGACCAACCCGCTCTATTTTGACGCCCACGGCGCCCGCCTTGCCTAAGGAGAACAACAATGAAGCAGTTCATCAACACCAAGGAAACGCTGGTCACCGAAGCCATTGACGGCATGTTGAGCACTGCAGGCGGGCGTCTGGCCCGGTTGGACGGCTATCCGCATATCAAGGTCGTGGTCCGCACCGATTGGGATAAATCCAAAGTCGCGTTGGTCTCCGGCGGCGGCTCCGGCCATGAGCCAAGCCATGCGGGTTTTGTCGGCCAGGGCATGCTGACCGCTGCGGTCTGTGGCGAGGTGTTCGCCTCGCCCTCGGTGGATGCGGTTCTGGCCGGGATTCTGGCGGTGACCGGCAAAGCGGGCTGTCTGCTGATCGTGAAGAACTATACCGGCGACCGCTTGAATTTCGGTTTGGCCGCCGAGCGCGCCCGCGCTCAAGGCCTGCCCGTGACCATGGTGGTGGTGGACGACGACATCGCCCTGCCCGATCTGCCACAACAGCGCGGGGTGGCAGGCACCTTATTTGTCCACAAAATCGCTGGAGCTCTGGCGGAACAGGGCGCGGATCTGGAGACGGTCGCGGAAGCCGCCAATCGGGTGATCAAGGGCGTGGTTTCCATCGGCATGTCGCTCGACACCTGCACCATTCCCGGCTCGCCCAAAGAAGACCGGATCGGGCCAGGCAAGGCCGAGCTTGGCCTGGGCATCCATGGCGAGGCCGGGATTGAGCAGGTTGATTTCTCCAACGCCAAAGACGCCATGGAAATGGTGGTCGACCGGCTGGCCCCGAATATCGGCCCCGGTCCCCATGTGGCGTTGTTGAACAATCTCGGCGGAGCGACCCCACTGGAAATGGCGGTGCTGGCCCAGGAGCTGAGCCTGTCGCGGATTGGCGATCAGGTCCGGTGGCTGATCGGTCCGGCGGCGATGATGACCTCGCTGGACATGCAGGGTTTTTCCGTTTCCCTGCTGCCCGCCACCAAATCGGACGAGGCCGCTTTGCTGTCCCCGGTCGCGCCTTGGGCCTGGCCCGGCTGCCTGGCGGTGGATGCGGCGGTCGTTCTGCCGCTGCCCGATGGCTTGACGCCGATCCAGCCAATCCCGTCCAAGAATGACGAGACCCGCGCCTTTGTGGAGGGCTGCTGCGCCCGGATGATCGAGATTGAGGCCGATCTGAACGCCCTGGACGCCAAAACCGGCGATGGCGATACGGGCAGCACCTTGGCCACGGCAGCCAAAGCCTTGATCGATGCCTTGGACCGGCTGCCTTTGGCCGACCAGACCCAGCTCTATCGGGCCATTGGCCTGGAGCTGGGCCAGACCATGGGCGGATCCTCCGGAGTGTTGCTGGCGATCTTTTTTGCTGCGGCGGGCGATGCCTCAGCCGGGGGAAAAACCGCCATCAATGCCTTTAAGGCCGGATTGGACCGGGTGCAGCAGGTGGGTGGTGCCCGGCCCGGGGATCGCACCATGATCGACGCCCTGTTCCCGGCCCTGGAGGCCCTGCCCCATGGTTGGGCTGCCGCTGCCCAAGCCGCCCGGGACGGGGCCGAGGCAACGGCCAAGATCACCCGAGCCCGCGCCGGTCGGGCGAGCTATCTGCCGGAAAGCAGCTTGTCGGGCCATAACGACCCGGGAGCCGAAGCCGTCGCCCGGCTGTTTGAGTGGATCGCGGAGACTGGGTCCTAGAGTAACCGTGGTGATCAAGCGGGTTTTGGCATCCAAGGACGATTTAAGGCTCAAGGACGGGTTGGTCTGGGAGGATGAACACGCCTTTAGCCCTTTGAAATAAAGCTTTTTTCAGATCAGATTGAAACATGAAGCGGGCCAGTCTGATCTGAGAGGGCTTTGGCGCTTGGGCCAAAGTGGAAATTATCTCTAAAGTAGATACTTTACTATGAGTTGATATAATTATTTTTCTTAAAATTGTACTTTTAAAGCTGAAACGCTTTCACTAGGCTATAAACACGCGATGAATGTTTTGACGCTGTGTGAACCATGCACAAAATTAGCAACGAGCCGTCTAGTTCCGAGTCCTCTGCACTGGGTCCGCCGGAAACACCCTGGGTTTTGCTCGGTCTCGATGATCTTCAAGAAAGAAGCACCCTACTGGCCCAATCAGAAGCGCCGCTTTTGATTGTTGGCGAGACAGGGTCCGGAAAGTCATCGCTTGCCCAATGGGTCCATACCCATTCTCCGAGATCTAAACACCCCATGGCGATCCGCGGCTGTGGGGAATTTCATGAACAAAGCTTTGTGGCAACCCTGTTTGGCCATGAAAAGGGTGCGTATACGGGGGCAAACCATCGTGAGGAAGGCTTGCTGAGGGGGTGTCACAAAGGCACCCTAATCCTGGATGACATTGATGCCCTGAGCCTCAAGTCCCAAGCCAGCCTGCTTGGTGTTATGGATACGGGCAATGTCACACCTTTGGGCGCCCCCAACCAAGTCCATAAGGTTGACGTCAGGTTCATTGCGACCTGCAATAAAAATCTCCTTGACCTCGTTGCTAATGGGGAATTTCGCGAAGACTTATATTACCGCCTCGCCTTGTTTCGCCTTAGCCTTCCGCCGCTTTCAAAGCGAAAGTTTAATATGGCCAAGGTCGTCCAACATTTTGAGGCAGAACTCCTTGAGACTTATCCCGCACTCCATAGCGGACGGCGAATCTCTCCCAAAGCGCTCAAGTTGATCAGCCTCCTAAACTGGCCGGGTAATTTTCGAGAATTGCGCGGGGTGGTTTTCCAGGTGGTCGGATATGCAGATCGGACCACAAACAGCGATATAGGCCTGCCTGAGCTCTATGGCATGTTGCTTGAATCCGAGATTGCGGCCCCTCGGTTGGCCGAACTCGCCCAGGCAATCAGATCAAACAATGCCCTCCTTCTGGAGGTCTTGCGTGCCTCACCAGACAATTACTCTTTGGCCGCAGACATTGCCGGAATCTCCAGACCGACGCTTTACAAACGCATGGAGCAGAACAATTGGCAACGCGGCATCGACTGTTAAGTCCTCCGCTCTGTCCCGACGGACCTTACAGTTCTTAGCCCGTCAAAACCTCCTAAGCGCTTGATTCCCCTGACTCTGCAAAATGGCACAAAAAATGCCCTAACCGGGGCAATACCTTGTGACGAATGCAAAGCGGGTCGTGGGCTCATGAGCGTAGAACAACCATCAAAATCGATCCTTAGATCCATAAGGCGTGGTTTGGCTTCCAGCGCTTTTGCCACTTTGGTGGCACAAGGGTTAGCCTTCGGTACGGGCGCGCTCACCCCGATGCCTGCGATTGCCCAAAATTCAGAGGTCAGCAGCAGTGCTCTGACCCGGTTCCCGCCGATTGATTTGTTTGTTTATGCGGACCAGTCCGGCTCGGTCTATGACCGCGTCAACGGCACCACCCCAGCAGCGCAGTTGTCGCAAATGGTCATCGACGTGATCGACAGTCCGCTCAGCGCCGCGTCGGACCGAACCGTTCTGGATGGCAATGGACGGTTTTATCTCTATGGCTTTGGCGAAAACCAGCCTCTTAGCGAACAGGCCAACAGTTGTGATGACGATGTAACCGCTTTGGCAGAAGGTTTAACGTCAAGTTCCCGTGGCGACATTGATGCCGCCCTTCAGGTCTATGCCGGTCGGGACCCTAATAATAATGCCACCAATTTTACTTGTTTGTTCCAGCATATTGCAAATAACCAAGCCATCGCCGCAGCACAAAATGATGGTCGGCAAGCGGTGGTGCTGATTGCCAGCGACTTTCTCCATGATCCGTTTGATCAATCCGAAATTTCACTGGCAGATGGAGGCGACGCCGGTTTGGTCCGCAGTGGTGTTTATGTCGCCAATGAGGGTATTTGCGATCTGGAAGACATTTACACGTCTGGGAACCTGCCAACAGAGTTGGCTGCTGGTGTTTCGGAAACCGTCAATGCTGGCAATACCGGTCTGTATTCGCCGCTCTATACCTTTTTGGAGCTTAAGTTATCGTCTTCAAACTTTAGGATTGAAAACTCTCCCTATGCGCAATGCGCCATCACCACCAGCCGGGATGGCTTGCTCACCAATGTGTTGCAGCCACTGTTGCGCGCAGAGCGGTTTTCCTTTGAAGACGCGGACAGCTTCGGTCCTCAGTTCGCCCGCACGGTCATCAATCGGCTTGCGCCACCACTCGGGATCGTCAGCACATCGATCAACCAACTTGGGGACAATGCCATTGAAGTCACCGCAACGGTCAATAACCCAACAGGACGCACCGTTTCTGTTACCTCTCTGGGAGTTTCGTTCCAGGGCAGCTTGATCCAAACAACCATCCCGAATGGCCCGGTTAGCATTGCGCCTGACCGACAGGTCGTCCTCGGCCCGTTATTGGTCGAAAACACTTCCATTGGCGCTGCCACTGAAGTGATCTTGTCGGTTTCCTATGATCTTGATAGCGGCGGAGAAGCCCAATCTACCAACCCCTTAACAGTACAAGTCAATCAATCGATGCCGTTAACCGCTTCGATTGATACCGTTTTGATGCCACCCAATGATCCGGCAAGCTTTACCCTAACCTTAACCAATCAGCTCGATACACCCTTATCAATTTCCTCTATATTTGCTGGCTCGACAGCCCCGACCTATCAACTGGACGTTCCTGGCACCCTGAACGCCCTGTCCGGCCAAACCTCTCGGAGCTTGTCCCTCACGGTACCCGAGGAAGCGCGGCCTGATTTGGAAGCAGGCGTATTATCCCTGTTCATTGAAGCGCGCCCAAATACGGGATCTGCGACCTCTCGCATTGCTATCGACTTGGCTATTCCCGCACCTGATGCGGCTCTCCCTCCCAATGTCACCTCGACAACCTTGCAATATTTAAATGGAGAAGACCAAAGGCCTACCCTTCAAGTCATTCTAAACAATCCCAATCCTTTCAATATTTCGATAGACAGTCTGATTTTTGCAAATAGCAATGGCGTTCAATTGGGTGAGTTAGACAGACTCACCAATGATCAAAGAATAGTTGGCCCGAATACGCAAAAAACAATCAATCTTCAGATTGAAATTTTACGTGACCAGGGATTGTTTGACCCTATTTTGCGAGAAATGCGCAACAGCATTGAGGTATTGATCAGTGCCACTGCTGAAGGACTGCCGGCCGGCGCACCCAGCCCCCTCGACATTTCCTATCAGGTTGCCCCGGAAATCTCTTGTCCCGACGTGCGTAGACCGGAAAGCTATGCCTGGACTCTCCCAGAAGGAACCTCTGGCCTTTTAGAGTTGACCCTTCGACATGGGCACCCCACCGCAATCATGCCACCGATTGAAAGCTACCGGATCCGCGGAGCCGGTCAGGAAGTTATCTCCACCGATCAATGGCAACGGGTGCTTTGGTCCCAAGAATCCAATGGCAGTCAAACGGCCCGTGTGCGCATCCCTTTCAATACGGATGCGATGCGGAAATTACGCTATGAGACCTTAGAAAACCTTTCAGTACAACTTTTTAGTGGGGCAAATACCGCCATTTGCAATCCTGAAATCAGCATTCCAGCACGTCCCAGTGATGATGTGCTGCCCTTGACCATTCCCGACAACTCTTGGGCGCTGGAGGGCGAAAATGGCGACCAGATTTTGAGATTTCGGGTGGTGAATGAAAACCGAACCAGCCTGTTACGCCTCGATGAAGTTCGGTTGGTCGACGGCGATGCGTCGGATCGGGGCGTTGCCCTTAGAGATGAGGTCACCTTTGCCAATGGTGCCTTGAATGGCAGTGAAGATGCCTATGTCTCGCCGGGTGGTGAAGGACGGATCGTTCGGATCAATTTGGCCCGCCTCAATCATGATGAGGAAAGCATAAGAGCGATTTGGATCCGACTAATAACCATCCATGATGGTAATCAAGCTACACCGCCCTTTCGTCCAGTTCTCCCGGCTGACAGTATTGAAATCAGCCGGAGCAGTTGGAACATTGGCAGTCCAGAGCTTACTTTAACGATTACGGCGGATATCCCCTATCGGACCGAGCGTGTCCTAATCACTGGACAACAAGACCGGACGCCGCCGCAATCCATGCCGAGCAATGCCTTCAGTGTGCCGATTGAAGGAGAGTTTGGTGGCTTGGACGGCTTAAGACCAGCCACGATCACGGTCGCATTACCCTTCGCACTCCAACAAAACCAACAAGGCTTGCTGGGCCTGGACAATCTGTTTGCCTGCGTCCCGATAGGCAATGCCGGTGACTGTGAAGGCTGGGAACGCCTTCCCCCAATGCCTCCATCTAACTTGATCACGGAAGTTCAAGACTTTGGGCAAAACGGCATCGCCTATGACACCTCCGATCAAACACTGAAATTCTTGGTGCGTAATGAGGGACCCTATCTGGACACCATAACCGGGATCAGGTTCAGCGCGGCTGATGACGTAGATCGCTCCATGTCCCTAGCGCGATCAGTCCCCTTGGCGCCCGGCTTGAGCTGGTCTGATCCTGTCGCACTGGATGAACTCACCCAAGCCTATCTGGTTAATGTGGTTGAATTTTTCTTTTCGATGGAAACCAGACAAGGCTCTAACAGCCCCCGGGCTGAGGGGATCGCTGACCCACCCAGGATCCGTCTCGAGAATGTCGAAACGCGGACGACGGATTGGGTGATCGGGTTCTTGGTTGATGTCTGCGATTTCTTTCTGCCGACCACCTGTACAGAACAGAAACCCCTTGCCATCGCGACTGTAAAAGTTGAACGGGTCTTCGGTAGTTTGGCCGATTATCAGGTAAGGTTGGGTCAGGGCTCAACGGAGAATTCCTTTATCCTCAATATGAGCCATTCCGAATCTATTCCAAACACCGTGGGCAACGCCAATGCCCTGACCGCATTTGAGCGGACCATCATCATGGAGATCCAGGACCCTACCATTCCGCTTGAGACCGCTTTTTTGGGACAACTCTTTTCCCCAGTGGGAACAGACCCAATAGATACAGACCGACAAGAATTTTTACTAACTAATTCTCCTGAACCTATGTCTATTTTCTTTTATGTAATCTTTGCGTTTTGCCTTGTTGTCTTGGTTTATTTGATTTGGCTTTATGGTGTTGTCCCCCAATACACATGGGTCGACTATGTTGTAAAAGCTCTTTTTTCAAAATTCGCTGCAATAATTATATTACCCATAATCAGTAATATATTTGGCTCTGTCACTGGAGTTATAAGTGGAATTTTTACAACTATTTTAATTGGAGTTGCCGCTCTGGGTGCTTCTGCCGTTATATATGTCATCAGCACCTGGGTTCATGGCAAAACACAATTTCTTTACAAATTAAAAGGTTACTCAAACTCTGCAATATTGGTTACTCCACACCAAGTTGTTCAAAGTGATGTCAGAAAAACACTATTAATATTAACAACCTTTGCGTTTGCAATTTCTATTTTATTATATTACTTGCTGCCTTCATCACTAAACATGCCTGACTACTGTTCCGCGCACTATGATATTCGCATTGGCGCCCCAGGAGGTTGTGAATGATCGATATGACAGATACGGGCGTTTCAGACGCAAGCTACAACAATCTCCTCCTGGTTGGTGTCGGGGGCAGCGGCGTGCGGGCGGTGCGCTATGCCTTAGCCTATGGCACTCCAGCCGCACCGCATCTCAAAGCCATTGACACATCCTTGGCCCGCGCTCTCGAAACAAAAAATGTGGTCGCGGTCGGCATTGACACAGACAGTGACGAGTTCGCCGCAAAGCCGCTTCTTCCCGCAGCGTTCCCACGCGCAATCCGCCAACAACTGCAACAATTTGGGGACGTTATTCCGCTCCCGACGTTGGACCATGAAGTCTCCATTAAGCGGGACTCAATGGACGAAGCCATTGGGACCGCCAGAAAAATGCAGCGCAACCGGGAAACAAAACAAGACGAGATCTTGGGCGATGGAACGGCCACAGCCAAACTGGTCGACTCGTTTCTTCCAATCTCCGCAAGACTCTACGACACCCTGCTGCCCGATGGTGAGGAAGTCCGCCAAGGGGCAGGCCAGCTCAGGGCTCTGGGACGGATTGGATTTCTTTGTGGCATGGAAACCATCCACGACACGCTGGAAAACGCAATCCGGGACATCAAGTCCGTAGGAGATCCCCAGAGCGTCAACGTGCTTTTGTTTGGCTCTTTGGTTGGTGGAACCGGGGCTGGGATGTTCTTGGATGTTGCGATTATGATCCGCAACCTACTGGAACCCAAAGCCAACATCTCCGGTTTTTTCCTATTGCCAGAAGTGTTTGCCGCCGTCAGCGACCTAGATCGCATATGGGCCAATGGCTATGCCGCCTTGAAGGAATTGTCTTTGCTCGCCCGCCCCCAAAACAATGAACCGATCAAGATCAATTACAAAATGGGTGGTGAAGACAATGAAGTGGTCATCCGAAAAGGGGATCGCGCCCTCTTTGAGGAAATCTATCTCTTTGATGACACCGCCATGCAAGTGGATGGCGATCTCGATGGCGACCTCCGGCGAGATGCGGAAGTCGCCGCTGCGTCAAGAACCATGGCTGACACAGCCCTTGCTTTGGCGCGACCCGATATCGTTTCCGAAAACAAAAATAAGCAAAATCGATTGGTTGGGCAGGCCCGCGGCACGGCAGAAACACGGCGTATTTTTCACTCCGCCAAGGCATGGCCCCTACGACCGGAAAATGTTGGCAATCTGGCAGGAACGCTCTTTTTGACCGCCTACCGTGATTGCATCAAAACCACCATCTCGCAGTTGGAGATCATTGAGCCCATCGACACTGATTTGCATAGTTTAGAAAACTTAAGGGGATGCCTGCAAAGATCCGATGAGCCCATCGACGGTGCGCTTACGGCTGAAACTCTGAATGCTGAGTGGACCAATACCCTCGATGCGTTTTTGCAGCCTGCTGAAAGAATACTAAGTGAGTCTGCACGCTCTGAGCTGAAGAAAATGGCAAAACGGCTGGACTCCGATGTCTTAGAGGCTTGGCTCAAAACAAACCTTGGCAGTTCCTTGTTCAATATTATCGCAAGTTGGAAAACACAAATCAGTCAATACCCTCAAGACAGCCACGAAACGCTTTATGAGAATGGCTCTATCGTTTACCAGATGCCCTATGAAGTTGTCTTTGATGTTCTGTTTTCAGAAAAAAGACTGGCGAAACATTTAAAATACCTCACGGATCTCAAAGCAATTCTTGAGTCCAAACGAACATATTTATCTCAGGGATCCGTAAAAACACTGGAACGCCTCAGTGCAGAGATCCGAAACGCCGCCACCGTCACACAAAACAAACTATCCAATGAAAACTTTAGTCAAGATGGCGTTGTAACCATCAAAGCCCCAATGGAGTTTTTTCAACAACGCGTGTCTTTTGATGCCTATCAAGGCGGTGAGAAATTAAAAGCACAAAAACTTAGAAAATCGACCAGACCTGGCCCCTTGGTTGAAGATATTCAAATCATCGTCAGTCATATCATCGACACCATACGCAAAGACATTCTTGAAACGAGTAACCCTGAAGCAGATCAAGGGGACTCCGCTGATGCCGGAACACCCAAAAAAATCAGAACAACGGTAAGCAAAAATGCCCAAATTCAGGCAATAGAGCGTTATATTTCCTACTCACTATCTATCAAACTCTCAAATATAGTAGATGAGATATTAGATTTATCAAAGCAAAATCAAGGTTATTTGGATAAACTAGAAACGGTTTCCGCGCAGATTGCAAAAGAAGAATTTGGTTACAGCACCCTCTTTATTGAAGATAAGGACGTAGAGCACTTTGTTCGGATCGTCGGGCCGATGCGGAGAATTCTGTCAGATCTGCATATTTGGTTGGCCTCAGAAAACGATAAACATATTCAAGCGCGCACGCGACAAAATGAAATTATCAATGCGTTTGAAGATTCTCTTAAAGATGCCCGCTTTGAAAGCGTAAACATTAAGTATAACTCCGCTGACCTTTTGACAAATTTGATCAAGAAAGTCGGTACTTTGCCTAAAAGCTTGCCCCCAGCGGTTTTCATTGCCACATTAGCAGATATATTTACAGTCGGCGGATTGGCTGAAATACAGAAAAAACTTCGCTCCGCAGAAGACTTCACCGAGATTGACTATCGAAATACTTTACTTGACTTTATCACATATTCTAGGAAAATTTTGTCTGTCTGGATTAATCAACCAGAATTTGAACTGGCGCGCTTAGGCGGGGACATTGGGATCAAAGAAAGTGCACGAAAATGTCAATTGACTACCTTCATTCAAAGTCGCGCGTTGGGAGAACTTTCAGCGCGACATGTAACAATTGCCCTGCCGGACGTGGGAGGACGGTCCCACTTTGAAGAAACCGCAGCGAAAAAAGCCATCCGCAGTGCCGTAAATACGGTATTGCAAGAGGTTCCAATTATTGCCGGATACCGCTCAGCACAACCCCTTATCCTGAATGAGCAACGGTATAATGCTGCATTTCAACTTGCAAATATTCATAAATACCAAAAGCAATACAAAACCGTTCCTGAAGACATAAAACCGCTGTACCACGTCATTGTGGGCGGTGTGTCATTCCCAGATATAGCGACAGAGGACAGTGTCAGCCGATCATCCGGCCTGCTTGGAACGTGGAATTGTGATCGCCATGAAGAAGGAGAACTCACGTTTTCCATTGAGGTTCCCTCATGCCCACGGTGTTTAGAAGAATACAGACGGGGCAAACGCCGCTTATCTGATATTGGGCGGCAGCACCCTGAAACAGAAACCGAAATCCCTGGGGTTGACCAGGGAAGTGGCACACCAACCCACGTCCCAACCGTTTTGATCAAACAGTTCTACAATGGTGCCCCGACTGAGGAACGGAGTTTTCGCCCGGGTACTCCCGGCGTTTTCGAGCGCCAACTGAAGGAAAGCGGATTTGTAACGGAGTTGCCGGACCTGGACAAAACCACCAAGCCGGAGGAACATCGAATATTTCCTGCAGTCCACGTTAACCCCCCCAAAGGTCATGCCGGTTGGGAGTGGGTCAGCCGGTCTGCAAATAAAAACAATCGTTTTATCCAGTTTCACAAGCCGTCAGACCCGTTATTCGAGTGCTATCACTGCGGATTTCCAACTCCTCATCCGACACATTTTTTGCCTGATGGCGATTTTGAGTGTCCTCGCTGCCGGAGAAAGCTTGAGGCCTGCCATATGTGTTCGGAGGATAACGGCTTTCTCTATGAACCTGATCGTGAAGACGGCGACAAGACCTGTCCACACTGTGAAAAACCAATGGGACCTTCCCCCGATATTAGCGAAGCCAATATCGATTTAGATGGGAATATTGATCTGACCGGGGGTGGATCAGGGTCCACGAGAAATACGGCCTCAGAGGAATCCAACCCACCGGAGGGGGGAGGCGCAGAATGATCGGACACCCCATCCCGCCGCCGCCAGGCAAAGACAAGTACGAAACCTTCTGTCCAAATCCATTTGGGTGCAGTGCGGGGGCAAACCCTTGGTATGCTCGGACTCTGTTTCCAATCGGAAACGATCCCACACAGTGCAAAACTTGTACGCCCGATGGGTTCGCCGAACCGCCAAAACTCCTCAAAAGGTCCGAATTGGAAAGGCACATTAAAAGCTGCCCGATGTGCCATTACTTGTTTGGTACAGTTTCAAAGCAAAATTGCTTGGACATTCCGAACAGACCAACGTTTCAATCTTGGCTTGGATACTGGCACAATCAGACCACGCTTAACCCAGCAAAACCCCACCAGGACCCTTGTCGGATTTGTGGTTTCAACATTACATTATTGCAGAATTTAATTTCCGATGCCTTGAATTCGCACTCCAGTCAAGGAAATGTACTGTTTAAAAATAGCGAGACAGGGCAGTGTCACGCGTTATTAAAGCATGTTTGTGAATTAACACATTTATGCTTACATACGAAGGATAACGATGACCTACGCAGAAAAAATATTCAGGAAATTACTGTTGGATTATCCGGACCTCGCATGCATTTCGAACAAATCCGTAGCATGGTAAAGAATTTGACTGATAAAAAACATCCATCAGCCAAAAGGTTACTGCATAAAATAGATAATTCCTTTTAGCACTGCTTATATTTACCAAATTTTATCTATTCTAACAGCATCTTGATGCATGCCATTTCTTTCAGGATTCGTTGTAGCTGTCAACTGTGACTTGGCCTGGCGAAGGTGAATGTCAAATAGTGCCAGTGGTGGGATCCGATGCCGCTGACTTGGCGCTGATAGCCCATGGCGTGGAGCTCCTGATCCACCAGAGGCAAATATTGCGGATCCAGGGTCGGAAACAGATGGTGCAGGGTTTGGGTGCCCAGGAAATAGCCGCCAAACAACGAGGCCCAATAATTGGTTGAGCCGAAATCCCGCGTGGTTTCAATCTGATAGGCGACAAAGTCCTTAGTGCCGTCAACGCCATGACAATCCGCGTGATTGTGGTTGGACATGGTCAAAAAGCAAAACACAAACGACACCGCGCATTCCAATAACAGGCCGGTCAGCAAGTCGCCTTGCGTCCACCACAGCGCCAACCAGCCATAGCTGCCAATGAGATAAAGCGGGATTCGGACCCCAAGCCGTCGGGGATCCTTAACCATATGGACCACCCGCATGATCCGCAGCAGCATGAAGGACACCGCATAAAGCGGCAGCAACAGCAGCGGTGACCACGCCTCCAACCGCGCCCGATATCCCGGGGCAAAATGGATCACCGGGGCGAAGACGCCGACATTGCCGTCAAGCTCCGGATGGTTGGTATAGGTATGGTGTTCCAGACAATGGGTTTGCCGCCATTCATGGGTCGAGAGGGAAAACAAATCCCCGAGCACCACCAAGGGCGAGTTTTGGTGCAAGAAGATATGGCCCAAGCCGCCAAAAATGATGAAGGCTTCCACATAGGCGATGGCGAGCACGGCTTTGACCAGCCCGTCATAGGCCCCGTCATACTGCCACAGGAAGGGCGTGGCGAGGCAGAACAGCAGCGCCAAGATGCCCACCACCACACTGCGACGGGTCGGTCCGGGCCGCCAATTTGCGGCCTGCAGCCTTTTCAGAACCCGCTCCCGCAACTGGCCATAACCTTGCCAATCAAATTGCGGCTCTGGCAGTTCTGAGGCTGGTCCGATGACATAGCGCGCCATAGCCGTGGTCACGGATCCCCGGCGCAGATGATGCAGCTCAAAGCCCGCCGTGCAGTCCGTGCCCAGGGTCAGGCGCAAAAACTCCGCCCCGCCCGGGTGGCTCTCCGTCCAAGGGCGCAAATCATAGAGCTGGCCATGGATGCACCAATAGGGCCAATACCGGCGGGGCGAAGTGGACGGCCCAATGCTTTGCGCAACACTTGTTTCCATCATCGATCTACGGTTACTTCCATGGCTTAAGCGCTGTTTGGTCTGCTGAGTCTGCGGGCCCGGTCTCTTCGCTTCGGCTCTCCGACCTGTGGCGTCCGTTTCACCCGCAAAGGCTCTGTGCTGCCTGATGTCCGACAGTCTGTCCCGCCCGGCCCTTCTGGATTTCTTCCGAAGCGCATGCGATCTGCCGTTTGCGGAGTTCGAGCGCCTCCCTTTGTAGCCCCGCATTCTGCGCGCCCGGGAAACCCTGTTTGCGCAGGGCGACCCGGCGGGTCATGGCTATATCCTGCGCGTGGGTCTTTTGGAAGAGCATCGTTTAACGCCACAGCCCGACAGGCTCCGCTGGTATGGCCCCGGCCAATGGATTGGCGGGCTTGACTGGGCAGCGGGCAGTGCCCGCGCCACGACAGTGCAGGCGCGGCGGGACAGCCTTGTCTTGGAGGTCGAGAGGACGGCTTGCCGGGAGATGCTGAGCCGAAAAGCGGACGGATTTGCCAAATTCGCGGCCCATATTCTCCGCAACCAAAATGCCGGGCTGCAGCCGCGCCCGGACCCTTTCATTCTCGGTCTCTCCCCTCATGGCATCACCGCTGAGATCTTGGAGCGCTTGCGTCAGGCCGTCGAAAGCCATGCCGACTGTGCCTGGGTCGATGGCCAGGGCTGGCGGGACGGGGATCCAGACGCGTTGCTGGACCGAGAGGCGGACGCACAGCAGACCCGCCTGCAAATCTGGCTGGCCGATCCCACCGAGACGGCATGGTCGCAAAGGGTGGTCCTGGCCGCCGATGAGGTCGCCCTCCTAAGCCCAGCCCGGCCCGACGCGATCCGCGCCTTGGCCGCAACCGGACAGCCCTGGACCGAGCAAGCCCGGCGTCGCTCCATTCTCGCAATCAGCGATCAGGGCGAGGATAGCGCTGAAGATCTGGCCTTGGGCGCGATGGAAACCCCGGTGCTGGTGCTGCGCAACGATCCAACGGATTTGACCGACTTCTTAGACCAAGCGCTGGAGGTTTATACCAATGCGGCGCGGCTGGGGCGCTTTGAACTGTTTACTGGTCTTGAGACCGGACGCCTGAGCCAGATCCAGGAGAGCATCACCTGGCGGACTCTGCCCGGCGGCGCGGAACTGATGGCCACCGGAGATGCTGCGGATGGTCTTTATGTGCTCGATGTCGGGCGTTTGGCAGTCAGCGCCCGGAGCCCGACCGGTGAGCGCAAACGGTTGGGGGAAATCCGCGATGGCACCACGGTCGGCGAGTTGGGCTTGCTGCAAGAAGGCGGTCGCACGGCGGATGTCCATGCCATGCGCGACAGCCGGATTGGCTTTTTGCCTGCCGATACCTTCCAGCGCTTATCCTCTGTGATCCCAAGGCTGGGGCAAAATGTCGCCCGGATCGCCGCCAACCGCACCCGCCCCGATGGCAGCCCGGGAACGGAACCGCCGCCCTCGGTGATTGCTGTCATCCTGTTGGATCCGGATCCCCGGGGGGCGGCGTTTCTGGCCCTGTTGGAACGTGCTGTTCGGGACAGCCTGGGGCTGCGCTGCACGACCATCACTGCAGCAACAGCGGAGGCTGAGGTCGGCACCGATGCCGCCCAAGTCAGCGCCGGACAGCAGAGCTATCACCGGCTGCTATCCTGGTTGCGCCGGGTTGAGACCAGCAGCGATGTGACCGTGATGTGGGGCACGGCGGCGGAACCGGCCTGGACCCAATTCTGCGCCCGGCAGGCTGACCGGGTGTTGCTGGTCGCCCCTGCCAACAGCGCCGCAGCGCTGCGTCCCATTGAACACCAGCTCCGCCAGAGCCTCGGGACGCGCGGGGCGCCAACGGATTTGGTGCTGCTCCAACCCGCCGACATTACCGAGGCCTCCGGTACGGCAGCTTGGCTCGACCCCCGCCCGGAGTGTTTTGTTCATCACCTCCGCGATGGGACCCTGGGCGACGCCGCCGCCTTGGCCAGGCGGGTGATGGGCTGTGCCCATGGTTTGGCCTTATCGGGTGGCGGCTCCCGAGCAACGGCGCATTTGGGTGTGGTCCGGGCCATGCAGGATCTGGGACTGCCCCTGGATATGATCACCGGCACCAGCTCTGGGGCGGGCATCGCCGCCACCCTGGCCGGAGCGGGTGATCTGGGGGCGGTGCTGGAGGCCGCCATCGGCGTGGTGCTGCAATTGGGGGTCAAACTCTCAGAACTGGAACCGCCCCTGACGGCGGTGACAAGCGGTGCGCGCTTTAGCAAGATCCTGCATGACGGGCTGGGGGATCGCACCATCGAAGATCAGCTGATCCCCATGAGTTTCAGCGCCGTGGATATTGTCCGTCAGGAACCGGTGTGGATCACGCGCGGCCCCCTGTGGCAGGCAGTGCGGGCCAGCGCGTCGCTGCCCATTGTGTATCCGCCGGTCAGCCTGGACGGGCGGTTGCTGGTGGATGGGGCTTTGGTGATCCAGAACCCGGCGGACAAATTGCTGCCGCGTTGCGCCAATGGGCTGCTGGTGATCTCGGAGCTCTATGGCGAGGACAACCGGCTGGCGCAGATCCCCAGCTATGGCACGGCACTATCCGGCTGGCGGCAGCTGCGGGACCGCCTGCTGCCGGGCCGTCAGCCCAAACCGGCCCCTGGGCTGAATGATGTTATCACCCGGGCCATGACCCTGGGCAATGCCCTGGTCGCTGACCCGACCTTGGGCGCGGGGGAAGCGCTGTGCCATATCCGAACCTCGGTCTCGGCCTATGGCTTGTTGGATGTGGATGAAAAGGCCGCCCGCCATTTGGAAGCGATGGCCTATGACGAAGCCATCGAGCCTCTGCAGGCTTGGATGGATCGGAAACAGACGCGGTGAGCCGGGTTCCTTAAAACGCGCAGCCCAATGCCTGCCGGAAAGACTCTCGTCCCTGATGCGGGGCGATGGGTCGAGGCGTCAGTCGGTCATCTTCCAGGCGCACCGCCAGAAGGTCATCCCACCCTGCGTCGGCCAGAATGATCTCCGGACCGTCACCGCAGTCCCGCAGCCCTCCGGCAATGTCTCGCTCGCCAATACGGTGGTTGGTGACATTGTTCAGGCTGGTCACCTCCTCCAAGCCGCCGTCGCGAAACCGCCAGACGCGCAAGATCTTGGCGAGATGCGGTCGGTCGACATAGGCGATCTCAACAAAGCCATCGCCATCCAGATCGCCAATCCCGGCCGGAGCCAGCCAGCGATTGGTCCGCCCGATATAGGGCGTGGCGGCGATGAGCATCAGGCTGTCCGCGTCGGGCGCAGTGCCCCAGATCGCCAGCTGCGCGCCTTGGTCGCGATGGCTGCGCACCGTGACAATCTCCATGCGGCCATCGCCATCCAGATCCGCCAGCCGGGGGGCCACATCTTCAAACACATGGGCGGCATCCAGGGTCACCGAACGCACCGCGCAGTCAGACGCCGTCTGGTTCGTATAGGCTGAGAGGCCACCGCCCTCGATGGCATCGCCGAGCACCGCATGGCGATAGCGCTCGGTCGGCTGATCATACCACGCCGCCGAGACACCAGTGGCTGTGCAACCGGGCAGATTGGGGCCGTCACAGCCCGGCAGAGCGACAAAGCTTTCCGCATGGAACGCGCTGGACAGATGGGGCGGCGGCGCGCAGGCCAAGGCGCTGGTCGTGGCGAAGACAGACGCGACGGCAATGACGACTGCATAAGCTCGGGCATAGGCTGAAACCGAGTTCATAAGGCCTCCAGACAGATGGCAAGATCGGGTTCTGGTACTGAAGTGCTAGAATAACGCCGATGATCAAGCGGGATTTAAGGTGGAGTTCGATGCCGTCAACCTGTCCGGCCAGCATTGAGTATATCGGGGTGCATGCGGCACAGCCCTCCGATCCCATCGCTGTGATCTTTGAGGGTCGGGAGATCCGCTATAAAGACCTCTATGCCTCGACCGGGCAGATGATCAGCCTGCTCAAAGCCCAAGGCCTCAAACCTGGACAAACCGCCGCCATTGAAGATGGCAATCTGGTTCTGCATCTGCTGGTGCTGCTGGCCTGCGATGCCATGGGCGTGGCAACCCTGTCCTTCATTCGCAGCGATCTAGACGTTCTGCGCGGCCCTTTGCGCCAATTCGATTGGCTGCTGGCCTATGACGATCCCGGGATTGCCGATGTGCCGTTTCTCTGGCTCGGGGATCAAAGCTGGAACGATGCCCTGGGCGCGGCCACCCCGGTCTTGCCGATCCTTTCAGAGGACCAAGATCCCAGCAGCCCGGTGCGGATCGTCATGAGCTCTGGCACCTCGGCGGAGAAAAAGCTGATGGTCCAAAGCCGGGCCGTGCATGAGGCGCGGCTGAGCATTGGGCGGATCCACAATATTTATTCGACCGAGACCCGCTTTCTCGCGCTCTACAACCTGTCGCTGGAGGCAGTGTTTCGCAAAGCGCTGAATATTTTGCGCGCCGGGGGCTGCCTGATCCGGGATACGAACAGCACCAGCTTTCAGGAAATCCTGAGCAAAAACCGCGTCACCGACATCCTGACCTTGCCGCATAATCTGGATCAGATGATTGGCGAGTTGTCTCAGCGCCCTGGCTTGGTCGAAAAAATCCATGTGCACAATATCGGCGGTGCGGCCAGTGCACAGAAACGGGCCTTGGCCGAACGCCATTTCGCCAAGACCTTCACCGAAACCTTTGGCACCAATGAAACCGGAACCATCTGCTGGATACACCGCCCGGGGGAAGGCACCGTCATGCCCGGCGTCACGGTCGAGGTCGTCGATGAGACGGACAAACCGGTGTTCAACACGCTCGGACGGTTGCGCATCAAAGGCGACGGGGTCATTGACGGCTATTGGCGGGATGCGGGCGCAAGCCAACAGGCCTTCCGGGATGGGTAGTTCTATAGCGGCGATGCGGCCATTCTGTCCGATCCAAAATCCCTACAGCTGCGGGGCCGGTTGGATGACCTGCTCAATCTGAATGGCATCAAAGTCCCGCCCGATGGCCTTGAACAGGAAATCAAAGCCGCCCTGCCCGTCTCTGATGCCTGTTTGGTCGAGATCTTTGCCGCTGACCAAGGTCCTCAAGTGTGGCTGGTCTTTGTGCCAGACCAAGATTTGGAGTTTGCTGAGATCAGAACCCGCTTGCGCCAGAGCGTGTCTCACGACCTCAGCAGCGCCTTACTTTATAAGGTCCCCGGCCTGCCCAAGACCAGCAGCGGGAAAATCAAACGGGCGGAGGTCCGACAACACCTCCGGACCCTGAAGCAACCATAAGCCCGGTCGCGCCTATGGCATGCTCGAGCATTTTCAACCGAAGTGGATACCGGTTCGGCGGTTCGAAAATGCGACAAACCAAGAGTCCATTTTCAGCCGAAGTGGATACCGGTTCGGCGGTTTGAACATATGATAAAACAAAAAGTTAGGGCTAATTGCGCGATTCAATCGTCGCGGAATTGGTACTAGACGCCCGGGCAATGAGGGTTGGCGCTGGGGCGGGGATAACTGTTGGTCCCTCCCCGGTTTCGATCAAACCCGCCAGCGCCCGGGTGGCGATCACCGCCACATCATCCAACCGTAAATCCAAGGCTGTCAAAGGCGGCTGTTCGGATCGGGCCCGCACTCCGTCATAGCGGGTCACCACCCGCACCTCCCCGGGCACGTCCAGACCAGCTTGGCGCAGGGCGCGCATGACGCCGGTCGCCATGGCATCAATGGGCACCAAAACCGCATCCAGTGTTTTGCCGTTGTCCAGCTCCTGGGCTATCGCTTCCGCAGCCCCATCCTCGGCGCGCTTTTCGGAGACCTCCAAAATCCGGGACGTCATCCCGGCCTGGGCTGCCATATCGCCATAAACCTGCTTGAAGACCGTGTTGGTCTGGCGCTGGCTCTGCCCGACGACCAGAGGGAAATTCCGCGCCCCGCATGCCAACAAATGGCTGAACAGCAATTGGGCCATGGCATGGTAGTCCAGATCCACATAGGCCCCCTCGCCGCTGGGGGGCTTGCCGATGGACACCGTGGGAATGCCGGAGCGGGTCAGCCGGGCCAGTACCGCATCCTCGGCCTCGGGCTCGACAATCAAGGCCCCATCCATGGCGATGGTATCAAGCGCTTTGACCGGATCTTCAATGGGCGGGATCAGGGTCAGCGCCGCATTAGACTCCAAAGCCGTCACCGCTGCGGAGGCCGCGATCTCCATCAGGAACCCCAGCTTCGAGGCCCCGGCGGCCACGGCGATGGGCATGGAGGAGAAGATGGCGATGGCATTGGACCGCCCCGTGCGCATCCGTCGCGCCGCCAGATTGGGTACATAGCCCAACGTCTGGATCGCAGCCTCGATCCGCTGCCGGGTCGCCCCATCCACATTGCGTTTGCCACTGAGCATATTAGACACCGTCCCCGCCGAAACCCCGGCGGCACGGGCAACATCCAAAACCGTTGCCCGTTTTTGCGACCCTCTGGGTGGTCTTTTCATAACTGAGCCTTCTCCTGGGGCTTTTCTTGGCGTTTGCCGGGGGCTTTTTCCGGGTCCCTCCTACACCCCAAGAGGGGCGGAGATCTGCCAAAAAATTAGCCACTCGATCTTTTTGCCGCAAAAATCATCATTAAAACGTTTTACAAAGCCGAAATCTTACTTTAGCATCATTAAAACGATTTAACGAACCCAAAGGATCCCCGCCGATGCGCCTTGCCCCTGCCTCCCCCAGCCCTGATGGGGTTGACCAAATAACCCTGTGCCGCCGTCGGATTGGCCTGACCGGATCTGATCCGCAGCGCTCTGCCGGCGGCTACACCCTCTATGCCCGCCAGACCGGGAATGGGGAGGTCGATCTGGTCGATGCCCAGGGGCGCAAGGTCCACAAATGGGATCTGCCGGTCCGCCCCGGGCGGGATGCGGTGATCCTGGCCAATGGCAATCTGGGCTATAATGGCAGCCATGCCACCTCGGCGGCGCTGTATCCGGCCTGGGACATTTGGCATGGCGGTGATTTCTATGAGGTGACCCCGGGCGGGGAGATCGTCTGGCGCCATGAGGACATCTATCACCATCACGATGCCGCCTGGCTGGCCAATGGCAATCTGCTCTACACCGTTGCCGCCCCCCTGCCCGCCGACAAGGCCAAGCGCATCACCGGCGGCGATCCGCGCAAGGATGGGGCCGATGGCATCGTCCAGTCCGACATTGTCCGCGAGGTCAACCGGGCCGGGGATGTGGTCTGGGAATGGCGGATCTGGGACCATATTGACCCGGCGGATTTGCCGATCCACCCGATTTTTGACCGCCGCCATTGGCCGATGATCAATGGGGTCTCGGAGACCAAAGACGGCCTGGTGCTGATGAGCCTGCGCACCACCTCGGGCGTGATTGCGGTCAACAAAGCCACCGGGGCCATTGTCTGGCATGCGGGACCGGAGATTGTCGCCCAGCAACACACCCCCATCGAAATGGCGGGCGGCACGGTGCTGTGCTTCGACAATGGCAATATCCGGCCCGGCTCCTCCAACCCGTTTTCCCGGGCGCTGGAGTTTGATCCCAAAACCATGGCCGTGACCTGGAGCTATGCGGATCCGACGCCGATCAGCTTTTTCTCGCCCTTCATGGGCAGTGCCGAGCGGCTGTGGAATGGCAACACCTTTATCTGTGAAAGCGCCTTTGGCCGGTTGTTCGAGGTCACCCCGGACGGAACCCTGGTTTGGGAATATGTCATCCCCGATTTCGCCGAATATCCCGCGCCGCTGAACCAGTTCATCACCGGGGCGACCAATAGCTGCTTCCGGGCCCACCGCTATCCGGCGGAGGCGCTGTCATGGCTCTAATCAAACGCCTGTCGTCCGGCAGCTCGCTGGTTATTTCCTTCGGCTCCGTCTTTATCCTCTGGTCGCTGGTTGGACTGTCCGGTGTGGTGCCGGAAACCATCTTCCCCGCGCCCTGGTCGGTGTGGAGCGCGACCGTGGAAATGTGGGCCAATGGCACCCTGCCCAAGGATCTGAGCGTCTCCCTGGGCCGCGCCGCCATCGGCTTTACCATTGGCGCGACATTGGGGGTCGGTGTTGGGTTGTTGACCGGACGGGTCGCCCCGGTGCGCACGGTGCTCAACCCGTTTCTCAACCTGCTGCGGCCCATTCCCGCCATCGCCTTGGTGCCGGTCGCCATTGTCTGGTTCGGCATTGGCGAGGGCTCCAAATATTTCGTCGTCTCCTACACGGTGTTCCTAACCGTCTGGTTCAACACCCATCACGGCATGCAGTTTGTACCGGAGACCTATTTGCGCGCCGCCCGGTCATTGGGATCCTCCCGCCTGCGGGAGTTCATCACCGTGATCATCCCCGCCGCCGCCCCGCATATTTTTGCCGGGATCCGGCTGGGTGTGGCACTGGCCTTCCTCAGCCTTGTGGCCGCCGAGCTGTCCGGGGCGTCCTCGGGCCTGGGCTTCCGGCTGCAGGAGGCGCGGCAATATATCCGCACCGACCGGATGTTCTCCCTACTGATCATTCTGGGCCTGTTGGGCGCCTGCTTTGACTATGTGGTCAATCTGATCGGCCAGAAACTCGTGCATTGGGAGCAAGGCTGATGGCAGATCCCGCCCCCTCCGTCGGCCAAGTTGAGATCGACGACGTCGTCATCCGCTTCAAGGGCAAGAAGGGCGAGATGACCGCCCTGGCGGAGACCCGCCTGACCCTGGAGCCCGGCACCTTCACCGCGCTGATCGGCCCGTCGGGTTGCGGCAAGTCGACCTTGATGAACGCCATTGCCGGCTTCGTCACCCCGTCGGCGGGTCAGATCACCTTGGACGGCAAAAAGGTCACCGGGCCGTCCAATGAGGTCGGTGTGATCTTCCAGCAATATGCCCTGTTCCCCTGGTTCACGGCGCTCGGCAATGTCCGCTTTGGCTTGAAGCAATTCGGCCTGTCCCGGTCCGAGGAGCTGGACCGCGCCCATGCCGCCCTGGCCGAGGTCGGCTTGAGCAAGCATGCGGACAAATATCCGCAGCAGCTGTCTGGCGGCATGAAGCAGCGGGTGGCCATCGCCCGGACCTTCGCCGTTGGCCCCAAGGTGCTGCTGATGGACGAGCCCTTTGGCGCGCTGGATGCCCAGACCCGGCTGTCCATGCATGACCTGCTGCAGGATGTCTGGCAGCAGCATCGGGCCACGGTGCTGTTCGTCACCCATGACGTCGACGAGGCCCTGTTGCTGGCCGATGACGTCCGGGTCATGAGCCAGGCCCCGGGCCGCCTGATCCGGCATTACCCCCTGACCCAGCCACGGCCCCGGGCCTTTAGCCGCTCCGGATCGGAGTTGCTGGAGATCCGCGAAGAGATCCTCGGTTTGCTGCGGCCCCAGGAGGCCAAAGCCAGTGCGTAACCGGGGCCTCGCGTCCCAGCCACTCCACTCAATTCAACTTAAGTCCCCTCCACCCCCAACCCCTTTCGGGAGAGTATGATGAAACGACTGACATCCCTGTTTGCCGCCGCCTTGCTCTGCGCCCCGCTGCCCGCTTGGGCCGAGAGCCTGACCTTTGCCTGGACACCGAACCCGCAAACCCCGCAGGTCGATATCGCCATTGAGAAGGGCTATTTCGAAGAGGCCGGTCTCGACATCGAGTTCGTTGCCTTCCGTACCGGCCGGGAGGGCTTTGAGGCCATGTTGGGGGGTCAGGTGGACATCACCTTCATGGCCGAGTTTCCCGCAGCGGTCGGGGCGTTGACTGGCCAGGACTTCGCCGTGGTGGCGGATCTGGCCCGGTTCACGGGCTCCCGGGTGATCATCAACACCGAGAGCGGCGCGGTGGCCTCACCCGCGGATCTGGCGGGCAAGAAGATTGGCACCACCATCGGCACCAATGTGAATTTCTATGTCGATCAGATCCTGACCTCTGCCGGGGTTGAGGCGGAAATCGTCAGTGCCGCGCCGCCGGATCTGGTGCCAGCCGTGGCCCGGGGGGATGTAGATGCGATTGTGCCCTTCCCGAGCTTCTATGCCGCTGCCAAGACCACCTTGGCCGAGAACTATGGCGAGCTTCGGGTGCCGGGCTATCAGGTGCATTATATCCTGTCGGCGACCCCGGACATGACCGGTCCCCGGGCCGCTGTCTTGGAGGCCTTTATGAGCGCATTGGCCAAGGCTGATGCGGATGTGGCCGCCGATCCGGCTGCAGCGATGGCGGCGGTGAGCAAGTCGATGAGCGGTGCGATCTCCACCGACGATCTCGCCACCATGTGGCAGGATGTGGATATCGGCCTGAAGTTGGATACGGAGCTGGCCGAGCTTCTGGTGGCGGAGGCCGACTGGATTTTGGAGCAGGGTGTGATTAAGGGCGATCCGGTGTCGCTGGAGACCATGCTGACCAAGTTCTCCGGCGATGCCCTGGCGAGCGCCGCCCCGGATGCGGTGTCCCTGCCTTAGGTGTGCGTTTGGGCGCAGGTCTGAGCAAGAGCGCAGCCGCTCCGCTGGAAGGTGGGGCGGCTGTGTGCTCACGACACAAGCTGGTATCTAAACAATACGTAAAGACAAGATTCTTAGCCAAACCAAACTTTATGTCCAATTCACATCTTAGTTTTTCCGATTTACCAACATAAACCATTATTCGTTTCCAATAAATTCGTATAAGAAAATGAAAATATATGAACACAACTTCATTTAATCTAAAAACTCACAGCCAATAACAAACTATTAATCATTTACACTTCATATGTTGTACACTGAGAGTTTTTTATATTGCAGTAGCATCCTCAGATGCACTACCATCTGGTGCTGGGAGAGATTTTAGCTATTCAATTGAAATCTCGAAAGTGTAACACTGGAGACTAACGTGGTTGATCAAACCGATACCATGCCTGGAACAGTCCCTGACCAAAAACAGATTTCTGATTTGCTCTTAGACCATGAAAACCCTCGTTTTGGTGAACTAGACAGAAACGTTGAACAGTCTAAACTCGTCGACTTAATCATTGAAAAATTTGGCATCGACGATGTTGCAAACTCCCTTGCCATGAATGGTTTTTTCGCGGCTGAACCTCTAGTTTGCGTAAAAAATGATGATGGGAAACTCGTTGTAAAAGAAGGTAATCGGCGTCTTTGTGCTTGCATTGTATTGACTGGCGACCCTCGGTCAGTTCGGCAAGAAAAAATGATGCAAAGGATTCAGAAACTTTGGTTAGACAACAATAAACCAAAAATTGAACCCATACCTGTATTAATATTTGAAGAAAAAGGTCCGGCTGCCGAGACAATGCTATCCTATTTGGGTGTGCGTCACATCGCAGCGGCCCAACCTTGGGACTCCTATGCAAAAGCATCCTGGGTGGCAAGGGTTACCGATGACACAAATATACCAGTCTCCAGCATCACCAAGATGATTGGCGATCAACACAGTACTGTTATAAGACTTCTCGAAGGGTATCGCTTTATCAAGCAGTTGACTGATAGTGGCAATTTCATCCCCACCAACAGTCAAAGAAAAGGAAGAGGAAGCGTCTCCGAATATCCATTTTCTTGGGTATACACAATACTTGGATATAAGGCTACACGGGAATTTTGTGGACTAGAGGATAGCAATTCAGAATCTCGAGAACCAATTCCCAAAGATAAAATAGATAATGCTACTACTGTTGTACATACTATGTTTGGCGATAGAGCAACTGGCAAAAGCGCTGCAGTATTTGATTCCCGCCAACTCTCTGATTTGGCAAAAGCTTTTTCAGATAGTGAAAAAGTTAGACTACTCAAAACCGGTAAGGACCTCGCCACTGTACTTGATATCACAAAACCCATCGAAAATAAACTTGAAGACAATCTAGGACAGATTAAGTCAATATTGGGTGACTTGGTATCCACTATTTCCGCTGAGCCCCCAAATGTTGAAGTCGCTCAACAGCATGTACCCAATTCACAGCGGGTTAGATCGCTCGCAGTGGACCTCCACCGGCGACTTAAAGATATTGTCGAAGGTGAAATTGAAGATGAGCAATAACAACGAATACTATCTCAAAAATCAACTTTTAAAGATTTCAAAAGATTCCGATCAAGCAGAGCTGGTAGCACTTCGAACAGGAAGAGCACAAGCCACATCAGGGGTCAGAGATGATGCTATAGCTGATACTTTAGAAGAGAACTACTCTACAAATGACAATGAGCTTGAAGCATCATGGCAAACACATGAAACTTCAATGGACACCGCATCGTCTCAAATTACTGAAGAACTTGAAAGAAGGTCAGTTCTTCTTGGTGACTTGTATCCTTTCAAATTAGATGGAGATATTTTGTCTTATGAGCAGTCTGAAACATTGATTTATGAGTTTTTACTATGCACCTCATTGAGTCCAAACTTAACTAAAGGTAAATACACCGGTTTTCCTCGTAAGTTTGAGAGGTTGGCGACGATACTTACAGCAAATTACCTTGGTCCAAATACTCGTTACTGCCATATTGGTTTTCCAAATGAAAAAAGACGATTCAAGAATGCAGTGATGGTTGCAGTTGAGAAAAGTAAAGAGCTTCACTGGAAACCAGACCCAGAATTACCTGATGAGGGACCACGCCAAGGTGACGAAGGAGTTGACTACATTTTATGGAAAGAATTTGGGTGCGGTCGTCCAATTGGGCAACCTTTCTACTTTGGCCAATGTGCCTGCGGAAATGATTGGGATACAAAACTGGGTGATGTCTCTGAGAAATTTTTCAAATGGTTTGTAAAATTAAAAGTTGATCCTACTAAATTTTTTGCAGTCCCATTTGTTATTCCTGACCCTAAACTCAACGAAGTCACCCGAGAGGCGGGTATTGTAATGGATAGACTAAGACTCGTAAAAGCAGCAACAACTGGAGATCACTTCGATTCTGACAAATGGAAAGATAAATTGTTCGAAACTATGCAATTATTAGTAGATCAATAATTAGTCGACCGTGAAGAATGCTGATCAGGCGGAGAGATAGAGGCCCTGATCAGATTGGGAGCCCCGAAGAGTTACCCAGATTCTGATGCAAAGAGACCTGATCCATTTGAGGATGAGGCGGAAGTTATATCCGACAGCGGCCAGGATCGGATTGATGGCATCACCTTGCTTATGGGCGAGGAAGTTCCTGTCCATGCGGTGTTCGTTTTTGAGGTGTCCGATGACCGGTTCTACGGCAGATCTTCGCTTCATCTGGCGCTTGATGGCGGGTGTCACACGTCGTTTCTGTCCGGCGGTGAAGACCCTGAGTTTATAAACGTCCGGAGCGTTGTGCCCCTTGTATCCTGCATCGGCCAAGATGCGCTTCAAAGTAGCCCCGGTTATGCTTTCGATCCCGGGGATCACCTTCTCCAATGTGTGGCCATCGTAGGGACGGCCTGGTAGAGCGGTTGCGTGGACAGCAAACTGGCCGCCTTTGCAGCGGTTCAGAGTGGTTGCGATGGAGGCTTTTATGCCGAACTCGTATGGCTTGTGCGCTTTGCCCTTACCGATGCATTCGACCTCTGGGGCATGCAGGCTATAGACCTTGGGCCAAGGATCCCGGGTCTTCTGGGTGAGCACCCGCTCCCCCAACCATAGCGGACGGCGGAAGCTGTCTTGCAGGGTT
>JBMYTN010000023.1:0-64236 GCA_049604415.1 Rhodospirillaceae bacterium | reverse complement strand
CCCCAAATTCTGAGCAGCTACACTTCGGGGATCACGCATTCGACCACCAGCCAAGTTGCGGCTGGACCCCAAATTCTGAGCAGCTACACTTCGGGTCAACAACCTCCACCAGCCCCTTTCGTTGCGGCTGGACCCCAAATTCTGAGCAGCTACACTAAGCGGTTTCTAAAAGAACTCGGCAGGAAGGTTGCGGCTGGACCCCAAATTCTGAGCAGCTACACTTTAGGGTCTACCCCACTGTAACAATCTTACGTTGCGGCTGGACCCCAAATTCTGAGCAGCTACACTCGGAGCGGGTCGCTACCATTCGCCGCCAGCGTTGCGGCTGGACCCCAAATTCTGAGCAGCTACACTTTGCTCACTTTCAAACGCATCCGGCGGACTGTTGCGGCTGGACCCCAAATTCTGAGCAGCTACACTTTTTCGTAGACATGATCAGTGCTCCTGCTTGTTGCGGCTGGACCCCAAATTCTGAGCAGCTACACTCACGAAACCCCGTAACCTATTGAGATTACGGTTGCGGCTGGACCCCAAATTCTGAGCAGCTACACTCTCCAGCGCCAAGCAGTGGATGGCCTGCCCGTTGCGGCTGGACCCCAAATTCTGAGCAGCTACACTACCGGGTTTGCCAGAGCGTTTGGCGCTCTAGTTGCGGCTGGACCCCAAATTCTGAGCAGCTACACTGGACGGGCACGGCTTCAGCTTCTCTTTCTTGTTGCGGCTGGACCCCAAATTCTGAGCAGCTACACTAGCCCAGGGATGTTCAATGTGCCCACTATGGTTGCGGCTGGACCCCAAATTCTGAGCAGCTACACTCGCCTGACGCACAAGCCGACGGGTCTTACAGTTGCGGCTGGACCCCAAATTCTGAGCAGCTACACTCTTAGCCTCCAGCTCTCCCATGTGAACCGTGTTGCGGCTGGACCCCAAATTCTGAGCAGCTACACTGCCCCAGGGGGGCTAGGGCACCCCGGCCCCGTTGCGGCTGGACCCCAAATTCTGAGCAGCTACACTTCTCAGCCCGGATCACCATCGACCGACCGTGTTGCGGCTGGACCCCAAATTCTGAGCAGCTACACTGGCGCATTGGCGGGTCCATCACCGTGAAGCGTTGCGGCTGGACCCCAAATTCTGAGCAGCTACACTGGATAGTTTTGTTGATCAATTGCGGGGTGTGTTGCGGCTGGACCCCAAATTCTGAGCAGCTACACTCCCTGATGGACTGGTTGGCGCGGCCCTTCCGTTGCGGCTGGACCCCAAATTCTGAGCAGCTACACTCCTCGGGGCAATTTGACCTTGGCGTATGTGGTTGCGGCTGGACCCCAAATTCTGAGCAGCTACACTCGCTTAAAAAGCATAAAATAGGCTATTGTAGTTGCGGCTGGACCCCAAATTCTGAGCAGCTACACTACCGTGGCATCGGGGCTGTCCTCGGTTACAGTTGCGGCTGGACCCCAAATTCTGAGCAGCTACACTCGGGCATATCAACGCAAGAGTCAAAAAAACGTTGCGGCTGGACCCCAAATTCTGAGCAGCTACACTCGTCATTTGGTCGGACAATGATCCAACCCTGTTGCGGCTGGACCCCAAATTCTGAGCAGCTACACTCGGCTGCTTTCTGGCAGGACTGGCTGGGGAGTTGCGGCTGGACCCCAAATTCTGAGCAGCTACACTGGTTCGGATTCCGACCACCAGCTTCACCATGTTGCGGCTGGACCCCAAATTCTGAGCAGCTACACTGCAATCAGCGCATTGATAGGCCGCCGTGTCGTTGCGGCTGGACCCCAAATTCTGAGCAGCTACACTCCCGCGTGTTGATCATCAATGATGATCTGAGTTGCGGCTGGACCCCAAATTCTGAGCAGCTACACTCGACAAGAGCATGGTTTGCTGCTGCTCGTAGTTGCGGCTGGACCCCAAATTCTGAGCAGCTACACTGGGCATCACAGACCGGCTGTTTGGCGAGGGGTTGCGGCTGGACCCCAAATTCTGAGCAGCTACACTCCAGGGCACGGGCAATATGATTGCCGACTTGTTGCGGCTGGACCCCAAATTCTGAGCAGCTACACTGCCCAAAGAAAGGACATGTACTGATCTCTTGTTGCGGCTGGACCCCAAATTCTGAGCAGCTACACTTGCGACCGGATCCACTCCGTGGCTTCTTCCGTTGCGGCTGGACCCCAAATTCTGAGCAGCTACACTCTGCGCAGCATACATACTCAAATCTGTTAAGTTGCGGCTGGACCCCAAATTCTGAGCAGCTACACTGGATCGCCTCGCATCTCCTTGATTTTCAAGGCAGATGTGGGGCTTTCGGTGTATTGAAAATGGATCATTGGCTTCAGAACATGACCAGTTGGTCTGGATTTTGGCGGCTGCCGCGCCGCCCTTGATCGGAATAATGAACAATATCACGGTACTGCCGGTCGGTGAAATTGAGGATTTGGACATCGCCTCGAGAGGGTAAATTGCGTTCAATGCGGTTGACCCGAGCCTGGAACGCCTCTTTGCCGTTGACGAATCGGGCATAGATCGAAAACTGACTGCGCTCGAAACCCTCATCCAACAGAAAGTTCCGAAACTGGGTCGCTTCACGCCGCTGAACATGGGTGTCCGTCGGCAAATCAAACATCACCAAGATCCACATCAGTCGATACCCCGAAAGAATAGCGCCATCCGTCATCGGCCCAACCCCGACAAAGTGAGCCCATCTGGCGGCATCGGCAGCGCCAAGGACAAACTGTCGTTTTCGAAGCTTTGCGCCAAAGAGGTCGCGAGCCGGACCATGGCCATGCTGACCGGTGAAACGGCACCTCCCAAGGGAATGTCCACGGCGATCAACCGGGCAAGGGCGCGTTTGGTGTCCGGATCAACCTCAGTCAGCCCGGTCTCCCACAGATTCATAACCGTCCGATCCACCAAGGGTCGGAACGGTTCGACCAAGTCATCGGCCAGGGCAAAAGCATTGCTGCGGTTGGAATGGAACAGCCCAATGGTCGGGTGTAGACCCGCCGCGCTGACGGCCCGCGCCGCCGCAGACCGCAAGACCGTGTAGCCATAATTCAAAAGCGGGTTGGCCCCGCCCCCGGCTTGATCTCGGCGAAACGCCTCCCCCATTAGACGAGGCCAGTAAAAGCGCGCCGCCTGGGCCTCCACATTTTCTGGATCGCCGCTGGCAACCTTGCGCCGCATCATGGTCAGCGGCGCGCTGGCCTCACCGATGCTATCCAAAACCGCAGCTTGCATCTCGATTTTGCTGACCACGATCTGTTTCCACGCCGCCTTGACCAAGGGTCGACGGGCCTGCCATTGCGCGCGCATGCGCTGTCCTTGGGTATGGTGCCCTTCGATGGGCAACAAAACGGATCGTGGCGCATGATCCCGTCCGCACAACACAACAGGGGCACCGCGTTCGCCCAATTCCGTCAGCAAAGACGTGGACCATGTGGTGCCATGGGCATGCACAATCACGGCAGCGATTTGATCCAAGGCGGTGCGCCCAATCTCCTCGCCCCCTTCGCTGACCTTCAAGAAGCCTCGGTCTCGCGACAAATGTCGATTGTCCGTTGCGATGTCGATGATTTGATCCATGATCTCGTCCTCACCTGAGATTATTCGGTGGCGTGTTGATCCCGAACCCTGCCCATCTCATCCACAATGACCCGGCGCAGCCCCGCCTTGATGGCTTTCAAGGTGGAGATCTGCAGCATCTTGAACGGATCGTCCTTATTGCGGTGGCGGGCATCCGCATCGGATTCATTGTGCGGAACCAAAAACAGTCCGTTGGCCGGATCAAATTTCTGGACCACTAGGACGCGTTGCGTTCCATCTACGCTCGAGACCACCATGTCCCGCTTAAACAGGCGCATCAGGCGCTTTGCCGCAGGATGGGGACGTATTTGTTCCTTCTGATGGGCTTGGAAGGTGGTGATCACCTGAGAAACGATCTTCCCATCCGGCAGACGCCAGATCTCGAGGCAATGATTGCTGTCGCCCTTATAGGCCTTATAGGGTTGGCCATCTGTGCCAAAGATCTCGACCCGCGCCTCTGTCCCAAGGGTTTCCCGCAGTCGCACCCGCCTTATGCCCTGATAGGGTCCGGGCCGGGCGGAAAACGCCACCAAAGCATCGGCAAAGGCTTTGGCAGACCCCTCGCCGAGGCCTCGGGTTGCCAGGAGCAGCGCTTCGCGTAAATCCGGATCCACCAGGGTCTTGCCCCGCGCGGACCCGGCCAGGTCGGAGGGTTTTAGGGCGGCCAGGGGCACCCGGCTGACCACCGTGCGGTCATCGACAATGCCATAGGCACTGTCATTGTGTAGTTGACCGGTTGTGCTGTCCCGGCCCTGTTTCCGGGCTTGCGGGTCAATGCGGCCATGATCGGCGCGGTGGCTGACGACAATCCGATCCAGCGTTGAGCGGAGATCCTCCCGGAACCGAGGCCAGGGCAAGGGCGTGTTGTTCGCCACGTCCTCGGCCCGGAAGCCATCGCGCTCCATCGAGGCTGAGGCCTCACTCATCCGCTTGACCAATCCGCGATCACACACCGCGACCACGGCGGCATCAATGGCATGATGGCGGTGGTCGGTCCGGTTCTTTTTCTCTCTGATCCCGGCTGAGCTGTGTTTGGGTAGCAGGCTGTTCAGGCCCCAATGCCGCCGCAGCATTTCGGTCATCCGACCGGGAACCACCCAGACATGACCGCCCTCGGTATACAGCGCATCCAGATAGCTGCGCGCCAAGCGGGAGAGATATTGGGTGTCCACCAAGGCCCGGTCTAAGAAGTCGCGCTCGCCTTCAAACCGTGCCATGGCATCAGGGGCAAACCGCCAGCGCTTGTTTTCAGGTAGGTTGGCCAAATTGGCTTGGATTGCCTCCCATTGGGCGGTATCGCCCCAGCACTCATAGGGGGTCAGATTGCGCTTGTCCCGATTGGCTTCGCGCAAGCAGAGGGTCCGATTGGCCGGGCTGTCGTCCAGGGTCCGGGAATAGGGCAAGATGTGATCCACATCGCAGGACCCATCAAACAGCATGGTCGCGGAAACCGGCTTGCCGGTATAGGGACAACGGCGCGGGCCAATGGCCGGGCCAAGCTCCTCATACAGCCGGAGCAACAAGCGATTGGCACCCGTGTCGGGTTGTCCCAGTTCCAGCAGCTTTTTGCTCCTGGCCAAGGCGGCATCTCGATTGGACTTGTTGACGACCTCGAAGTCTTTTTTCTGCTTGTCGCTGAGCTTTAGATCCCGGGCGATCTCCACCACTATCTGATCGGGTTTACCATGATGGGCGATGATCCGATTGACGAGGCGACGCAGCTGGTTCAAGCCGATATGGACGGTGGGATTGGTTAAGCGGCCAAAGCGCTCAACGGGTTCATCCTGGGGGTTGCCGCTGCCCGGGATCACATGGCGGTCGAGGACCTCGCCATAATAGGGCAGTTGGTCGAGGATCTCCCCAGTGCGGCTGTCGGAGTGATGCCAGCCACAGGCCGCCACCGCTTCGCTATAGGGGATCACATCGGCCTGGAGTTTGGCCAAGATGGCTTGTGTGGCGCTCAGTCCCAAGCGCCCAAACCCCTCGGGCAAGGACGCCTTCAGAACCGATTCAGCCCCGGATTTGTCCAAGCCATGGGTGGTCTGCAGCCAGTCTAACGCTTGCGCATATTCCGCATCGGATTGCACCGCGCGCACGGTGCTGATGACCTGCCATTGGTCCTCCCAGCTTAGGGTGGACCAATGGGGTCCAAAGCAATCCGGATGGGACAGGCTGGCGCGGACCGGATCGCAGGCAATGGCGTCCCGGTTGCCGGTTTCCAGGGTAAAGCGTTCATCCGTCTTAAGGCCGAGGGCTTTGGCGATGGCGGTGAGCTTGGCCACCATGGACCCAGGCTTTTTGGTCGGTTTTCGGTTGTCGATAAAATGGATGACCCTATCCCGCTGCTCCTTGGTCAGGGACCGCCGCGCTTTGCCGTCCGAGGTGATGCGCAAGGCATTGACCGTCTCGTACAAGGTACGGCGCTGGGTCAAGGGATGGGCTTTTTCGATCCGCCGCTCATCGGTGAACAGGCACAGCCCGACCTCTGGAGTCTTCAGCGGACGCTGATAGAAAATGGTTTCAAACAGGGCCGTTCGCAGATCTTCAGTCAGGACCTCCGGATGATGGGGCTGTTGGGCGGCCCACAGCATAGCAAATTCATTTTCCAGATGGCGGCGATCCGGGTAGAAGTCATAGCCCATCTCCGCCTTCTCGTCCGGGTCCTCCTGGCGGAGAGTCAGGCGGGTGCGCACCGCTGGGGTATGCCGAGGGGTTGGGGCCATCTGCTGGCGGCCAAAGAGAAACTGACCCAAGGTTTTAGCGCCAGCCGCCATCATGGCTTGGTCAAGACGGGCCGTCGCGTCCTTGATTTTACCGCTTTCATTGTCGCCCCGGTCGGTCTTGCGGTTTGACTTGAAGCCCCGGCGTTGATTGAGGTGAAACAGCGCCCGCCCCAGCTGGTGCAGCGAGAGCCGCCGCTCCAAACCCTCGGCGCGCAATCGATAGGGGTCTTGGGCCTCAAGGGCTTTGGCCGCCTCCGGGTCTTCGGGCATGAGGCCCGCTGCGGCAAGCTTGCGCATCAGGGAGGCCCGGCGCCGCAGATAGCGATCCCGCCGACGGCGCATGGACCGGGCGGCCCGGCGATCCACCGCCAGAGAGGCACCGGATTTCGGATCGCGGCCATTTGAAAAAATCCGGACGCCGCCATCAATGACGGCGCTGACCTCCCCATCCTCCAGGGCATAGAGCCACCAGCCGATAGAGTTGGTTCCAATGTCGAGCCCCAAGCGCATCCAATCCACTCCCGATGAAATCTGGTCTATTTTTCAATTCAGATTTTTGCGGCCCAAGATGGATTTTTCAAGCAACTGTGAAGATTAATGATCTTTGTCTTGTGTTTTTCCAAGCAATCCACTATCCAGAACATCTCAGAATTTGGGGTCGAGCTGTTAACAAGCACTCGATTGCACCACATTGAAAAGCGGGCTACGGCCCGCTTTTTTTGTGCCCGCCCTCACCGCACAAACACCCCCTCCCGCAAAAAGCCGACCACGTGGCGCTGCACGGTCGGGCTCCAGCCCATCAGGCCATGGATCACCGACACAGTGATGTGGTCGGCCATGCCGTCCAGCTTGGTGCTCTCCACACTGACCATGCCGTCATTGGCCCCGGGAAACCAAATCCGGGTCAAAGGCATCAGCCAGCTTTGCCGCCCGGCAATGATCCCTAAGGGGTACCAGGGCGCAATTTGATCAGCGGTGCGGGCCGTGGTGGTCAGCTCCTGCCCCGCCGGACCAAAATACCAGCGATAGAGAGGATTGTGCTGCAGCCAATCGGCCAATTCACTGCCGCCATGGGGCGTGCCCAACATCACCACCCGCCCCAACCGCTCGGTGCTGGTGCTGTCCTTGCGGCCCGCCAGGTAAAAGCCGGTGATCAGCCCGCCCATGGAATGGCAGACAAAATGGACCCTGCCATGCGCCGTGCCCTGCCAGACCTGCTCCGCCTCCAGGCGATCTTTAAGCCAGCCCACCAGCTCGGCGATGGGATGATGGCGCGACGGGTAGCGCAAGTTCAACACCGCATAGCCCGCTTTCCGCAGGCAACGGGCCAGCATGTCCATGTTCCAGAGGGTCCGGCCAATGCCATGCAGCAGGACCACCAAGTCCTGTTGGGTCTCCTTCTCAGCCATTGGCATGCGTCTCCCCCTTCTATGCGCCCACCGCCTTGCACTCAGCCGGGGCCAACCGCTACAAACGGCACCATGAACCGCAAAGCCAACCCTACCCCACCCGCTTCCGTCGCCATCCTCGGTGCCGATGGGGCCGGACTGGGTGCGGCGCGGGCCTTGGCCAAGGACAGCCTCTCCAGCACCCTCTTCGAGGTCGATCCAACCCATTGCGGCCTGCGCAGCCGCTGGGCCACGCCGCAGCCGCTGAAAGCTTGGTCCGGCCCGGCCCTGCTGGAAGACCTACAGGCTTGGCGCGACAGCCTGTCTTCCGACGCAAACCCAGTGCTGATCCCGACCCGGACCGATAGCGCCCTAACCTTGATCGAGGCCCTGCCAAACCTTGCGGAGCGCTTCACCTATAAGGTCGGAGATCTGGAGCGTGCCAAGGCCTTTTTGCATCCCGACGGCTTTCGGGACCAAATCCGCAGCCTGCTTGGCAAAGACGCCGCAGCCGCCCAATTGCTGCCCGCCGATGGATCCCCCATGGGCCCGGACAGTCAAAGCTATGTCTGCGTGCTCTATCTGACTCCACAAGACCAGCTGCCGCTCAGCTTTGTCGCCCGACGCCTGCGCCGCTGGCCGGTGGGCACCGGCCCCACCAGCGCGGCCCTGCCTGCCGAGGCCGAAGACGCCAGAGCTCTAAAGGCCCTAACCCAATCCCTGTTCCAAAAAACCGGTATGGTCGGCTGGCTGTCCCTTAGCTTCCAGAAACGCCCGAAGGATGGTGCCTTCCTGATGGAGGCCGCCACCGTGGGCCTGCTGCCGTTGGAAGCCGAATTGGCCGCCCTAAATGGCTGCCCCTTGGTGCGCTATGGCGTGGCCGAGCAAACCGGTCGCCCGCTGCCCAAAGCCACCGCCCCGTTCAAAGGCCTGGATTTGACCGGAACCGGCGGGCAACGCTCCTGGCGGGTCGATCTGGCCACGGATCTCAAGGCCCTGGCGGACCCGAAGGCCGAGCCGCCCTCCCTGCATGGGGTGGCGATGGTTGATGGGATCTGGCGTTGGAGCGACCCCCTGCCCGGCCTTTGTGCCCATGGCAAACGTCTGGTCGGACGCAAAAAGTCCAAAAAAGTCTAAGGATTGTCGCCGCCAAAGGCCGGTGGATTGGTCACCCGCCCGGTCAGGTCCCGGACCCGTCCGGTCAGATATTCAAACCAATAGCGCATGAAGGGATCCATGCCCTCCAGCTGACGCGTGATATCAGCTTGGCTGACCACCACCACCTCCACCGGCTCCAGAACCGTGGCTGTAGCACTGCGGGGCGCGCCGTCAATCAAGGCCAGCTCACCAAACAGCTGGTTGGGCATCACCGTGGTCAAATGAACATGAGTCCCGGTCTGAAAGCTGGTGATTTCCACCCGGCCCTTGGTCAGCAAATAGGCGCAATTGCCCAGATCGCCTTCCCGGAAAATCACCGAATTGGCCGGAAAGGTTTTCCGGTTCATGAATTTGATCGCCATCCCAGCCACCCTTTTGTCTGTATAAATTGCGCTAGCAGTGCTCTTAAGGGAAATGTTTGTTGGGCAGGCCCTCCTAACAAGCCAGATGTCGCTTAAATGCATTAGGCAGTTTTGGCGATGGCGGGCGGACCTATCCATGAAGATGAGCATCGGACATAAGATCTATGGCATTGCCCTGGCGGTGCTGACCTTGATGGCCCTGGTTGCGGCCTATTCGGTGGTGTTGACGGCGAATATCAGCCGAGATCTCAATCTGGTTGCCACCAAACAATTGCCCCTAAGCGAAACCATTGGCCGGATCAATGTCCGGGTCCTGGAACAAGGCATCCTGATCCAACGCCTGTTCGCCGATCACCATGACCTGACCCCGACCTTGGAGCGCATCGCCCATCTGGATGAACAGATCGAGGCCGATTTCAGCCGCGCCTTTGGCTATCTGGATGCCGAGGCCGCCCTGGAGCATCCGCCGGAAACCATCAATGCGCTACGGTCCTCCACCCAGCGGGTTGAGGAGGAATATCGCAGCTATGAGGCCCAAGGACTGGCGCTGCTGGATCTGATCGAGGACGGCTCTGTTTCGGCCTTTGAAGCCAGGCTGCCGGACTTTAACCGCCTGCAGGAAACCGTCGATGAGGAAATCCAGGTCCTGCACCGAACCATGGAACTGGCTGCCGGGGCCGCCGTGCAGCGGGCCGACCAAAACCAGCAATTCCTGCTCTATTTCAATGCCGGGATGACCACCCTGGCCGCCCTGCTCGGGCTCGGCGTGGCGGCCATCGTCACCCTGATGATCGTGCGCAATGTGCGCAACCTGGCCAGCGCCGCAGAGCGGGTGGAGAAAGGGGCTTTGGACATCACGGTTCCCGTGGTGACCAAAGACGAGGTCGGGCGTCTGGGCACTTCCTTCAACGCCATGGTCGATGGCCTGCGCATGAAGGAACGCATCAAGGACATGTTCGGGAAATATATGGATCCGCGCATTGTCAAACGGCTGATCGACGACCCAGACTTCACCCGTCTCGGCGGTGACCGCCGGGAGATGACCATCATGTTCATCGACCTGCAGGGCTATACGACGATTTCAGAGCGCCTTGCCCCGGATACTCTAGTGCAATTGCTGAATATATTCTTGAGCGAGATGAGCGACGCCGTGGCCTCCCACAAAGGGGTGGTCAATGACTTCCAAGGCGATGCGGTGATGGCTTACTGGGGTCCTCCGTTCACCGAGGCCCATGAGCATGCTTTGCTGGCCTGTCGCGCCGCCCTGGAAGCCAATGAGAATTTTGAACGCTTCAAGCAATCCGTCGCCCGGGAAGTCGGGGCCGAAGTTTCCGATCTGAGCATCAATATGCGCATCGGCCTGTCCTCGGGCACCGTCATTGCCGGGAATATCGGCTCCACCAGTTCGCGGAAGTTCTCGGTCATTGGCGATGCGGTCAATCTCAGCGCCCGCCTGGAGGGCACCAACAAGGTCTATGGCACCCGCGCCATCCTGTCCGAGCAAACCCTGGCTTTGGCCGGAGACGCGCTGGAAGTCCGGGAGTTGGACCTGATCCGGGTTAAGGGCAAAACCGAGCCGACACGGATTTACGAGCTGCGCCGGGAGATCCCCAACCCCAGCCTTGGGTCCAGTCCTGCACCCCAGCAGCTGGTGGATATGCAGGTCGCCCTACAGGCCTATCGCGCCCAGGATTGGCAAGGTGCCCAACAGGGCTTTGCCCAGATCGCGGCGCAGACCCCCACAGACCCGGTGCCCAAGGTGTTCTTGGAGCGGATCGCCTATTTTCAGGACCATCCGCCGGGGACCGACTGGGATGGCGTTTGGGTCATGCAAACCAAATAGGCAGTACGGTCGGGGTGGGGTGGTGTTTATTGGGCGACCGCCATCACCCCGCTGGTCACCGGCAAGGTGATCAGGAAGCGGGAGCCAACCCCGATGGTGCTTTCCACCAGGATCACCCCACCAAGACGCTGGACCTCGGCCCGCACGGCAGAAAGACCCACCCCGCGGCCTGAGAACAAATCCGCGCTCTCCTTGATGGTGACCCGATCCCGGAAGATCAGCGCCAGGGTCTCCGGCTCGGACAGCCGCGCCGCCTCCGCCGGGCCCAGCAGCCCCACTGCCACCGCCCGATCCCGCACGGCACTGGGGTCAATGCCCCCACCATCATCGGAGACGGAGAGCACAATATCCGCCCCGGAGCGCATCACCCGGCAAATGATCTGACCGGCCTCTTCTTTGCCCGCCAACAAGCGGTCATCGGGGGTTTCAATGCCATGGGCCACCGCATTGCGGAATAGATGCGCCAAGGCCCGCAGGAAGGGGCCGTAATAGTCCGGATCGATCCAGATATCACGCCCGCCATGGACCTGCATCGGGGCGATTTCCCGCTCCAGCCGGGCGGCCACCTGCCGCACCACCCGCTCATGGGACCGCAGAAGGTCATGCAGCGGCACTTTGCGCAAATAGCCTATCTCGATCAAAAAGCGCCGCATCGCCGTCGCGGTCACATCGACCGGCTCGCCCTGCAACAAGCTGGAGGCCAGCTGGTCCAACGTTACCGCTTGCTCGGCAGTCAAGGTCACCCGATTGCCGCCTTTGAGGAAATCTTCGCCCAAAACATCGCGCAAGCCGCTCAGGTCCTGATTAAACAAACCTTCCAAACCGGCATCCTGGATCGGTTGGGCAAAATCCACCATTTGCACCGGTTTGGCTTGATCGGCCAAAAGTCGGCGCAGATCTTCTTCCAGGTCATGCAGCGCCGCTGGGGTGGCCAGGAAGCTGAACTGGTTTAAGGTGCCTTTCAGGGTGTGGATGTCGCGACAGATCTGATCGGCCACGCTACGGGCATCGCTGGACTGGGCAAAGGCTTCGGGCAGATCGCCCTCAACAAACTCTCGGAAACTGTCCACGGCATCAAAAAAGTCTCGGCTCTCGGTGACGGCAGAGACCACCATGCGCAAGCCGCGATGTTCCTGCTCGACCTTGTCTTCCAGCCGACGTTCCTCGGTCACATCGGTCAGCACCGCCATGATGTGCCCATTGTCGAGCAGGGTGTAGTCGGCCTTCAAGATCAGAGCGCCCCGGGTGATCTCAGCCGGGAACAGGGACAACACCACATCGCGCTGATAGGGGTCCTGTTCTTTGAACACAATCCGGGTGCCAAAGCGCAGCAATTTGGCCTTCTGCTCATCTTCGGCAAACAGGACAGCGGCTGCATCCTGGCCCGCCGGAGCCGTGCCCAGCATGGCCACACAGGCCCGGCTGAATTCCGGATCGACGATCAGGTCCTGGCCGAAGGACAGGAATCCCTGGCCGGAATGGTCCAACAAGCTGGCCACCCTGGCCTGGGCCTGTTCGGCGGCCTCCTTGGCCAGACGCAATTCAGCAGTGCGTTCCGCCACTTGGCTTTCCAAACGCTCATAGAGCCGGGCATTGTCGATGGAGATGGCAATCTGGGAGGAGATCATCCGCAGCAACTCGATCTGCGTGCGGTCAAACACGGCCGTGGCCAGATTGTTTTCCAGATAGAGAATACACACAAGGCGATTGCGGTTGCGCACCGGCAAGCACAACACCGACCGGGGCTGGGTGTCTTGCACATAGGGGTCCGTGGCATAGGTCGGATCTGCCGACAGGTCGTCAATGACCACCAGGCCGGCATCGTCCTCCTGCGACCCCTCGGCCAAAACGCCCGCAGCGGGCTGGCCGTCCGACCGCCGCTTCTCGGCGCGGCGGTCCTCGGAAGCTTGTTCCGCAGAACGGGCGACAAAACGCAGCAGGGCTAAGGGGAAATGGCTGTCAGAACGGGCATTGAGCAACACCACCCGAGACTGCAACACGGCGATGGATTGGTCGGAGAGATCAGCCTCCAGCCGCCAATTGGTCGAGCCCCGCAGCAGAAGACGGGCATTTTGCGCCCCGGCATTCTCCTGCAAGATCCGCATCAGCCGCTCCAGCACCTTGCCCAAGGAAATCTCAGCGGACAGCGCCTGGGAGGCATTGATGACGGTGACCAGATCCAACGAGGTGCTATCACTTTGGCTGACGGTGACGGAGAAACTCCGACCCTCAGCTGCCGGGACCAACATGGGGAATTGCCGCACCAATTGAGCGACTTTGCCTAAGGCTCCCCAGCGCTCATAGAGATAGCGGGCTTCCATCAAATAGCCGATAGCCGCTTTGTTGCGGCCCTGGGCGATCAGGAACTGGCCGGTCAGCTCATTGGCCAAGGCCTCGTCCTGCAGATAGTCGTTGTCCCGAGCGGCCTCGATGGCCTCGTCATACAAGCCGCGCGCCGTGATCGGATCCCCGCTCAGCCGAGACAGCTCGGCCTGAACCAGCAAATATTTATGGCGGTAATTGTCCGGACAGGAGGAGGCCCAAAGACCAAGCCGGTCGACGCATTGGCTGATGGTTTGAAGGGCCGAGGCCTGTTCGGCCTCGGGCAAAGTGCCGTAGCAGGCAGCCAGGATCAGCCCATGATAATAATGCTGTTCGGCAAATTTCATGAAGGCCGGGGCGAAAACCTTCTTTTGCTCCGCCAATCGACTGAAATGCAGGGCCTCCGCCAAATCGCCATGCACATAGCACAGCATGGAGCGGTACAGGTCATACCAAAGCCAGCCATATTCAAAATTGGAGTCCTCCAGATAGGCCACCAAATCGGCCTCCTGGTAATCCGGGCTGTCGATGCTCAGCGGCGTATCGGTTTGCCCGCGCAAGGCCCGCACCAAATTACGGTGGAACCGGGTCAGATGCAGGATGGACTCACTGCCAGACTTTTCAATGAAGTCCATAAACTGATCGATGGTCTGGGCGACGCTTTCCAGCGGCCGCCCCTCGATAAACGGGCAGAGATAGAGAAAACTGGCGGCCCAGACGCCCCATTCAACCTCGCCGCTTTGCAGGCTGGCTTCATAGGACTCGCGAAAGATCGGCGTGATCTCGCGGTAATGCCTGTTGTAATGGCTGATGATATGGCCAAACAGATTGTTGATCGGCGGGATGGCGGCGACATTGCGGAACCGCTTGTTCATGGTCATCGCCAACATGCCGAGCTCATAGGCTCGGGCGTAATTCTCCTTCCCGGCAGCCTCGATCATGCCAAAGACGATGTAACCGAAGGAGGAGTATTTATCATTGCCCCGGTCCAGGGTCAGCGAGACCATTTTCAGACCGGCGTAATTCATCGTCGGCAAGTTGCCACTGAGAAACGCCAGGGTCCAAACCCGGAACAGAATGGCAAAGCAATAACTTAAACTCTCATCGCCATGGACAGGGGCCTCTAGCAGCGGCTCCAGATCCCGCCCGGTCAGACGCGCCTCCACGGCGGCCAGCTCCTGATCGGCCAAGGCGGCCATTTTTTCCGGCTCATCGAAGACCAGATCGATGCCGTAGAGCGGCAGGGCTTCGCGGGCCAAAGCCAGGCCCTTGTCAAATTTGTTGCTGGTCAAATGAATGCGCATCATCAGCTCATAGGTTTTAAGCTGATCGGTGGCATTGCGGGCCCGGGCAATGGTGGTTTCAAAGGCCGCTTCAGACTGGGGCAACTGGCCACAGAGAAAGGCACATTCGGTTTTGTTATAATAGAGCGCAAATAGTGTGTCGGGATCGTCTTGCCAGCCTTCCTCCCCCAACAAAGCGATCCCCGCATCCAGGAAGATGGACGCCGCCGCATGGGCCATGGAGGTCCGCGCCCGTTGGGCCGCATTCAGGTTCAGCCGCGCGACCCGGATCTGATCTTCCCGGGCCACCAACAAGCTTGTGGCCTTGTTCAACTGATTGACGATGTCGAAGACATGGTCTTCCAGGGCGGTGTCTGACCACAGAGCCACCATGGTCATGCCAATGCGGTGATGGGTCTCCAGACGTTCCTGGTCACTCAGTTGGGAATAGGCGGCTTCCAGAATCCGGTCATGGGCGAACCGATATTGCGCCGCCCGGAAGGCGTCCACATCGACACTGTCCCCATCCTGCGCCGACCAATGGGCGAACCGCAGGGCCGCATCCACCGGCGTGATCAGATCCTCCTCAATCGCGGCAGCAAAGGCGGCAATGACCTCAGCCAGCGGACGCTCTGCAACCCGGGCGACCATCTGGACGTCAAACAACGTGCCCAGGCAACTGGCCAAGCGCAAAAAGGCCTGGGTTTCAGACGGCACCTGTTGCATCTGCGCGACCATCAAGCCGACCACATTGTCGCTGGCCTGCATGGCCCCGATCCGTTCCGCATCCCACGCCCATCGCATCTCGGTGCGGTCAAACCAGAGCATGCCCTGGTCATGCACCGCCGAAAGCAGGCGGCTGATAAAAAACGGACTGCCATTGGTTTTGCGGTAAATCAGCGCGGCCAAGGCGTCGACGGCAGCATCTGTTCGACGCACCGCATCGGCGACCAGATCCCGGGTGTGTTTCTGATGCAGCGGTTTCAGATGGATCGTCTCCACCGGTCTGCTTTCTTGGATCACATCCAAGGCCAGCATCAGAGGATGGGACCCGGAGACCTCATTGTCCCGATAGGCCCCGATGATCAGCAGATGATGAACCGCCATATCGGTCATCAGCAATTGGATCAGCTTCAAAGTCGCCGGATCAGCCCATTGCAAATCGTCTAGGAACAGCAGAACCGGATGCTCTGCCTGGCAAAACACGCCAACAAAGCGGCCAAAGGTCTCATTGAAGCGCTTCTCCGCCTCCAGGGCACCGATCTCCAGCGCAGCGGGCTGTGGCCCAATGATCGCCTCCACCTCTGGGATGGTTTCAATGATGACCCGGCCATTATCTCCCACAGCAGCCAGGATCTTTTGCCGCCAGGATTGGATCTGCTCGTCCCGCTCCCCCAAGATCTGTTGGACCAAGCCACGAAAGGCACCGACGATTTCTGCATAGGGGATGTCGCGGCGATATTGGTCGAATTTGCCCGAAAGGTAATAGCCCTTCCGTCCCGCCAGGGGTTTATGGACTTCCTCGATCAGCACCGTTTTGCCGACACCTGAATAGCCCGCCACCATCAACAGCTCGGAGGCCCCCTCGCCCGCCCGGTCCAGGGTGTCGAGCAGGGTTCGGATCTCCTTTTCCCGGCCATAGAGCTTCTGCGGAACATGAAACCGGTCCGATATGTCTTGCTGACCCAGGGCAAAAGGCTCAATAGCGCCGGTTTCAACCCACTGAGCCTTGCAGCGCTTCAGATCGGCGCGCAATCCGGCGGCACTTTGATAGCGGTCCTCCGCCCCCTTGGCCATCAGCTTCAAAACAATGGCCGACAGCGCCTCCGGTAGGGTGGGAACCAGGTCTTGGAGCCGATCAGGGGCTCGCGCCAAATGGCAATGCACCAGCTCTAAGGGGTCTTCGGCCAAAAACGGCAATCGCCCGCTGAGCATTTCGTAAAAGGTGACCCCTAGCGCATAATAGTCGCTGCGATAATCCAGGGTCCGGTTCATCCGACCGGTTTGTTCCGGGGACATATAGGCCAGGGTGCCTTGCAAGACATCCAGCGCAGCGGCTTGATGGCGCTCCACCGTGCCTTGGGTGGCATAGCCAAAATCAATCAAATGCAACGCGCCGGTCGTCTGGTTCCAAATAAAATTGCTGGGATTGAGATCCTTGTGGATCACCTGATTGGCATGCAGCCGATCCAGGATATCCACCATTTTGATCGCCAGAGCCAAAAACTCCTGGATCGTAAACCGCTTGGCTTTGCATCGGCTCGCCAAGTCGATGCCGACTGTGTCCTCCAGCACCATGACCAAAGCATTGCCATGGCGTTCCAGCGCCTTAGCCTTAATCACACCGTCAATATCTAGTTTGGAGATCAGAGCATATTCATGGCGGAACCGCGCCAACTCGCTGGGAGTCGGGTATTGCAGGTTCAGGACCTTCAAGATGACAGAGCCGCCCTCTGCGGGATCAATCCCGCGATAGACAGCGGTCACGGGGCTGGAAAACAGCCGCTCCTCGACCTGAAACCCGGCGATCCATTCCGCCATCACAAAAATTCCTGCGCCATAAACCGCCTGTTGTGTATCGAGGGTCCGATCACATGCTGCCTCCAGGGGGGTGGGCGGCTCGAGACAGACCCTCAATCTTTAGACGACGCGGCCTTACACTGCAATAAGGAGTAACCACAACGGCTGTTTTACAAGCCGTCTCACCTTCAGTAAGAGCCCTTCAAACGGGTGGCTGCGTCACCTTGGAGACCATGGTGTTCAGACAATCTGCCGTGCCCTGCATCAGACGCTCGGCGATCACATCGACGGAACGGTGCGACCAAGGCTCTAGCTCCGTTCCTTTGACCCATCGGTTGAAGCCACCCAGGGCCGGGCTGCAATGAATTTGGTAGTTCACCACATCCTCTGGATCCCCGGAAAGAGCCAAGCGCATGGTATGCACAAAGTACCATTTGAACACCAGCGCCATCCGGCGCTTTGGGTCGCGCTCCGCCCGGTCGACTTCAGCGGGTTGAGTGGCGCGCCAATACTCCCGTGTCTCGGCATAGACCGCCTCCAGGCTCCGGCCAAACCACTGGGTCTCCAGGGTATGGCGGGTCGCCGGATCAATGGAGTCGAGCGAGTCATGGGACCGGTATAGCTCATAAAGCCGGTTGGCCCGGGCCGGAAACAGCAAGCCCCGTTTCAGCACCTGGATCTGAGAACCGATTTCGAACAAATCTCCGGCGGGCGCATAATCGGTATCCTGGATATCCATTTGCGCCAACAAATCCTTGGCCGCAGCGCTGATCCCGGCCTCGGGAGTGCATTGATTGATCGATCCGGTCAGGATGAAATCCGCCCCGAGCATAAATGCCGCCGCAGCGGCTTCCGGGGTCCCGATGCCCCCGGCCAAACCGACACGAACCGCCGCAGCGGGCGCAAAACCCTCCATCATTTCCAGGCGCAACCGAGACACCGCCGGGAACAGGGCCGTCGCACTGCGTCGGTCGGTATGACCGGCGGAATCCGCTTCGACACAAATATCATCGACCAAAGGGAGCTGGGCAGATAGCGCGGCCTGATCCGGCGTGACCAAACCAGCGTCCAGCAAAGCCGTCACCATGGTGCGTGGCGGCGGGGCCAAAAACAGCTTGGCGATTTCCGGCCGGGACAGTTTGGCGATCACCCGATTGCGGGCAATGGGGTGCCCGTCTTCCCGCCGCACCAAACCCGCCAGTCGATAGCGCACCAGGGCAGGCGATAGCTGGGTATAGCCCGAAGCCTCCACCACGCTTACAGAGCGGCGCAAGAGCAGATCAACCAGCGCCATCTCCTGGTCCGGTCGCCCGGGATTGGCCAACAAATTGACACCGAAACATCGGTCCGGTGGCAAAGCCTGACGGATCTCAGAGATAGCCTCGTCCACCCGCGCCAAGGCCACACCCCCGGCACCAAAAAAGCCCATCAGCCCGGCCTTGCCCAACCGGATCACCAAGGCAGGTGCGGCAATGCCCTTATACATTGATCCGGCCAAGTAGGCGTAGCGCAGGCCATAGACGTCGCGAAAGGCCTGGCTGCCCAAAGTCTCTGGCGCTATGCCCCTCTGCCCAGCGCAGGCGGCGAGACCGGGATGTGACAGAGGCCGATTTAGTGGGGGCGGCTGGGCCTGCTTTTGAGGTTTGGCGACCGGTACCAGAGCCGGTCTTGCGGCTCGGATCCGGTCTATCAATCCGGTCAGAGTGGTTCCCGGCCCCAATTCCTCGAAGCGATCAACCCCTTGGTCACAAAGCCATTGGATCGACTCTGTCCAGCGCACCGGCGCTCTGATTTGCTGGGCCAACAATGCGCCGAAACGCTCCATGTCATGGGGCCGAGCTGTCACATTGGAGATCACCGGAACCTGTGGCGGTGCAAAAGCAACATCTTCCAAAAAGGTCGCAAAGGCCGTAGCGGCGTCGGCCATATGACGGGAATGAAACGCCGCGCTGACCTTCAACGGCACCCAGCGTTGCGCTTCGTCTTGGAATAGCGGACGGGCGCGGTCGATCTCGGCCTTGAGCCCGGAGAGCGCCACTTGGTCAGGCGCATTGAGATTGGCGAGATCCAGTGCCAGCCCATGGGCCTGCACCAGGTCCTCAATCCTCTCTGCCGTCAGGCCAATCACCACCGCCATGGCCCCGCCTGAGGCTTTGTCCATCAGCGCACCGCGCTTTTGCACCAACCGCAAGGCGGTGGCGAAATCGAGCACTCCGGCCGCAAACAGCGCGTTGTATTCACCGAGGCTGTGGCCGAGGACAAAGTCCGGTCCCGCCCCGCCGGGAAGGCCGTCCCGGTGCTTCAATTCTGCCAAGGCATTGGCGACAAAAAGAGCCGGTTGGGTGTAGCAAGTGCGGTTCAGCCGTCGCTCGGGATCCCGCTGGCAGAGCTCTTCTAGGGAGTAGCCCAAGATCCCATCGGCTTGGGCCATCAGATCGGGAAAATCCGCCGCCAAGCCCAACATGCCTTTGCGCTGCGCACCCTGACCGGGGAAAACATGGCTCAGCATGCGCCAACAAACTCCTCCAAGATCACATGGGCGTTCATCCCGCCCAGGCCGAAGGAATGCAGTCCGGCACAGCGCCCCTCTACACTGTCCGGTCTGTCCCACACGTGGCATTGGTCCGACAGGGTGAAGGGCGAGCCTTGGACGGCCTCGGGAAGACGGGCAGGCAGATTTGCCGTGCCTGGCATCCGGTCCTCCGCCATGGCCAGGAGGATCTTAAACAAGCCTGCCATGCCCGAGGCGGCTTCCAAATGGCCGATCTGCGGCTTCAAATAGCCGATGGTGCAGTGGGGGACACTGGGATCCGGGAGGCCCCAGGCCCGATACTGGTCCCGGAACGCCGCTTTGAAGGCCGACAGTTCGACCGGGTCGCCTAGGGCGGATCCGGTGCCCTGGGCTTCGATATGGCTGATCCGGTTCGGCGGCAGTCCTGACTGGCGCAAGGCGGCCTTGACCGCTTCCGCTTGCGCCTGCGGGCTCGGGGCGGTCAGGGAATATTTTTTGCCGTCAAAACTAGTCGCACTGCCCCGGATCAAACCATGGATCGGATCGCGATCCGCCAAGGCCTTGGAGAGCGGCTTCAACAGAACTGCACCGACCCCTTCGCCGCGCACATAGCCGGTTCCGTCCGGGTCGAACAGACGCACTTGTCCATCCCGGCTGAGAATGCCCGCCTGGTTCAGTATGGCGAAGCCTTGCCAGTCCAGCAGCGCATTGACCCCGCCCACAATCGCGGTCTCGCAGGAGCCATCCCGCAGGGATTGGGCCGCCCGATGCAATGCGACGGTGGTGCTGGAACAGGCCGTATCAATAATCTCGCTCGGGCCATGGAAGTCGAACAGGAAGGAGACCCGATTGGCCAGGATCGACTGCACCATCATGCCGGTGGAACAATGGGCATCGATAAGGTCACTCTGCTGGCGATAGAGCTTGCTGTAATCGTGATTGCTGACCCCGACAAAGACTCCAATCTGCCCCCCCGCCAAAGAGGAGGGGGCATAGCCCGCATCCTCAATGGCCTTCCAAACCACCTCCAGCAGCAATCTTTGCTGAGGATCCATCAGGCTGGCTTCGCGGGGAGAGATGCCGAAGAACAGGGAGTCAAACTGATCGAGGCGCTCCAAGAAACTGCCTTGGACCACTGGGGTCTCCACCGCTTGGCATAGGGCGTCATAGGTCGTGCCCATCTGGTCCAGGCGGTCCGGTGGAATGGGTCCAATCAAAGATCGCCCATTGACCAGATGATCCCAAAAGGCCGTCAGATCCTCCGACTGGGGCATATATCCAGCCATGCCGATAATGGCGATGGGGTCCCCCATTGGATCGGATCGATCCGATGCGTGCCAAACACTCCGTTCAGGCGACGGCGGTGCCGCAACGGGTTCAGCGACGGGATTGAGCACAACGGGCGTATCTTCTCGTGGGGGAGGCTCAGGCTTTTGGACAGTCTCTGTGGATGGCCCCTCGTCCAGGGAGCGCCGAAAGTCCGAGCCGAATTCCTGCCACAGGAACTGGACGCAATGCTCAATGGTCGGATGGCCAAAAAACAAATCCACCGTCAAATCCAAACCAAAATGAGCGTTCACCCGTGTGGTCAATTCGCCAAGATTGATGGAATCACAGCCATAATCCCGCAGCTCCGAGCGCACATCGATTACAGTCTCCGGCAGCTTTAGGATATCGGCCAAAAAGACTTTCAGCTGTGTGCGCAGCTGCGCCGGGCCGTCCAAGGCATCCGGTCTCACTGCCTTAGGTCCCGCCATCGCTTTGTCCAAAACGGGACCGGGTGCCGCGCTGGGTGGGGACTGCACAGGCGGCACCGCAGGGACAGGGTGCTGATCTGCACCAAAGGGGGCCGAGGTCCGGTCCAGCCAATGGCGGGTGCGGGCAAAGGGATAGCCCGGCAAGGCACAGCGCCGGGGGGCACCCGCGGTCCCTTTGGCGGGATGCAACAAGCTCCAGTCAATATCCAACCCCAGAGCCCAGAGCTGGGCCAGCTTTTCCAGCCGTCTCGCGGCGATCAGAGTGGCCACATAATCGCGCCCCTCCTGGTCGTCCAACAGCAGGGGCAAGGGGGAGGATCCTGGGCTGAGGGTGTTTTGGACCACACCATCCGGCAGTGGCGCATCAGGATCGGAGCGCTGCAAAACAGCGCTCAATTGGGCTTCCAGCGCGGGACGATCCGCAACCACACAGGCCAAGCGGACCCGCATGGCCTCGCGTCCGGTTTGCAGGGTGTAGGCCATATCGGCCAAGCTTGGGCCGTCTCCGAGGTCTGATTGGTGGAGCAGCGCAACCAGATCTTGGACCCGGGCTTGCAAGCGGTCTTCGCAGCGTGCCGAGAGCACAATGATCTGGGGACGGTCTGCGCCAGAAGGCTCCAAGGCCTCCCCCGACCAGGACGGCTCCTCAATGATCAGATGCGCATTGGAGCCCCCGGCACCAAAGGCGCTCAGACCGGCCCGACGTCGGGGAGGACCAAGCTCACAGCAGACCCCTGCCCAAACCGGCTCTGCGGGGGGTGTCCAGGAACCCCGCTGATGCTGGACCCGGAACGGGCTGTCCTCCAAGGCAAGCTTTGGGTTCAGTGGTTCGGCATTCAGGGAAGGCACCAAGGTTTTGTGCTGCATCTGCAGCAGCACCTTGGCCAGTTGGGCCATGCCCGAGGCGGCCTCCGGATGACCAATGTTGGATTTCACCGCGCCGATGGGACAGAACCCGCGCGCAGCGCTGCGGCGACGAAACGCCTTGGTCAGGCCGGTGATCTCAACCGGGTCGCCCAAAGCGGAACCATTGGCCGCTACCTCCACATAGCTGATGCTTTGCGGATGGATCCCCGCTCGGTCCAGTGCTGCCCCAACCAAATCAGCTTGCGCCTTTGGATTGGGCACCGTGAAGCCAGCGGTGCGCCCGCCATTATTGACCACACTGGCTTTGATCACCCCTAGGATCCGGTCGCCATCGGCCTTGGCTTGGGCCAGCGGCTTGAGCACAACCACCCCGACCCCTTCTGCCGGGATGAGCCCATCCCCGTCGCCCAAGGCACGGCTTTCCGGGGTCGAGGCCAACATGCCTGCTTGGCGCAGATTGAGATATTTGCCCGCATCCAAGGTCAAATTTACCCCGCCCGCCAGAGCAGTGGCGCACTCGCCCCGGCGCAGGCTGTCACAGGCCATATGGATGGCGGTCAGAGAGGAGGAGCAGGCAGTGTCAATCGCCAGGCTCGGCCCTTGGAAATCGAGGAAATGCGACACCCGATTGGCGATGGACCAATAGGAGGTGCCCGCCAGAGCCCCCCGATCCATCGGATCTGGGCTTTGCATCGGGTAATGCTGATACATGCAGCCGGCGAAAACACCGACGTCCCCCGCCAAGCCTTTGGCCGGTTGTTTCAGCCCTTTCGGGGTGTAGCCAGCCTGTTCAATGGCATTCCACGCGGTTTGCAAAAACAGGCGGGTTTCCGGGGCAATCCGTGCGGCCTCACGCGGCGAAATGGAAAAGAACAGGGCATCAAACGCATCCACATCCGCAAGGAACCCACCCCAACGCCCGCTGCCCAAACCCTTGGCCCCGACAGAGGCCGGATCACTCGGATCGTTCCATCCGGCGGTCGCGTCGCGCCAATCCCAGCGTTCCGCCGGAACCTCGGTAATGCCGGACCGCCCCTCTGACAACAGCGACCAGAATGCCTCCAGATCCTCCGCACCGGGGAAGCGTACAGAGAGGCCGATGATGGCAATGTCTTGGGATCCGGAGTCCTGTGCCCAAGAATCTAAGGTCGAAGACGCAACAGGGTCAGGTGCCTGCGCCGGGCCGATCTCTGGCCTGTCATGCAGTGATTGGGGCGGGGTTTGGGGCGGAGGGGCGGGCATCGCCGCTGGTTTCGCGGCCTGTGGCGACCAGCCGGTGAGCATTTCCAGACGTTCCCGATGGGACGCGCAGAACACCGCAGCCAGTTCGTCGATGGTCTGATATTCAAACATCAGGGTTGAAGACAGGCTCCCCAGATCCTGCTCGAACCGCTCCAAGATCGCCGTGGACAACAGGGAGTCGACGCCAAACGCGTCAAAGGTCAGATCGGGATCCAACTCCGAAACCGGGCTGCGCAACACCTCGGCAAAGATCTTGCGGCCATAGGCCACGGCCTGTTGATGCAGGGTCTGGTCCGCTGGGTCGTCATTGGGGTCTGCAACGAGCGGCGGGGAGGTCGCCAAGGAGGTGCCTTTTGGGTCTCCTGTCAGGGCCATTGCGGGCGGTGGATCTTCAGATCCATGGGTCTGGGATTGGCTCAACCAAACCCCGTCGCTTTCCGCCAGGATCAGATCCTGCCCAATGCTGTCCTGAGCGTCCTCCCCCATGCTGAGCACAACCGGTGCCCCAAAGCCCTGGATTTCAAGCACCCTCTGCCAGTGCGAGCGGGACAGCAACGGGGAGCCCGGGATCCGGTTCTCAGGATCTTCAAACAACCACCACCCGCTGGTCAGGCCGAAGGTGAGGGTGTTGTAGTCCAAACGCTCGGTAAACTCATTGAGCACCAACAGCGCCTGGCGTTTCATCACGGCTTTCAGATGGCCCAGGGTCCGATCCATCCGGGCACAGGCATGGACACAATTGGTCCCGAGCACCAGATCCACACTGCCGGGTTCAAAGCCTTGGGCCAGGGGATCCTGTTCAAAGTCAAAGGTCTTGAAGGAGACAAAGGGATAGCGGGTGCCCAGGGACTCTTCCCCCTCCAACAAGAACCGCCGCGACACATCGGTGTAGACATAGCGCAGCCGCTCCCCGAAGGCGGCGATGGCTTCCAGGACGGGGGCACTGGTGCTGCCAGTCCCCGCTCCGACTTCCAGAATACAAATCTCGGCCTCCGGATCAGCGGCCAAGCGGGCTTCGACCACATCGCGAACGACCTTTGCGACCCCGGCATTAAAGGCCGCCGTAATCGCATTGCCGCGATAAATCGGTGCGACCAAGGACAAGTCACCCCGGGGGAACAACACCTCCATATGGGACATCTGCCCGCTGAGAACCTGTGGCCAAGCCCGGTAGCAGGCCATCAGCAAGGGCAGGCGTTCTGCAACCTCGGGCCAAGCCTCCCCTAAGGCCTTGGCATCGGCCTCCAATGCGGCACGGTCCGAGCGAAAGGCCGCTTCATCGGCCCGCCCCGTGACCCGGTAGCACCCGGCTTGCGCTGCGGCGGCCAGCACCCCACAGCCTTGCAACAGCTCCAGGAAGGCCTGGACCAAGGCCTGATAGCTGTCTTGAATATTAAGGCGCGTACAGAGTTCTGATGCCGAGACACTCTGCCCAACCTCCAAGGGCAATCCCATGCCCCTCAGGGTCTCCACCAGCATGCGCTGGCCAAGCTGTTCCAGGGCTGCAAACCCATCTTGGAAACGTTGCCTGGTCCCAGCCTCCAGCGCCGGAAGCGCGGTTACCAGATCCACCTGTCCCAACAAAGCAGGCACCGCATGGGGCAGCAATGCCAAGGGGCGAGAAAGATCCACACCGATCTTTTGTCGTCGCTCGGCAGAAGCCTTGAGCACGACCAATTGCGGCAGGGCATGGGACAAGGCGCGCTCGATGGCCTCCATGCCCACATCCGGTTCCAAGGAGCCATGGCCTTCCGCCGCCAAACGGTCGCGATAGGCCTCCTTGGCCACCACTCCGACGGAGCCCCAAAACCCCCAATTCAGGATCCGGATACGGGGGTCGGTTGCCAGACCGGTCCCCCTGCCATGCAGGGCCAACCCCAAGGCGTCCTTCGCGTGGCAGCCCGCGACATAATTGGCTTGGCCCGCAGAGGCCTGAAAGGAATTGATTGAGGAGAACAGCAAGAAGAAAGACAGCGGTTCTTGGCAAACGGCTTGGTAGAGCACCGCCATAGCCCGGCTTTTTGGCACCAGCCCCCGGCGAAACGCCGCTTCATCCATATTGGCAATGGACCGATCTTCCAGCACCAAAGCGGAATGCACCACGCCTTGGATCGGACCAAAGCACCCTTTCGCCTTAGCGACCGCCTCCGCAACCGCAACCGGATCGGTGGCGTCAGCCTGACAATAGAGCACCCTGCCCCCCAAGGCCTCGACCTCAGCGATCCGGGACCGGATCGTCGCATCTTCCGGACGCCGCCCAAGCCAAATCAGGGCAGCCTGTCGGGTTCGGGCCAAATGACGGCTGAAGGCTAGGCCCAGGCCACCGGCCCCGCCTAAGATCAAACAGGTCACGCCATCTGGCATGGCCTGAGCTCCACCAACGTGACCAGCTGGCAGGGCGATGGGCAACAGGGCCTGGACATGGCGAGTGCCCTCCCGGATCAGCACCGGAGCGCCTTGACTGTCCTGCTCAGCCTGGATCCACCGCAACATCTCAGCGCGATCCGCAGGGCTGCGACAGTTCATGAGGGTCTTGGGGTCCAGATCGATGCAGGCGATCCGCAGCTTTGGAAATTCCTTGGCCGCCACCTTGGCCAATCCGACCAGGGAGGCCGCCGCAGGCAACACGGGCTGTCCGGGCGACAGCGCTGCCACGCCATGGGTGACAATGCGGATCGTGATCGCGCTGCGGGTCAGATCCAAGCGCTGCATCACCTTTAGCAGTCGGAAAAACCCGAGCACCCCGGCCTGCTCTTGTGCCGCCAAGCCATCCGGATCCAGAGGGTCAACGTCCGGTTCGCAAAGCCCGCCAAGAACATAGATCTGATCGATGGCACCGGCATCGCAGAGCAACTGCGGGGCCAAGCGGTCCACTCCCAGCTCTAAGATTTGATCTGCCCCATAGGCCTCTCGTAGAGCTTGGACCACGGGTTCTGCCGCCGAGGTCGCCCCATAGACCACCACTGTCTGATCTGGAGCATTCACCGATGCTGGCACACCGACGCCTGCAGATCCTTTGGCCTCCCAGCGCGGTAGATGCACCATGTCTTTTAAGGGATCGGCGCGCTCCCGAAACACCACGGCCTCGATCCGCAGGCAGGGCGCACCCTGTTCGTCAGCCAGGGTGATGTCGTAGCAGTCGGCTTTGATCCCGGCGGTGACATGGACCAGACAGCGCGCCGGTAAGGGCCGGACCAGTGTCAAACGCTCCAAGGCGAAGGGCAGCCTTGCCGTGCCATCTTGGCAGGCCAGCAACAATGCGGTCTGCAACGCCCCATCGGCCAGGGTCGGATGCAGCACAGTCTCCGTTCGGTCAGGCAGTGCCTGACCTTCTGCCAAGGAGACCTGGCTGAACGCCTCGTCAGTGCCAAGGCGGATCCAATCGAGCCCCTGGAACAACGGCCCATAGGCTATGTCCAGGGCCGCGAACCGGTCATAGATCGCCCCCTTGTCCAGCGACAGTGAACAGGCTTGGTCGAGCGCTTCCGGGTTTAACGCCTGCAGGGCGTTCGATGGCTCCCTGTCGAGCAATCGATAGAGCCCCTTTGCATGGGCTGGGCCCTGTTTGTCGGAGCGCAGCGCGAATGCTCTGTTGTCGCCTTCCGGAGCCAATTGGACCCAAAGCGACCGCTCGCCTTCTTGCAAAACAAAGGGATGCGACCACACCACTTGCTCCAGACGGCAGTACTGACCTTTGGACAGGGCTTGTGCGGCCTGAACTGTCCGCAATACATGATCCAGATACCCCACCCCGGGGAGGATGGTTTGACCTTGTACAGAGTGATCTCGGATCACGGCATCCCGGGCGGAAAACAGGACCTGCGACTCCGTCTCAAGGTCGGCCCTGGCTGGCGAGGGCGTGAGGCCCAGCATTGTGGTGAGTTCTTGGTTGGGCGATCCGGCAAGCCAATGGCGTCCCCCGGCGAAGGGATAAAGCGGCAAGGATATCCGCCTTGACGGACGATCCGTTTGTTGGAGCTTTGACCAGTCGACCACCCCGCCCTGAACCCAATGGCTGGCCACATCCGATAGGGACGCGCCCTCCGGGATCCCAATAGGCGCATCCGTCATGGATCCCGGTTTACGGCGTGCGGGCCGGGCCGTGCCAGCAAAGAGACAGGGGTCTTCAAGGGTGCCGGCTGCGGCCAACCAACCCGCCAGCCGCACCACAAGATCGTCGACGCTGTGGGCCAGAACCACCAGCCTTTCTGACAAGGCTTCGCGTCCCATTTGCAGGGTGAAAGCCATGTCCGCCAAATCCGGCTCGCCCTCTGCGCCGTCCTCTATGCGCAAGAAGGCGACTAACTTTTCTACCAAGGCCTTTAGAACCTCGGGACGATGGGCGGAAAGCGGGAACAGCCAGGGGCCAATCGCGGCAGGGCGGCGGTCGGGCAGTCGGGCCAAAGGGGACTCCTCGACCACCATATGCGCATTGGAGCCCCCTGCGCCAAAAGAGCTGATCCCGGCCCGCAACGGCATGACCGGATCCGCGCCCGCTGACGCCAGGACGCGCTCCGGCCAGGGCATAAGGTCGCGCTGCAGCCGGAAGGGCGCGTTGGTGAAATCGATTTCGGCGTTTAACTGCTCCGCATGCAGGGAGGGCACCAGGGTTCGGTGGCGCATCTGCAACAGGGTTTTGAGCAAGCCAGCCATCGCCGCCCCGCTCTCCAGATGGCCGATATTGGCTTTGACCGCCCCCAAGGCGCAGGGCGGGCCTACCTCCGGTCCGGCGGTTTCGGCAAAGGCCTTGGCCAGGCCGCGAATTTCAATCGGGTCGCCCAAAGGCGTGCCGGTGCCATGGGCCTCCACATAGCCAATGCTGCCCGACGGGATCCCGGCTTCTCGAATGGCCCGGGCGATCAAAGCCGCTTGGGCATCCGGATCGGGGACCGTAAACCCGTTGGAGCGGCCACCGGAATTGACCGCGCAGCTCAACAACAGGCCATGGATGTTGTCGCCATCGGCCAAGGCCCGAGATAAGGGTTTGAGCAACACCGTTCCCAGACCTTCGCCAAACAGGGTGCCATCGGCCTGGGCCCCAAAGGGGCTGCAGCGCGCGCTGGGCGAGATCATCCGCATTTGGGCATATTGGACAAAGCGGCTGGGATGCAGGAACAGATTGATGCCGCCGACAATGGCCGTGCGACAGCCGCCGCTGCGCAGGCTTTGCAGGGCGAAATGCATGGCGGTCCCGGAGGCCGAACAGGCGGAATCAATGGTCAGGCTTGGGCCGTGCAAATCGAACGCATAGGAAATCCGGTTCGGGATTTGATAGAAATCCGCATTGCGATAGGCCCCACCGGCCTGTAACGCGGCATTGTTGGCATAGGCCCCATAGTCATTGGACAGCGCCCCGATGAACACCCCGGTATCCCGGTCTAAGGACGCCCTGCTATAGCCCGCATCCTCCAACAAGCCCCAGACGCAGTGCAGCATCAAACGCTGCTGCGGATCCATCAGCTCCGCTTCCTTTGGCGAGATGCGGAAAAAACCGGCATCAAACTGATCAATATCGCTTATGAACCCGCCAACCCGGCTATAGCTTTTGCCCTCGCCGCCATCCGGGCTGTAGAAGGCGTCGACCTCCCAGCGGTCCGGCGGAATCGGTCCAATGGCACAGCGCCCGTTTTTCAACAGCTCCCAATAGCTCGGCAAATCAGGAGCCCCCGGGAAGCGGCCATTCATGCCAATAATGGCAATCGCATCTTCCCCCGACGCTGGCCCCTTTCCCTGCCCTTGGCCCTTTTCCTGCGCCAGCGCCTGCCCCCGTGCCGGGGATGCAGGCTCTGAAGACGGGTTCGGTGGTGGGACGCCCAGAGCCGTGGCGACACTGCCGAGAGTTTTATGCTCGAACAAAAAGGTCACCGGCAGATCTGGATAGGACTGTTTCAGCGCCACGGTCAACTCGACGATTTTCATCGAATCAATGCCATAGCGCTCAAAGGAAGCCTCAGCATCAAGGTCATCCGCCGCCAATCCCAAGGCCTGGGCAAACAGGGACTTCAGAGCATCAAATCCCTGTTCGCCGCTCTCAGATCGGGGCTCCTTTGGCGCATCGTCAGGAGGGTCAATGGCCGCACTCAAGGCCTCAAGGGACGCAAAACTCAAAATGGTCTGCAGAGCCTGTTCACGGGCACGGGCGGCAGCACCACTACGTGTCGTGGACTGAAGGTCATCGGTCTCTGCGGCTTGTGCGACCTCCTGCTCAGTATTGGCGTCCTGTCCGCCCGGAAGAAACTGAACCGCAGCCATTTTGTCGGCGGGTTGGGTCGCCACGAAGCTGGCCTTCGTGATCTCCGAGAGATCGGGCAGAACGGTTTCCAAAAACAGGCGAGCCGGTTTGTTCTTTTGGCTCGCAGCAAATCCGATGGCGACATCGGATAAGCCCTGCGCCTGGGCACGCTCCCCGGCATGGGCCAGCATCCGATGTTCAACACCGCGCCCGAGGACCCGGCAACTGAGCAGAAGGGTTTCGATCTCCAGGGATGTTCCGGGCGGATTGGGGCACAGCAGGAGCACACCCACCAAACCGTAATCCCCAAACCGATCCTGAACCCGCACGGTCCAGACCTCATGGTCGGGTTGCTCTGACCAGTGGCGCAACTCTCCGGCAGTTTTGCGGCGGGTGGTAAAATTGAACTGATTGGTGCGTTGGGTCAGTTGGGCGGCACGGGCGAGATCCGTCTCGACCAAGGGCCGGACATCGATCTGGAGATTGAGCTCCGCCAGGAAGGCGGCAAAGTCCGAGGACTGGGCGCGCAACCGCCCGCGTTCCACCTGCTGGCGATAGCGGCTGCCGCGTTTGCTATCTTCTTCCGTGGCCAGGAACCGATCAAACACCCATAAATGGGTCAGGCAGCGCCGGATCTCAGCGGGCTCGGTGGGCCATTGCAGGGTCGTGACCTCGGGACAATTGGCCCGGACCTCGGCACATTCCACCGGGGAATCATCCAAGAAGACAAAACTGTCCAAACCCAGATTAAGGCTCTCTGCCAGGCTGCGGATATTGCCGGACTTGGCCATCCAGTTGATCCGCGCATCAACAATATGGCTGCGCTTCAGGGGCATGTCCGGATTGGCATCGAACACCGCCCAGACGTCCTCTTCGACATTTTTGCTGCACAGACAGAGCAACACCCCCCTGGCGGCCTGCTCCACCAGCACGGTCTGGAACGCATGATACGGCCCGGTCAAGTCGACGCCGGTGGGTCCAGCTTCACCCACAACCCCACCCCACAGAGTGTTGTCACAATCCAACACCAACACTTTGGTTGGGGCAGATCGGGCATGGACGAAGCAGCGGAGCACCAAAGTGGCGAGCAGGTGGTGATAGGGATCCGTATAGGGAATATGGGCCAGCGCGCCCCGAACCGGATCCAGGAAGTCCGCTGTGATCCCATAGGCCTCGTGATAATCCGCAACCCGCAGGCAGATGCCCTCAGCGAGCGCCTGTTGCGCGCCAACCATCAACGCTGTTTCAGTTTCAGCAATCAGGGCCTGCCAGTCCGGATGCATGTCCGTTGGATCGGAGCCGGGGCACAGCAACAGCGCCGTGGTGCAGCGGGTCCGTTTGCCATAGCCTGACAAGGCTTTCAAACTGGCCGACAGGCTCTCCCGGATCAGGGTTTTTTCCGGGTCCGTGGGTGCATTGGAGCGATCCTCACCCTGCTCCGGGGTTTCGGTGGCGTGGCGGACCCAATCTTCAATCCGGATCAAGAGGACATTGAGACCACGCCGATTGCTGAGCAAAGGCCCGGAGGGATCAAGCAGGTCCTTAAACATTTGACCATAGGCCGTCAGGCAGAGGCTTGCAGGAAGGGACAACGTCTCCAACCAATGGGTCACCCCCGGACGGATCATCTCATGGGTAAAGCTGGCAGCGATGCAAATTTGATCCGGCTCGGGACCTAGCGCGGGGTCGTCTTTGGTCGGCGGGCTGGAAAAGTCCCGTAGCATCCGGACGTGACCAGCCTTCGGATCAATCAAGGCGCGCAGAACAGCCTCAGCCACGGTGCTGGGGTTTAAGGCCTGAGCCGCCCGGACCGGCGTGTTGCTCATATCGGTTAGCAAGGCCGGGGGTCGGGGCAGCAAGAAAGCGACATCCGGCGTTTGGGCCGCAAGGTCCTGGACCCGTTCCTCAAGGCGCGTTTTGAGGCGCCGATAATGCGGCCACTCTGAACCTTCAGCATCAAGAATACTGGATGAAACCGCGACAATAGCGCCTGAGCGGTGGGCCACATCCGCCAGTAAGGTGTCAATTACCCCGGTGGCCAAGGCAAAATTATCATCCTCATAGCGTTGGGCGAGAACAAGGGAGTCTGGGCCTGTTCCCAAAGTGACCGGCGGGGCACAGGCATTGCTGATGACAACATCTACCCCGCCAAGGCGGGCAAGGATTTGGCTTCGTGCCTCGGCCAGCCAAGCTGGATCGCCAGCATCGCCTTGCAGCAAGACGATTTCACCGGGGGCATTTTCCAGCTCTTCCGCCAAAGCCGCTGCAGCCTTCGCGGAGGCTTTATAATTCACCACCACCGAGCAGCCTGCCCAGGCCAGCGCCCGAACCAAGGCCGCTCCCAAGCCACGACTGCCCCCGGTCACGAAGGCGACTTTGCCGGTTAATTGATCCTGCAAGGCTTCTGGAAGGGGATCTTTGGCAGGGATAGGACTGTCCAAAGATTTCAGCGCAAAAGCGCCAAGGGTTCCGGTGAACAGAAGACCTTTTTTGCTCCAGGCTGCGACAGAAACATCAAGCGTCCCGAAACACTCCTCAAAACGCTCGGTCTTTAGCTGCGAACACAAGACGTCATCAAGTCCGGAACCCTCTGCCGCCGGGGCAAACTGAAAGGCCGCTTTGGAGAACAAGGCTCGGCGTCCCGGGATTTCCATGCCAATCACATAGCTCGCCATATGGAACGCCAAGCCGCAGAGCGGAAACCGACCAGTCTTGCCGCGCCAGCGATAGGTGCCCTCGATTTCCGGCAAGGTGGCTAAGGCCTTGTCGCTCCATTGCTGCGGTTCCTTGCGCAGGCGCACGGATTTTGGGAATGTGTCCGTCGGTGCTGGCGGCCCCACCTGGTCTGCCGGATGGACGGGTCCAAAAACCGCTTCCAGACGGACCAAGACCAAGTCTCCGTCACGCAATTCAGCCACCGCATGGGTCTCGGTTTGCGCCACCAAATGGGCTGTGTAATCCAGATTGAGGAATAGTGGCTGGCGAAACTCAGTGGTGACGCTCTGGAGCGCCCCGTCGGCTTGGGCTGGTAAAACCTGCAAGCAGGCTAGACCGCCCAGAGCGCCAAACACCACAGGCTGACCGAAGGCGCTGCGGCGACCATAATCCGGATCCATATGCAATGGGTTGACGTCTCGGCTGGCTTTGGAAAACCGATCCAAATCCGCTTGGGTAAACCGGACGGGCCGCGCCGCCACAGAGCTCTGACTGGCCGCTCGGTCCATTACGAAATATCCCCCTTGTGACCCAGCTGAGCCAGCATCCGATCCACCTCCGCATCCGACAGACTGGCGACATAGTCCAATAGGCGCTCTGCGGGCAGATCAGGCGAGGCAGGACTGAGCTCCAGCGGCGGTGCGGCTTTGGTTGGGTGCGCCGCCCGGATCTTCTCAGCCAAACTGGCCAGGGTTGGTCGGGTGAACAAATGATGCGGGGTGATCTGGACGCCGAATTGACTGCCGATCTGCTTGCTCAGCTTGATCATGGTCAGAGAGTCCATGCCCAAGGCGATCACATTGTCTGCGGGATCGATCCGCTCTACCCCCAATAGGGCCTCACACATCCGGCACAGGGTTTGTTCTATGCCCGCCAGTTCCAGATCTCCGGCTTGGTCGACTGCAGGTCCTGTCTTTTCTTTAGGGCTTTGCGGGACAGTGGATGGGCGATTTTCAGGAGTGGATGGACCCCAAGGCTCTGAACGAGACGCCTCCGGACGAGCCATGGTGAGCCAATGCCGGTGCCGATCAAAGGCATAGCTCGGCAAAGAGAGCCGCCTTACGGGCTTATCTGCGAAATGAGCGTGCCAATCGATTCTTGCGCCCGCCAAGGTGAGGCCAGCCAAACCGACCATCAGATGGGATTGTCCGTCAGATGCCTCACTCTGGGGGGCCAAGAACACAGGAAGGCCATGGCCCGCTCCCCCTGTCCCAGCCAAGCATCCCCGTCGGAGATCCAAGGCCAACACGCCCTCCTCCCTAACCACGGCTGGGTCTTTTAACAGCGGTATGGCAGGCGTCACCGCCTGCGCTGGAGCGGGCTCGGCACGGAGTTCAGCACCAAAGGCGTCCTCAAAACTTAAGGCTCCCGCCAAATGAAGCGCCAAACGATGGGTCCGCTCCGGTGCAATCACAGCGCTGGGCTGAACCCCCCACTGCTTCCAGAGCAGGGCCGAGGCATAGCTTAAAACCCAGTCCAGAAGACGGGTTCGGGATGGCCAAGTTGGAAGATCCCCCTGGGCCTCATGGGGTGCAACAAACGCCCGGAACTCCTCACTCCCGGCATGACCAGGCCCAGGGCCTTCGCGCATCAGGGCCAGACAGCGGTCCACGGCGGCACGAAACGCCGGTTCATTGCCATAGAGGGAGCGGGCTTGCGCGAGAGACAAGCCCTGTCCGGTCGCCACAGCGTTGGCAGGGTCCTGGCATAGAAAGGCAACCTCGCGGCCCTGGTCTGGTCGCTCGACCCGGTGGGTATCTAGGTTATTGAGCGTGTGGCCCAAACCGGCTTGCAAGGCTGCCAAAGACGAAACCACCAGCGCCACGCGATGGGGGAACAGCTCCCGCCCGGTCAGGAGGGTAAAAGCAATGGAGCCAAGCAGGGTCGGGGCATCTTCCGACTTTGCGGCCTTAGCGATGTTTTTCGGGTCACTGAGCCAGTGCTGCAAATTGGCGATGGCAGCCCTTAAGGCGGTTTCGGTTTTTGCTGAGAGCACCACCAGTTGGCAGGCACCGTGCTCCCTTACAGAGTGTTCGATCCGGACAGTCGGGACATTTTGGGGGCGGGTCACAACATTCATGGTTCTGCCAAGATCCGGTCCAAGGTTTGCGCAAGGTTGCGAATATGCGGCTCGTCGAGCATGCTGAGATGATTGCCACTCACCACGGCGGTCTTCACCCCACCCGCTGCCAAGCGATCCCAGCCCCGGGCCGCATCCAGCGGGTTCAGGATTTGCTGCTCTAAGGTCTCAAGCAAAAAGATCTGACCGGGATAGGGCCGCGGGTTGTAGCGCGCCGCAGACAGGCAATGGGCACCGAACAGCCGGATCATCGCCGGGGACAGACCCATCAACGGCGCATTGGTCCCGGCGACAGCCTCCTCGTTGTCTTGCCAAAGGAATGACCCTGTTTGCGGGCTCTGTCTCTCAGCTCTTCGGCCCGCAGGTCCCCGGTCAAAAGCCCCCATGCGACGGTCATAGGAAAAAAACGGCATGACCATGTTCTTATGGAAATCCCGGCAAAATGCCCCGGCAAAAGACAGCGCCTGAAACGCCTTCGGATTGGATGTCGCAATCGGCGTATCGGTGCCAAAAATCACCAGATGGCTAACCTCCTGCCCCGCCTGTGCCAATTGTCGGGCGATCTCAAAGGCCACCAGCCCCCCAAAGGAGTAGCCCCCTAGGCGATAGGGTCCTGCCGGACAGATCTCGCGAATATGGCGGAGATAAAAGGCGGCAAAGTCTTCGATCCGGTTCACCGTTCCCTCAACCCCGTCCAGCCCAGGGGCTTGCAATGCATAAAACGGTTGGTCGGGATCCAAGAGCTGAGACAAAGCGTGAAAATGAAAGGCCGAGCCCAACAACGCATGCACGCAAAAAAACGGGACCCGCTTGCCCTCTGCCCGCATGCACAGCAACGGAGACGCATCTGTCGGACTGGGAGGCTCTGCCCTGAGCGCAGACCCGGCGGTTTCCATCAACAACCGGCCAACTTTCACAACGGGATTTCGACCCAGCACATCTTGCAGCAGCGCTCCTCCCGGACGGGAAGGCGTTTGAGACCCAGGCGGGAGTGGGTCTGGACTGTCATCTCCAACCGCTTGGGGACGGGGCTCAGTCTGTGTGTGCGAGTTGCCAACAGCTTCGGTCTGCGTCGCAACCTGAGACGATTGGTTCTGCCGTAGCAATGCTTCCAGCAAGGCGCGCTGCTTGGCACTCAGCTGAGAACCACTCTGGTCATGCTTGCTGTTGCTTGTGGACTGCACCGCGTGTGTTGCCCTTCCCACATCGGATAACCGCCCTTGGAACCGCAGCCCAGCGCTGTGGTTCCACTGACTCGAGGTCCCCGGAGAAAACTGCTGATTGGCTTCTTACCGTTGGTGAGGCGTCACTCGGCGGCCATTTCGGCGGTGTCTTGTCGCCACACATTTTTGATCCAGGTCGCCGTCGCCTGCAGATCCAGATCGGTTTGCGGATCCTTCATACCCTTGTGGATGTATTTTTCGATCAGCTCTCGCCAGACCCAAAACCGTGACAAGTACATGGCACCAAGAACGGGCGGAATGGGATAGCCCAACACAGGGGGATCTAAACGGTGAAAGCGGTTGCCCAAAAGCGTTGCTGCTTGCCCGGTTGCACCTTCCACGGACGGCTCCAACATGAGGTGGAAAATTGGCGGCCAGAACTGCTTCTCTCTGATATTGGTCGGCAGCATGTTGAAGCTGAGATAGCCAAGATTGAACTTAGACAGGCCGTAATAGGGCACGACATTGCCAACCCCCAAGGACAGCAAGCGGAACCCTTTGAGGAAGTGAAAATCTCGATAGCTTAAGGCTACAGGGCCTGCATCCGGATCTTCTTCGTCGGCGGTTTGGTGCTGTTCATGATTTTGATCAGCAGAGTCACTTTTGCGGGCAATGTCCAGCAGGGTTGTAATCGCCGGGATGATCGGGTTATCGGCAAAAATGCCCCCATCGGTGATCCCGTTATTGACACTGCGCCATTGCACCGGTGCCGTGGCTCCAAAGGCGACTTCCCAAACCGGCATCTCGGCAAAAGGATCATCATCCTTGAAGCTGTAAAAGATCTGCGGCTTCCAACGCCGCTTGGCCCCATCATTGATATCCCCACTGAGATTAAAGGAGCAGATGATGGTGTTGGACTTCAACTGGCACATTTTCATATCGCCAAAGAAAGTCTTCAGCAGGTCTCGGGCATCATCGTCACCGGTCCAAGACGTCACGCCCATCAAACTGGTTATGGACGTCAGGCCGGGCCGCTTCGAATAGAGCCGAGGATCGCTAAACAAGCTTTCAAGTTTGCCACTCAGCACCAGATCCCTCGGCCGGTCCACAGAAGCCAGCATCAGAGCCGTCAAAGCACCCGCAGATGTTCCGGCGAAGAGATCAACATCATTTTCAGCCAGAAAGCTCTCGTCGCGCAAACAGAGTTCTTTCAGCATCAGCACAGTGAACAGCCCATAAATGCCGCCACCGTCCATGGCCAGAATATGCCGGACTTTCGGCGCTGGCACGTCGCCATTCTTGACTTCATTAAGACTTGATGGCAGCGACTTTTTGGATCCCGCCTTTGTGGAGGTTGCACTCTGAGACATATCTTTTCTCTCCTGAACCAACGGGATCGTGTGACCGTGAGGTCGAATACCGGATTCGTGATCAGGACTATTTTTATTATGTTCAATTTATAATAACGGTTTCGCCACTCAAAACCGTTACTATGAGATTACGAATCTCATTGATTGTAGGCATGGTAAATTCTCGACCCAACCAAAAAATACAAATATGGCGTGCTTAAACATAAATTTTAAATAATTGATTTGCAGATCCTGACGCTTGTTCACGGCTGTTTACGGGTCTAGATCGGCGATTATCAACCATCTATGAAGCGCAGACGTCTGCGGAGGACCGTGGTATGAGAGACAGCGTCGCCTTGCGCACATTGTGGAAAAAAGAACCTATCAATCTTGCCGGATTTCATGGCAAAACCCACGCCATTAGAGTATCTTTCCGCAATATTACACGTTTTAAATGTTTCCACCGTCCAGACTTTGGAGCGTTCCGATGAAGCCCGATCAGGCCTTTTTCACCTTCATGTTTGAGCGCTTGTTCAACATCGTCCCTTTTGGCGTCTATGTAGTCGACGTCGAAACCTACGAGGTTATTTATGCCAATGAGGTGTTGATCCAAGACCGTCCGGTGGAAGGCGTTAAGTGTTGGGAACTGATTTATGGCAATAGCCGCCCCTGCCTGTTTTGCAAAATCAAAGATCTGCTCAACGAAGATGGTTCGCCCAATAAAGAGGTCGCGGTGTTCGAGAACTTTGATGAAAGCCGTGATACCTGGCACCAACTCCAGGAGCTGGCTTTTTCTTGGCTTGACGGACGGACGGTCAAATACAGCATCGCCGTCGACATCACTCGGGTCAAAATGATGCAAAACAGGCTGGCAGAAGCCCATGCCGAGCTGCAGCTAACACATCGCGAGCTGGAAAAAACCGCGATGACAGACCCGCTGACGGGTCTAACCAACCGGGTCAAGCTTGATGAAATGTTCGCCCAGGAAGCGGCCCGCAGCGAGCGTTATGGCGGGCCCTTGTCGGTGATTCTGATGGATATCGACCATTTCAAACAGGTCAACGATACCCATGGTCACCAAGTCGGTGACAATGTCCTGAAGCAGACCGCGACCATTCTGCGCAAGCTTGCCAGAGATGCCGACATCGTCGGTCGTTGGGGTGGGGAAGAGTTCCTGATCCTCTGTCCCGAGACCGATCTCGGCGGTGCATCCATGCTGGCCGAACGGATGCGCAAGGCCATTGCAGAGCATGCGTTTCCGGCCCTCGGGGCCATGACCTCAAGCTTCGGTGTCGCCACCCATCGCAAAGGCGATAGTGATGCCAGCATTCTCAAGCGCGCTGACGTCGCCCTGTATCGCGCCAAAGCGGAAGGACGCAATCGGGTTGAACGGGAAGAGGCGCCAGAGTGACACGCTTGTTTCTAACGCGCTTGGCCTTGATATTACAATTTTTGAGCGATAGATTAAAACGTGGTTGGGTAAGAGCATTGATCGCTTAACCACGGTCTTGCGCGGGGCGGTTATGCCTTTGCCCCATCTCTCCAGTTGTGGGACTGGTATCGAGGGAGTCTGGCCTATGATCCCAACGGATTTAGAGCATTCTGCAGCGAAAGTGACCGAGACCCGCATGGTCATGGATGTGATCAGTGACCATGCCGAACGGTTTTTGCAGCAGGAGCTGGACCTGTCCGTCAAGGACCGCTTCTCCCGCAGTGAAAATGTTAAACTGCTGAAACTCAAGGCCCTGACATCTCTTGTGGCCGTCGGCGGTGATGTCAATCTGCTGATCGGCTTCAGTTTCGACGACAGTCTGCTCCAAGAGATCTTCCAACGGTTTACCGCCGATATTGAGGTTTCGGAAGACGAACGCGAACTCTATCTACACGAAACCGCCAGTGAGATTATCAACACCATCATTGGCAACAGCACGAAGGACATCAACAGCTCCAAAACGCCGATCTCCCTGTCGCCGCCGATCATCTTGATTGGGGCGAAAAGCATCTACCGGGACAAGGACGCTGTGTTCTTCACGGTCGAACTTGTTTGTGACCAAGGCTCTTTGGAGATTGACCTGATCGGGCCAAAATGGCTGTTTGATGCACAATTAAACTATGTTGGGAATGAAGGGGGCGCAAAGGCATGACCCAGCTTTCGATACTCGTCGTTGACGACTCGCTGATCATGCAAAAAAAGATCTCGACCATGGTCGATGGTTTTGGTCATCACGTCATCGCCACGGCAGCCACTGGCCAGGAAGCCATTGAAAAATGTGCCGAATACACGCCGGATCTGGTGACCATGGACATTACCATGCCGGATATGAACGGCATTGAGGCAACCCGTAAGATCCTGGCCGCCCATCCGGACTGTACCATCATCATGGTGACCTCCCATGGTCAGGAAAGCATGGTGATGGAGGCCATTGATGCGGGCGCCAAGGGCTATGTCCTCAAACCGGTGGACAAGGACAAGCTGGCCAACACCATCAACGGGGTGGTGAATCGCACCCGCTAATCCCTTGCCGGACCAAAGTTTCCCCGCAGACTGTAGCCATCCCAGAACCGAGGGTAAAAATCAGCCCTGATCCGGTTCCCACCATGATTGCGTAGCATCGACATCCTCACAGCAAGGACTGACCGATGCCCCGCTTGCCCCTCCGCCGTTTTGCCGCCGTTCTGTTCGCAGGACTTGGACTTGGTGCGTGTACCGTCTCCAGCCCGTTTGACAAACGGGTTGCCACCAATCAGTGGCCCAGCTCGGTCCTGGTTGCGGTGACCGAAGTCACCCTGAAAACCGAGGGCAACAATCGCGATCTGTTCTTCGATCATGTGGCCAAGATCGACACCGCCCTGAAGACCAATCAAGATTTGTTGGCACAATCAAAACGCATGGAACCCTTGGGCGATAAAGCCTGGACCATCACGGTGTGGCGCGACAAGGAGAGCATGCAGGCTTTTGTCCGCTCTGACGTCCACCGCACGGCGATGAAGGCAGCCGAAGACACCTATTGGGACGCCCGTTTCGTCAATTACGAAAAAAGCGATCCGCAATTGGCGCTGTCCTGGGATGTCGCCCTTACAGCCCTGGAGGACAAAGGCCGTCAGTATTACGAGTGAGGCTGACTCTCCTTAGCTCAAATGGAGAAGTCTTGCCCAGCAGAAGTATCGGTCAGGATCCGGAAACCAATCATAGTGACATCATCCCGACGCTCTTGAGTGCCTTGAAAATCTCTTAAGGCGTCGAGCAAGAACTGTTTTTGCTGAGCAAAGGCCATGTCCTGGGCCTGCAGCAACAGAGACTTCAACTGGCGTTTGCCGAGCATGCGGTTGCGCGGGCCGCCAACTTGGTCTGGGAACCCGTCCGTACAGAGGTAAAAACTGGTGCCACCGGACACCGGGATGCGGACCTCCTGATAGGTTTGATCCGTCGGGATGCCCCGATAACCCACCCCTTTGCGGGTTGAGATGATTTCTTCGACCGCACCATCCTGAACTTTGAACAGGGAAAACCGACCACCGGCGAAGCGCAACTCGGTCATGTCCGGCTCAATAAAACAGACCCCCAGATCCATCCCGTCATTGCTGGTCCCCCGCCCGCCATGCTGGCCCAAGGTGATTTGAATGATCTGATGGACGCGCTGAATCAGGCCGGCAACATCCCGGGGACGGACCTCGGCCATGGCCCGGTCAATCGCGCCGGTGGTCAGCAAGGTCATGAAGGCACCCGGCACCCCATGACCGGTGCAATCGGCAACAATGACCAAAATGCCGTCACCCCACATATGCGACCAATAGAGATCACCGGAGACCACATCCCGGGGCTCCCAGATCACGAAATGCTCTTCCATGATCGCGCCCAGCAACTGGCCCCACCCCAGCAAAGCCCGCTGGATGTTGGAGGCATAATTGATGCTGTCAGAAATCACGCCATACGCATCCGTCAGACGGCGCTCATTCTTTTTCACCTCCGTCAGGTCCGTCACCATGCCGAAGGATCCGATTTTCCGACCCCAAGCATCGAACATCGGCGTGCCGTTGATCAGGACCGGAATGGTGGACCCATCGGGGCGCTCGATGACAACTTCATAGCTGCTGGCATTGCCTTTGCGGCGCTGCTCCAACTGATCGAAAAAAACCTCTTGGCTTTTGGCATCCAGAAACTCGTACAGATAGCACCCAACAACATCCTGCTTCTCACGCTGCAGAATGCCCGAGAGCGATCTGTTGATGTCTGTGGTCAGGGCGTCATTGTCGATAAACCAGATGCCTTCATTGGAGGTCTCCAGCAAGGAGCGCCAATGCTGCTCCTTCTGGGCGATCTGCTGTTCAACCCGTTTGCGCTCGGTGACGTCCAAATAAGTCCGGACGATCCCGCCATCGCTCAAAGGATTTTGCCGGACTTCAACAAACCGACCATCTTGGATCTCCACCTCGGTGACCAAGCGCTCCCGAGACCGCACGGTTTGCAACGCCGCCTCCAATGCCTCCGGGGAGTTGGCGAGGCCATGGACTTTTTCGTAATAATAGCGCGCGATCTCCCCATAGCTGTCGAAGTGATCGCGCCAATCCGCTGGCAGATCGAGCATCTCGGCATAGCGGCTGTTGGTGGCTTTGATCCCGTCAGCAGCATCGACCATCAAAACCCCTTGGTCGATATTCTCCAGCACCGTTTCGATGATCGCCTTCTGATCGGCCAACAGGGCTTCGGCCTTGGTCCGCTCAGTGACATCCGTGGCCACCACCACCGCGCCGCCACCCTCCATGGGGGCTTTGCGCAGGTCGAGAATGCGTTTGCCACCATCGATGAACAGCTGGGTTTGAACAGAGACCGGTGCCGACAAGCGATCAACCCGGATCTGGATCAACTCCTCCACCGGCCCAGGGCCATAATCGCCCCGTTCAGCATGGAACCGGATCACCGGCTCCACTGGCGCACCGACATGGACCAAAGCGGGCGGCAGGGCCAGCAGGTCGAGATAATGATCGTTGAACAAGGCGAAGCGCTGGTCGGCATCAAGCACAAACAGCGCATCGGTCATGGTGCTGATGGTGGTCCGCAGCTGGGTCTCGATCCGCCGCGCCTCTTGGGCTTGCTCGCTGACCCGCACCAAGTGGTCCACCGCCAGGGCCGCGATATCCCCCAGGGCTTGCAGCTCCCCAGCAGCCAAATCCCGGGATTGGCGGTCCAAAACCAGGACATCGCCCAAAAACCGATCCCCTGCGCTGGTTTCGTCCGCAGACAGCAAAGGCATCGCAGCGACAAACCGCATGCCGGTCCGCCCTTGGACCAAGTCCGATTGGGCAAAGTGGGGATCTTGGTCCAGCGCACCAAGAAAGAGCGGTCCACTCTCCTGGTTGGTGCTGTGTGCCACCTTGCGGAAGGCGGTGGCGAAGACTTCACAAGCCTCCAAAGATACCACGTCCTCCCCATCGGCCGCCTGAACGCGCAGGCGGCCCGACTGCCAGCAGCACACCATCACCAGGGGCACGCTCAGCGCCCGAGCCGCCAAGCGGGCCAAGCCCTGCAGGATCTGATCGAACGCAGTACCGGATTGGGACTGATCGGGGTTGGGCTTTGCGGGCAATGTGGGGGAGGAGGTCATGACCGGTCCAGCAGAGGAAACCGACGCCGCCGGGGTACCCTTGCGTATAGGGGGATTTGTAACTACTAGGATAAACCAAGAGGGAACAGCCCCGCAACCTGCCGCAAAGTCGCTTGCGCTTAAAGGCGATGGCGGGTGAACTCCGTTTGCCCGGCAAATTGGATCCGCATCTCCAGCGCCTTGGGCTGGAACAGCATGGCGGCCAGGGTGCGCTCATAATTGACCGGCGGATGGGACAGCGCCTGCAGGGCCTGATCCACCGACACGGACTGCGCAATGGGGGCCATGGTGGCCTCTATGGCCGCCAGTCGTTTCAAGCTGGTGGATTGGGTACGGGTGACGCCAACATCTGCGGCCTGCAATGCGAGATCACCGGTGATGTGATTGGCATGGCAGGCACAGCCCGCCTCCACAGGCTGGAGGGAAAAATGCGACGGCGTGCATTCAATGTTCACCGCCCCCTCGCTAGGTCGCCCAAGCTGATAGTTGTTCGGACAGGCCCTGGGCGTCTCGCGCAGCCATGCCACGGCGTCGGCTAAAGTTTCCCGGCGCAGCATTTCAAAAATCAGCACCGTGGTCGGCAAACCCGCCTCGAGATTGCGCTCGCCGGTGTCGATATATTGCCATTGCACCACCAAGCCAGCCGCATTGATGCCCATATAGGCAGGCACCCCGGGATGGGTGTAGATCAGGCTATCGGGATCCGCCCCGCCGGAGCGGTGAACCACCAGGTCGAGGCCGCCACCGAGCCAGGCTGCCGGATCCTCGTCATTGGTCTGGCCCATCAACAGACCTGGATCCGGGGTCCCGGCATTGGCAGCAATAAACCCGGTGCATTTTTCCCCGCCCCGGGATTTCTCCATCCAGGCCTCATATTCACAGGCCAGATAGAGCATGGTGTCCGGCGCACAGCCCGCAGCGGCGGCCAGGGCATCCATTTCCGCCAAACAGACCGGCGCATGACGGGCCATGGCGGCCCGAAAGGGTGCGGCCATCGCCGCCGGGTCCGGATCTTCGGCCCGCTTATGGGCCTGCAGGGCGGCGATGGACTCTCCTGCCGCCTGCCAATAGGCCGCCCCCCGCTCCGCAGCGGTCCCAGAGAGATGCAAAAAGCGTGGGGCGGCCATGGAGATCAAACGCTCCAATAGGGCGGATATTCCGCATCCGGCTGGGCCTGTTTGTAGATTTTGGCCCGCAGCTCATGCTCCTTGCGGATCACGTCTTCCCGGCTGTCACCCACCAACCAGATCTGCTGCAACATCACACCTGCCGCCGTCATATCAGCAGCGGTCAGGACATCCTCGGCCTTGCGGTTGTGGCGGATCAGAATGCCATTGGCTTCCATCTCGGCCACATAATCATAGTCGAGAATATCGGACACCTTGCCGGTCTGCTTCGCCGTGATCAAAGCGATCAGGGTGAATTTGCCGCCCTGGCCTTCGCGCCATTTTTTCCACGGCGTGTCCTCAGGCACCGGCTCGCCCGCAGCCAGTTTGAAATTGTCTTCATAGAGCGAGGAGCCGAAGGAATAGACATAGTTATAATGGTAGGAGTGGGCAGCCCGGGGATTGATCTCCACCAGATTGATGGTGCCGTCGGGCATGATCCAGAATTCCAGATTGAAGAACTGGTTGCGATAGCCCAGATCCGACATTTTGGTCATATAGGCTTCCACCCAGGCTTCAATCTTATCAGCCATTTGGGCGTCAATGGAGATCGGTGGGGTGACATAGCCCAGCGCCTGGTGGTTGGAGAAATAGACTTCTTCGGTCAGGGCATAATGGACAATGGCGCCTTGCTCAGTGATGTAGCCCTCATAGCAATATTCAATGGCCACATTCATATCGACCAGGCACTCGGCGACGAAGGGCGGGATGACCTCCGGAAATTCTGACCGGTCATGGCCTTTCATGTAGGACGCATATTGCGAGGCAATCAGCTCCTGCAGGGCGCTGTCTTCACGGTAGCTTTTCAGCACCGCGCGCAGATCCTCTTCACTCTCGATCTTGAAGATCCCCCGGCCCAAGGACAGCGAGGTGTTCTTCAGCATGAACGGCCATTCTTTGATCTTGGCGATGATCTCCTCGTCGGTCTCGTTCATCGGATCGACGGAGTCAAAATAGAACGGGTTATCTTCCAGGGTCCGCATGAGATATTTGTTCATGCAATAGACAAAGGCCCGGCGCGAGGGCACCGGATTGCCCAGCTGGTCATTGATCAGAATATGGTGGAAAGCGTCTTTCTGTGCGAACCCGCCGACAGCCTTAATGCCCTTGGCTTTACAATCCGCAGCAATGGCTTCGATCTCGTCATCATTCCAAGTCTTGGCGTCAATGACCTCGACCTGGATGCGCTGCTCCATGTCCTCAATCGCGTTCTTCATATAAGGCTGCGGGCCCAAAAAGCCGTAAGCGGGTTTGGTCATGGTCGCCCTCCAATCGCGTCCAAAAAAAGCCTGACCAGAGGGTGACGGACCACACCGCCTTATGCAACCGAGATCCACCGCTGCAACAAAACGACAAAGCGATTTTCACCCGATCAGATTAGACCTTACCGCTATTTGTTGCCGGATCCTCCCCGGTACCCGGTGGCAGGGCTTCGCTCCACTGCCGCAAGGCATCCAACACGCCCAATGCGGTCTCGCCAAAGGGCGTGATCCGGTATTGCACCGAAACCGGAGAGGTCTCCAATACCTCTCGACTGACCAAGCCTCGATCCTCCAACTGGCGCAGGCGCTCGGTGATCATCTTTTTGCTCGCCCCGCCAATCATCCGCGCCAGATCGTTAAAGCGCACCGGGCCGTCCTTCAAATGCCAGAGGATCGAGCCGGTCCATTTGCCGCCAATGATCCGCATGCCGCGTTCAATGACGCAAGGCTCCAGGCAGGCCTCGACCGCTTGGCGACGCCCAGCGCCATCCTCAACAACATGTGCCCGCATGGGTCATATCTCCTCTTTAGGCCGTGAACTCAGAAACGGAACCCTGTTCAGAGATCCGAGCAGCCCATATCGGACCGTCGCACATCGCCCCCTCATGCCCGGCCCTGTTGCTTGCGCCACTGGTCCAGCCGGTGGGTCTGGGTCGGTTTGGCGAAAAAGTAATTCGCACCGCGCATGGCCGAGATGGAAATCGCTGTGCCAGCCTCATCAAACAGGGCATAGCCCATGCCAAGCAGCAAAGACGCCACCGCCTCATTCAACTCCTTGCCGATCTCGATATAGAGCAGCGGATCGTGGTCGCGCAGCAAGGTAGTGCCGCCGTCCAGAACCGCCTTCTCCGCCCCCTCCACATCCATTTTGATCACGCTGGGCGGCGGAAAGGTTTTCAGCAGGGTGTCCAGGGTTAAGGTCGGGGTCAGGACAACCTCGCGCACCCCACCCATTTGTGTGCGCCCGCCTGCGGAAGCCAGGGCATTGGAGGCCCGACCGCGCTGGGCAATGTAAAAGGCGGCCACCCCATCTTGGGCATCCAGCGCCACGGGAAGCACGGATATGGCGCGTCCGGCATTGTCCGGCAAAGCGAGCGAACGCCGGATCAAACCCGCCAGCCAAATATCGGCCTCCACCGCCAAGACCGATTTGGCTGTGACCGATGCGGCCAAAGCAAACACGCCGACATTGGCCCCGATGTCCCAGACGATATCCTCCGGCTCCAAACAGCTTTGGGCCAAGGCGATCAGATCGGCATCAAAGGCCCCCGGCCCTGTTTTCAGATATTTCAACTGCGCATCGGGGGTGACGATCACCGGCACCCGAACCGAACCGACCTGGATGGTCCGCTTCAGGCTGCGTCCACGCGCGAGGCGTTCCGCCAATGTCCGTAAAGTGATCATCCGTCTCTTATCCGCTTTAGGTCCCGCGACCGACTGACCCTGCATAGGAAACCTAGAGCCCTGTTCGATCTAATAAGGCCCTAGGTTACAAAAAGGATACTGGTTGCTTTTTGTTTTCTGCAATCGCACCTTCCCGGCATCCACGGATCAAGTCAAGCCCAACCGGGTTTCTGCACAGCCACAAGGACCTGAAATGAGCAAATTTTTCATTCTGAACGGGGCCCAGCCCTATCCCTTTGCCAAGGGCACCTTGAATGCCACCTTTGCCGACAAAGCCCGCGAGATCCTGGCCGAGCACGGCCATGACATTCGCCAAACCGTCATCGCCGAGGGTTATGAGGTCGACCAAGAAGTGGAAAACCACCGCTGGGCCGATGTGATCCTGATGCAGTTCCCGGTCAATTGGATGAGCGTGTCCTGGTCGTTCAAAAAATATATGGACGAGGTTTACACCGCTGGCATGGATGGACGGCTCTGCGCCGGGGATGGCCGCACCGCAGAAGCTCCAAAAGCCAATTACGGCATGGGTGGGACCCTGACCGGCAAACGCTACATGCTGTCCGTGACCTTCAACGCGCCCGGCGAGGCCTTCAACGACCCAACCGAGCCCTTCTTCCAAGGGGCCAGTGTCGATGACCTGCTGCGCCCGGTGCATCTGAACGCCAAGTTCTTCGGCATGGACGCCCTGCCGACCTTTGCCGCCTTTGACGTGATGAAAAACCCGACCATCGCCGAAGATCTGGAGCGGTTTGCCGCCCAAATGACCCGCATTGCCCAGGAGAGCACCCGTGACGCAGCCTGACATCCACCTCTATACCGCCGCCACCATGAATGGCTACAAGCCGGTGATCTTTTTGGAAGAGGCGGGTGTGGCCTATGACCTGACCGCCATCGACTTCGCCAAGAAGGAGCAGAAGGCACCGGACTATGTGAAGCTGAACCCCAATGGCCGGATCCCAACCATCGTCGACCGGTCCAATGGTGACTTCGCCGTGTTCGAGTCCGGGGCCATCCTTTGGTATCTGGCGGAAAAATATAACCAGTTCCTGCCCGAGGACCCCAAAGGGCGGTCTGAGACCCTGCAATGGCTGATGTTCCAAATGGGCGGCATCGGTCCGATGATGGGCCAAGCGATGTATTTCCAGCGCATCGCCGCCCCCAATGGCCATGAGGAACCGTTCTCGATCAACCGCTATGTCCAGGAAACCCGGCGTCTGCTCGAAGTGCTCGACACCCGCCTGGAGGGCCGAGAGTGGTTGGCAGCCGATCAATACAGCATCGCCGACATGGCGACCTATCCTTGGGCGCGGGCCTATGTTTGGGCCAAAACCTCGGTCGACGGTTTGCCCAATCTGCAGGCTTGGTTTGACCGGATCGATGCGCGCCCGGCGGTGCAGAAAGCGCTGACCATCCCCAAGGCCCAACCGGCCTTCTGGGGCGATGCGGATGAATCCGAGTTCCTGGCGGAAAACGCCGCCCGCTTCGCTTCGGATGTGAAAAAAGGGTAGTTTTTTAAACCGTTCAAACGCCACGGAGGCTTTTCGCGCCATGGGGCGCGGCGGCCAGTCGGCCGCTTCTCAGCCGGGAGGACGTCCTCCTCACGGCTTCGTAGGAACAAGACCCATGTCCACTGCAGTTACTCTGGTTGGTTTTCCGACCTCGCCCTTTGTCCGCAAGGTGCGGGTTGCCTTCACCCTAAAGGGCATCGCCTATGATAATGATCCGCTGATGCCCTGGCTGGAGCGTGACCGGATTGCCGAACTAAACCCGGCAGGGACAGTGCCGGTGCTGCTGCCCGGGGGCGATCACGCGCCGCTCCCGGAAAGTGCCGCCATCCTCGATTGGGCGGAACAGCAGGTCCCGGACCCCGCCCTGCTACCCACCGATCCGGCCCTGCGCGACCAAGCCCTAAAGATTCAGGCCTGGGCCGATGCGGAGCTTGGCCTGGTGCTGGGCGGGCAAATGATCGGCCAGCGCATTGTTGTGGCCTATTATTTCAAAAAGGGTCAGGGCAAAGAGGACCGGGTCGCCCATGCCATGACCAATTTGGCCCCACCCCTGCTGGATCAGGTTGCCGAGATCATCGGCACCAAGCCCTTCGCGCTGGGCGAAACCTTCACCCTCGCCGATCTGGCCCTGTCCACCTGGTTCCGGGGTGCAGGCATTGCCGGTTTCAACGTTGACCCTGAACGCTGGCCAAGCTTGGGACCCTGGCTCGAGCGCTGCTTCGCCATCCCCGCCTATGCCGAGGTTATCGCGGCGGAAGAAACGCTCGAGGTGGTCCAATGGGCCCGGGACCGCTATGGGCCTCAATAGGCCGAGCTATCGCGTATAGACCGCCGTGATGTCAGCGGTGGCGAGCACATTGGCCTTGGTCATGAACCCGACCAGGGCAGCGCTGTCTTCCGCCTTGAGACCAAGGCTTTCGACCGCCAGGGCATGGACCGTGAACCGATAGCGATGCACTTCGCCGGGCGGCGGGCAGGCTCCACCAAATCCCGGTCGGCCAAAATCGGTCCGGCTTTGGATCGCTCCGTCTGGCATGCTGCCGTCTTGGGAGCCTGCACCGCGCGGCAAGGCCGTGACATCGGCGGGAATGTCAAAGGCGACCCAATGCCACCAGCCGGATCCCGTCGGCGCGTCCGGGTCATAGGCGGTGACGACAAAGCTTTTGGTGCCCTCGGGCACATGATGCCATTCCAATGCCGGAGACAGATTGTCCCCACCGCAGCCAAAACCATTGAGCACGAAGGTCTCGGCCAAGGGACGGCCTTCCATGATATCAGGGCTGGTCAGCTTGAAGTTGTCATCGGCCAAAGCCGGATGAGCCAACAGAGCCGCCAAGGCGCTGCCAATGACGATCATTCTTTTCATGGGGATCTCCTCTCTCCACCGTTAGGACGATCCCACTGTGCCGATTTCCGGCGTCGCCTCCTTTCTGCAAACGCGCAAAGTTTTACGCTATTCGCTCAAGTTCGACCTTGGAGGCGCGCAGCTTGCCCGGCGGCACGTCAAATCTGGATTTGAAGGCCTCGCTGAGGCGAGATTGCGAGCTGAAACCGCAGGCATAGGCGATCTCGGCCAAGCCCATCTGGGTGGTCTGGATCAACACCAGGGCAAAAGACAGCCGGACATCCTTCAACAGCTCAGAAAAGCCGCTGTCCTCTTTGCTTAAGGTCCGACGCAATGTGGCTTCGCTCATGCCCAGCTCTCGGGCGGCCTCGGGCGCGCGCCAAGCCCGGGTGACATCCTGCTCAAACAGCTTGCGCAGGCGGCTTTTTAAGCTGTCACTGCTGTGCAGGTGATGCGCCACCCCTGCCCGCTGCAGCCAGAGCAGCAATTCATGGGTCCGGTAGGTCAGAAACCGGTCGGGCAACGCCGGGTCGTCCAGGCTCTGGACCACATGGTCAAATGCCTCGACAAATCCCGGGGCCATCGTTCCAGCCCGCGCGTCGCTGGTGCCCGGTGGATTTGGGTGGGCGGCAAGGAAGTCCTCAACAACCGCATCCTCAAGAATAAAGCCCTCGGAAAAATAGAGCCCCTCCGCGCCGATAAAGTTTTCCACGGTCAGGATCTCGCCCGCCCGAAAATAGATGAAGTCACCTTCGGTAACGAAGGCCTCAGGCCCGGAGACGGGCCGCACCCGTTTGCTGCCGGACCGGATCCGCACCAGACAGGTCTTTGAGGCATGGAGTTGGCGGAACCCGGCGCTGCAGGCCTGGCGGAATTGCAAAAAGGTCACCGGCTTTGGCGGTGCGGGCTCTGACTGGGAACCGTCTGACATCCGGGGATCCTCGCAGCAAAAATCTCTGGGCTGGCCATAGCATTCCCTGACAGCGATGAATAGGTGAGGGACTGCCCCCGACCAAAAGCAACAAGAGGACGTCCCATGGTCCACGCCATCCACCATTTCATCAATGGCAAAGTCACTCCCGGCCGCTCAGCGAACAGCGCGCCGTGCTTCAACCCGGCCACGGGCGAGCAAAGCGGGGCGGTTTCCTTAGCCTCCCCCGAGGACGTCAAGGACGCGGTCGCGGTGGCCAAGGCCGCAGCCCCGGGCTGGGCCGACACCACACCACTGCAGCGGGGCCGGATCCTCAATCGCTTCTTGCGCCTTCTCGAAGAGCGGATGGATGCGCTGGCTGCGGTGATCACGGCGGAGCATGGCAAGGTACTGTCCGACGCCAAGGGTGAGGTCCAGCGCGGCATGGAAGTGGTGGAATTCGCCACCGCCGCCCCGCAGCTGCTGAAATCGGAAATGACCGAAAGCGTCGGGGTTGGCATTGACAGCCATGCCCTGCGCCAGCCCTTGGGCGTGGTTGCTGGGATCACCCCGTTTAACTTCCCGGCCATGGTGCCGATGTGGATGTTCCCGGTCGCCCTGGCCTGCGGCAATAGCTTTATCCTCAAGCCTTCCGAACGGGACCCGTCTGCCGCCCTGTTGCTGGCGGCGTGGCTGCAAGAGGCCGGCCTGCCCGACGGCGTGTTCAATGTGGTCCAGGGCGACAAGGATGCCGTTGAAGCGCTGCTGACCCATCCGGATGTGGCGGCGATCAGTTTTGTTGGCTCGACCCCGATCGCCCAGTCGATTTATCGGACCGCCACAGCCCATGGCAAACGCTGCCAAGCCTTGGGCGGAGCCAAGAACCATATGATCGTCATGCCCGATGCGGATCTGGACCAGGCCGCCGACGCCCTGATGGGGGCCGCCTATGGCTCGGCGGGGGAGCGCTGCATGGCGATCTCGGTTGCGGTGCCGGTTGGGGAGGCCACCGCCGATGCCCTGATCGAAAAGCTGGAACCCCGGATCCGATCCCTCAAAGTCGGCCCCGGTGTGGATCCGGAGTCCGAAATGGGTCCCCTGGTTACCGCCCAACATCGGGACAAGGTGCTGGGCTATATCGATGCCGGTGTGCAGGAGGGTGCGGATCTGGTGGTCGATGGCCGAGGCCTGAACCTGCAGGGCTATGAGGAGGGCTATTTTGTCGGCCCCAGCCTGTTTGATCGGGTGACCACCGACATGTCGATTTATCGCGAGGAGATTTTCGGCCCGGTGCTCTCCGTAGCACGGGCGGCCAGCTATACCGAAGCGGCGCAATGGATCAATGACCATGAATATGGCAATGGCACCGCCATCTTCACCCGGGATGGCGACGCCGCCAGGGACTTCGCCCATCGGATCCAGGTCGGCATGGTCGGGATCAATGTGCCGATCCCGGTGCCCATGGCTTTCCACTCCTTTGGTGGCTGGAAAGCCTCGCTGTTTGGCGATCACCATATGCATGGCCCGGAAGGGGTGCGGTTCTATACCAAGCTGAAAACCATCACCACCCGCTGGCCCACCGGCATCCGGGGTGGCGCGGATTTTTCCATGCCAACCATGGGGTAAGCCAAAGGGTGAGCCAAGGGGTGAGCCAAGAACGGGGCCAGGGGCCTAAAGGGTCAGGATCACCGATCCGGTTCTGGCCCCGGAGGCGATCAGGTCATGGGCCTCCGCGCAGGCCGCGAGGTCCATGGTCCGGTCAATGCGAAACGACAAGGCATCGCGGTCCAGCAAATCGGTGAGATTGGTAAGCGCCGCTTGGCGTTTGGCCCCGGCAAGCAGGTAGACCAAGACCAGCTCAAGGGTCACGGCCTTAAACATCAGCGGGTAGAACGGCAGGGTCGGGGTCATATCCTGGGCTGAACCAAAACTGGCAATGGTGCCACCTTCGGCAATGATGGCAGCGTTGGTCACCACATTGCGACCGAACTCAACCTCAACAATCCGGTCCACCGGGTCCCCATGGGTCGCTTCAAGGATCTGGTCGGCCAGATCAGCCTCGGAATAGTCAAACACATGATCGGCCCCGGCCTGTCGAGCGGCCTGCAGGCCATCCGCACCGCGCGTGGTGGCCAAGACCCTGGCACCAGAGGCCTTGGCGACCTGGACCGCCAAGCGCCCGACCGTGCCCGCCCCACCACTGACCAGGATGGTCTGACCCTGCACCGGCCCCCCACCAAGGACCGCATGACAGGCGGTCAAACCTGGGATGCCAAGCACGGCTCCGGCTGCAAAGGAGACCCCGTCGGGCAATCGGACCGCTTGCTCTGACGCCAGCGCGATATACTCCGCCGCTGTGCCGAAAGCGCGCCGCCATTGGCCATTCCAAATCCAAACCCGCTCACCAAGGCGTTCCTTGGCTACACCCTCCCCGACCGCCTCGATCACCCCAGCCCCGTCGCTATGGGGAATGATCTTCGGAAAGGGCGGCTCGGTAACCCCTGGACGCCCCCCGGCCCGGGCACGAATGTCAGAGGGATTGACGCCCGAGCTGTGCAACCGAACCAAAACCTCGCCCGCTTGGGGGCTCGGGGTCGGCAACTCTTCCAGGGTTAGGACCTCCGAAGCGGTCCCGAAGCGGTCATAGGTGATCGCACGCATCTCACAGTCTCCTTCGGTCTCCCGGGGTATTCTTGGACTGGCCCTGTTACCGCAAAGAACTTCATGCGCAAATTGAAATGATTTCATAGGCTGCATTCGATATTCGAATTTATATTCAGGATATGGACTTGGATGTATTGCGCTGTTTCACCACTGTGGCCCACCGGCGTCTGGGCTGGCGCGGATTTTTCCATGCCGACCATGTGAAGGGGTATCCTACCCAAATGGAATCCCGACTAATGCGATCACAAAACAAGGCGTACATGGATGCCAAAACACACTTGATCACCACGGTTACCCGACCGTTGAGCTTACCGGAGAAAAATACCATCCCGACACTGATGGACGTAATCATAGAGCCGATATTCCGGCGCAAGCAGCATAGCCAAGTCGTCTCTCTGGGCTTGGGTATAGGGCGGTCGTTCTTCTGAGACATTTTTCAAAGCTGTTTCGACCCGCCCGATCTCCAAATGGGCCAACAATTGCGGCAGATCTTCTTTCAAGGTTTCCGTGCACAGCACAGCGCTGCATTTGCGCAGGTTTTGCATCGCTTCCACCACATTGAAGGTTGGCGAGAAGACATAAAGCTGATGCAACGCATCATGCAGCGGCAGGTTCCGAAAAAATTGAACGGGATCCGGATCAAAGGCGGACATCCTCTCGCGCATGCCAAACTGGTTGGGCATTTTCGCATTTGGATCTTGTTGTGCCACCTTTTGAGCGGTTTGCGTATAGCGCCACAGGGATAGGATCCGCTCTACCGGATCTCGTAAAATGGTAAAAACAATAGCGGAGGTCTTATCCCATCCACGCAGCAAATCCATGCGGGTGTGCACAAAGGCGAAATCAAACGGTTCCGATAAATCCCCGTTGGAATAAGGCGATAAAATCAAGGTCCCGCCCTCATGCGTGACATCAAGCACACCACCTGAGGCGATCAAACGCGCTTCGTCTTCCTGGCCGACCCGCTCCATTACCTGCTCATAAGGCAGGCCTGTTGCACCTTCGATAATGGCTGCGGTCACGGTGGTACCGCCGGTTTTCATCATATGGAGGTGAAAACACTTGCGCATGGGCGTTCCTGCCAACCGTCTCCGGCACCCTGTATTGCTGGTTTAGAACCATTTCCGCGACAATGGTCTCCTGGAAGTAGCCCTAACCTTTCGCGTTGTCGCATGTTCGAACCGCCGAACCGGACCCAATTGAGTGCTCTAAACTTGCTCTGAATGGCCGAGCGCACAACTTAAAAAAGCCAAAAACCTAAAATGCGCCGGAAGACCCGGGCACCCCCGAGGCCCGCCCCGGTCGGGGGCCCACATTTGTTCGGGCAAATTGGCCGAGAAAACCACCGCCACAGCACTCGCATAACAGATTTGGCCACGGCCTAAGGGTATTCCCTCAGATCAAAAAAACTCAAAAAGACCCCATTGATCTATTTTCCCAATGAATATTCTTGGGAGAATCAATTGGGAATCATTGAACCCAGACGTTAGATACAGGACACGGCCTCGAGCGCTTGTCGGGGTCCAGAAATCTAATGGAGGTAGGCATGGACGGAAACGGTATGGGTGGTGTCGGCGGGTGTCCCGTCGCCCATGGTGGCAATACTGCGATGAGCAAACCGGTGACCAAATGGTGGCCGAAAACCTTGAACTTGGACATCTTGCATCAGCAAGGGGCCCGGACCAATCCGATGGATCCGGACTTTAGCTATCGGGAAGCCGTGAAGGGCCTCGACTATGCTGCGGTGAAGGCGGATCTGCACGCCCTGTTGAAGGAAAGCCAAGACTGGTGGCCTGCGGACTGGGGTCATTATGGCGGCCTGATGATCCGCCTGGCTTGGCACTCTGCGGGCTCCTATCGGATCCAGGATGGGCGTGGGGGTGCCGGTGCGGGCAATATCCGCTTTGCCCCGCTGAATTCCTGGCCGGACAATGCCAGCCTGGACAAGGCCCGCCGCCTGCTGTGGCCGATCAAAAAGAAATATGGCAATGCGCTGTCCTGGGCCGATCTGATCATCCTGGCGGGCACGGAAGCCTATGAGTCCATGGGTCTGAAGACCTTCGGCTTTGGCTATGGCCGCGAAGACATTTGGGGTCCGGAAACCGATGTCTATTGGGGTGCCGAGCAAGAGTGGCTGGCCCCGTCAGAAAACCGCTATGACAATCTGGATGAAGCCCAAACCCTGGAGAACCCCCTGGCGGCAACGCATATGGGGCTGATCTATGTGAACCCGGAAGGGGTCAACGGCAATCCGGACCCGGCACGCACCGCAGCGCATATCCGCGAAACCTTTGGCCGCATGGCCATGAATGACGAAGAAACCGCTGCGCTGACCTGCGGTGGCCACACCGTCGGCAAGGCCCATGGCCGGGGCACCGGGGACCAGATCGGTGTCGAACCGGAAGCCGCTGCCATTGAAGAGCAAGGTCTGGGCTGGACCAATCCGGGCCAGAATGGCAAAGCCACCGACGCCTTCACCTCCGGCATTGAAGGCGCTTGGACCAAGAACCCGACTCAATGGGATATGGGCTATTTCGACTATCTGTTCGGCTATGAGTGGGAGCTGGCAAAGTCTCCGGCAGGGGCTTGGCAGTGGGAACCAACCAATATGCCCGACGAGGCCAAGCCAGTGGATCCGACGGATCCGTCTGTGCGCCGCAACCCGATCATGACCGATGCGGATATGGCGATGCGGGTGGATCCGATCTACAACGAAATCTGCCAAAAGTTCATCGCTGACCCGGCCTATTTCGCTGAAACCTTCGGTCGGGCGTGGTTCAAGCTAACCCACCGCGATATGGGTCCGCGCGCCAACTATATCGGCCCGGATGTGCCCGACGAGGATCTGATCTGGCAAGACCCGATCCCGGCTGGCAACACTGGCTATGATGTTGCTGCGGTCAAAGCCAAGATCGCCGCCAGCGGTCTCAGCGGGGCGGAACTGATCGCCACTGCCTGGGACAGCGCCCGGACCTTCCGAGGATCCGACAAGCGCGGTGGGGCCAATGGCGCCCGGATCCGTCTGGCTCCGCAAAAGGACTGGGCAGGCAATGAGCCGGAGCGTCTGGCCAAGGTGCTGGCCGCCCTGGAGCCCATTGCCGCTGAGACCGGAGCCTCCGTGGCCGACGTCATCGTGTTGGGCGGCGTGGTTGGTCTGGAACAGGCGATCCAAGCCGCTGGTCACAGCGTTGCGGTGCCCTTCACCCCGGGGCGCGGGGATGCCAGCGACGAACAGACCGATGCGGACTCCTTTGCGGTTCTGGAACCGCTGACCGATGGCTTCCGCAATTGGCAAAAGACCGCCTATGCGGTGTCGCCGGAAGAGATGATGCTCGACCGAGCCCAATTGCTGGGTCTGACCGCTGCGGAAATGACCGTGCTGGTGGGCGGCCTGCGGGGCCTTGGCGTCAACCATGGCGGGTCCAGCCATGGGGTCTTCACCGAACGGGTCGGGCAGCTGACGACGGACTTTTTCGTCGGTCTGACCGACATGGCCTATAGCTGGCATCCGGTCGACAAGGACGGCAGCTATGAGCTGCGCGACCGCAAGACCGGTGCGGTGAAATGGACCGCCACCCGGGCCGATCTGGTCTTCGGCTCCAACTCCATTCTGCGGGCTTATGCAGAAGTCTACGCCCAGGACGATAACGGCGAAAAGTTTGTTCACGACTTTGTCGCCGCCTGGACCAAGGTGATGAACGCGGACCGCTTCGACCTCCAGAGCTGAGGCCGTGCACAACACCTGGAATGGGGGGCGGGAGCTATTCCCGCCCCCTTTTCTGTGCGTTCACGTCTGCGGGAGATGCCGCCGTTTCCTTTGCGTCTGTCAATGTCTAGGTACAGGTTGATAGGAAAGGAAAACACCAAACGGTGGAGGCAATCGATGCACCTGTTTCGCAGCTTAGCGATCCTTGTCGGATTGGCCTGGTTCACACTGGCCCCCAGCCATGCCACCGAGCCGCCTTCGGGTTGGGTGCGGGAATGGCCGCAAACCGACTTCAGCAAATCGACCGTTGAGTTCGGCACCATCCTGTCGGGCGGGCCGCCCAAGGACGGCATCCCCTCCATCGATGACCCCAAATTCAAACCCGTCAGCACCATTGATAATCTAAAGGCCGATGAGCCGGTGGTTGTGCTGCGGGTTGGTTCGACGGCCAAAGCCTATCCGCTGCGGGTCCTGACTTGGCATGAGATCGCCAATGATGTGATTGAGGGCCGACCGGTTGCAGTGACCTATTGCCCGCTCTGCAACACCGCCATTGCCTTTGACCGGACCGTTGATGGGCAAGTTTTGGAATTCGGCGTTTCCGGCAAGCTGCGCAAATCCGACATGATTATGTATGATCGCCAGACCGAAAGCTGGTGGCAGCAGTTCACCGGTGTCGGGATCATCGGGGCGCATGCCGGAACCAAACTGACCCTGCTCTCTGCGCCCATCCTGCCCTATGGCCAATTCGCCGCAGCCCATCCCGAGGGCCAAGTCCTGGTGCCCACCGACCCAACGGCGCGGCGCTATGGCATCAACCCCTATCCGTTCTACGACACCAGCGCCCGGCCCTTCCTCTATCGCGGCGATATGGTCGAGGGCATTGAACCGCTGGCCTATGTGGTCGCGGTCGGCGAGGAGGCCTGGCCGCTGGAAACCCTGCGCGAAGCTGGAGAAATCACCAGCGGAGACCTGCGGCTGGTCTGGCAGGAAGGCATGGCCTCAGCGCTGGATAACCCCCTGATCGCCGAGGGACGCGATGTTGGCTTTGTCGAGGTGTTTGGGGCCGGGGCAAAACCGGTGCCCTTTGTCACCACCTTCGCCTTTGCCTTCCATGCCTTCCATCCGGATGGCACCATCCATGGCCTCGGCACTGCGCACACTACTCCCCCATCGTCCGATTAAACGAGATCTTATAATTTCAGCTAGCCTAGCGTCACAAAAGGGGGAGGAACGGGACTCGCCCTCAATCAGAGTCAGATCCTGAATCGGCAGCCATTTTTTCTTGTTTTTATTTTAATTTTGTTTTTTCCTAATTTTTGATTGATCCATTCAGAGTTCAATAAAAACAATTACATGAATGAAATTCGCAGGAAATTTGTTTTGAGCAATTAAACTTATACGTTTTTTTGAAGAAAATTTCTTCGAATTTGCAAAAATAACTTGAAATTGTATTATTGAACTTTGTAGCCAGATTATTCTTAAAAATGGGGACTCCATCAAAATGATTCGCATTCTGGTTTTAACAACAGTTCTTTCGCTGACATTTTTGGTGTCGCCAAGTATGAGCGCACAAGTGAATCACTGCCATCAGGACGCACCCAGAGTTAATGATTTCAAAAACCAACGATGGGCGAACCCAATTATTTTAACTGAGTTGGCAATTCCACCTAAGAAATCTGATTGCCCATTAATGGGTTATGTTGTTGATGGTAAGCCCAAAATCTCCCGCTCATCTCCACTCTATATTTGGATTAGACTACAAGGTAATCCAGATTTTACCTACAAAGCAGCTATTACTAATAACGTCATAATAGAAATTCGTGGATACAATACTGCTGGAAAGCCCCACAAATTCGAATTGCCAGCTGGATCCATAAATAATAACGCGGCTAAGGTTGAATTAAATGGCAAAGTTCTCGGCTCATATCCAATCTCCACAGACCTATTTTTTGATTGGAGAGGAGATTCGGTCACTGAATACCTAGGGACCGGAAGAGCAGAGTTAAGAGTTCTCGTTGATGGTGATTATATTCCCTGCCTAAGCCGTACCATTCCTGCCTGTAAATGCGTCTCGCAAGATTGCTTCATCACCATGGAGATTGAATAGTGACGATACATTATCAGGACTTCAAGAAAAATAGGTTAGAACGGTGCAAACTAGCTGCAGATATTGCTCATGAAATGATTTTTTACCTCTCTGATCGCGGAATAAGTGTAAACAATGACATAGTTAACTCCATCAGAGATATGCTAATTGAAAGTGATGAAAATTTTGATGCGAAAAAAGAACTTTGTTTTTGGAAAGCATACTCAGATTTAATTGAGTTAGGGGATGAAAACGCTGACCCACAAGGAATATACTTTACAAGATTGTATGAATTAGGAAGGCGCCCCCACACCCCTGAAGCAGCAGAAGAAATTCGTAATAGAATAAGATTTAAGATTGGTCGATTGGCCATGCTTGGATATTTATTACTTACCGTTACACTTTCACTACTAATGTATGGAGCTTACATTGGATATCTTGAAAAGCAAATCATTGAAGGGACAAGTAACATTTATCAACTCAAATCCGGAAATTATGCCGATACGATTTATGCTGATCTCAATCTAAAATGCTGGGGTACAATTGAAGAAGGGCCTAATGACTGCAAAGCTTTATTAGAAAGTTTGAATTCAGCAGTCAGAAACGCAACTTTTTTTCTTTCTATTCTTGTTTTCCAAGGAGATGAAAAACCAATACAAGATACAACCATCGACGATTCCCAAAGAGCATTAATCTTTGCCAGACAAATTATTGAAACGTTAAACAGTTATCTGTATCCAATTGTTGCAGGTGCCCTTGGAGCTTGCGTTTTCTTGCTCAGACGCGTCCATGTGAGCATCCAAAACAATAAGTTAAAGTTGAGCGTTGTGAGCTCTGTTTATGTTAGAATTGCAGTGGGTACAATAGCTGGAGTTGTTATTAGCTGGCTTCTAGGAAGTGGCGTATCTTCTGAGGGCGTTACAACACAATACTCACTGTCATTAACGCCACTAGCCCTCGCCTTCACAGCTGGTTATGCCGTTGAAATATTTTATTCATTGCTTGATCGGATTATCGCGGCGTTCTCACCATCGGATAATAAACCCAACAATAAGGGAATGCCGCCGAGCTGAGAGACTCTAATCTGATCAGCCCTCACCACCCTCACCGTAAGCTTGATGTTGTGGAGACTTGACTCCAAGAAAGCCAACAAGCCGAGACTGAATCGATATGCTATCGCAGCCAGGGGCGCTCCCGGGGGGATCCGGCATATTTGTCGGCCCGGACCACGGACACATCGGTCAGCCAGCAAATCACGGCGTAATAGGGAAAATAGGCGCTTTCCATCCGCGCCATGATCTTCTCGGCAACTTCTTCGGTGACAATGACCTCGATGCGGACATTGCCCTCCTCCAGCAAACCGGTGCGCAAGTCCCGGGACCCTTCGCCATGGGCGGGCGAGGTGGTGTAGCCACTGGCTCCTGCTTGGCGCATCTCCTCCAGCAGCCGCTTTTCCAACAGGGATTCCGCCACCAAGGTCACAAGCTTTAAGGAATGCATCGGGACGTCTCCTGCAGGATCAGCCTAGGACGGAGGCCAAAAACTCGGTGATGGACAAATAGAGTGGCAGTCCAAGGATGATATTAAACGGGAAGGTGATCGCCAAGGACGCGGTGAGATAATAGCCCGGATTGGCCTCCGGCAAGGTCATCCGGACCGCAGCAGGCGCGGCGATGTAGCTGGCGCTGGCCGCCAGGACCGCGAGCAAAAAGGCCCCCCCCGGGCTCAAACCCGCAATCAGCCCCAAACCGGCCCCGACCGTGCCGTTCAGGATCGGCATCAAAATGCCAAAGGCGATCAGGAAGACACCGACCTTGGGTAGGTCGGACAGCCTTTGCCCGGCCAGGCGGCCAAGTTCGAGCAGGAACAGGGTCAACACGCCTTTAAACGGATCAATGAACAGCGGGGCAACCTGGTCCAGCCCATCCGGACCGCTTAGGAAACCGATCACCAAGCCCCCGGCCAGCATCAGGGTCACCTTGCCCGCCAGCAGCTCATGCATCAGGGCACCCATGGAGGTCGTGCCTGCGGGTGCACCGGGCAGGGTTTGATCGGCGCTGGCATTGTCGGCCTTGGCCATGGCTTGGCGACCGACAAGGATGGCAATCAGGATGGCGGGCACTTCCAACACCGCCACCAGGGCCGGAATAAACGCCTCCGCGCTGCGGCCATCGGCCTCCAGAAACGCCCCTGCGGCAATAAAGGTCACCGCTGATACGCTGCCATAATGGGCGGCAATCGCCGCCGCATCCACCGGGGCAAAGCGACCCACCCGGCGCAAAATGCCATAGCTCCACAGCGGTGTGATGGTGCCCAGCACCAAGGTGACACCAAGGGCGGGCAACACCGCCCAGGGGTCGGCAACGGCCAGCGCGGCCCCGCCCTTCAAGCCGATGGCGAACAGCAAATAGAGCGAAAAGACGGCGTAGATCTGTTCCGGCAGACGCAGATCGGAGCGCACCAATGCGGCGAGGACGCCCAGCACGAAGGCCAGGGTCATGGGGGACAGCAGATTATCAGCGGCAATAGCGAGCAAAGGATGAGGCCTCAAAAAAAGCGCAAGAGAGTCAAACGATCCGGGGGGGCAACCCGGCCCTCAAAAGCGGGCTGGTCCCAGGCCGCAAAATATCCTGCAACAAATTGGCGTGTTTCCGGCTTGGATTTTGAACCAAGCCGTCACCGGGACCGTAGTCCAAACGGTGCCACAAAACTGATTTCAACGGTCGGGACATCCGGAGCGCCTGGGTATCCCATGCCAACCCCACAGTCGTAAAGCCCTTAGGAGATGAAACCCATGGCGAACCGGTCCCCTTTTCCGTCGATGGCTAAACGATCCGCCTGCAGCTTGGGTGCGGTCCTCTCTGCGGGCTTGCTGCTGTCGGGCACCGCCATGGCCCAACCCGATAGCTTGCGGGTCGCCTTTATCGAGGCCGCCCCGAAAGACCGGTTTATCCTGGTCAATGGTTCCGAATGCCCCATGAGCGATTTCAAAGTCACCATCGATCTGAAGGGCTCTAAAGCAGGCCTGTTGTTCGACACCCAATCCGGCGGCCCCGGGGTCAATGTCTACCAACCTTTGGAAGTGGCCTATGGCAGCGAGTTTTTAACCAAGCTGCCGACCCTACAAGATGGCGACCGCCAAGCCGTGGTCGAGTTTGAAAGCCTGGAGCCCGGCCAGCATGTCATCCTGACCGTCGATGTGGATGACACGGTGCCCAGCGGCCCGATGGGCGAACAGATGATCGCCAGCTCCGAAATCAGCGGGGCCAAGGTTATTCTCGACATGGCCTTGCTGCCGAAAACCGAAGCCAGCTTCGGCGAGTCCGGCAAAGCCCTGTTGCCCGTGATCCCCGGCTGCCAGATTTCTTAACCCAAGCGGCCTCCAGACCGGCCTTAACCCCTTTGCGACCCTGCTTGTTTGGCTGTAGGGTCGCCCAGCAGGGACAAAAGCAAGGTCGGTCAGCAATGGATCCTCTGACACAAGGTTTGGTCGGCGCAATGCTGCCCATGGGGACCTTGCGCCGCAAAAAGACGGTCCACGCCAATCGCACGCTGTCAGACCGGCGCAAAATGCTGCTCTGCGGCCTGTTCGGTTTGGTCGGCGGCATGGCCCCGGACCTGGACAGCTTCATCCGCTCCGATGCCGACCCCCTGCTCTATCTGGAATATCACCGGCAGTTCTCCCATTCCCTGCTGTTCATCCCCTTAGGCGGCGTTCTTTGCGCCACGGTGCTGCATCTGATCCTGGGCCGCTGGCTTGGCCTGCCCTTCCTGACCGGTGTGCTCTATTGCACCTTGGGCTATGCCACCCATGGCCTGCTTGATGCCGCGACCTCCTATGGCACCATGCTGCTCTGGCCGTTCAGCGATGCGCGGATCGCCTGGAGCATCATCTCGATCATCGATCCGATCTTCACACTCCCCCTGTTGCTGTTGGTGGTGCTGAGCCTCGCTTTAGGATCAGGGTGGTTTGCCCGCCTCGCCTGGGTCTGGGCCGCGCTGTATCTCGGCTTCGGGCTGACCCAGCATTGGGCCGCCACCGATGAGGGCCAGGACCTGGCGGCGAAGCGCGGCCATACGCAGTTCGTCATCGATGCCAAACCCAGCTTTGGCAATCAGTTGGTTTGGAAGACCCTCTACCGCCAAGGCGATGCGTATTATGTCGATGCGGTCCGGGTGCTGCCCTTCACCGACCCCAAGGTCTATCCCGGGACCAGCATTGCCGCGCTGGATCTTACGCGGGATCTGCCTTGGCTGGATGCCGACAGCCAACAGGCCGAGGATATTGAGCGCTTCCGCTGGTTCTCCCGAGGCTATCTGGCCCTGAGCAAAACCGATCCGAACCGGATCATCGATCTGCGCTATTCCATGCTGCCCAATGCAGTCGATGGCCTGTGGTTCATCGAACTAACCCCGAATGCCCCGCCGGAAACCCATGTGGTGTTTGATGCCGAGCGCACCGTCACGCCAGAGGATCGGGAAACCCTGATGCGCATGATCAAGGGCGAACCGCTTATTGAGGATTAAGGGCTAGAGTATTTTCAGCCGAAGTGGGTACCGGTTCGGCGGTTCGAAAATACGACAAACCATAAGGTTAGGGCGGGCTACGTTAGAGCTCTGTTCGATCTAATCATGACCGCGCAGGAAAAACGCGGCCCCGTCCGGATCCTGCATCAACAGCAGCGGGTCCCCATCAACCTGATCGGCATGGACCAAAGATCCGCCCAGCGATGTCGCGAGCCTCTGGCTCTGCTGGGCGTTCTGAACCCGAAAGTGCAGCCCCCAAAACTGATAGCGGCCCCGGTCCGCATCGCTCAGCTCGACCAGGTCGACGACCTCCCTGCGCTCTGCGGTTTCCGTACGATAGGCTCCGGCGGACCAGGGGGCGGCCCGAAAGCGCCAACCGAACAGGGTCTCATAAAACCCGCGCACGGCGCTGGCATCGGACACATGCAGCGCGCACCACACCGGTTGGCCAATCCCCGGCGCTCCGGCACCAAACATCTCCGGCGGCCCCTCTACTGCGGTGAACCCCGCACCCAAGGGATCGCGGATCAAGGCGATCCGGCCGGTCTTGGGATCCCCGAGCGGTCCCATTTCCACTTTGCCGCCCAGGCGACGCCCCTGCTCGCAGGCCTTATCTGCCGACATGACCCAGAAATAGGGCATCCAATAGCTCGGCAGTTTGAGCTTGCGGAACATCTCGGGCATGTCAAACAGCCCGGCGGCGGGCCCTCGGTCCGTTGAAGCCAGCCAATAGGGGCTGCCATCAAGCTGGGTAACCTGCTGATAGGACCAGCCAAACAAAGGGCCATAAAAGCCTTTGGCGCGTTCCAAGGTCAGGGCGGACAGATCCGCCCATGCGAAGGTTCCATGGGTCATGATTTTGCTGCTAGAGCCCTGTCCGATCAAATAGGTTCATTCTGACGGAGTGCATTTGTGACAAGGTCAAGCAGAAGTCCGCAGGCCATA